>JAVBYO010000011.1 GCA_030823955.1 Gallionellaceae bacterium
AGTCGTTGCCGGTTCATCGGCAAAAAAGCCGTAACCTTCTTCTTTGGGAGGTGTCGCAGGCGCAGCAGGGGCGGCGGGAGCGGCTTGTGCCACGGGGGCCGCGGATGGGTTCGCGCTCAATTGCTCCAGGTGGGCGCGCGCGTTCTTGACGACTTCCTGATCGACTTCGCTGTTGTCGCGATGGCCGGCCAATTGCATCGAGATGGCATCACCCGCTTCCAGAAAGGCATTGACCATCTCATTGGTCAGCGCCATCTCTTGTTTGCGCAACTTGTCGAGCAGGGTCTCCAGCACATGGGTGACTTCGATCATGTCGGTGAAGCCGAAGGTGCCTGCTCCGCCTTTGATCGAATGGGCTGCACGGAAGATGGCATTCAGGTCATCCATGCTGGGGTCATTCACATCCAGCCCCAGCAGCAGACTTTCCATACTGCTCAGATGTTCTGCCGCTTCTTCAAAAAAGACCTGGTAAAACTGGCTAAGATCGAAACTCATGGCAGTGGCTTACCCTTTTGAACAGAGAAGAGGGAAGGAAACGCCCCTTCGGGGCCCAAGGGAGAAGGGTGCGAAGTGCGGAGGGTTTTACCCTTCCCCCTTCCCTCTTGTCCCTTCCCGGTCTTTGTGAATTATCCGATGACTTTTTTGACGACTTCCAATAGTTTTTGCGGATCGAAGGGTTTGACGATCCAGCCCGTCGCGCCGGCCGCTTTGCCCTGGGCTTTCATGGCATCACTTGATTCGGTGGTTAGCATCAGGATAGGGACGCTCTTGTAGGCGGGCATACCGCGCAGATTTTTGATGAGAGTCAGCCCATCCATGCGCGGCATGTTTTGATCGGTCAACACCAGATCGACGGTCTTCATCTTGGCTTTGTCCAAGCCTTCCTGTCCGTCCACCGCTTCGATGATGTCGTAACCTGCGCTCTTCAAAGTGAAGGCGACCATCTGTCGAATGGAACTGGAGTCGTCCACGCTCAATATCGTCTTTGCCATTACTTCCTCGCTACTGAAATTTTCGGATAGTTATTGTGTCAGAACAGCTCGATGTCGCTTGATTCCAGCTTGTCCTGGCGCACCGGAGAGCGTGCGCTTAATTGTTCCGCCTGGGCGAATATATCATTTATTTCCTGGCGCATTCGTGAAATTTGTTCGAGTGTTTCGGGTTGGCCTTTTTGCGCCTCGTCCGCCCATTCCCCCATGCGCAGCCACGCGCTCTCCATGCCTGTTATACGCGTGTGCGCATGCTGAATCAACTGTCTTACCATGTCCTGGAATTGCAGCGAAGTGATGGCGCGGCCAACGACCTCATCCACTTTGTTGGTGACGCCGCTCTGGTCTTCGATGACTCTCATCATGTTCTCATTGATGGCTTTCACATGGACCAGAGTGCCGTCGATCTTGTTCTTTGATTCCAGCGCAAAATTCATGTCCAGCGAGGCCATGCGGCTGATCGATTCTTCCGCGTCCACGATCGCATGATGTACTTCGCTGACGTTGTTGCGGATCTGGCGGCTGAATTGCTCGGATCTGGCGGAGAGTTTCCTGACCTCGTCGGCCACTACGGCAAAGCCCCGCCCGGATTCGCCTGCGCGGGCCGCTTCAATGGCGGCATTCAGTGCCAGCAGATTGGTCTGTTTGGAGATGCCGTCGATCTCGCCCAATACATCAAGGATGCCCGAGACTTGGCTTTTGACGGAATCCATCTTGTCGACCAGTTCCATGGCGATCTTGCTGTTGTTGATGATGCTGCCCACCATGTCTTTGAGAGTCTGGGTGGTCTCGACGATGAACTCTTCCATGTTCTCGGAGTGGTGGCCATCCGAATTCTTGCCGGTGACGATGGAGATCGACATCTCGCGCTGGCTGTGGATCAGTTTCTGCATGCCGTCGAAACTTTCCAGCAGTTTGGTGATGGCATCACTGAGCAGATCCTGTACCTGATTCAGGTCTCCGCTGGCTCCCGAAAACTGGGCCGCGAACTGGGGATGGGTCTGGGTCAGCACGTTTTCGACCGCGCTCGGCACCGTGTTGCTTTTTTCGGCTTCCTCAATCTTGTCCTGTTTGTTCCCCTGATAGATCACAAACAGGTAGATCGCGCCGATCACAAGGAGATGGAGTGCGATCTCGACGGCGGCAGAAGTATTGCCCGCCAGTGTCCATTGTATGAACACCGAGATCGCCGAGATCACGACGATAAATGCGAGTAGTTTGTTGTTATGGTTCTTTCTCTGATCGCTTTGCATGATTACCTCACTACTTCTATGGTCGCCGGGACGGATGTCCGGCCCCGATCCGGCTCGCCCGCTTTGGTGCGGGCGAGAGGGCGGGGCTTAATGTCCGTTTTCGCCGAGCAACTCTTTGATATCCAGAATCAATACGATCTCGCCTTCACTCGACATGGTGACACCCGCAACGCCTTTGGGACGGAAGGTATCCAGCGATTTGATCACCACATCGTCGTGGCCGGCGAAGCCGTCTGCCGAAAGGATGAAGCTCTGGTTGCCGACTTGCATCAGCACGCCGACCTCGGATTTGCCGGATTCCTCCCAGCCGATCAATTTTGCCAGTGACTTCACGGGCAACACTTCGCCGCGCACCACCATGGTCGGACGGCCGGAGATGAGCTGCTGTTCTTCCGGGGTGACCGACATGATCTCGCGCACCATCGACAGCGGCACGGCGAACGGCTGGTCGCTGAGGCGCAACAGCAGTACCGGCAAGATGGCCAGTGTCAGTGGCAGCGAGATGGTGAAGGTGGAACCTTTGCCCGGTTCGGAATCGATGGTGATGGTGCCGTTCAGCTTGGAGATGTTGGTCTTCACCACATCCATGCCGACGCCGCGCCCCGAGACGCTGGAGATCTCGTCCTTGGTGGAGAAGCCCGGCAGGAAGATGAGGTTCAGGCTGGCGGATTCGTCCAGAGCGCTTGCAGCCTCCAGCGTGATCAGGCCTTTCTCGATGGCTTTGCTGCGGATCACTTCCGGACGCATACCCTTGCCGTCATCCGAGATGCTGATGAGGATATGGTCACCTTCCTGACGCGCGCCGAGATACACCATGCTCTTGACTGGTTTGCCAGCGGCGGAACGTTGCTCGGCGGTTTCCACGCCGTGGTCGACCGCGTTGCGCACCAAGTGCACCAGCGGGTCGTTCAAGTCCTCGATCATGGTCTTGTCGATCTCGGTCTCTTCGCCGGACAGAACCAGCTCGACATCTTTGCCGAGTTGACGGGCCAGATCGCGAGCCAGACGGGGGTATTTCTTGAACAGGCGGCCGATGGGCTGCATGCGTGTGTTCATCACCGCGTTCTGCAGGCTGACCACCAGCATGTCGAGCTGACTGACCGATTCGTCCAATGATTTCAGTATGTCGGCATTCACGCGACCTTGCAGGATGTCGCTGCGCAGATGGGTCAGGCGGTTCTTGGTCAGGCCGATCTCGCCGGACAGATTGAGCACTTGGTCGAGACGGTCGGTATCGACGCGGATGGTATTGTCTTTGGCTACGGGTTCGGCTTCGCGCCGGCTGGCGGACGGTACGCTGCGACCGGGGACATCGTCGCCCCGGCGACCGAAGGCGCTTTGTTTGAGCTTCTCTTCATCGATCTGCGCCGCAGTGAGCTCGGGTGCAGGGGCGGCAGAAGCGACCGGTGCGACTGTTGTGGTCGGCGTAGTCGGTGCGGCAGCGCCGCCCACGATGGTTTGGTACAGCGCATTCCAATCCGGGCCGTTCTGCGCGGCAGTTTGTAATGCTGCGGAGACTGCCGGAGCGGCTGCTGCTGCGGCAGGCTCCGCCGTTTTGGTCGGGCCGTTCAGCGAGACCGCTTTGCCTTCCAGTGCGGCGGCCAGTGCATCCAGTATCGGTTGCGGCGCGCGCTGTGGTTGCGCGCTTCTGCTCAGGTCGTTGAACATCAGGCGAACTTCACCGGTCGCCGCGAGAATGACGTCCAGCAAGCCGGGATTGAGCTGCAACTGCTCGTTGCGCAACTTGTCGAACAGATTCTCGGTCAGGTGGCACAGAGTCACCAGTTCCGTCGCGTTCAGAAAGCCCGCACCACCTTTGATGGTGTGGAAGCCGCGAAAGATCACGTTGAGAGTGTTCTTGTCGTTCGGTGTTTTCTCCAGCTCCATCAGCTTGCTGTCCACATCGGCCAGCAGGTCGGATGCCTCCAGAAGAAAATCCTGCAACAATTCTTCCATGCCTGTGAAGTCGTTCATTTTAGAACTCCAATATTTCTAGCGATCCGACATCCCGCACCCTTGCGGGAGATGCTACAGAACCGCTGTTGCAACTACATTAAAACAATCGATCCGCCACTGTCGCCGTACGCCGTGTGCGGGTTCGCCATCCGTCAGAAACCCAGACTTTCCAATAGGTCGTCGACTTGCTTCTGGCTGGTCACCACGTCGGTGCGCCCTTGGCTGTTGATGACCGGGCCGTTCAGCAGGCCGGAATCGATCTTCACCGAAGGCGGCGCGTTCTCGATCAGCAGGGATACCAGTTGCTGTTCCATGTTCTGCGTAACCTCGATGATCTTCTTGATGACTTGACCAGTCAGATCCTGGAAGTCCTGCGCCATCATGATCTCGGTCAGTTGGGCATTGGTCGCTTTGGTCTGTTTCGGCACTTCCACCAGATAGGCGTGGGTGCGTGTCGCCAGTTGTTTGAACTGCTCGGCATCCAGTTTCTGATCGAACAGTTTCTGCCATTCGCCGGAAAGATATTTGGCCTCGCTTTCGATCTTTTCGACCACGGGCTGGGCGGCTTCCGTGGCGTTCAATACGCGCTCGGCCGCCTGTTGCGTCATGGTCGCGATGTAGTTAAGGCGATCACGCGCGTCCGGAATGGCGTTCGCCGCTTTTTCCAGGTTCTTGTCATAGCCGAGTTCACGCAGACTGTCGTGCAAGGCACGTGTCATGTGGCCGATCTTGTTGATCACTTCTGTCGGGGCGGCCGGTGTGTCGCCTGTGGCCGCAACGGGAGTGGCGGATTTTGCGGACGGGATCTCGGTGTCGCTGGCGGAGACTATGCTGTCGAACAGCGCTTCCAGATCGTCAGAATCATTATTGGCTTGTGTCATGGCATCTCTCACTTCTGCATAGTTAGAAATATTTTCTTCAGCTTCTCATCCAGTGTGGCCGCCGTGAACGGCTTGACCACGTAGCCGGAAGCACCTGCTTGAGCGGCCTCGATGATGTTCTCGCGCTTGGCTTCCGCCGTGACCATCAACACCGGCAGATGTTTGAGGGCGGCATCACCACGGATGTTGCGCAACAGGTCTATGCCGGTCATGTTCGGCATGTTCCAGTCCGAGACCACGAACTCAAAGTTGCCTTCGCCGCGCAATTTGTTAAGTGCATCCACACCGTCTTCGGCCTCGTGTACATTGGCGAAGCCCAGCTCCTTGAGCAGGTTGCGCACGATCCTCCGCATCGTCGAGAAGTCGTCCACCACCAGAATCTTCATGTTTGGGTCAGCCACAATGTCCTCCTAATTGGAGAAGGGGGAAGAGGGAAGGGAGAAGAGTAAAGCCTTCAGTCCCATTGTTCGGGGAGTCGGTTTTACCCTTCTCCCTGCTCCCTTTTTCCCTTCCCATATCCTTTACAACAGCGGCCTCAATGTTTCGGCCAGCATGATTCCGTCGAATTTGGGTACGTAATAATCCACGCCCACCCGTTTGCCCATGGACCGGTTCGCTTCCGACGACAGCGATGAGTGCATCACCACCGGAATGTTGTCGAAACGCCGGTCAGACTTGATGTGCTGGGTGAGTACATAACCGTCCATCTCCGGCATCTCCGCATCCACCAGGATCACCTGGATCTGATGGTGCAGATCGAGTCCCGAATTGCCGGCCGATTCGGCCAAGCCTTGCAGCCGTTGCCAGCCTTCGAGTCCGTTATGCGCCTGCACATGTTTCACGCCCATCTTGTCTAACAGTTCCGCTATTTTCTTACGGGCGACCGCGGAGTCATCCACGAAAAAGACGGACTTTTCATGGCCTCCTTCGACTTTCTCCACCGAGCCGACCACATCTTCACCGAAGGCGCTGGCCATGATCTGCTCGACATCGAGAATGGAAACGAGACTGCCATTGGCGAGTTCGGTGATGGCGGTGATCAGGTGCGAGTTCCCGCTCACCATGCCTTCGGCGGCGCGGACCTTGTTCCAATCCACACGGATGATGCGATCCACATCGCGCACCAGAAAGCCCAGCACATGGCGGCTGTATTCCGCCACCATCATCACGTGTTGTTCGTCCGGATTGCCCAGTCCCATGAATCGGGACAGGTTCAGAACCGGCATCACGTGGCCGCGCAGGCTGACTATGCCGTCCACGCCGTGTGGCATGTTCGGGGTCTTGGTGATGCGCACGCCACGGGTGACTTCTTTTACCTTGAACACATTGATGCCGAACACTTCGTTCGAGCCGATGGAGAACAACAGGATCTCCATCTTGTTGGAGCCGGCCAGATTGGTGCGCGCATCGACCGAGTCGAGCAAGCCACCATCTTCATTGTGGTTCGATGTTAATTCTGTGAATGACATGATCGGCTCCTAATCAAGTAAGCAGACGGGCAAGTGTCTGCGCCAGTTTCTGTGGTTCGAACTTCGGTACGTATTCGTCGACGCCGACCGCTTTGCCGAGTTGCATGTTCGAATCGCTGGACAAAGAGGAGTGCATCAGTACTGGGATCTTGGAGAAACGCTTGTCTTCCTTGATCTTGCGGGTCAGCATGTAACCGTCCATCTCCGGCATCTCCACATCGGTGAGGATGACCTGGATCATGTCGGTGACCGGGATGTGCGAAGCGTCGGCATAGTCGGCGATCTTCTTCAGTTCCATCCAGGCGCGGCTGCCGTTGACGGCAGAAATGTATTTCACATTCATCGCATCCAGTGTCTTTTCGATCTGTTTGCGTGCCACGGACGAGTCGTCGGCGAAGAACACGGTGCGATTGGCGATATTGAGCGGCTGTACACTCTTGGCGATCAGGTCGTCGTCGCCGAAATGGCCGGTCTCGGACAATACTTTTTCCACGTCCATCATCATCACCAGGCGCTTGTCCGGCAGCTCGGTGACAGCCGTGACCAGACCGCCGGTCTGGGAGTTGAGCATCTCCGGCGGGACACGCATCGAGGACCAGTCCAGGCGCAGGATGGTGTCGACCGCTTCGACCAGAAAGCCCTGGGTATGGCCGTTATATTCGGTCACGATCATGATGCTGGGCTTCAGGTCGGTCTGTACGCCGACATATTTGGCAAGGTCGATGACCGGCACCAGTGCGCCGCGCAGGCTCACCATGCCTTCCACCGCGTTGGGCATGTCGGGTGACTGGGTGATCTCCGGCACCCGCATCACTTCGCGCACCTTGAACACGTTGATGCCATAGGTCTCGCGCCGCTTGCTGCGCAGATCCAGGCCCAGCGTGAACATCAGAATCTCAAGCTTGTTGTTCCCCGCCAGCTTGGTACGCGCATCGATATTTCTCAATAAATCGGACATCATGCCCTCCTTCTAATTGGAGTAGGGGGAAGAGGGAAGGGGGAAGAGCAAAAGCCCTGCGTCCCGAAATCGAAGAGAGGTTTTACCCTTCTCCCTTCTCCCTTTACCCTTCTCATTTCATCAAATCTTGAAGCGTTCAGAAGACAGTCTCAATTGGTGAGACAGTGCTTCCAGCATCACGATACTTTCACGGGTGTTCGCCACCGCGGCATAGTTTTTTTCCGCCATCTGGGCGATACCCTCGATGTGGTTGGCGATCATGTCGGTCGCCACTTTTTGCTCCTGCACGGCATGGACGATGTCGCCCACACCCGTGGTAGCACGCTCCACCGCGTCGCCAGCCTGCAACATCAGGCTGGACACCTGCTGTACGTTCTTCTGCGTCGCCTGGATGGAATGCACGCCTTGCTCGATGGTTTTCTCCACTTGGCCGGACTGGGTGTCCAGTTCGCGCGTGATGCGGTCGATCTCGTTGGCCGATTGTGCGGACTTTTCCGCCAATTTACGCACCTCATCCGCCACCACGGCAAAGCCGCGTCCCTGTTCGCCGGCGCGTGCCGCTTCGATGGCCGCGTTCAGGGCCAGCAGGTTGGTCTGGTCGGCGATGTCCTTGACCTGTTGCGTCATGCCGGTGATGGTGTGGGCGCGCTCGATGAACTCATGCACCGACTGTTCCACCTGGCGCATCACTTGCTCGATACTGTTGATTTCGGCCACCATGGCATCGGCATTACGGTTGCCTTCGCGTGTCAGGTCGGCACTTTCTTTGGCCTGACGTCCCACCTCGGCGGCATTGTCCGCCACCATACCGATACTGACGGTGACTTCCTCGACTGCCGCTGCGGTCGAAGCAGCCGACTCGTTCTGCGCTTGCGAACTCTGGTTCACTTCGTCGGCCGAGCCGGCCAGCATCTTGGCGGCAGTCTGCATCTCGATCGAGCCGTGTTTGACATCGTATATGCTGGCACCGACGTTGATCATCAACTGGTCGAACGCTTTGGATATCTCGGCGATCTCGTCGCGGCCTTTTGTCGCGGGTGCGCGCAGTGTCAGATCGCCGTTCGCCACTGCTTGGGCCATGACATCACGCAGATCGCGAGCGGTCCTGGTTACATTGCGGATCAGACGCTGGCTGTAGACCAGCATGATGGCCATGCTGGCGATGATGGAGATGAACAGCAGCAGTGTCGAATGTTCGGTCTCCTCCGAGATCTGTTTGGAGGCATTCTGGATGCTCATATATTCATGTTCTGCCAGTGCCTGAGTCTTTGCTGTCAGCTCATCCATCAGCGGATTCACTTTCTTCAACAGCAGTCGTTCGGCTTCCTCATAACGGCCATCACCCAAGGCGGCACGAGTCGGCAGCGCGGCTTCGTCGCGATAGGTCGCGATGGCGGTCTGTAATGCGGCAAGGCGTTGTTTGCCCGCCTCGGAACGTACACCTTTGCTGTAATCATCGAGATGATCCTGCACGTCGCCTAGATTGCGATCGATCGCTTCCAGATGTCTGCTGATGCCATGGTCGTGCATCGCGGCCACGCGTCCTTCCGGGTCATGCTGCAACGCCAACAGGATCTGGGTGCGGGTGTTGCTGGCGTGTTCACTGATCTTGTAGACATCCACGGCCAGTGGGACGCGCCGGGTGGCGACATCGGCGAATGCCTCGTCGGCATGTTTCAATGCCAGATAACCTTGTCCGCCATCGAATACCAGTGCCGTCAACAACACACCGAAGGCCAGCCATAGGCGCGGCCCCAGACGTTCCGGAATAAATCTTGTCCACCAGCGGCGGGGTTTACGCGCCTGGCCTTTATGGATCTCAAGATTGCCCTGGCGGCCTTCGCGGAATTTGCGGTACAAGGCTTCGGCGGCCTCGACGGCAGCCCGAGCCGGTTTGGTGCGTACCGAGACATAGCCTACGCATTGGCCGTTTTCCATAATCGGGCTGGCATCCGCCACGACCCAATAATAACTGCCGTCCTTGCGGCGGTTCTTGACCAGGCCGTGCCAGGGTTCCCCGCCCTTCAGTGTGGCCCACAGGTCGGCGAAGGCTTCCACCGGCATATCGGGATGGCGCAGGATGTTGTGCGGCTGCCCCATGATCTCCTCCAGCGAAAAACCGCTGGCGGTGATGAAGTCTTTGTTGCAGAACGTGATGATGCCGCGTGTATCGGTGCGTGACACGATGAACACGCCATCCGGCAACTGGTACTCGACGTTGCTTACGGGTTGATTGTTTCTCACGATGCGCTCTCCTAATGATGCCTGTTATTTTTATTTGTTCCTGCTGCAAGCTACACTTTGAACTTGCTCACCGCAGCCTGCAGGTCGCGTGCCAATTCGCCCAGCTGTACGATGCCCTGTTCCGACTGGGCGATGGCGGCATGGTTCTCTTCGGCCATCTGCGCGATGCTTTCGACGTGGCGGGCGATCTCGTTGCTGGCGAGACTCTGCTCGGCCACCGAGGAGGCGATATCACTCACTCCGGCGCTGGATCTTTCCACGGCATTGCCGGCTTCTTCCAATACGGAGGAGACTTCATCCACATGACGCTGGGTCGATTGCAGGGAACGCAGGCCGTCCTGTACCGATTTCTCGACCGAGGTCGATTGCTGTTCCAGCGATTGGGTGATGCGGTCGATCTCGCCCGCGGACTGGGCGGATTTTTCGGCCAGTTTGCGCACTTCATCCGCCACCACGGCAAAGCCGCGTCCCTGTTCGCCGGCACGTGCCGCTTCGATGGCCGCGTTCAGGGCCAGCAGGTTGGTCTGGTCGGCAATGTCTTTGACCTGTTGCGTCATACTGGCGATAGTGCGTGCGCTGGTGATGAACTCGTTGACCGAGCTGGCGATCTGGTTGACGGTGGTCTCGACTTGGCTCACATCTTTGATCATCTCGCCGGTGCTTTGATTGCCGGCACGGGTCTTTTCCAGACTTTGGTCGGAGAGCTTGCGCACTTCATTCGTGTTCGAGGATACCGAGGTGATGCTGACGGTCATTTCTTCCACGGCTGCCGCGGTCGATGCGGCCGCTTCACTTTGTGCCTGTGAGCCCTGGGTGATCTGGGTGGAGGAGGTTGATAGCTGGGTGGCCGTATCGATCACACTGTCCGCGCTGCGGTGGACATGGTCAATGACCTTGCGGAAACTATCCAGCAGCGAGTTGTAAGCGAGTGCAGACTGGGCGATCTCATCCGTGCCGTGTACCGGGACGCGGCGGGTAAGGTCGCCATCGCTTGCGGTACGGGTCATCGCTTCGCGCATGTCGCCGGTGGAGCGCGATATACCGGCAATGATGGAATAACCCAGAGCGCCACCCAGTGCCGCTCCGGCCAACATCAGCGTGATCGAGATCATACGCATACTTTTATAGCTGGCATCTGCCTCATCGTGGGTTTCCTTGGCCTCGGTCGTCTGCATCTCGATCAGGGCGTCCAGGGCTTCTTTCATCGGACCGTACAGCGGGCGGAGATGTTGCACTTGGATGCGTTTGACTTCGTCGAGATTGCCGGCCTGCATCGCGGCTTCTGCGGGTTTCAGGCCCTCTTCCACGAAGCGCTTGCGCGCGGCGGCGAATTTATCCACCAGGATCTTGTCGTTCTCGGTCAGCGGTGTGCTCAGATAGCTGTCCCATATTTTCTGGATGGCGGCTCGATTCTCTTCGATCTCCTTGAGGTCCTCGGCGATGTGTTCCGGCTGTATCACCGCATTGGCTACGGCAAGACGGTTGCGCAGATTTTTGCTGGCGATGTCGCCCAACTGTGCCGTCGGAATCAGGTTGTGTTCATACATGTCGGCCATCCCGGCGTCGGCGTGGCTGGTGGCATACATGCCCAAGCCGCCGATCAGGATGGATAGCGCCAGCAGCAACACGACCAGCATGATCAGGCGCATTTTGATTGTCAGATTACCCAGCATCGTCATTCTCCTATTCTTTATTTGGATGAGGTATGGAGCTCCTTACCTCATGCCTTGCCACAGTTACTTCACTATCCGTCACCGGCTTTGGGGCCGGAGATGTATCCGTTGTCGCTACTCGGCGTTTGTCCTGTATCGACTTTAATCCAGTCGAGTCGTTGTTTATCAGTCAAACAACTGCCGCTTTCTCCATCATTTCATTTTGCGGCACGACTGGCCGGGTCAGACCTTAAAGCGCCCGACGCTTTCTTTTAATGCCGCCGCCAGTTGTTCCATCTCTTGTACGGATTGCACGGTCTGTTGCACGGCGGCATTGTTGCCTTCGGCCATGCTGGCGATATTCTCCACGTTGCGGGCGATCTCCTGACTGGCCAGTTTTTGTTCGTTCACCGAGGTGGTGATGTTGTCCACACCGGCATTGACTCCGGTCACGGATGCGTTGGCCTGTACCAATACACTGGCGACACTGTCGATGTGGACCTGGCTGGAGCGCAGGGATTGCAGGCCGCTCTGGACGCTACGTTCGACCTGTTCGCTCTGTTCTTCCAGTGCCTTGGTCACCACGTCGATCTGGCTGGCCGATTGCGCCGATTTTTCCGCCAATTTGCGCACTTCGTCCGCGACCACGGCAAAGCCGCGACCCTGTTCACCGGCACGGGCCGCTTCGATGGCGGCGTTCAAGGCCAGCAGGTTGGTCTGCTCGGCGATGTCGCGCACCTGTTGCGTCATGCTGGTGATGCTTTGCGAACTCTTGACGAATGCTTCTACCGACTCGGCCATCTGGGTGACTGCCGTCTCCACGCGGTTGATCTCGCCTATCATCTGTTGCAAGTTCTGCTGTCCGCTGTTGGCGCGGGCCAGGCTGTCCTGCGAAAGATGGGCCACTTCATTGGTGGCGTCGGCGACCGAGGCGATACTGACGCTCATTTCTTCGACCGCACTGGCGGTACTGGCTGCTGCGTCACTTTGATGTTGTGAATTGTCGGCGACCTGACGGGCATTGGCGGAAAGTTGTCCTGCCGAATTGCCGACCCGGTCGGCATGGGCATGCACTTCGCGTACGATCTGCTGAAAGTTATCCACCAGCGCATTGAATGCACCGGCGATACGCCCGATCTCGTCGCCGCTGCTCACGGGGGCGCGCTTGGAAAGATCGCCATGCGCCTTGATGAGTAGTATGGTTTGCTCCAGTTGGTGGGCCGGCTCAGTGACGTTGCGTATCAATGCACCGATGAAGAAGAACAGCAGCACTTGCAGGCCGAGTTGCCCGCCCCATAAAACGGCATTCAGTTTGTCGAGGGCCTGTTTTTCCTGTTCCAGATTGACGGTCAGGCTGACCGCGCCGGTTACGGTGCCTTCGGGCACCACGTGGCATTGCAGGCAGTTGGTGCCGTGGAAGTTTTGTCCTGCGGGAATGGGGACAACGACACGCACACTGTGGCTATCGTCATTGCGGAAGCGCGTCTGTACCGTATTGCTGCTGATGGCAGCCTGATCCAGTTCGTCACTTTTGTTTTCTTCCTCCAAGCCTGCACCAAAAGACTCGATGGTCGATTTGGAGCGGACCAGATGAAAATCCTGCACGCCGTCCTGGGTGTTCATTTTTTTCAGGAAAGTGGCGCGCGTCGCCGCATCACTGATACTGCCGTTCAGCATCATGCCGTTGAGTGCCAGGAACGATTGCATGGCGCTGCTCTGGGCATTCTGCGCCGCGCTAAGTACCATACGCTGCTCGAACTGCGCCATCACCCACATCTGCGCGCAGGTGAGCACCGCCAGCAACGCCAGTTGCGTGGGGATTTGCAGTTTGTTGCGTAACGCGAGTCCGTGCCACCATGTCTTCATTTTGTTGCTCCTTTCGGGTTCCCGATCAGGCCGGACGGTTCTCCCGCCCGACTCCGTCAGCCCGGATCGATTGCTTACACCTTGAAGTGTTCGACGCTCTTTTTCAGTTGTTCCGCCACCTGTTCCATCATGCTCACGGCCTGTACTGCCCCCTGTACCGAGGTGTAGTTCGCTTCGGCCATATGGGCGATGTTTTCGACGTTGCGCGAGATGTCCTGACTGGCGCGTTTCTGTTCGTTGACGGATACGGTGATGTCATCCACGCCGGCGTTGACACTGGTGACAGCCTGATTGGCCTGTACCAGGACGATGGCGACTTCTTCCATGTGT
The DNA here is from genome assembly GCA_030823955.1 of Gallionellaceae bacterium. GTDB lineage: Bacteria > Pseudomonadota > Gammaproteobacteria > Burkholderiales > Gallionellaceae > PALSA-1006. The sequence continues at coordinate 13,599 of JAVBYO010000011.1, forward strand.
TTCTGGCTGCTTTGCAACGATTGCAGGCCGCTTTGCACATTGCGCTCTACCTGTTCGCTCTGGTCGCCCAGTGTCTTGGTGACCACGTCGATCTGACTGGCGGACTGGGCCGATTTTTCGGCCAGTTTGCGCACTTCATCCGCTACCACGGCAAAACCGCGCCCCTGTTCGCCGGCACGGGCCGCTTCGATGGCGGCGTTCAAAGCCAGCAGGTTGGTCTGTTCGGCGATGTCGCGTACCTGTTGCGTCATGCTGGTGATGGTTTGGGTGCTCTTGACGAAGGCGCTCACCGACTCGGCCATCATGCGTACGGCGGTCTCCACTTGTGCGATTTCGCCCATCATCTCATTCAGGCTGGTTTGTCCCTTGTTGGCGCGCTCCATGCTTTCGGTGGAAAGGCTGGCGACCTGAGTGGCATTGTCGGCGACGGAAGCGATGCTGACGCTCATTTCTTCGACCGCGCTGGCAGTATTGGCTGCCGCATCACTTTGACGCTGGGAGCCGCTGACGATGTCAGCCGTGTCGGAAGCCAATGCGTGGGCGGAAGTGACTACCTGCTCGGCATAACCATGCATCTGTCCGACGATAGTCTGAAAATTCTTTGCCAGTTCATTGAAAGCCATGCCGGTCTGTCCGATCTCATCCGAGCTGCGGATCGGCACACGTTTGGTCAGGTCGCCATCGGCATGCATCTTGAGCATGGTCTGTTGCAGCTCTTTGGTGGGATAGGTGACGCGATCAATGATCCACCCGATCATGAAGAACAGGAAGATCTGTAGCAGTATCTGCCCGCCCCATAGCCAGAGACTGGCCTGGCTCATCAGGGCATATTCTTCCTGCAGGTTAAGTGTGACGCTGGCCGCGCCGTTGACGGTGCCTTCCGGCACGATATGGCATTGCAGACAGTCGGTGCCGCGAAAATCCTTCTTGGCGATGAACGGAACGACGACACGCAAAACGTCTTTGCCGTCTTCATGGCTGAGTCGGCTTTGCTCCGTTCCGGAGTTGAGGGCGGCTTTGTCCAGTTCGTCGGTGGGCTGCTCTTCGGGTAAACCCGGGCCGAACTGATCCTGCACGGCTTTGCCGCGGATGACGCGCAATTCGACCACCTTTTCGGTAGAGCCCATTTTTTTGACGTAGAGCTTGCGTTGATCGACGTCACTGATGAGTCCATTGAGCATCAGCATGTTCAAGCCGTTGACCACCCCGTCAGCCGTGACTTTGGCCTTTTGTTGCGCCTCAAGCAGGATGCGGTTCTCGAACTGGTCGAATGCCCAGCGTTGGGTAGACACCATGATGATTACCAGAACGAGCTGGATGGGGATCTGCAGCTTGTTTTTTAGAGACAGTGAACGCCACCAGTTATTCATGTTTACCCCTTTCAAATACGATGATTGTTGATGCTTCTTTCTCGCTTAGTCCTGATAACGGCAAGGTCAAACAAATCTTTAGCCTGTTTTGCTCAAGTGATATGGCACATACTGAACTTTAGCGCGTTCCCACTGTCCCCGATCCGGGGAATAGAAGGCTTTTTTGGCGGGATACCGGTATTTCGAGTGGGGGAGGGAGTCTGGGTCTAGTGTGCGGCGGGGACGGCGAGCGGTGCTGCGGTATCCGGTGTGGCGGACGCGGCTGTGGCGGATACTCCGCTTGCCCCCGGTATCTTTTGCCCGATTTCGGTCTCGGCATCCAGCTCCACCTGGCCTCCGTCATGTTGTGCCGCCAATTCGGCTTCTTTGTTCATCACGATGATGCTGATGCGGCGATTGATCGGATTGAACGGGTCGGTCTTGTCGAATAACACCGCAGAGGACATGCCGACTACGCGCACGACCTTGCTTTCATCCATGCCGCCAGCAATCAATTCGCGCCGCGAGGAGTTCGCCCGATCAGACGAAAGATCCCAGTTGCTGAGGCCTCTTCTGTCCGAGGAATAGGGCCGCGCATCGGTGTGTCCGCTCAGGCTGACTTTGTTGGGCATCTCATTCATGGTCTTGCCGATCTCATGCAGGATGTCCTTGGTATAAGGCTCGAGTTCAGAGCGGCCGATCTTGAACATGGGGCGGTTTTTTTCGTCCACGATCTGGATGCGCAGGCCTTCGGTGGTGATGTCCAGCAGGATCTGGTTCTTGAACGGCTTGAGTTTCTCGTTGTTGTCGATGGCTTTTTCGATGTTCTTCTTCAGCTCTTTGAGCTTGTCCAGCTCCTTCATTCGTTCCAAGCGCACCAACTCTTCAGTCGCCGCTTTGAGCGTGATCATTTTCTTTTCAGCGGGGATTTCGCCGTTTTTTACCTGGCCGGCGGATTTGCTGAGGTCGTTGCCGCCCCCCTTGATGATACTGGAAGCATCCCCGCTGCCGTCCCCGCCCATCATGGCGACTTTGAGCGGGGTCTTGAAGTATTCCGAGATGCCGTTCAGGTCACCTTTGGTGGTGGAACCCAGCAGCCACATCAGCAGGAAGAAGGCCATCATCGCGGTGACGAAGTCGGCATAGGCGATCTTCCATGCGCCGCCGTGTGCCCCTCCGGTCACCTTCTTGATGCGCTTGATGACGATCGGTCGTTTTTCTTCAGTCGACATGACTACATTCCGCGGTTCGCTTGATCACGCTAGGATCAGCGTTTTTGTTTGACGTGATCTTCCAATTCGGTGAAGCCCGGGCGCTCGGCCGAGGTCAGCACCTTGCGACCGAATTCGACTGCCATCGCCGGTGCATAGCCATTCAGATTGGCGAGCAACGTCACTTTGATGGTCTGGAACATCTTGGTGGATTCTTCGGCTTTTTGTTCGAGCAGGGTTCCCAGTGGCCCAACGAAACCGTAGGCCAGCAAGATACCCAGGAAGGTACCCACCAGTGCGTGGGCGATCAAGATGCCCAGCTCTGCGGGCGGGAGGCCGACCGATTCCATGGTGTGCACCACCCCCATAACTGCTGCGACGATACCGAATGCGGGCATGCCGTCGCCGAGTTTTGCGACGATGTGCGCCGGCATCAGGGCTTCGTGATGATGGGTTTCGATCTCAACGTCCATCAGGTTCTCGATCTCCATGGCGTTGAGGTTACCGCTCACCATGATGCGCAGGTAGTCTGTAATGAACTCCACCACATGGTGGTCGGAGAGTATCTTGGGGTATTTGGCGAAGATCGGGCTTTCTTCCGGTCTCTCAACATCGCCCTCGATGGACATGAGGCCTTCTTTGCGCACTTTGCCCAGTAATTCGTAGAGCAGCGCCATCAGTTCCATGTAGCTGTCTTTACTGTATTTGGAGCCTTTGAGGACGGTGGGCAGGGCCTTTAACGTGGCTTTGATGGCCTTGCCGCTATTGCCGACCAAGAACGCGCCGACGGCGGCACCACCGATCATGAGCAGTTCTACCGGCTGGAATAACGCTGCCATGTGTCCACCGGCCAAGGCAAAGCCGCCAAAGACGCTGGCGGACACAATGATGTATCCAAGAATCACGAACATAACTCAGGCTCCATTTTCAAGACGGCTTACTTGGGAATCAATCGCATCGTAGCAAGTCGTGAGATTTACTCATAAGGCAAATAGCGCGGCAATCCAGCGGCTTTTATCCTTTTTCGAGTTCGCTCAAGACGATCAAGTTCACGCTGCGTCAGTGGCGATAGGCGGAATATACACTTTGGACGATGGCGGCGGATAGCTTGCGGCGTCTTTTTTTGCACAATGTGCCGCGCCTCCTCTATGCAAAACCGGGCGGCAGTATGGCTGGAATCGCTAGTTTTTGATCTAATGGACTGATACTGCGTGGTTTATTTTGTCGCAATCGTGCTACTCGCAAAGTGCGGGATATCTGTGCTGTAAGTAGGGTGGTGGGTTTGATTCGATCAAGAATGGGTAATGTGCTGCTTTCTAGGTCTTGTTCTGGAAGAGGGCAAGCGTCTTGAAGATGCCGGCGGCTTTGTCCAGCGTCTCCTGATATTCTTGCTCGACGTTTGAGTCTGCCACGATGCCGCCCCCGACCGAGAAGTGAATCTCACCATTGGCGTGGATCAGGGTGCGGATGGCGATATTGCTATCCATGTCGCCGTCCCATCCGATATAACCGATAGCACCGCAATAGAGGCCCCGTCTTTGTGGTTCAAGCTGGGCTATGATCTCCATCGCGCGTTGTTTGGGGGCGCCGGTGATGGAGCCCCCGGGGAAGCAGTTTCGTAGCAAGGCCAAGGCATCTTTATCTGCTGCCAACTCGCCGGATATGGTGCTGACCAGATGGTGCACATTGGCATAACTTTCGACCTCGAACAATTTTTGTACCTGTACCGAGCCTAATGCGCAGCTTCGGCTCAAGTCGTTGCGCAACAGGTCGACAATCATCAAATTCTCCGCACGATCCTTGCTGTTGTTGCGCAGGTCCTGTTTCAGGCATGCGTCATGCTGGGCATCTGTTCCGCGTTGACGGGTGCCCTTGATCGGTTTGGTCTCGACTTTGCCGCTGCGCACAGACAGGAATCGTTCCGGGGAAGCGCTGAGGATCTGCGCATACGGGAGGTTCAGGAACGCGGCGTAGGGGGAAGGGGTGAGTGTGCGCAGTGCCAGATATGCGGAAAGTGCATCGCCTGTGGCGTCGGCGGTAAAACGCTGAGCCAGGTTGACTTGATAACAGTCTCCGGCATTCAGATAGTCTTGTATCTTGGCGAAAGCGAGGCGGTATTCGTCATGCGAGAGATTGGAATGGAGCGGGCTGGTGATCCGGAGGTCGTCCTGGCGGGGGGGAGGAGGGGTGTGCAGACGTGCCAGTATCGTCGGCAAGATGTCGGCGGTCTCGGGGGCAAGTAACCTCGAGACCAAGCGCGCTTCCTGCTCATGATGATCGATCACGATTGCCCAGTCGAAGATACCGACCGCCATGTCAGGCACTGTCTGCTCTGTCTGCCGGGATCGCACGGGTAGCTTGGTCCAACGGCGGGCAAGGTCATAACCCCAATAGCCCAGCGCTCCCCCGCAAAACGGGATATCACGGATGTTTGGGATGGGCGCACCCAGCTGTCTGCGTAACAGTGTGAACGGGTCATCAGCGGAGAGGTGGCGACCGGCGCGATCGTTGATCTCGGTAAGTTCGGCGCGCGTAGTGAGTGTGGCGACGGGTTGCGCGACCAGGATGTCATAACGCCCCATGCCGCCGCTGTCGAGCCACGTGGCCCAGGGCAATTGGGCGATAGCCGCGTAGTATCCGCCGGCATGGGCGACGTAGGGGAGAGGGGTGCTGTACAGCATCAGTGGTAAAATGCCGGAAAAATATCGGGAGCCTTCATGACGACTATCGTTGCGGTCAGAAAAAATGGGGTCGTCGCTATCGCGGCAGACACTTTAACTACTTTCGGTAATACCCGGTTGCATGCATCCCAAGACGCTTCTCACGACAAGATATTGAAAATCGGAGACAGTTACGTCGGTGTTTGTGGCAGCGCTGCGCACCACTTGGTCCTTGCCAATCTGCTTGCCAAAGCCTCAGAAGTGCAGCTTAACAGCAAGGCAGCCATCTTTGAAACCTTTCGCAAACTGCATCCCATCCTGAAGGAGGAGTGTTTCCTGAATCCCAAGGAGGATGAAGACGATCCGTACGAATCCAGCCAAATTACAGCATTGATCGCGAATAGTTCGGGAATATACGGGATTTACTCCATGCGCGAGGTGTTCGAATATACCCAATATTGGGCCATCGGCTCGGGCCATGAGTTCTCGCTGGGGGCCATGTATCACGCTTATCCGCTTGATGCGGACGCAGTCAGTATCGCCAGAGCGGGCGTGGAGGCGGGTATCGCATATGACAAGAACAGTGCTTCGCCCGTTACCCAATACAGTCTTCGTCTCGCCGAGTAAGCCTCGGAACAGGGAATGTGGCTCGCCCTGTTTTTTGCGCGAACAAATTCCCGATATTGCTAACTACAAATATATGAAGCAAACCTGACCGAATCGGAACTCGGCTGGGTAGCTTTTTTGTAGGGGACTCGCTTATCAACCCGCGGCATGATCATTTGGCGGGCAATTTAAAGATGCGCACCCTAAAAAATCGAGAAAAATACAGCGTGAATCAGCCCCTAATGGATTAGGGGCTGTCTCACGACCTTCCATCAATTCGGCTTGCTGATGCCGGGTGTAGGAAAGGGCCAAGTCGCAGCTGGACGTACTGGCGCTGGTGCAGATGGTGCTGGTGTGGCGGCTACAACAGGCTTTGCCACCGGCGCGGGCTTCTTTGCTGCTACAGCTTTTTTAGCTACTGGCTTTTTGGCCGCAACTTTTTTGGCTGCTGGTTTCTTTGCTGCTACAGCTTTTTTAGCTACTGGCTTTTTGGCCGCAACTTTTTTGGCCGCAACTTTTTTAGCTGCTGGTTTCTTTGCTGCTACAGCTTTTTTAGCTACTGGCTTTTTGGCCGCAACTTTTTTAGCTGCTGGTTTCTTTGCTGCTACAGCTTTTTTAGCTGTAGGTTTCTTTGCTGCGGTTTTTTTAGCTGCTGCCATTTCAACCTCCTTTAAAGTTAACAAAGTACAACACAATCACCACTACACCTTCTGTATACCGCAAAGCGGCATAACTGAAGCTCTCGAAACAGAGGCTGCCGAAGCAGCCCCTAAGACCGAAAAAAATCCATCACCTGCGGCGCGCGACGCTTTGCTGACGGTCGTTGTTGTTCTTGGCCAATGCCAAGCTGTGCGCATATGACTTTGACAAATCGCGTTGCTTCAGCGCTGAGTCGCATCAGTGAAGTGCCGAGACTAATAAGAATCGGAGAGACGGGTCGATTTGGGCGTGGGCGATTGTTGCTGTTGCTTTGACCGAATGAGGAGCCAATCAACGATAACTGCTTGGATTGATAGCTGGAAGTGTTTGGGAAATGCGTTGCTTTATTGAGGAGTCGGCTAGCCATTTGCATTCTAGTAATGCTGAAAATAAGCGCAAATTTTCTTTGCGTTATTGACATCAGACGGTGCAAGCGGCTCCCCTTTATACGGTTACTACAGTTAGTCAAATTAGGCAAAATTCACACTGCATTTAGTGGTTGCGACTATATCTTATTTATGCTTGCTGTCAATAATCTTTATGCATTTTTCGCAATTTTTTTTGCGAATACAAAACATTTTTTATTCTGGCATCGAAAAATTCTTGTCGCCCCGTTTTCTCTCGGTCTTGCATCGGGAGTTGCGGCGCGGCGCGTGAGATTTTATCTGTGCATCACCATTGCGATGGCGCGAATTCCTTGTGGTTGTAGGCGATGCGGGGTAAAGGGGCGGGGATTTTTGACTGCGGGTTATGGACGGATGCTTGATTGGTGCGAGCTCGCAGGGATCAAAATCTGATGAGAAGGGGGCCTATATATAGGCCTATATATTCAGACGGGTTTTATGGAGGCGTGTATTTGTCCGGCGTTTTTCGGGTGGTGAATAAAAACGGCCTCCCGGGAAGAGAGGCCGTTTTGCATTGGCATTTACTTGTTGCGTCGATCGGGGTGCCGATGCGGCATGCCAGTCACCGCGGGGTTTATGCTAGTCCCACGACAAGGCTCCGCCCGTTTGGTATTCGGTGACGCGTGTCTCAAAGAAGTTCTTTTCTTTCTTGAGGTCGATCATTTCAGCCATCCAGGGGAATGGGTTCGTTGCTCCCTGGTACAGGATGTCGATACCGATCTGTTGGCAGCGACGGTTGGCGATGAAACGCAGATATTCTTTGAACATCCCGGCATTCAGGCCCAAGACGCCGCGCGGCATGGTGTCTTCGGCATAGCGGTATTCCAGCTCGACCCCTTTCTGAATCAGCCCGCGAATCTCTTCGCGGAACGCCGGAGTCCACAGATGGGGGTTTTCCAGCTTGATCTGGTTGATCACATCCACCCCGAAATTCAGGTGCATGGACTCATCGCGCAGGATGTACTGATACTGTTCCGCAGCGCCGGTCATCTTGTTCTGGCGTCCCAGTGCCAGGATCTGCACAAAACCGACATAGAAGAACAGGCCTTCCATGATGCAGGCGAACACGATCAGGCTGCGCAGCAGCTTCTGGTCGTTTTCCGGTGTGCCCGTTTTGAATTCGGGATTGGTCAGAACATCGATGAACGGCAGCAGGAATTCATCTTTGTCACGGATACTTTGAACCTCGTGGTACATGTTAAACACTTCGCCTTCATCCAAGCCGAGGCTTTCCACGATGTACTGATAGGCGTGGGTATGGATCGCTTCCTCAAAGGCCTGACGCAGCAGGAACTGGCGGCACTCCGGATTGGTGATGTGGCGATAGGTGCCAAGGGCGATGTTGTTCGCGGCCAGGCTGTCTGCCGTGGTGAAGAAGCCGAGATTGCGTTTGACCAGGCGACGCTCGTCATCAGTCAGGCCATTGGGGTTCTTCCACAAGGCGATGTCGGCGGACATGTTGATCTCTTGCGGCATCCAGTGGTTGGCGCAACCGGCCAGATATTTCTCCCATGCCCACTTGTATTTGAACGGAACCAGCTGATTCACATCGGCGCTGCTGTTGATGATGCGCTTGTCTTCCACGCGGATACGCCCGGTGGAGACGGATGCGATAGTGTAAGTATGTTCGTTCACGTTGTTTTCCAAGGGGGATGTATTCCCCATCAATGCCACGTGCGCACCAGCCGGTGCCGGTGCGGATGTCATGTCGTCTTCAAAATTTAGCATATTCATTCCTTTGCTGCCGCTGTTCAACACAAGATGTGATGAACCTTGTAGATGGGATCGCGCGGGGCTAGCCGCTCAAACGGCTGAGCCCGCGTATTTCAGTCGTTACTGACAGGCCTCGCATTCCGGATTGTCGATCGAGCAGAATTTCGCCTCTTCGACCACCGGTGATGCGGAAACCTCGCCACCGCTTCCACTTGATACGGCATTCAGGGACCCCGCTTTCGATGTGGATTTCTCGGCCGAGGTGGCTCCCATGGTGCGCAGATAATAGGTGGTCTTCAATCCGCGCAACCATGCCAGCTTATAGGTCTCGTCGAGCTTGCGGCCGGATACGCCGGACATGTAAATGTTCAGGGATTGCGCCTGATCTATCCACTTCTGGCGCCGCGCAGCAGCCTCGATCAGCCATTTTGGCTCGACTTCGAAAGCCGTTGCATAGAGGCTGCGCAATTCCGCCGGGATGCGGTCTATCTTGGCCAGGCTACCGTCGAAATATTTGAGGTCGGCGATCATCACCTCATCCCATAAGCCCAGTGCCTTCAAGTCTCTCACCAGATGTTCATTGATGATGGTGAATTCGCCGGACAGATTCGATTTGACGAAGATGTTCTGGTAGGTCGGCTCGATACTGGCGGACACCCCGACGATATTGGAGATCGTGGCAGTTGGTGCGATTGCCACACAATTCGAGTTGCGCATTCCGTGTTGTTTGATGCGGGCGCGCAAAACATTCCAGTCCAGCGTGGCGGAATCGTCCAGTTCGACGTATCCGCCGCGCGATGTGCGCAACAGTTCGACGGTGTCCTGGGGGAGCAAGCCCTTGTCCCACAGGCTGCCGCGATAACTTGCATAACGGCCGCGCTCTTCAGCCAGCTCGGTGGAGGCGAGGTAGGCGTAATAACACACCGCTTCCATCGAGCGGTCAGCGAATTCGACCGCGACATCGGAGGCATACGGTACGCGCAACTCATGCAGTGCATCCTGGAAGCCCATGATGCCCATGCCGACCGGACGATGCTTGAGGTTGGCATCGCGCGCTTTTTTGACCGCGTAATAGTTGATGTCGATCACGTTATCCAACATGCGCATCGCGGTGGTGATGGTGCGTTTCAGCTTGTCATGGTCGAGCTGACCGAATTTCTCATGTCCTTGCGGATAGAGATGGGCGGCCAGGTTGACCGAGCCCAAATTGCAGACCGCGATCTCCGTGTCCGAGGTGTTCAGCGTGATTTCCGTGCACAGATTGGAGCTGTGTACCACGCCCACATGCTGTTGCGGGCTACGCACGTTGCACGGATCCTTGAAGGTGATCCAGGGGTGTCCGGTCTCGAACAGCATAGTCAACATCTTGCGCCACAATCCGGCTGCCGCCACCTTGCGGAACAGCTTCAGCTCGCCTCTGGCGGCCTTTTCTTCGTAGGCCAGATAAGTCTGTTCGAAATCGGCGCCAAATTTATCATGCAGATCCGGGCAATTGGACGGGCTGAACAATGTCCACTCGCCGCCTTCCATCACGCGTTTCATGAACAGGTCGGGTATCCAGTTGGAAGTGTTCATGTCGTGTGTGCGGCGACGGTCATCCCCGGTGTTCTTGCGCAGTTCGAGGAATTCCTCGATATCCAGATGCCATGTTTCCAGATAGGCGCATACCGCGCCTTTGCGCTTGCCGCCCTGATTGACCGCGACGGCGGTATCGTTGACGACTTTAAGGAAAGGCACCACGCCTTGTGACTTGCCGTTGGTACCTTTGATGTGGCTGCCCAGCGCGCGTACATTGGTCCAGTCATTACCCAGACCACCGGCGAACTTCGACAGCAGGGCATTCTCCTTGAGCGCCTCATAGATGCCGTCGAGATCGTCGGCGACGGTGGTCAGGTAGCAGGAAGACAGTTGTGAGCGGCGTGTCCCGGAGTTGAACAGGGTGGGCGTCGAGCTCATGAAGTTGAAGCTGGACAGCAGACGATAGAATTCGATGGCGCGACCTTCGCGATCAACCTCGTTCAACGCCAGCCCCATCGCGACACGCATAAAGAACGCTTGCGGCAATTCGATGCGTTCGTCCTCGATGTGCAGGAAGTAGCGGTCGTACAGGGTTTGCAGGCCGAGATAATCGAATTGCAGGTCGCGGCCCGGATCAAGTTCGTTAGCCAGACGAGCCAAGTCGAATTGGGCCAGCTTCTCGTCCAGCAATTCCGCGGCGATCCCTCGCTTGATGAATTTGGGGAAATATTCGGCATAACGTGCTGCTATCTCGGCTTGAGGCACTTCTTCGCCAAAGATCTCGCAACGGATATTGTTCAGCAAAAGGCGCGATGTCACAAAGCCATAGGCCGGATCCTGTTCGATCAGGGCGCGCGCCGACAGAATGGCGCATTTGCGTACTTCCTCGATGGGAACGCCGTCATACAAATCTTTCAGCGTGTGCTTGAGGATCTTTTCGGCATCGACCGCGTCGCCCAAGCCGACACAAGCAGCCTGGATCTGGGTGGATAGCCCGGCGATGTCGAGTGGCCGCAAGACGCCATCTTCCTTGACCTGCATCACGGGCTGCGCCGATTCGCTTTCCTTCTTTGCTTTGGCGCGTTCACGTGTGCGCTGTTCGCGATAAAGTACATAAGAGCGGGCAACGTCATGCTCGCCAGAGCGCATCAACGAGAGCTCGACCTGGTCCTGGATGTCCTCGATATGGAAGGTGCCGCCGTGCGGCTGGCGCCGCATCAGGGCATTGACGACACCGGCGGTCAATTGTTCGACCAGCTCGCGAACACGTGCGGATGCCGCCCCCTGCCCGCCATTGACGGCAAGAAAGGCCTTGGTCATCGCGATCGAAATCTTGCTCGGCTCGAATGAAACAACCGAGCCGTTACGGCGGATGATCTTGTATTGATCAAGAGGCAGACTGCTGCTGGATGAGACGGAAGAATCGGAATCTTGGCGCGGAGGCATGGAGAACGACGGCGAAATACTCTCTGAAGCTAGCAACATACAACTCCCCTTTAAATACCCGTGCTTTTGAGTGTATTACCCAAAAGCGTTTTTTAACTAAAAACCACTACATCTAGTGGTCCACCCTTAAATTTTCGCTAATTCTAGTGCATGGCCGGATTTATGCAAGCGGAATTTTGGCCTAGATAATCGCCGTGCCGGAGCATGCTTGCACGGGGGGATTTCAGAGTGAATCCAGGTATCGTTGCCAGTCGAAATGGGGGCCCGGATCGGTCTTTCTTTGCGGGGCGATGTCGGCATGCCCGGCTATCCCGCGGATGGGAAAGGCGTTCTTCAAGCGTCTGCTCAGATAGGACAGGCGACGGTACTGGAGTTCGGTGAACGGGATAAAGTCACTTCCTTCGAGCTCGATGCCGATCGAGAAATCGTTACAGCGTTCGCGCCCCTGCCAAACTGACACGCCTGCATGCCAGGCCCGCTGGTGGCAGGAGACATATTGCACGATCTCCCCGGTGCGGCGGATGAGGAAGTGGGCCGATACCCGGACTCCGCGCAATTGTTCGTAATAGGGATGGGCATCGTGAGGCAGGGTATTGGTGAACAACTGGTCGATGCCCGGTCCGCCGAATTCATCCGGCGGCAAACTGATGTTGTGGATGACCAACAGACTGATTCGGGTATGTGCAGGACGGACATCTGAATTTGGGGAGGGGGTGCGGCGGACGCCGCTGAACCAGCCCTGAGTATCAAGTTTCACTCGGCATTCTCCTTGTCAGTGATCGATAGGCGCTCCATGCGATAACGCAATGCGCGGAAGGTCACGCCGAGTATCTTGGCGGCCGCAGTGCGATTGAAGCCGGTCTGTCCAAGTGCCTCCAGTATCGCGGAGCGTTCGACCCGATCAAGATAATCGGTGAGCGGATATTTGCCGGATGTTATGGTTTCCTGCGAGCCCTTTGCCGGTTCCTCGGGAAGCAGTTGCAGATCGTCCGGCGTGATGATGTCCCCGGCATGTAAGGCAATCGCCCGCTCGATGATGTTTTCCAATTCACGCACGTTGCCGGGAAAGTCGTATTGGATGAGCGCCTGCAGAGCGTCGGCGGAGAACTTGATTGCGCCGCCATCAGCGCTCAACCGGGCCAGCAGTTGTTGGGCAATCGTGCCGATGTCGTCACGCATGTCGCGCAACGAGGGCATCTGTAACGAGATCACGTTCAGCCGGTAATACAGGTCTTGGCGGAAATTTCCCTGGCGCACCCGCTCCGCCAGATTGTGATGTGTCGCGCTGATGATGCGGACATCGACGGCTTCTTCTTCGGTGGCGCCTACTTTGCGCACTTTCTTTTCCTGTATCGCGCGCAACAGCTTGACTTGCATGTTCAGCGGCAGATCGGCCACTTCATCCAGCAGCAGGGTACCGCCGTTGGCGGCCTGGAAGAAGCCGTCCCGGTCCTTGTCTGCGCCGGTGAATGCACCTTTGCGATAACCGAAGAACTCGCTTTCCATCAGTGTTTCCGGGATGGCCCCGCAATTCACCGCGATCAAGGGGCGGTCATGCCGTGAACTCTTTTCCACGATCAGGCGCGCCGCCAGCTCTTTGCCGCTGCCGGACTCGCCGCTGATATGGATGGGCGCTTGGCTGCGTGCCACGCGATCGATCAGGTCGCGCGCCCGCTGCATCGCGGAGGATTTCCCGAGTAGTGACCGTTCCGAGGTTTCTTTTGCATCAAAAGATTGCGGAAGTCTGAGTGCGGATTTGACCAGAGTGCGCAACTGATCCAGTGCGACCGGTTTGGATAGATAGTCGAATGCTCCGGCCTTGAGTGCGGTCACCGCGTTTTCCGTGTTGCCGTGGGCGGTGATTACTGCAACCGGCACATCGAGATTATGTTCGGCGATGTGATGCAACAGGCTCAAGCCGTCGCCGTCGGGCATGCGCATATCAGTCAGGCAAAGGTCGAAACGAGTCGCGTCCAGATGTTTGCGGGCGTCGCTGACATTGCTGGCGCGTTCGACCTCCAGCCCCATGCGTACCAGTGCCAGTTCGAGTAACTCAAGGATATCCGGCTCGTCGTCGACCAAGAGCACACGAGGAAGGCGGCTTGTTTTGCTGCGGCTGTCAGGCGACTGCATGATTCACTCCGAAGGTGATGCGGAAACAGGCGCCTGTTGCCACTTCCGGGCGGAGTTCCAGAATCGCGCCGTTGGCATCACATAGTTCACGCGCAATATAAAGTCCCAATCCTGTCCCTCCTGCGGCGGTGGTGAAAAATGGTTCGAATAGTTTTTGTGCCGTTTCGACATCGATCCCGGGGCCGTCATCCCGTATCTCAAGGCTCACCCGATCGTCGGCAATCCGGGCTTCCAGTTCGATGCTGCCGGGCCTGTTCTGGCTGTAACGCAGCGCGTTGTGGCACAGGTTCCACAATATCTGGTCTAGATGTCCCCGGTCAAAATTTACCAAGCATTTCGCAGGCAGGGAGATATTTATCGTTGCGGGTGGCAAGCGTTTTGTCTGGCACAACTCATCAATGAACCTCGGAAGATATTGTGCCAGATCGAGCACTTCGGATTTTGCCCGGTCACGCCGGTTCAGCTGCATCACATCCTGCACGATGCGGTTCAAGCGGGCGGTATTGTCGAGAATGATCTGGGAGAGCCGTTGTTGTGCGGGGTCTTGCAGATTTTCCTGTAGTAATTCAGTGGCATAGCTAATCGAAGACAATGGGTTGCGCACCTCATGGGCGATGTTGGCGGTCAGCCGCCCGAGCGCGGCCAGTTTGACCTGCTGAGCCTGTTCCTGCACTCGTTGCAGATCTTCAAGCACAATGACTGCGCCCCAGAAACCTTCTCGCTGTACCGGCAGGAAGCGGACGCGCACCGGGCGGTTGGTCCCGGGCAGACGCAGAACCTCCTGTCCCAATGCCTTGTTTTGCCGCCACGCGGCGAATAATGCGCTCAGCAAGGGTGAACAATCCTCCAGCATGTTCACGCCGCCGTGCGAGAAAGGATGGCCTAATAGCCTTTCCGCGCTGGGATTGGATTGTCTGACTGCGCCGCGTTCGTCCACCACCAGTACGCCATCGGGCATGTCCTGAATCATCAGCCGGTTGGCCTCGGCCATATTCGATAGGTCAACGCCGCGGCTAAAAGCCAGTTTCTCGCTGGCAATGGCATATTTTGACAGGGTGTGGGACAGCCAAGCCACTGCAAAATAAGAGGCACTCAGTATCCCGGCCTGCAGGAACTGTGCGATCACCGCCTCGTGTGTCAGGACGGAATAGGCGTGTTCCAGCAGTATGGCAATACTGGCGAGTGCAGCGTAGAACAGAGTGATACGCCCGCGGCTGATCAGGCCTGCCGCAGCCAGTGAGACCAGCAACAACATGCCGAGGTTGCTTTGGATCCCGCCGCTGAAATAGCTCAACGTCGCGATCACCACGATGTCTGTGCCGACTTGGAACGCCAGTTGCAGCGGGAAATCGGGAGATTTTCTCCTGATGCCGATCAGAGAGGCCAGCGCGAGCAGGATGTAGGCGAGACAGATGCGGAAAATCCAGGTCTGCTCGAAGGAATTGAGTGACAACGCCTCGCCGAATGTCACGGCAAGAACGGTCAGCAGTCCGCCAAGGATCAGACGATAGAAGCCGAAGAAGTTCAGCGACCTCCACAAGTCTTCTTCGGCCAAGGGGGTTGCAGTCTGCCGCTTGTTCAAAGGATTAAGGGGAGATGGCTAGCCGCTACGGGGATCATTCGCGGTGTTCGGCATATTCGCGCCGATGCGCCTCGCAGCAGAAGTGTTTCCCGTCGGCCAGAATGGCTCCGCTTTGGGGCAGGTGTACACCGCAGCGGGCGCATTGCACCATCGCTTCGGAGGATGGCTGCTCCTCTTTGGGCGCTTGTTTAAGGTAGGACCTCAGCAGCCAATAGGCCACAGCGATCACGATCACTAAAAGGATCAAACGACTCATCGCACTATAACTCCGCAACGCCCGTGGGCGATCAATAACAACTCAGACAGCAGGAAGTCCCTGTTCCGCGACATTGTAGGTTGCTTTGCCATTGGTGTCATGGGACATCCTCCTTCTTGCTTAAGGGCGGGGTCGGCAGGGCTAGTTTGTGAGCGAACGGTCTAGATATGCCGCAGAATATATAGACCATTTGGCATATATGCAGCTGTCAAACGGCTCCGTACAATTCGCTCCGAGTGTCAGAGCTCCGAGTTTTCATAACTCGTTCTTTCTTACTCTCCTCCTATTCTGGGCGATCGCAAGGTCGCCCGTTTTTTTTGGGGAGGAGGAGATTCAGGCCAGGGATTTACGTGCCCGCGCGATTGCCGCCGCGACTTGCTGCGGCGCGGTGCCGCCGGTGTGGTCGCGGGCGGCCAGTGAACCTTCCAGGGTGAGGGCGGCGTAGATATCATCCGAGATAAGGTCGGAGAACTGTTGCAGCTCCTCCAGCTTAAGTTCGCTCAGGTCGCGTTCGCGCTCGACGGCGAAACGTACGGCCAGGGCGACGGCCTCGTGTGCATCGCGGAACGGTAATCCCTTCTTCACCAGATAGTCGGCCAGATCGGTCGCTGTGGCATAGCCCTGAAAGGCGGCCTGACGCATCGCTTCGGGTTTGACCGTGATGCCGCCCATCATGTCGGCGTAGATGCGCAAGGTTTGGGTCAGCGTATCCACCGTGTCGAACAGCGGTTCTTTGTCTTCTTGATTGTCCTTGTTGTAGGCCAGTGGCTGGCCTTTCATCAGGGTCAACAGGGCAACCAGATTGCCGTTCACGCGCCCGGTCTTGCCACGCACCAGTTCGGGCACGTCGGGATTCTTTTTCTGCGGCATGATGGAAGAGCCGGTGCAAAAACGGTCGGCGATGTCGATGAAGCCGAAGCGCGGGCTCATCCACAGGATCAGCTCTTCCGACAAGCGCGACAGGTGAGTCATGATGAGCGCGCCGGCCGCAGAAAATTCAATCGCAAAATCGCGGTCGGACACCGCATCGAGCGAGTTCTCGCACACGCCGTCGAAACCCAGCAACTCGGCCACGTACTCGCGTTTGATGGGATAGCTGGTGCCCGCCAGTGCCGCCGCCCCCAGAGGCAGGCGGTTCACCCGTTTGCGGCAATCGGCCAAGCGCTCCGCATCGCGCTTGAGCATTTCGAAATACGCCATGAGATGATGGGCGAAACTCACCGGTTGGGCCACCTGCAAATGGGTGAAGCCGGGCATGATGGTGTGTGTGTGATGTTGTGCAAGATCGAGCAGCGCGGTCTGTAATGCCCGTACCAGCATGATCAGTTCGTCGATGGCATGGCGCAGATACAGGCGTACATCGGTCGCCACCTGGTCGTTGCGGGAACGGCCAGTGTGCAGGCGCTTACCCGCGTCGCCCACCAGCGCGGTCAGGCGCTTCTCGATATTGAGATGAACGTCTTCGAGGTCGAGCCGCCATTCGAAATCTCCGCACAGCACCTCGTTCTCGATCTGAGCCATGCCGCGCTGGATGTCTTTGAGATCCTGCATGCTGATGATGGCACAGGATGCAAGCATCTGGGCGTGTGCGAGCGAGCCCTGAATATCGAACAAGGCCAAGCGCTTATCGAAGTCCACCGAAGCGGTATAACGTTTCACCAATTCGGCCACGGGTTCATTGAATCTGCCCGACCAGGCTTGTTTGTCTTGCATCGTCATCGTCTCTTGTCCAAAATGTTCGGCACAGAGGAGTCCCCATGCCAGAGTCGCGAAGTATAAATCAAAACCCTATGCCGGACGTGTTGCCGAACTTCCGCAATCTCGGCGTCGTGCTGCGCATCATGCTGATCGCAAACGGTTTCGGCGTGCTCATTGCACTTGCTCTGGCCGATTCTCTGGCGGATATCTGGCAGCGCATGCTGCACGGCTCGGCGTTCCTGCAACCGGTACTGTTGTCCAATCTGCTGTTTCTGTATGCGGCCAGCGGGCGGCTTGCCAGCATGGCCTATTCCCGCGGTGTGGGCACGGTTCTGGTGATAGTGGCTGTGTTGGCATGGATCGCGGCGAAGTTCGGCGGTGAGTTGCTCGGACTCGCGGACGAGTTCGATCTGTGGCGGCGCATCGTGTTAAGTGTGTTTGTCGCGATGTTCGTGCTCGCTTATTTTCGTTTGCGCGCGCAGTCGCTTTCCCCGGCGATATCCGGTGCCCGTTTGCAGGCCTTGCAAACACGTATCCGCCCCCATTTTCTGTTCAACAGTATCAATGCCGTACTCGGTATCGTGCGCAGTGAGCCGAAGCGGGCCGAAGCCGCCCTTGAAGATATGGCCGACCTGTTTCGTATGGCGATGAGTGACAATCGCGAACTGGTCGCGTTGCAACAGGAGGTCGAACTGTCGCGCCGTTATCTGGCATTGGAACAATTGCGCCTGGGAGAGCGGATCAAAGTGGATTGGCAGATACAGGATATGCCCGGTGATGCACTCATCCCGCCTTTGATGCTGCAACCCCTGCTGGAAAACGCGGTTTATCACGGCATCGAGCCCATGCAAGAGGGCGGCGAGATCGTTATCCGCGTCTACCGTAACGGCAAGGAGTTGCATCTGGATGTGTACAATCCACGCCCGACGCAGGGCTTACATCACAACGGGAACAAGATGGCGCTATTGAATATCCGTGAACGTCTTGCATTGCAGTTCGATCTTGAGGCCAAATATAGCGTTGAGACCGGCGCGGGGTATTATCGTGTCCATATCATGATCCCCTACATCAAGGAGTCCGCATGACCGTTGTTGAACTGCCCTTGGCGGTATTCATCGTGGATGATGAGCCGCCCGCCAGGAACCGTCTAAAAGACCTGCTTGCCGATTGTGCGGAACAACTGCCTCTGACCTTGGTGGGTGAGTCCGGCAGCGGGGTGGAGGCGCTGGATAAATTGTCCGAAGTACATGCCGATGTGGTGTTGGTCGATATCCGTATGCCGCAGATGGACGGTATCGAACTGGCGCAACACCTCAACAAGTTGCACAAGCCGCCGGTCATCATCTTTACCACGGCCTACGACAGTTATGCGGTGAATGCCTTCGAGCAGCGGGCCATCGATTATCTGCTCAAGCCTGTCCGGCTGGGACGCCTGTTCGAAGCGCTCACCCGTGCGCGTGCCGCTGTTCCGGTGCGCAGCGAAATCTTGCAGGAACTCACGCCGGAGCCGCGCAAACATCTTTCCATTCACGAGCGTGGCAAGATCGTGCTGATACCGATTGAGCAAGTGTTATACCTGCGTGCCGAGATGAAATACATCACGGTGCGTACAGTCGAGCATGAATATCTGCTGGAAGAGTCTCTGATTGCGCTGGAAAAGGAATTCGCCCTGAGTTTCGTTCGTGTGCACCGCAATTGTCTGGTAGCCAAAGCGGAGATCGAGGGGTTCGAGAAGATCGCCGAAACGGATACAAGTGAAGCACATTGGGCGGTGAAGCTGAAAGGGCTGGACGAGTTATTGCCCATCAGCCGGCGGCAGCAGGCCATCATCAAGGAATTTACCTGATTGCCGCTCATCGGCTGCCTTCGGCCTGTTGTCCGTCCATTCTTCACCTGAACATACCGCCTGTTCCCGTAACTCCCCCGACCATCGGTTGCCGCTTTACACATAAGTACACGGTTGAATAGAGTGGCGTCCAATTCAATGGGAGCGGCAATGCAATTCAAACGACAAGCAGGGTTGACGATGGTGGAGCTGATGATCGTGGTGGTGATCGCGGGTATCCTCGCGGCGGTCGCGGCGCCGTCGTTCTCCAGCCTGATCAACAGCATGCGTCAGACCTCGGCCATGACACAGATCACCGGTGATCTGAACCGGGCGCGCGGTGAGGCGATCAAGCGCAACCAGCGCATGCTGATGTGTGTGCGCGGCAACGATACCACCTGCGGCGCAGGCACCGACTGGCGGAACGGCTGGCTGGTGTGTTACGACGAGGATCAGGACGGGACGTGTGATGCCACTTCAGCGGCCAATCCCAACCCTATCGTCGTCCGTCCGGCCATCAATAGTAGCCTCACGCTGACCGGTAGTGCCGCTTTCATCCGCTTTAACCCCAGCGGGACCCAGGGAGCCGGCGGAGCCGCGACGCTACAACTCGGCGGGACATGGTCGGGGGCGACCACGATCACCGCCAGTGTCGCCGCGACCGGCAATATCTCCAAGACACCATAGGTATTGTGATGATTGCTAATTTAACCAATCGAAATGTCGTTTCACACGGTGAGCAGAAAGGTTTCTCCATGCTGGAGATACTGATCACGCTGGTCATCATCGCCATCGCTATGCTGGGCACGGCAGGTTTGCAGCTCAATGCCATGCGTTTGAACAAGGGTAGCCAGTTCCGCACCCAGGCGATCTTTCTGGCTTCCGATCTGGCCGAGCGCATGGAGGCGAATAAATCCGCCGCAGTGCAGGGGAACTACGAGATCGCGCTTGCCAGTGCAGTGGCGGTGGCGGGAACCGATTGTGCCGCAGCATCATGCAACGCGGCCACCCTTGCGGTATGGGACATCGCACAATGGGGGCAGTCCATCAGCAATCTGCTGCCTCAGGCGAGTTGGTCGATCACCCAGACCACGCCCGGCAATCCCAGCACCTACAGCATCGTCATCAACTGGATAGACCGCAGCGATACCAAGACGGTGAGCAGCGGCGGTATTGTGGATACCTATACCGCCACGAGAACCATAGGGGAATGAGGTCATGAGGTCTTGCACACAGCGCTATCGGCAACAGGCCATCCGTCCCGCGATGTCCGGTTTCAGCATGGTCGAAATGATGATCTCCATCACCATCGGTCTGGTGATCGTGGCAGCGTTGGTTGGTGTGCTGACTGGCTCGTCGGGAAATACCAAGACCAATGACCGGACTTCCGAACTGCAAAGCAACGGGCGTTATGCACTGGACCATCTCAAGCGCGAATTGCGTCAGGCCGGTTACCGGGGCTATACATGGGCGGAGCCCAATACGCCGACGACTACACTCACGCCGATCACCAATGAATGCCTGGGCAGTGGGGCGGCAGCATCGGCTTTTGTGGCGAATGTCCGGCAGGGAGTATGGGGGGCGAACGACAGCAATCCCTATACGACCAGTTGTCTGCCCACACAGCGCTTGCGCGGTGACATTCTGGTGGTGCGGCGTGTGGCCAGTACGCCGTTGAGTGGAAACTCGGTCAACAACACCTTCTATTTCCGCTCCAGTTATGCCATCGGAGAGATATTCAAGGCAAGCGGTGCGGCGGCACTTGCCGGAGCCCCCGTGCTGACGGGAGCGCCAACACCGCAGGCGGATTTCGCCGTACAGGAATATGTCTATTACATCGGCAGTGATGATAGTGATGCGACCGTACCCGCCCTGCGCCGGGTATCCCTGTCCGGCAGCGCGATGGTGGACGAGATGGTGGTGAGCGGCATCGAACACTTGCAGGTGCAATACGGGCGCCTCGACACCGCATCCAATACCCAGTATTACAACGCGGACAGCATCTCCGGCTCGTCGGCGGATTCTCCCACGACGCTCACCACCTACGCATGGGACGAGGTGAATGCGGTGCGTGTCTGGTTGTTGGCACGCACTTCCAAGACCGAGACCGGGTACACCAATACCACCAGTTATGCCATGGGCGATCTGACCTATACGGTGAACGATAACTTCCGCCGCCAGTTGTTCACGGCGGTCGTGCAACTGCGCAATTGAGGATGACCATGCGATCCAATCACGCTTCCGGGGCAGCCCGGCGACAAACCGGCTCCACGCTCATCATCAGTCTGATCATCCTGATCCTGTTGATGTTGCTGGGCGTGACCGCGATGACCACCTCCGACACACAGTACAAGCTGACCGGGAACCTGCAATTCGAAGATTCCGCCATGAACAATGCCGAAACGGCCATCAATGCCGCCGAGACCGCGTTGGGCAACGGTACCATCGCACTCCTGAATATCGGTTTCACCACGGCTTATGTCAGTGCCAACGGCCCGGTCACGGCGGGGCTATATCCGCTGAATTCCGGCATCGACCCTTTCACCCTCAGCTGGACGGGGAGTGGCGGCAACGGCAACAGTTATGCGGTGCAAGTCGCTTCCGGACAACACTATATCGTTGAGCTGATGTCCACCAATAGCCGTCTGGTCGGTTCCAGTCAGGTCACGGGCGGGCGCTCCAGTTCCGGCTGTAACCAAGTCAATACCTATCGCATCACGGCGCGTGGTACCAGCGCGCGCGGGGCGACCAAATTCATCCAGTCTTTCTACAGCGTCTTAAGCTGCTAATCGGGGGAGTCACCATGTCCAACTTGCCTATCAAATTGCAAAAATCACATATCTTCGGTGTGGTCGCCTTGCTCGGTATTTCGATCGTCATCGTGCAATTATCGATCGCCATCACTGCCTTTACGCCGCAAAACCAGCCCATCGGTTATGTGGCCCAAGACGAAGTGACCAACTACGATCTGACCGGCGGAAGCGAAACGTTGTTCCGTACCGAATACAAACGCGACTACTGGGGCGGCAATCTGTTCGCTTATCCCGTGGATGCGGCCGGCACGGTGCAGGCTGGCGGCGGTGACCGCTGGACCAACGGTGCCAAAGACCATATCGATGGACAGAACTACGATACCGGACGTTTCATCGCCACCATGAAAGACGACGGGACCAAGGTGGCATTTCGTTCCACCAATCTTTCCGCCACACAACAGACTGCATTGGTAGCCACTATCAACAGCACCACCTATACCGCCGCCAATATCGTCAACTTCCTGCGTGGTGACCGCAGTAATGAAGGGGCGAGTGCCTTGCGGCAGCGCAGCACAGTGCTGGGCGACATCGTCCACTCGCGCCCTTATTATGTGGCGGATGCCACCAATCCCACGGTCTTCGTCGGTGCCAACGACGGTATGTTGCACGCGATCAATGTCGCCGACGGTACCGAGCGCTGGGCCTACGTGCCTTCGATGCTGATCAGCAAACTCAAGACCTTGGCTTATAGTCCGGCAGATGCCGCATTGCCATTCAGTCATGATTATTTCGTGGACGGTCAAATCAATATCGGTAATGTCACTATCTCCGGGAGCGCTCACCGTATTCTGGTAGGCGGCCTGGGTTCGGGGGGCAAAGGTTTGTATGCTCTGGACATCACCGGGAGTGCGGCGCTGACCGCTGCGAACGAGACCGATGTTGCGGGCAAAATACTGTGGGAGATCACGCCGACCAAAGTCAATTACGCCACGCCGACGGTGCATAGCACGGCTGCATCAACCGCAGCGAGTGCTACGGCCTACAGTAAACTCGGCTACACCTATGGGATACCCACGCTGGCCAAGATCAATCACGGCGGAACATCCATGGATGTGGTCATCATCGGCAACGGCTATGACGAAGCCGCCACCGGGGAAAGTTATCTGTTCGTTATCAATGCGGCGACCGGCGCGCTGGTCAAAGCTATCCAAGCCGGTACCGCAGGTGCGGCCAATCCCAATGGCCTGTCCAATCCCGTCGCACTGGATACCAATGCCGACGGTTACGTCGACAAAGTGTATGCGGGAGACTTGAACGGCACCCTGTGGAAGTTCGATCTTTCCAGCACCACGGTCTCTTCCTGGAGTGCCAGCGCCTTGCTAGTCACTTCGCCCGCTCAGCCTATCACCAGTACACCGGGGGTGGCGGCACATCCCAATGGCGGATATATGGTCAGCTTCGGTACCGGCAAAATCCTTACCGGCGCTTACGGAACCTACAATCACGGAACCTCGACTTGGACCACTGCTGCGACCGGTGATCTGGGAGATTCCAGCGTCCATTATGTCTATGGTGTATGGGACGGAGCGCCAGTCGCCAATGCCGTGCTGCTGACCCAGACACTGACCGAGCGCTCATATACCTATGGCGGAGTCACTACCCGGGTGCGGCGTGCTACGGCGAATGCGCCGAACTGGAGCAGTGGTGCAAGCAATCACAAGGGGTGGAAGGTGGCTTTACCGGCGGGTGAGCGTGTGGTCGGTGAAGGCAGCTTCACCGAGAACGGGCGCTTCTATTTCATCAGTTATAACCCGACCGTGGCGCCTTATGCGGTACCCGGTACCTCGACCGATATCTACGGCGAGAACTGGCTGATGGAATTGAACTACCTCACCGGCGGTAGCAGTACTTCGCCCTTCCTGGATATGGACAGTAACCTGCTGCTGAACGATTCTGATCGCATCACTTATATCGCCAGCGATACCATCCCGTCCGGCAAGGTGGTCGGGGATCGTATCCTCAGCCCCAGCCAGGACGGTATCCCGGTCGGCAAGTGGTTATCCAATGGCGTGCAATCGCAGCCCATTTTGGTGCAGTTACAGACGCTGAACACCACGCTGTTCAACCAGAACCCGGATGTCATCTTCCCGCCCACCACCACAGTGTCGCGCGGTGTCGCGGGTGGCCACTTCGACGTGGACAACTTCTATGGTACTGACAATAACTGTACCGGGGTTGGTGGTGCTGGTACCAAGGCGATTGGATATATCGACTTCACTTATAGCAATAACAAGGATCTTTCCAGCTTTTCGATCACTATTGGCGGGGTCAGTGTGCTGAGTAGTAACAATCCGCCCAGCAAGAGCAAATCCGGTTTGGAGGATTGGGTCGAATCGAGTTTCAGTTCGACAGACTACACGGCGAGAGTCAGCAATAACAAAATCAAGATCACCAAGAAGGTCGCGGGAGTCGCCACTCCGGCTATTGTGGTCAGTGCCACCGGATTGAGTTCATCGGACTATACGATCACTGCGTTCTCGGGCGGGACGGCAGCCAGCACGCCGAGTTCGATTTCGGGAACCAACTGCGATTACGTCAAACACGAACACGAATACGACGACAAATATGACAAGACTGGTGTGAACATGCTCAACGCGAGCCAGTCGGCATTTAATCTTTCCAATGCCATCACCGATACTTCGACCAATTTCAAGGTGCTGATGATGAACCAGTATCTGAGTCCGGCGATGAGTCTGCACATCGGCAACAGTTCGTACAGCCCGTCCAGCACTGCGGGATATGTCTCGGTCAAGAACTATCAGACCACCGCCAATCTCGACATCACGGCGGTGCCGACCTATAACCGCAGCAATATTGGCAGCTTGGCGGTCAATATGCCGGTGGATGCTTTTGCGGTGAAAGATTGGTGGGGGACGGGTGATCTGCGCGTCGGGTTGCACTCCGTGTCGCCGGGCTGTACCTGGAGTGGCAATGACGAAGGTGCTGATATGTACCAGCCGGTCACGCCGCCTGCCAATGGTACGGATGGGCCGGGGACGGCAGGCACTACCACGGGGGCGCGTCACAACGGCGTGCTGACCGTGCAGATCATCAAAGACACCACACCGGCAAGCGCGATCGAGGAGAATGTGGCTGGTCATCCGGAATATGGTTACCGCGTCAAACATGCCAACTTCTACGATTACGTGCTGGTTGAATACATCTTCTATTGGCACCATCCGCGTAACATGTGTTACAGCACTTCCGGCACCGCGTGGAAAAAGACTAACAACGGTGGTGATGCATGGAATACCGATGCGCTGATGACGGGTAGCGGATGGACCAAAGCACCGCCGGAGGACAATGCCGTATCGACTGCCAACGGCACACCGGCAAGTGGTTCCACTGACCCCAAGATCGGTGCATTGGGCAGCACGGGAGCGGGCTGTACTTCCACCACCACGGTGTCGGGCAATGTGACCACCACCCGCAGCACATGTACTGATGGCACTAGTACCACCACGGAACAGACTGCCAATAGCAACGGTACCGTGACCATTGTGGTCACCAATTACGGGGCGGATGGTGTATCTCTGGGTAGCACCACCAGTGTGGTGGCCAATGCGTCCGGCTCGGTGAAGACCGGCGGTGACGAACGCGGTTTGCAGGCACGCACTGGGCGTGTCTCGTGGCATGAGCTGGTCAGGGAATGACGGGTGTACGGACAGATGAATGACAGCACAGGGAGAATAGACGATGAATGTTGAGCGTGGTTTCAGTTTGATCGAATTGATGGCGGCGGTGGCAATCGTGGGAATATTGGCGGCCATCGCAGTGCCGAATTACAGCAACTATGTAACTCGGGGTTCGCGTGCGGCAGCACAGACCGAGTTGCTGGAATTGGCCAGTCTGCAGGAGAAGATATATCTCAATTCGAATGCCTATACCGCCAATATGACGACGGCTTACAACGGTACATCAACTGGCGGATTGGGTAAGACTACCGGGCAGACAGCGGACGGGAAGTACACACTTTCCGTTGTTGCACCGGGACAGACCTTTACCATCACCGCGACACCGGTCGCCGGTAAATCGCAGGTGGGTGACGGCAATCTGACCATCAGCGAGAACGGTCAGCGTTTGTGGGGTACGGCAAGCTGGTAGAAGTAGAGAGTGGAAGCACGGCTGGTCGTGCCGAGGTCGCCAAACGAACAAGCCCGCAGCGCGGGCTTGTTCGTTTTAGCCGCTGTTCCTTAACCCCGCGGCGATACCGTTGATGGTGAGGTGGATCGCGCGTTTCACTTTCTCGTTGTCATCCCCCGCGCGGTGGCGGTGTAACAAGGCCACTTGCAGGTGATTGAGCGGGTCGATATAGGGCGTGCGCGTGGTGAGGCTGCGCGCCAGTGTGGGGTTGTCCTCCAGCAGCGATGATGCGCCGGTGATGAGGAACAACATGTCCACGGTGCGCTGCCATTCGGCCTCGATCTCGCCGAATATCCTGGTGCGCAAAGTCTCGTCCGGAACCAGCTCGGCGTAGCGCGAGGCGATGCCCATGTCGGACTTGGAGAGCACCATGTCCATGTTGGAGAGTAGGCCGCGGAAGAACGCCCAGTTCTGATTCATCGCCTGCAACTGTTTGAGTCCGGCGTCCCCTTCGCGCGCGATGAATTGCTGTATGGCGCTGCCGAAGCCATACCAGCCCGGCAATAGGGCCCGGTTCAAACTCCAGCTGAACACCCATGGGATGGCGCGCAGGTCTTCGATATTGTTGGTCGCACGCCGGGCCGAAGGACGGCTGCCTATGTTCAGTTCGGCGATCTCGCGGATCGGCGTCGCGGCAAAGAAATATTCGGTGAAGCCCGGGGTCTCGTAGACCAGTTTGCGGTAGGCCGCGAATGCATCCAGGCTCATCGCCTCCATGATGCGGTGGAACTCCGGCATGGTGGAGTCATCGCCGTGATGGTGTACCAGTGTCGCTTCCATGGTGGCCGCCACAAGGATCTCCAGATTGCGCCGCCCGATCTCCGGGTCGGAATATTTGCTGGAGATGACCTCGCCCTGTTCGGTGATGCGGATCTGTGCGTTCACGCTGCCCGGCGGTTGCGCGAGGATAGCCTGATAGCTGGGGCCGCCGCCGCGT
The DNA here is from genome assembly GCA_030823955.1 of Gallionellaceae bacterium. Lineage (GTDB taxonomy): Bacteria > Pseudomonadota > Gammaproteobacteria > Burkholderiales > Gallionellaceae > PALSA-1006. The sequence goes on from JAVBYO010000011.1 coordinate 40,592, forward strand.
CCGACTGTGCCGCCGCGCCCGTGGAACAGACGCAACTCGATGCCGTGTTTCTCGAACACCTGCACCAGTTCGACCTCGGCCTTGTACAGCTCCCAGTTGGCCGTGAGGTAACCGCCGTCCTTGTTGCTGTCGGAATACCCCAGCATCACTTCCTGCGTGTTGCCACGGCTCTTCAGCAGGGTGCGATAGAACGGGATGGAGAACAGTTCATCCATGATGACACCGCAGCCGCGCAAGTCACCGATGGTCTCGAACAGCGGGATGATATTGAGATGCAGCGTGTCGCCTTGCAGCAGACCGCTCTGCTGCACCATCAGCGCCACCTCCAGCAAGTCGCTTACCGCATCGGTCTTGGAGATGATGTAGTTGGGCAATGCGTCACGTCCGAAGCGGTGATGGATCTCGGCGGCAGCGCGCATGAGATGTAGTTCGCCCTTGGCGACGGGGGTGAAACTCTCCGGCTCGGAAGCCAGCAGTTTTTCCGCTTGCAGCGCGCTGAGCAGAACCTGGCGGCGGTCGTTTTCGTTCAGGCTTGCATAATCGGCCACACCGGCGCGGGCCAGCAATTCGCTCACTGTCTGCTCGTGGATGCCGCTGTGCTGGCGCATATCCAGCGGAGCCAGGTGGAAGCCGAACACTTCCACGGCACGGCGCAGGTCGGCCATGCGGCCACGCGACAGATAGAGCGCGCCGTGGTGCTCCAGCGAATGGATGATGATGTCGAGTTCGCTCAGCAGTTCAGCCGCATTGGCATAGGGCTTCACTTCTTTGCTGACGGGATGCAGGTGATGGACGCGATGCCCCAGATGTTCGGTAGTGGCGACCAGACGCGCGTAAACGGCGAGCAGGGCGCGGCGGTAAGGTTCGTCTTCACGGCTTTCGGCACGGTCCGGCGATTCGTCGGCGAACATCGCAAGTTCCGGGCTGATGTCCACCAGGCGGCTGGACAGGCTCAGGCGCGAACTGAGCAGGCTGGTTTCCGCCAGGTAATAGTCCAGCGCGGTGGCGGAATGGCGCTGTGCCGCATCCAGCATCACGTCATGGGTGACGAACGGGTTGCCGTCGCGGTCACCACCGATCCAGCTGCCCACACGCAGGAAAGGCGGTAGTTCGATGCGTTGGCCGAAGCGGGATTCCAGTTGTTTCTCCAGACCGGAATAGAGTTTGGGGAGTTCGCGCAGAAAGGTGTAATCGTAGAACGACAGACCGTTGTTCACCTCGTCCTGCACCGATAGCTTGCTGGTGCGCAACATGCGGGTGCTCCACAGGATGAGCACGAAGCGATGCAGAGCCTCCTCGTTGTATTCCAGCTCCTCCGGGGTCATGTCCAGACGGTCACGGTCGGCCAGCAGTTTGGAGATGATGAGTTGGCAATTGAGGATGCTCTTGCGCTGCACTTCGGTGGGGTGTGCGGTCAGCACCGGGGAGATCAGTGCCTTGTCGAAGAACGCCTGCACTTCGGCCAAGCCCAGTTTTTTCTCCTGGATATGCTCCAGCACCAGTTGCACGCTGCCTTCCTGCGGCGGCGAACCGGCCTTTAGATGGGCGCGGCGGCGGCGGTTGTGGTGCAGGTCTTCGGCGATGTTGGACAACTGTGAAAAATAGCTGAACGCGCGCACCACCAGCAGAGTCTCTTCCGGGCTCAGTGCATCCAGCACCTGTTCCAGCTGGTCGCGGTCGCGGTCATCCTGCGACTTGCGGAAGCGCACGGCGGAGCGGCGCACGTTCTCGATCAGCGCGTAGGTCTCTTCACCTTCCTGCTCGCGCAGTGTGTCGCCGAGGATGCGGCCAAGCAAACGGATGTCGTCGCGCAACGGCACGTCTTTGCTCGAGATATCGGCGGGTACGGCAAGCAGGTTCATGGCATTCTTCTTCAGCATAGGGTCAACGCGCGCAGTCTAACGGGGATGGCATTGCTGCCATGTCCGTTCGTGGCTCATGTTAGAATGCGCCGCAAATAATCAACAAATAAACACTCAGGAAAAGCAATGAATCAGGCATCCCAGAAGACACCGGCCCCCAAAAAACTGGTCATCGCATCGCGCGAGAGCGCACTGGCGATGTGGCAGGCAGAACACATCCGGGATCGATTGCGTGCATTATATCCGCAAACCGAGGTGAGTATATTGGGCATGACGACCCAGGGTGACCAGATCCTCGATGTGACCCTGTCCAAGATCGGCGGCAAGGGATTGTTCGTCAAGGAATTGGAGACCGCACTGGAAAACGGCAGTGCCGACATCGCGGTGCATTCCCTGAAAGACGTGCCCATGCATCTGCCGGAAGGTTTTGCGCTGGCCTGCATCGGTGAACGCGAAGACCCGCGCGACGCTTTTGTTTCCAACAAATTCGACAACCTGGCGGCATTGCCTGCAGGCAGTGTGGTCGGCACCTCCAGCCTGCGCCGTGAGAGCCAGTTGCGCGCCCGTTTCCCGCATCTCGATATCCAGCCGCTGCGCGGCAACGTGCAGACCCGTTTGCGCAAACTGGATGAAGGCCAATATGCCGCCATCATCCTTGCCGCCGCCGGATTGAAACGGCTGGGGCTGGGCGAGCGTATCCGTGCGGTCATCTCCAGCGAGGATAGTCTGCCCGCCGTCGGCCAGGGCGCGCTCGGCATCGAGACCCGTGCCGACCGGCCCGATCTGAAAGCCTTACTCGCCCCGCTGCACCATGCCGACACCGCCGCCTGTGTGCTGGCCGAACGCGCCATGAGCCGCGCACTCGCGGGCAGTTGCCAAGTGCCGCTGGGTGGTTTTGCGGAAGTGCAGGGCGACAAATTGCGTATGCGCGGCTTCGTCGCCAGTCCGGATGGCAAGAAGATGCTGCGCGCCGAACAGACCGGTAGTATCACCGCGCCGGAAGCACTGGGTGACGCGGTCGCCGCAGCACTGCTCAAACAAGGCGCGGGCGAGATATTGGCGGCACTGTCTCTTTGAGAGAAATGAAAAGCATTCACCGCATAACCAGCGACTTGGCGGGCGCTTTTGCCAGCCTTAGTCGAATGGCTAGTGGTTTCATCAGAGACACAGAGACACAGAGAAGGGCAAAACAGATACGACTTCCTCGTGTGAACGACCTTGCCGATTGTTGCAGTAGCTTGGTGTCTCGTTGTGGGTTGCATGGGTTTTCTCTGTGTCTCTGTGTCTCGGTGGTGGATTTTTAATGGGCATCTTGCCGCTTGCCGGACTCAATATCGTGGTCACCCGTCCGCGTGAACAGGCGGTGTCGTTACAACAGCGGATAACGCAGTTGGGCGGCAAGGTGCTCCTGTTCCCGTTGCTGGAAATATCCCCCGCGCCCGACCAGCAAGCCTTGCAGGACGCCATTCAACGCTTGCCCGGTTGCGATCTGCTCATCTTCATCAGTCCCAATGCGGTGCGTTACGGCATGGCTGCGATCCGCGCCCACGGCGACCTGCCGCCCGGCCTGCGCTGCGCCGCAGTGGGACAAGGTAGTGCGCAGGCGTTACGCGATGCCGGAGTGAGTGAGATCATCGCGCCGCACGGCCAAAGTGACAGCGAAGCGCTGCTGGCCCTGCCGCAATTACAGGCCGTGTCCGGCTGGAAGATCGCCATCTTGCGTGGCGACGGCGGGCGCGAATTGTTGCGCGACACCCTCCGCGCGCGTGGTGCGGAAGTGGAATACATCACCTGTTACCAGCGCAGCAAACCGCAACAGGATATGACAACGCTGCTCGACGCGCAGCCCCATGCCATCACACTGAGCAGCAGCGAGGCGTTGGGATATCTGGGCGAGTTGCTGGATAACGCTGCCAGAGAGCGGCTGGCCGCCGTGCCATTGTTTGTGCCGCATGCCCGTATCGCCGCTGCCGCGCATGCACAAGGCTGGTCCACGGTCATCCAGACCGAAGGCGGAGATGACGGAATCGTGTCCGGTTTGGTAGCATGGTCACAAACCCAATCAAATATCGGAACCCATCCATGAGTGAGCAAGCCCAACCGCAGCAGCACGACGCGAACACTCCCGGCACCAGGAGCGGGCGTTTCCGCGCCATGCTGCACACGCCCGGCCATAATCCGCTGGTCAATCTGATCTCCCATCTCAACCTGACCCAGCTGACGCTGGTCGTGCTGACGGTCATCTTCGTGTGGCAGTGGTTCGATGCGCAACAGCAGATCAACCAGGTGCAACAGGAGCTGGCCAAACGTCTGGCGGAGATGGACGGCAGCAACAAGGCCAACCAGACCCTGGTCACGCAGAGTCAGGAAGTGGTGCGCGAACTGGGCGGCAAACTGAGCCTGCTGGAAAGCAAATATGCGGAATCGCAGAACCAGCGTGCCGCGCTGGAAGTGTTGTATCAGGAGATGTCGAGCAGCCGAGACCAGACCGCCTTGGCCGAAGTCGAGCAGATGCTGATGATCGCCGGTCAGCAGTTGCAGCTTTCCGCCAACGTAAAAGCCGCATTGATCGCCATGCAACACGCCGATTATCGCTTGCAGCATCTGGATCGTCCCACCTTGGGAGTGTTGCGCAACTCCATCAATCGGGACATCGAGAAATTGCGCGCCTTGCCCAATATCGACCTCGCCGGCATCAATATGCGTATCGACAGCTTGATCGCCGCCGTCGATCAGTTGCCGTTGGCGCAAGATGTGCGCGTGCATGAGACACAAGCCTTGCCGCTCCCGCTCGTCGCGGAGAATGCGTGGGAGCGTTTCTGGCGCGAGTTATGGCACGAGGCGAAACAACTGGTGCGTATCGAAAACACGGAAAAACGTGAACTGCCGCTGTTGTCCCCGACACAGAGCTTCTTCCTCAAAGAGAATCTCAAGATACGTTTGTTGTCCGCCCGTCTGGCACTGCTGTCGCATGACGAGAGCAGCTTCAAGCGCGACCTGAAGACCGCGCAAGACTGGATCAAACAATATTTCGACACAAAATCGAAAGAGGGTGGCCAGACCTTGGCCACACTGCAAAACCTGATCGCATCCGATATCGATGTGGATATGCCCGACATCAGCGCCAGTCTGGAAGCGGTGCGTAACTACCGCATCGCACATGAAAAGGGTGGGCGATGAAATTCCTGGTCTGGTTATTGGCCCTGTTCGCCGCCGCCGTGGCGTTGACCCTTGCCGCCCGCAATCCGGGTTACGTGCAACTGGTCTATCCGCCCTACCGCATGGAGATGTCGCTCACCTTCTTCGTGCTGGCGCTGCTGGCCCTGTTCGTTGCGGGTTATATGGCGGTTCGCTTGCTGAGTGCCGCCGTGCGACTGCCTGCCTACGTGCGCGCTTTCCGCATCGAGCGTTCGCGCAGCAAAGGCCGTGCTGCCATGATGGAAGCGCTGACTGCTTTCTTTGAAGGCCGTTATGCGGCGGCGGAAAAGGCTGCCGTGCGCGCCATGGAGCTGGGCGAACAGTCCGGCCTCAACCCCATCGTCGCCGCCCGTGCCGCGCATGAGTTGCGCGAGTTCGACAAACGCGATGCTTATCTGGCCGATGCCGAGAGCAAGACCGTGGGTGAGGCGACCATGCGCCTGATGGCCAAGACCGAATTCCAGCTTGACCAGAAACAACCGCAGTCCGCGCTGAGTTCACTGAAAGAACTCGACACCGCCGGAGTGCGCCGCCATGTTGGTGCACTGACATTGGAACTCAAGGCACAGCAACAGGCGAAGAACTGGGATGCCGTGCTGGAGGTGGCGACTCAACTGGAAAAACGCAACGCCATCGACGCGACACTGGTGATGCAACTACGCCAGCAAGCCTGGCTGGAAAAACTGCGCACCCAGGCACGCGACATCGCCTCGTTGCGCGCATTGTGGAAGACTGTGCCGGGTGAATTCAAACGCCGCCCCAAGATCGCCACTGTCGCGGTGCAGGGGTTCCTGAAGTTCCAGGATGCCGTCAGCGCCAGCAGATTGCTGGCGGAATGTCTCAACGCGCAATGGGATACCGGCCTGGTCGCCTTGTACGGCGACTGTTATTCCGACGACATCGTCGCCCAGATCGACCAAGCCGAACGCTGGCTCAAGATTCACACCGACGATGCCGGGCTGCTGCTGGCGCTGGGGAAACTCTGCCTGCAACAGGGGTTATGGGGCAAGGCACAGAGTTATCTGGATGCCAGCCTCAGCCTCAATCCCAGCCGCGAAGCCTACACCGCGCTGGGACGGCTGGCTGAAAAGCTGGACAAGAAAGAAGACGCTTTTAATTACTACCATCTGGCGATGGAGCTGGAGGGCGGAAAGTAGAGGGTGTATTTGTTCGCGCAACTAGGGGGTGTTTGAAATTGGGCGCCCAATTAAAACAGGGCATTCCATTAAGAGCCGCCAGATTAGGCACCTTGCTGGTGATTTTTAGGGTATCTACTTTACGTTAGGCATGACAGAACCCGCTCATCAGTCCTCGAAGGATCGCCATGACACACCACATCACGATATTTCTCCTCCTTGCTCTTCTACCACTCGCCGCCAGTGCTCAGGGCAACTGTGACACCCAGGCCGAAGCAGAGCAAAATCGAATCATTCGTGAGTTTTCTAGCCAGCCTCCATCAAAACATGACCAGGAAGCGTACCTCTCTTGGGCCAAGAACATGAATGCTGCCCTTGCTGCTGTTGGGCAGCGTCATGAGGATTGTCGTCGATCCAGCAGGACGGCGATCCCGCCGGCCACTGTCGCAAAGGAAGAGGAGTGCATTGCAGGGAGCAACCGCCGCGCAGAAGAATTCGAAAAGAGATATCGAGGGCGAACCCTAACCGCGCAAGAACAAACAATCAGGCGCGCCGAGGAGCAGCGCTTAATCGAAGAGCGCATGTCATGCACAAGCCGCGCAAATCGGTAGGGATGCGGCTACAACGCCCAACCCGGCAGTCCACACGGACGCTGCGCGATAAAGCCGCGCAGCGCCGGTTAGCTCTACGTTGGGTGGCGTGTTAAGGCTTAGATCGAGATCAAATGGAACCTGAATCGAAGCTGCGTGCCATCAAAGCGATCCACACCCTAGTGTGGGCGGTCTTTGCGGGCGCCATAGTCGCGATCCCGTTCTATGCTGCGGCCGGAAGCGTGCAGGTGGCGTGGGCTCTAATCGGCTTCGTCTTCCTTGAGGTCGCCGTCCTTCTTGCCAACCGGATGATGTGTCCTCTAACCGCCGTGGCGGGGCGCTATACATCCGAGCGCCAGGACAACTTCGATATCTATTTGCCGCTCTGGCTTGCCCGCCATAACAAGGAGGTCTTTGGTGGGCTCTACGTTGCAGGTATCGTCTACACCATATGGGTGTCGGTACAGGCCGCCACCTAACCATTCGCTGCAGGCGCGACTGCCCTGACGGGCAGCGGCCTGAGCTCAAACGTTGTGGTCGGGTCTTGCAACCAAGCAAAATCCTGATGCCTGATTTCAGTAACACACTCTTCCGAGAAAAACACCACAAACCCCGCCCTGTTCCTCGGATCGTTTTGACGCGACATCCGGATAATCGCCATGACTAATGGAGTAATCAGTTATGGCAGCGGAAGACAGCGATCTAGAAAAAACGGAACAGCCCTCACAGCGGCGCCTAGACCAGGCGCGTGAGGAGGGGCAGGTCGCGCGTTCGCGCGAACTTTCCACGTTTGCTGTGGTGATGGCGGGCGGGGCGGGGCTGTGGTTGATGGGGTCTTCGTTGTCGCAGGCGCTCATCAAGCTGTTGCGCGAGGGACTGACGCTGAACCCCGATCTGGTGTTCAAATCCGAAGTGTTGATGCCGCATCTGCATTCTTTATCCATGGCCACGTTGCTGGCCTTTTTGCCGTTTCTGCTGTTGCTGCTGGGGGTGGCCACCTTTTCGCCGTTGTTGCTGAACGGCTGGCTGTTCACCATGAAGCCGCTGGTTCCCAATTTCTCCAAGCTCAATCCGGCCACCGGTATCGGGCGGATGTTCTCCGTGCATAGTCTGGTCGAGTTGCTCAAGGCCATTGCCAAGTCGGTGGTGGTTGGCGGTGTCGGTGCCTGGGTGATCTGGCATAACCGCGACACTGTGCTGTTGCTGGTGAGTGAGCCGGTGATCATGTCTATCCCGCATCTGGGCAGTGTGATGTGGTCGTGTTTCGCCGCCATCATGGGCGGGATGCTGCTGATCGTGGCGGTGGATGTGCCGTTCCAGTTGTGGGAGCACAACAAGAAGCTGAAGATGACCAAGGAAGAAGTGCGCAAAGAGGCCAAAGAGACCGAGGGCGATCCGCAGGTCAAGGGCAAGATCCGCAGCTTGCAGCGCGAGATGGCTCGCCGCCGCATGATGTCGGAGATCCCGACCGCCGATGTGGTGGTGACCAACCCGACCCACTTCTCGGTGGCGTTGAAATACAGCGAAGACGGTATGCGTGCGCCGGTGGTGGTGGCCAAAGGTACCCACCTGATGGCGGCCAAGATCAAGGAGATCGCCAAACTGAACAATGTGCCTATCCTGGAAGCGCCGCCTTTGGCGCGTGCCTTGTATAAACACACCGACCTCGGTCAGGCGATCCCGGAAGCGTTGTATACCGCTGTCGCCGAAGTGCTGGCCTATGTCTACCAGTTGAAACGTTACAAGGCGGTCGGCGGTATGTATCCGCAAGAGCCGGGTGAATTGCCGGTGCCGAAGGAGCTCGATCCCTATACCACCAACCCTGAGTTGGCGGCGGATTAGAGCGTGCCAAGCACCGTGAGATAAACAAAAAGGAGCAGAACCAGCCGAGAAATATCCATCGTTTTTTTCAATAGACGCGGGTCAGTCCCTGGGCTGGCCGCGTCCGTGTGTACCCAGCGGGCACGCCGGTTATCTCTTAGGGACGGTCTGATTAAGCCCGTTCGTGGTGAGTGTTTTCCGTTCGCTCCCTCGATACACCGCACAAGCGCGGTACTCGGGACGAACGGAAAACGTATCGAACCATAGTGTTCGGACTTAATCAGACCGTCCTTAGGATAGCCCGCGTCGTGCCTGTTGCCGCAACCTTTCCCTGCGCCTCTGCGCGCGGAGAGTGGCGGCTGCCCGGCTTCATCCGCCGGCTCATCGCTATAAATAGCCGCAGAAAACCCCTTCTATTCGCCCGCTCGTTTTTTTGGGAAGTTCCGATAATGGAGCCTACTAACGGATTGTTTCAGCGGTACGAACCCAGAAGGAAGGATGCGGCAAATGAATTTCTTACTCATACTTCAGGATAGCTTCAAGCGCTCGGGCTTGCGCAGCATGGCCGGCCCCATCCTGATCGTGTTGATCCTGGCGATGATGGTGCTGCCGCTGCCGCCGTTCCTGCTGGATATCCTGTTCACGTTCAACATCGCCATGGCGATCATGGTGTTGCTGGTCAGCATGAACACCCTGAAGCCGCTCGATTTCGCCTCTTTCCCCACTGTGTTGCTGATCTCCACCTTGCTGCGCCTGTCGCTCAATGTGGCCTCGACCCGCGTGGTGCTGATGGAAGGCCACACCGGCCCGGACGCGGCAGGTAAGGTGATCGAGTCGTTCGGCCACTTCCTGGTCGGCGGCAACTACGCGGTCGGTATCGTGGTGTTTGCGATCCTGGTGGTCATCAACTTCATGGTCATCACCAAAGGTGCCGGACGTATCGCCGAAGTGGGCGCACGTTTCACCTTGGATGCGATGCCGGGCAAACAGATGGCGATCGACGCGGATCTGAACGCGGGTCTGATCGGTGAAGACGAAGCACGCCGCCGCCGTGCCGAAGTGGCGCAGGAAGCCGACTTCTACGGGGCGATGGACGGTGCGAGTAAATTCGTGCGCGGCGATGCGGTCGCGGGCATCATCATTCTGGCGATCAACCTGATCGGCGGTTTCGTGGTCGGCGTGTTGCAACACAATCTGGACATGGGCACTGCGGCCAAGACTTACACGCTGTTGGCCATCGGTGACGGTCTGGTGGCACAGGTGCCCGCGCTGGTGATCTCCACCGCCGCCGGTCTGGTGGTGAGCCGTGTGACCAGCAACGAGAACATCGGTCAGCAACTGGTGAAACAGTTGTTCACCAGCCCGCAAGTATTGCTGTTGACCGCCGCCATCATCGGCATGATGGGCATGATCCCCGGTATGCCGCATTTCGCTTTCCTGCTGCTGGCCGGTGCGATGGCATGGCTGGCTTACTTTATGTTGAATCGCGCCAAGAAGGCTGCTGAACAGCCGGTGGTCGAGACTGTGGCTGCGCCTCCTTCAGAAGCCCCCGAAGCCAGCTGGGAAGATGTGGCACAGGTGGATGTGCTGGGTCTGGAAGTGGGCTACCGCATCATCTCGCTGGTGGACAAGGCGCAGGATGGTGATCTGTTGCGCCGCATCAAAGGCATCCGCAAGAAATTCACTCAGGAGATGGGCTTCCTGCCTCCGCCGGTGCATATCCGCGACAACTTGGACCTGCGTCCGAATGCTTACCGCATCACTCTGAAGGGAGCCGAGATCGGTGTTGGCGAAGCGTATGCCAATATGTTCCTGGCCATCAATCCGGGCAGCGCCAACGGCGTGATCCCCGGCATACAAACTACCGATCCCGCATTCGGCTTGCCAGCGATCTGGATCGAAGGCGAGATGCGCGAGAACGCACAAGCCATGGGTTACACCGTGGTCGATGCCGGTACCGTGGTGGCAACACACATGAGTCATCTCATTCATACCCATGCAGCCGAGTTGCTCGGTCGCCAGGAGTTGCAACAACTGCTCGACCACGTCGGCAAGATCGCGCCGAAACTCACCGAAGACCTCGTGCCGAAACTGTTGCCGTTGTCGACTGTGCAGAAGGTCATGCAGAACCTGTTGGACGAAGGCATGCATATCCGCGATATGCGCACCATTCTGGAGACGCTGGCGGAACATGCGCCACGCACCCAGGACGCGATGGTGCTGACCGGTCTGGTGCGTGTCGCCCTTGGCCCGGCCATCGTGCAGCAGTTCTACCCTTCAGTACAGGAGCTGCAAGTCATCGGTATGGACAAAGAATTGGAGCATGTGTTGTCGCAGGCGATCCAAGCGGGCGGCGGTTCCGCTATCGAGCCGGGTCTGGCCAGCACGCTGCTGCGCGAGGCACGCTCTGCCGCCGAGACACAGGAACAAATGGGGTTGCCGACGGTGTTGCTGGTGCCGGGGCAGATACGTGATCTGCTGGCGCGTTTCCTGAAGCGCTCGTTGCCGCAGCTCAAAGTCATTTCGCATGAGGAAGTACCGGGATTCAAAACGGTTAGGGTTACATCTTTGGTAGGGGGTAGAGCATGAACGCAAAGAAATTTATCGCACTCAATTCACGCGAGGCATTGAGAATGGTGCGTGTCGAACTGGGAGACGATGCCGTTATTCTGTCCAACCGCAAGGTGGCGGACGGTGTTGAGATCGTGGCGATGGGTAGTGCTGAGCTGTCGCGTCTGAGCGAGACGCGTGCCCCCGAAGTCAAGCCGGCGGCTCCCGTGAAGGCCTCCCCGACACTACAGGATAAGGTGCTGAATCAGGCGGCGGCATTGGGTGCCAAGGTTCTGGATGCGAACACCAAACGCGAAGTCGCGGCGGCCAAGAAAGAAGAAGCGGTCGTGGCTAAGGTCGCAGTGTCGAGCGCCGAGCAGAGCGGCATCCTGAGCGAGATCAAAACCATGCACACGATGTTGCAAGAGCAGTTGGCCAGCATGGCCTGGAGCGATATGCAGCAGCGCAACCCGAAACGCAGCACTTTGCTGCGCGAGATGATCAACGTCGGATTCAGCCCGGCCCTGTCCAAACAGTTGCTCGACAAGATGCCGGCCAACGGCGACAGCACCTGGGTGCGCCGTATCCTGGGACACAACATCCGTGTCGCTTCGGCGCAGGAGGATGTGGTGGCACGCGGCGGCGTCTACGCGCTGGTCGGCCCCACCGGTGTGGGCAAGACCACCACCACCGCCAAACTGGCGGCGCGTGCGGTGGTGCGTTACGGTGCGGACAAGGTGGCACTCATCACCACCGACAGTTATCGTATCGGTGCACACGAACAACTCAAGATCTACGGCAAGATCCTCGGGGTGACCGTACATGCCGTGCGCGATACGGAAGACCTCAAGCTGACCCTGTCCGGCCTGAAACACAAACATCTGGTGCTGATCGATACCATGGGTGTGGGACAGCGCGACAGCCGCGTGGCGTCACAGGCGGAGATGTTCGACGCAGCCGGTGTGCAGCGTCTGCTGTTGCTGAATGCGACCAGTGCCGGCGGCACGCTGGACGACGTGGTGCGTATGTATCACGGTAGCGGCGTGGTGGGTTGCATCGCGACCAAACTGGACGAGGCCGTCACATTGGGTACGGTGCTGGATGTGGTGATCCGCCACAAACTGTCCCTGCACTACATCGCCAGCGGCCAGCGTGTTCCCGAGGATCTGCACGAAGTGAATCTGGATTATCTGTTGCACCGCGCTTTCAAGGCGAGTGCGCAGCCCAGCGCATTCGAGGTGAAAGAATTGGAGTTCCCCGCTTTTATGGCCGCTGCCGCTGTTGCACCTATGATGCGAGCCGAACATGCGATATGACAATCTGACAGGCGTTTCCTCTCCATTCGGGGATCAGGCCGAAGGACTGCGCCGCTTGTTGGCCAGGACTGCGGCACATGTGGTCACCGTGGTCGGTGCGCGCAGCGGACTGGGCGCGACCAGTGTGGTGGTCAATCTGGCAGCGGCGTGGGGTGCGGCTGGCAAAGACGTCCTGATCCTGGACGAACATCTGTCCACCAATAACGTGGCCAATACTCTGGCGCTGAAGCCCCGCTACGATCTGTTGAATGTGATTCGCGGAGACAAAACGCTGCGCGAAGTTATGTTGCACGGCGGTGACGGTGTGCAGGTGTTGCCCGTGGCGCGCGCCATGCAGGCGCTGCCGAGGCTGGACGAGGCCGAACGTGACCGGCTGCTGGATATTCTGAATCAGGCCTCCAGAGGTATGGATGTGGTGCTGGTCGATGCCGCTGCGCGTGAAGGACATTCGGTCTGTGCCAGTTTGTCGGGCGACGAGCCGCTGATGCTGGTGTTGAATGCCACCGCCAGCGGTATCACGGAAAGTTACGCGATGCTCAAGCAGATGGCGCTGGACAATGGCAGACTCGCCTTTGACATCGTGGTGAACAAGGTCAAGAATGCGTCCGAAGCCAAGGCTATCTTCGACAATATGGCGCAACTGGCCAGACGCAATTTAGATGTGCGGCTGGAATATATGGGATATATTCCGGTTGATGAGAAGCTCAAACGTGCGACACAATTATGCCGTCCGGTCATCGCGGCCTTTCCCGGCGCGGAATGCACCGGTGCATTCGGTGAGCTGGCACGCAATCTCGGCGAAGCGCGCAGCGATGCCGATGCGGATACGAGTGGTCTGACTAGAGTGATGCAACGACTGATCCGCCAGGCGCGACCCATGAATGTGGTGTCCGCTATCACATGAGAAGTAATGTTAACGCTATGTACACGGCAAACGGCTTAAGCGACAAGGAACAATGCCTGAAAGAATATGCGCCTCTGGTGAAGCGCATCGCCCACCATATGATGGTGAAGCTGCCGAGTAGCGTGGAAGTCGATGACATCATCCAGGCCGGCATGATGGGGCTGCTGGATGCGGCGGGGCGTTACGATGAGTTGCGCGGCGCGCAGTTCGAGACCTATGCCGCGCAGCGTATCCGCGGTGCCATGCTGGACGAATTGCGCGGGGCGGACTGGTTGCCCAGAAGTCTGCGCCGCGATATGCGCCGTATCGAAGCGGCGATCCATCGCCTGCAGCAGACTTTCGGGCGCGCGCCCGCCGAATCCGAGATCGCCAAAGAATTGGGTGTGTCGCTGCCCGAATACCAGCAGATGCTGCTGGAGGCGCGCGGTGCACAACTGGTCTATTACGAGGATTTCCACGGCGAAGACGACGAGGATTTCTTTGATCGCCACGAAACGGGGGATAATTCCAATCCTCTGGCGCTGTTGCAGGATGAACGTTTCCGCGGCGCGCTGATCAAGGCCATCGACGGGCTGCCCGAGCGGGAGCGCTTGATGATGGCGCTGCATTATGAGCAGGATCTGAACCTGCGCGAGATCGGTGAAGTGATGGGCGTGACCGAGTCGCGCGTGTGCCAGTTGCATAGTCAGGCAGTCGCACGCTTGCGCGGCTGGTTGAAAGGACATTGATGGATAAACTCAGCCTATTCGGAATACTGGTCGCTTTCTCGGGCATCATCGGCGGGCAATTGCTCGAAGGTGGGGCCGTTTCCGCGTTGTTGCAGACAGCGGCTTTTTTCATCGTGTTCGGCGGGACGCTGGGGGCGGTCATGTTGCAGACCCCGGCCAAGGTATTCGTCGCCGGATTGAAGATGGGGGGCTGGGCATTCTTCACCCCCAAGATGGACTTGCAGGGATTGGCCTATCAGTTGACGGCCTGGAGCAGTCTGGCGCGCAAGGAAGGCTTGCTGATGCTGGAGAGCCAAGTCAAGAATATCCAGGATCCCTTCCTGGTGAAGGGGTTGCAGTTGCTGGTGGACGGCAATGGCGCTGAAAAGATCCGCGAGGTGCTCGAAGTCGATGTGAGTGTCTATGAGGAATCCTGTTGGCAGGGCGCGCGGGTGTGGGAATCCGCCGCGGGTTATTCGCCGACCATCGGTATCATGGGCGCGGTACTGGGTCTGATCCACGTCATGCAGAGTCTGGGTGATCCCACCAAGCTGGGTGAAGGCATTGCTGTTGCATTCATCGCGACGATATACGGTGTGGGATTCGCCAATCTGGTGTTCCTGCCCATCGCCGGGAAGCTGAAGATGATCGTCATGCAGCAACTGGTGATGCGCGAGATGGCCATCGACGGTCTGGTCATGATCGCCAATCTGGAAAGCCCGCGTTTCATCGAGAACAAGCTCAGGGGTTATATCTCTTAACGGACACGATGATGAATCTGTTATGTCCGTTTTCCTCACCTCAGTCCGCTCCCGGGATTGCCCTCTCCCCGATCCTCTCCCGTAAACGGGCGAGGACACAAACGAATTTTTTCCAAGTTTGAATTTCCGTGGCGCTGCGCAGAAAAAGAGTTGATCGCGACAACCATGAGCGCTGGTTGATCTCCTATGCGGACTTCATCACGTTGCTGTTCGCTTTTTTTGTCGTCATGTATGCCATCTCTTCGGTGAACGAGGGCAAATACAAGGTGCTGGGCACCTCGCTGGGCAGCGCGTTCGGAGCCAAACCCACCAAGGCGACCGAATCCGGCACCATCCGCCTGACCGAGGAAGAGATCTATTTCAAATCCATCGTCGACCGGCGCAACGCCAAGCTGGCCGAGCAGCAGATCAAACAGAACGAACGTATGCAAAGTCTGGTGAATGCGCTCAATCAGGCGATGGGGCGTTTCGTCAAGAACGGCACTATGACAGTCTCACAGACCCGCCGCGGGGTGATGCTGGATATCAGTGCCAGCGCCTTGTTCGCGCCCGGTGATGCGGTGCTGGCCGATGTGGCGCAAAAGACTCTGGCCGATGTGGCCCAAGTGCTGGTCGACGGAGACCAGCCCATCGAAGTCGAGGGACATACCGACAGCTTGCCTATCAGTACACCGGTCTATCCTTCCAATTGGGAACTCTCTTCGGCGCGGGCGAGCAGTGTGGTGCGGTTGTTTATCGAACAAGGGGTCGCGGCAAAGCGTCTGACGGCCATCGGTTCGGCGGATAATCAGCCGGTGCTGAGCAACGATACGGCAGAGGGCCGGGCGCGTAACCGGCGGGTGACCATCACGGTGTTGACGCCTGATTCGGAGCGCGGCAAAACTGCCCAGTGAGCGAGTGTTCAGCCGCTGCCCAGCGTGCGGCCGGAGACGGCGATACTGGGCTGGCCGTCGCGGCCGTAAAGGCCTGCGGCACTTTTGGCGGCACCGAGCAAAGCCGCCAGTGCCTGCTGGTTACTGCGTAATTTGAGCTGGATGACTTCCCCGTTGGTCTGATTCAGGTGGTGCGCACGCGCTGCCAGTGTCCTGATCTCTTCCCATGTTGTGCGACTGGACGGAACACGTTGTGTGATCCAGGCGGCGGTATCGGCAGTTCCCACCTGTTGGCGGCGCACATTGGCCATCTCGGTAATTTTGTTGGCGGCTTGGGTCTTGGCTTCGGCGAGGGGGAGCAGTTGTTCGGCGTCTTGACCGAGCAGGGCCTGTTGCTCTTTTTCAAGTAGCGCGACGAACGCGCGCATGGCGTCGCGCTCGAGGTTCAAGCGGGCGGAGAAATCGGGGGCGGGGGATGGGACGGGGTTACCGGTCAACTTTGGCTCGCGTTGATCAATTCTTCGACGTCGCTGATCAGGCCGTCGGCGATCGCCGCGGAGTTGATCTGGAAACGCCCTTCACTGATGGCTTGTTTGATTTCGGCCACCTTTTTCGCATCTACTGCCGGTGCATTGGCCACTTCGACCTCCATACTACGCAGTTGGCTGCTGGCGGAACCCAAGCTCACACTCACGCCGTCCGGTGAAGCCGGGGTGGTGGACGGTTTGGGTGTGCTCGCGCGCGCCGGTGATTCGCTCAGGGAAGACGGCGGTAACGAATTGATGCTTTTATCGATTTTCATTTGGATCACCTTTCAACTGTCCTAGTCATATGCTTCATCGGCAACTTGTTGAGAAACTTTAGGGTGAAGCCGTAATTTTTTTGAAAAATCCCAAGGCCGCACAATAACGCACTGTTGTATCAGAGTAAATGGCCGTCATGGCCGAACTTCTACGATGCCGTTGCCTTTTGCGATGCCGCTGATCACCTGTCCCGAGGCGACCTTCACCTGGGCAGATTGTCCCTCGGCGGCATTGTTCAGTGCCTGTCCCTCGGTGCGTAACTGGATGCCATTCCCGTTCGAGTAGAGTTGTACCGTCTGGCCCTGGGTCACGACATAGGGCAGCCGCAGCATATCCTGCTTCAGTACCTGCCCGGCCCCGATGCTGAATTTGAGCACCTTGCCCAGAGCTTGGGCTTCATCGGTGATGGTGCCGGGATGGGTCAGTTCCCCGGCTTGCAGGTTGAAATCCCCGTTACCGATCACCAGTCCCTGTTGCAGTGGACGGCTCGAAACCAGCATATTCATAGTGGTGGTGATGCTGGCCGGGACGATCAGCGACCAGCCGTTCGTTTCATTGCAACGGACGCCGATACTGGTTCTGCCGCGTAATTGGGCACCCGTCGGCAAATAAGCCTCAAGCTGCAAACAAGGCGGGAAAGACAGGCGGGGATCCAGTGCCTCGACCTTATAACTCACTTTGCCGGGCATGTTGCGCGTCTGTTCGCGGATGAATTCCGTCGCCACCTTGAGTATCTCGCTATGGCTCTGTTTCTCGAGCGACCAAGCGCTGTCCAGCGGCAGGAGCAGCAGACAGAGAAGTGTGATGACCTGTTTTTTCATGGTGATATTGTCGCCCCGTGGCAGATTTTCCAAAAAGGAGAAATAACGCGTTTTTCCATCTCTAATCGGGTGATGCCCGGATACATGCTGAGTTTAGTATGCAGGTCATGGAAATGGCGAGTATGAAGGAGGGCCGAAATGAGCAGCAGAATCGATAATATGTTCCAGTTTCACCAGGCGGCGCTGAATCTACGCGCAGCCCGGCAGGAATTGATCGCCTCCAACATCGCCAATGCCGATACACCTAACTACAAGGCGAAGGATATTGACTTTGCCAGTGCCTTGCAAGGCGCCATCTCGGGCGGCGGGGCGAAATTACCGATGGCCGCTTCTGCCGGTACCAATTTGAACGGCCCCAGCGGTGATACCGTGATGGGGGCTCCGGTGTTGTACCGTAACGTGCTACAGCCCAGTGCCGACGGTAACACGGTGGATATGGATGTGGAACGGGCGCAGTTCGCCGATAACGCGCTACGTTACGAGGCCAGTGTCAGGTTTGTGAGTGACAAGGCCAAAGACGTGCTGGCGGCTTTACAAGGATAATCATCATGTCATTGTTCAATATATTCAATATATCCGGTTCGGCGATGACCGCGCAGTCGCAGCGGCTGAACGTGGTGGCCAGTAACCTGGCCAACGTGGAAAGTACCACGGGGCCGGATGGCAAACCTTATCAGGCCAAACAAGTCGTGTTCAGTGCCACCACCTTCGAGGGGCAGCCCGGTCAGGGAGTCAGGGTCGAAGCGGTGGTGGAAGACAAAGCACCCATGAAGATGGTGTACGACCCGAAACATCCCATGGCTGACAAGCAGGGTTATGTCACCATGCCCAATGTGAATCCGGTCGACGAGATGGTGAACATGATCTCGGCCTCGCGCTCTTACCAGAATAACGTGGATGTGATGAACACATCCAAAGCGTTGCTGCTCAAAACGCTCAGTATCGGACAATAAGGAGAATAGTCATGGTCAATAACGTCACAGGCCCGAACCCGCTAGCTGCCGCGCAACCGATGCCGGGTAATGCGCAAGCGATGAACAAGCCGACCCCCGCCGCCGCTGGTGCTGCCAACACCGCACAAGGAGCGAACAAAACTGCCGCAGGGCAAGCGGCAGCGGCGGCGGATGCCGCCGGTGCGGGAGCGAACACGCAGGACCGTTTTCTCAAGCTACTGGTTACGCAGATGAAGAATCAGGATCCGCTCAATCCCATGGATAACGCCCAGGTCACTTCGCAGATGGCCCAGTTAAGCACTGTGAGTGGTATCGATAAATTAAATTCAACCTTGAAGGCACTGAGCGATAGCGTGACCTCGGGACAGGCGATGTCGGCTACCGGCATGATCGGGCACGGCGCATTGGTGCCGGGTTCGAGCATGGAATTGCGCAAAGGCCAGGCGGTCGGCGGACTCGAACTGAGTCAGGGTGCCGACTCGGTCAAGGTGTTGATCAAAGACGGTGCCAATAACGTGGTACGCACACTGCAACTCGGTGCGCAGAAGCCCGGTGTCGTGCCATTGGCCTGGGACGGTCTGAATGACGCAGGCGATGAGTTGCCTGACGGCAAATACAAGTTTGCTGCCGAAGGGGCCGCGGGAGAACAGACCTTCCCCGCCACGACGTTGTCGTTCGGCATGGTGAACGGGGTGGCACCCGGGTCGGGCGGCGCCAAGCTGGATGTGGAAAAACTGGGCATCTTCAATCTGTCGGACGTTAAACAAGTTATGTAAACCGGCTATTCCGTCACCTGATGGGGCGGAGTGCATGTCAACCTAAGGAGAACATCATGGGCTTTCAACAAGGACTAAGTGGACTGAACGCGGCAGCCAAGAATCTGGACGTCATCGGCAATAACGTCGCCAACGCGAATACCGTGGGCTTCAAGATGTCGCAGGCGCAGTTCGCCGACGTCTATGCCAGTTCAGTGGGCGGTTCCGCCGGGACATCAGCCGGTATCGGTACCAAATTGGCGACCGTGGCGCAGCAGTTCTCACAGGGGAACATCACATCCAGCAACAACTCGCTGGATACCGCGATCAGCGGCCAGGGTTTCTTCCAGTTGGGTACGACGACCAGTACTGCGCCGCAGTTCTATACCCGCAACGGCCAGTTCCAGACCGACAGTCAGGGTTATATCGTGACCAGCGAAGGCATGCGCCTGTTCGGAGTCAACAAGGATGGCGTGCCCGGACCGTTACAGATCCCGACCGAGCAGATTCCGGCGCGGGCGACCGGCACCTCTCCCAAACCCAACATCATGGCGGGTTTGAACGTGGATGCGCGCGGTGCGATCACTGCATTGCCCGCCGATGTGGGTGAAGGCGCTACCGTGCCACCCGGCCCGGCGGGTTCTTTCCGTTTTGATCCGGCCGATCCGACCACATTCAACAACTCGACCTCAACGACTATCTATGACAGTCTGGGCAACCCGCATGTGGCGACGCTATATTTCCAGAAGGCGACACCGACCGCCGGGGTCAACCCG
Source organism: Gallionellaceae bacterium (assembly GCA_030823955.1). Classification (GTDB taxonomy): domain Bacteria; phylum Pseudomonadota; class Gammaproteobacteria; order Burkholderiales; family Gallionellaceae; genus PALSA-1006. Next base: position 60,417 of record JAVBYO010000011.1, read on the forward strand.
TGGAACGTCTATCTGTCGATTGACAATGAGATGCAACCGCCCAATGCCGTTGCCACGGTGCCGCCGAGTGCGACTCCCATGGGTGCCGGTTTGCCGTTTGACACCACGGGTAAGTTGCCGCCGGGTTCTTTGCTGACCATGGCTGCGGCTTATACACCGCCGTTGGCCGCACCGGCTGGTGGTGGTATCGCAGCGGCTGCGAATCCGATGCAATTGACCTTCGATTTCTCCAATACCACTCAATACGGCTCGGCCTTCGGCGTGAGTTCGATGGTGCAGGACGGTTATACCACCGGTATGCCGAGCGGCTTCAACATCAGCCCTGATGGCACCATATTGGGCCGTTATACCAACGGACAGTCGCAGAAGCTGGGGCAGGTGACTATCGCCAACTTCGCCAATCCGCAAGGTTTGCAGCCTTTGGGCAACAACCGCTGGGCGCCGACTTCCACGGCTGGTACGCCGTTGCCGGGAACGCCGGGCACCGCCAGTCTGGGGGTATTGCAGTCCGGTGCGGTGGAGGATGCCAACGTGGACTTGACCGGTGAACTGGTGAATATGATCGTGGCACAACGGGTCTATCAGGCCAATGCGCAGTCGATCAAGACTCAGGATGCGGTACTGCAGACCATCACGCAGCTGCGTTAAGTCTGACTGAGTCGGGAGAATAACCATGGATAGATTGATCTACACAGCGATGACGGGGGCTTCGCATATCCTGCAGCAACAGGCTGCGGTGTCGGAGAATCTGGCCAACAACAACACGCCGGGCTTCCGTGCGACGATCAATACGTTCCGTGCCGTGCCGCTGGTCGGAGAGGGATTGCCGACACGGGTCATGGTGGTGGACTCGGTGGCGGGAGCGGACTTCACTCCCGGCACGATGGAGCCGACCGGGCGCGAGCTCGATGTCGCCATCGATGGCAAAGGCTGGATCGCCGTGCAAGGGGCGGACGGCAAAGAGGCATACACCCGCAACGGTAGTTTTCAGGTCACCACCAACGGTATCCTGCAGACGCGTAGCGGTCTGAACGTGTTGGGCGACGCCGGCCCGATCACGTTGCCGCCGAACACTGAAGTCAGTATCGCCAAAGACGGCACCCTCTCTACCGTTCCGACCGGAACTACACCTGCCGAAGTGACGCGGATAGGGCGGCTCAAATTGGCCAATCCGCCGGAGAGCGAGATGGCGCGCGGCGACGACGGGCTGTTTCGTATGCGTAGCGGTGGTACGGCAGATGCCGATGGCAAAGTCACGGTGGTATCCGGCAATCTGGAGAGCAGTAACGTGAATGCCGTGGAAGCCATGGTGAGCATGATCACGCTGGCACGCCAGTTCGACACCCAGATGAAGATGCTGCAAACAGCCGACAACAACGCCAAGGCGGCAAGCCAGTTGCTCAATATCAATGCCTGATCATTTGACCGGATCGACTGATTAAAACAACGCAGCAAGCCTGCGTCGTACCGTCGCTGTCCCGCTCCACGGGCCGCGACTGCTGCTGTATCTCCCCGTTTTTCCGCATCAAGCGCGAATAAGCGCCTTTTTCTGCCTCTCATCACCCGTTTGATTTTTGCGCTTCCCAGTAGGATAGGCTCATGTGTAATGGCCTGATGCCTGATTTTGAAGAAGCGCCGACAAATTAAAGGGGTACCGACATGATTCGTTCCTTGTGGATTTCCAAGACCGGGCTGGATGCCCAGCAGACCCAGATGGATGTGGTTGCCAACAACCTAGCGAACGTGAGCACCAACGGCTTCAAACGGTCGCGCGCAGTGTTCGAAGACCTGCTGTACCAGAACATCCGCCAACCGGGGGCGCAGTCTTCGCAGCAGACCCAGTTGCCATCGGGATTGCAGATCGGTACCGGGGTGCGACCGGTGGCTGCCGAACGTATCCATACCCAGGGCAACTTGCAGCAATCCGGCAGCAAATTGGATATCGCTATTCAGGGCAGCGGCTTCTTCCCGGTGTTGATGCCGGACGGCACCACCGGATATACCCGTGATGGCTCGTTCCAGACTGACGGACAGGGGCAACTGGTCACCGCCAGCGGTTTTGTGGTGCAGCCTGCCATGACTATCCCGGCGGATGCGACCAGTGTCACCATCGCGCAGGATGGCGTGGTATCGGTGACCCAGGCGGGCAGTGTCACGCCGGTTCAGATCGGCCAGATGCAACTGGCGACGTTCATCAATCCGGCCGGCCTGCAAAGCAACGGCCAGAACCTGTATCTGGAGACGGCCTCTTCCGGCGCGCCCGGCACCGGCGCACCCGGTGCGAACGGTACGGGGACACTGGTACAGGGTTTTCTGGAGACATCGAACGTCAACGTCGTGGAAGAGCTGGTGAATATGATCCAGACACAGCGTGCCTACGAGATCAATTCGAAGGCCATCACGACTTCCGACCAGATGTTGCAGAAACTGGCTCAGATATAATTCGGATCAAGGAGAGGCAATATGTTTAATCTAACCCGTTGGATCATCCTGGTGGCGGCGCTAACGATGGCGGTAGGCTGCACGCCGGTGCGGACCAAGACCCCGTTGACTTCCTGCCCGCTGGTGCAAAAGGCTCCGGCGCTGGATAACGGCGCAATTTTCCAGGCGACTGCCAGCCGTCCGCTGTTTGAGGATCGTCACGCGCGCAATGTCGGCGACGAGTTGACCATCACTTTGGGTGAAGTGACTGCCCAGACAAAGAAATCGAGCAAGAACGCGGGCAAGTCCGAGGCCAAAGCGGACCTGCCAAGCAAAGGTGAAAAAGACGGCGGCTCGGAGAGTAGCAGTGCATTCTCCGGCGAGATCATCGCCACGGTGATCGTGGTGATGGACAGCGGCAAACTGCTGGTCTGCGGCGACAAACTGGTGAAGTACGCCAATGGGGAAACGAATTTCGAATACATCCGTTTCTCCGGTACGGTGAACCCGGACACCATCTCCGAACGGAATACGGTGTTGTCCACACAGGTGGCGGATGTGCAGATCGAATACCGCAACGCCAGCAACATCGATTCGCCGAACGCACCACCGACGCTGTTTAGCCGTCTCAGCCGCTTCTTCGCGCCGAAGAAACTGTATTTCTAGGAAGGTTAACCATGAAAACGATATTGCAGTGGCTGTTGATCGGAGCGATGACGCTGATGTCGTTGGATGTTTCCGCCGAGCGTATCAAGAATCTGGCCAGTATCCAGGGCGTGCGTGAGAACCAGTTGTTGGGCTACGGACTGGTGGTCGGTCTGGACGGTACTGGCGACCAGACCACTCAGGCACCGTTTACCGTGAACAGCACATTGACCATGCTGGCACAGATGGGTGTCAAGTTCCCGCCCGGTACCAATCTACAGTTGAAGAACGTCGCGGCGGTTACTGTGACCGCTTCATTGCCGGCCTTCGCACGTCCCGGCCAGACCATCGATATCACGGTCTCTTCGTTCGGTAACGCCAAGAGTCTGCGCGGCGGTACGCTGCTGATGACACCACTCAAGGGCGCGGACGGTCAGGTCTACGCCATGGGGCAGGGCAATCTGCTGGTCGCGGCGGCGGGGACATCGAAGAACGATGTCAATCATCTGATCGTCGGGCGTATTCCCGGCGGTGCCACGGTGGAACGTTCCGTGCCGACCCCGGTAGGTCAGGGTGAGTTCATCTACCTCGAGCTGAATACGGGCGACTTCACCACCGCAGCGCGTTTGGCGGATGTGGTCAACCGCGAGATGTCGCCGGAAACCGAGATCGCCAACGCGCTGGACGGGCGTACCATACAAATCAGGGCACCGGGGGGAAATGCGCGGGTAGCTTTCATCTCCCGTGTCGAAAATCTCGATGTCACGGTGGCGCAACCGATGGCCAAAGTGATCATCAATGCACGTACCGGTTCGGTAGTGATGAATCAGGCGGTCAGACTGGATGATTGCGCAGTGGCACACGGTAATTTGTCGGTGGTCATCAATGCGAGTAGCATGACTGCGGCAGCGGCCGATGCCGCCAGGGTGAATGCCGAGAGCAAGGGCGACAAGGGCAATCTGGTGCTGTTGAAGCGCGGTGTCGCGCTGGGTGACGTGGTCAGTGCGTTGAATGCCATCGGCGCAACACCGCAGGACTTGCTGGCCATCTTGCAGGCAATGAAATCAGCCGGCGCATTGCGCGCCGAGCTTGAGGTGATCTAACGGGAATCGCAGTCATGAGTACATCAGCCAGTGATATCGGGGGGTTGGCTCTAGGCGCACAAAGCCTGGACAAACTGCGCCTGCAAGCGAAGCAGTCGCCGGATCAGGCTATCAAAGGTGCGGCGCAGCAATTCGAGCAGGTGTTTCTCAATATGATGCTGAAGAGCATGCGCGAGGCGACCCCGCAGGAAGGTATGTTCGATAGCGAGCAGACCAAGATGTTCACCGGGATGCTGGATCAGCAATTGGCGCAAAGCATGTCCTCCGGGCATGGTATCGGGTTGGCCGATGTGATGGCGCGCCAGCTCAGCCGTTCATCGCTGGGCGCGGAGATTGACCCGGCCGCAGCAGGCAAAGCGGCCCCCGTCACGCGCACCTCCATCCCTTCCGCGTACAACGAGAACTTCCAGCAGGACTTTGTGCGCAAGCTGATGCCGCATGCCGAACAAGCCAGTCGTGCGACGGGCATTCCCGCGCAGTTGATGGTGGGGCAGGCGGCGCTCGAAAGCGGTTGGGGGCGGCGCGAGATCAAGTCGGCCGAAGGCGTGAACAGCCATAACCTGTTCGGCATCAAGGCCGGTCCGGGATGGAATGGCAAAGTGGCCGAAGTGATGACCACTGAATACCACAATGGCGTGGCGAACAAACAGGTGGAGAAGTTCCGTGCTTATGACTCATATGCCGACTCCTTCAAAGACTACGCCGACATGCTGAGCAGCAATCCGCGTTACGCCGATGTCTTGCGCCAAGGCAACAACGCGCAGGGATTCGCCAATGCGCTGCAACAGGCCGGTTATGCCACCGACCCGAAATACGGGGATAAGTTGAGCAGTGTCATCAAGAGCGTCAATACCTTGGCTTGAGCGGGCTTAGCCCCGGCTAAAGTATGGCGCAGAACAGCCGATAACTGGAACGAGAAGCTCCCGAGTGGGGCGGTAGGAGAGGGATCATGGCAGTCAGTGGCGTGATGGGAATCAGTGTGGGCGCCTTGGGCGCGGCACAGGTGGGATTGCAGACCACCGGGCACAACATCGCCAACGCGAACACGCCCGGTTATTCCCGCCAGGAAGTGCAACTGGGCACGCGCAATCCGCAGTTCACCGGCGCAGGTTATCTGGGTCAGGGTGTCGAGGTGAATACCGTCAAACGCGCGTACAGCGAGTTCCTTAACGCACAGGTGTTGTCGGAGCAGAGCCAAGCCGCGATGCTGGGCACCTACCATACCCAGATCCAGCAGATCGACAACGTCATCGCCGATGCCAATGCCGGTATCTCTCCCGCGATCCAGGATTTCTTCGGCGCGGTGAACAACGTTTCGGCCACACCCGAATCGCAACCTGCGCGTCAGGCCATGCTGAACAGCGCCGGCTCGCTGGCGGCACGCTTCAGGTCGCTCAGTCAGCGCTTCACCGATGTGAATACTGCGGTAAGCAGCCAGATCGCCAATAGCATCACGCAGGTGAATAGTTATGCGCAGCAGATCGCGGCACTCAACCAGAATATCGTGATGCAGACCTCGGCCAGCGGCCAGCCTCCCAACGACTTGCTCGATCAGCGTGACCAGTTGGTCGCGAAATTGAATACCGAGGTCAAGGCGACGGTGGTCAGACAAAACGACGGCGCCTACAACGTGTTCATCGGCAACGGACAATCGCTGGTGGTCGGATCGACCGGATTCACCTTGGCGCTGGCGCAATCACCGACTGACCCGTCCAAGCAGGACATCGTCTACAACAACATGAACGGTACACAAAGCACCTTGCAGCAAAGCAGTCTGCAGGGCGGCAATCTCGGCGGCTTTCTGGCCTTCCGCGACATTACACTGGCCCAGTCACAGAACTCCCTCGGGCGCGTTGCCATGGGCATCACCGGCATGATGAACCAGCAACACCAGTTGGGGCAGGACCTGAACGGTGAATTGGGCGGGGACTTCTTCGTACCACCGAGTCCGGCGGTCTATTCCAATACCCAGAACAAGGGCGAGGGCGTGGTGACCGCGAGTGTCGTGGAACCCGCCGACTATGCCGCTTTGACCGGCAGTGATTACAAGCTCAGGTTTGACGGCGGTTCGAGTTATACCCTGATCCGCCTGTCCGATAACAAACAGACTGTGTTTCCTTCCGGCTTGCCGGAGGCTCCGGTGGACGGCCTGTCGTTGAGTACCACGGCGGGGGCGATGCCGGGTGATACCTATATGATTCGCCCCACCGTCAACGGTGCGCGCGATATCGCCGTTGGTGTGGTCGATCCGGCCAAGGTCGCGGCGGCTTTGCCGATTCGCGCCAGCGCGGCATTGAGTAATAAGGGGGAGGCGAAGATTTCGTCCGGCACAGTGAATTCCTCGCCGACGAACCCAGATCCCGCCCATCCCACCACCGATGTGAACTTAAAGAATCCGGTGAGCATCACTTTTACCAGTGCGAACACCTTTGACGTGTTCGACGCGAAGTCGGGAACCAGTCTCGCTACCGGGGTACCGTACAAGGACGGCGGTGATATCAGCTTCAATGGCTGGACAGCTCAGATCACAGGCATCCCCACTGCGGGGGACGAATTCATGGTCGGCGCCAACACCAACGCCACCGCAGACGGCAGAAATGCGCTGATCATGGCGGAATTGCAGACTAGAAATACGCTGGGCGCCCCGGAAGGCGGTCTGCCGACCACGACGTTCCAGGGTGCTTATGCGCAATGGGTGAGCGATGTCGGTAACAAGACCCGCGAATTGCAGGTGACCAGCACTGCGCAATCCAGTATGGCAGAGCAGTCGGTCGCTACACAACAGTCTTACGCCGGGGTCAACCTGGATGAAGAGGCGGCCAATCTGATGCGATATCAACGCGCTTATCAGGCGGCGGGTAAGGCGATGCAGATCTCCAACACGCTGTTCGATACCGTTTTGGAACTCGGGAGGTAGTGAGTCATGCGTATCAGTTCAGGTAATGTATTTGATACCAACGTATCCATGCTGAACCAGCAGCAGTCCTCGTTGCTGCATACCAACCAGCAGGTCGCTTCCGGCCGGCGCATGCTGACACCGGCGGACGATCCCGCAGCTTCTGCCAATGCCTTATTGGTTTCTCAAGCAGAAGGCACCAATGCCCAGTTCACCGTCAATCGTGATGCGGCAAAGAGTGCCACCGGCATGGCCGAGGCGGTCCTGCAAAGTGTCACCACTTTGCTCCAGGATGTGAAGACCAAGGCGGTGCAGGCCGGGAACGGTGCGCTTTCCGCCTCCGACCGCAGCTCGATTGCGGGCGAACTGCAGGGGCGTTTGGATCAACTGGTCGCCTTGGCCAATAGTACCGACGGCACGGGGAACTATCTGTTCTCCGGTTTTCAGGGCAAGACCATCCCATTCGTCAATACCTCGCTGGGTGTGCAATACATGGCGGATGAGGGGCAGCGTATGGTGCAGGTGAGCAGCTCCAGAAAGATGGCGACGAGTGACTCCGGTGCCGACATCTTCATGCGTATCAAGAATGGCAACGGGATGTTTGTCGCCGAGGCCAATCCCAACAACATGGGGGCAGCCTCGATCGGCCAGGGGGCGGTGACCGATTCCGCGCTGTTGAATGGAACCACCTACAAACTGACCTTTACCAGCCCGAGCACTTACGATGTGAGCGACGAGGCGGGAAATGTGTTGTCCATCAATAACGGTTTTGCCAGCGGTGAGGCACTTTCCCTGCCGGGGATGCAGTTTTCCATCATCGGTTCGCCTGTGACCGGCGACATCTTCACGATTGCGCCAAGCAGCAACGAAAGCCTGTTCAAGACATTGGGCGATCTGATCGCCGCGCTGAACACCACCAATCCCGCAGGGGAGGCGGTCACCAGTGCCCAGCTGACCAGCAGTCTCAGCAAAGCCATGAGCGGGATCGACCGCGGTCTGGACAATGTGCTGACCGTTCGCGCCTCGCTGGGCGCGCGTATGAACGAGTTGGACTCGCTGCAGGCCACCGGTGAGGATCTCGGCCTGCAATACAAACAGACCTTGTCTACCTTGCAAGACCTGGATTACAACAAGGCGATCAGCGATTTGAACCGCCAGACTACGAGCCTGACCGCCGCACAGAAATCCTTCAAACAGATCGCCGATCTGTCGATGTTCAACTACATGTGATTTTGTCCGGTAAGAACATCATGCCGCCCGCCGGGGATCCGGCGGGCATGTTCATTTTGGTTCGATCTGCCAGAGATGTTGCGAGACGGACAGCCAAGCACCCAGCCAGCCCAGATAGGCGGAGAACCCGAGCAGCGCCAGACTGTCGCCCGGCGTAAGATGGTGCAGGCTGAAATTGCTGGCATACAGTTGCGCCAGTTCGGCCAGATTGTAGTTCAGCAACAGCAGGCTGCAGGCGATGATGAGCCACGCGGTGGCGCCCCCCAATAGTCCCTGCACCAGTCCGAAATACAGGAATGGTCGCCGGATGAAACCATTCGTGGCACCGATCAGTTTGGCGACCTCGATCTCGTCGCGTTGGGTCAGGATCTGCAAACGGATGGTGTTGAAAGTGATGGCGACCAGCGCGAAACTGAGCATGGCGGCGAGGATCAATACCGCCAGGCGTCCAAAGCGCAGGATGGCCTGGAGTTTGTGAGCCCAGGCCGAATCCAGCTGCACATGTTCGAAGCGCGGCCAGGATCTCAGGTCGTCGCGCAGCAGTTCCAGCTTGGGCGCATCCAGTGCCACCGGATAGATGACAAATGCATCCGGCAGCGGATTCTGTGTCAGGCCGCCCACCACATCGGCCAGCCCGGTACTGAGTTGCAGCTGTTTCAACGCCAGGTCGCGCGGCACGAACTCGATATGGTCGATAGCGGCGTGCTCCTTGAGTTCTTTGCTGATACGCGTGATCTCTTCCTGGGAGGTGCCCGCAGCCAGGAATACACTGATCTGCGGCGTGCCGGCGGTTTGTTCCGCCAGACCCTGCACGTTCTTCAGCAGCACATAACCGCCCACCGGCAGGCTGAGTGCGATACCGATGACCAAAATGTTGAGCAGGCTGGCGACGGGAGTGTGCAGCAGACGCTGCAACGTGAAGCGGATGACTTGCACATGCTGGATGGTGGCGCTCTTCATGGCTGCAACTCCCCGTGTTTCAGTGCCAGTGCCCGTCCCGGGAACTGACGCAGGATGGTTTCATCGTGGGTGGAGACGAGCAGTGTCACTCCGACCTGATGGAACGATCTGAAGATGTTCATGATCTCGCCCGAATACTCCGTGTCGAGATTGCCGGTGGGTTCGTCGGCCAGCAGGATGGTGGGGCGGTTGACGATGGCGCGCGCGATGCACAGACGCTGCTGCTCGCCGCCGGAAAGGGCGATGGGATTGGCTTTTTCGCGATTCAGCAGGCCGACTTTGTCCAGCGCTGCACGTACCCGTTTGGCGCTTTCGCGGTGGTCGAAGCCGCAGATCTGCAAGGGCAGCATGACGTTGTCGAACGCGTTGCGATCGAACAGCAGTTTATGGTCCTGGAAGATGAGGCCGAGGTTGCGGCGCAGATACGGCAACGCGCCGCCTTTCAGCGATTTGATGTTCTGTCCTTTCACGACCACGCTGCCGCTGGTGGGGCGCTCGATCGCGGCGATCAGTTTGAGCAGTGTACTTTTGCCTGCGCCGGAATGTCCGGTGAGGAACACCATCTCGCCCTCCGCGATCTCGAAGCTCAGGTTGCGCAGAGCTTCATGCCCGCCGGGATAACGTTTATAGACCTGGTTGAATTTGATCATCATTCGGTACCGAGTAACGCTGCGACAAAATCTTCCGCCAGGAACGGCTTGAGGTCTTCCAGTTTTTCGCCCACACCGATGAAACGCACCGGAATGGGATGGGCTTTGGCGATGGCGGCGATGACACCGCCTTTGGCGGTGCCGTCCAGTTTGGTAAGGATAAGGCCGCTCACACTAAGGGCATCATCGAACGCCTTGACTTGGGACAGCGCGTTCTGGCCGGTATTGGCATCCAGCACCAGCAGTATCTCGTGTGGTGCATCGGGCTGAGCCTTGGCGATGACACGCTTGACCTTCTTGATCTCTTCCATCAGATGCGCCTGGGTACCCAGGCGTCCTGCCGTGTCCGCCAGCAATATGTCGATACCGCGCGCTTTGGCAGCCTGCACCGCATCGAAGATCACCGCGGCCGCATCACCGCTCTCCTGCGCGATGACGGCGACATCGTTGCGGACTCCCCATTCCATCAGTTGTTCGCGCGCGGCGGCACGGAAAGTGTCTCCGGCAGCCAGCATCACGGATTTTCCTTGGCTCTGGAAATGTCTGGCGAGTTTGCCGATCGACGTGGTCTTGCCGGCACCATTCACGCCGCACAACATGATGACGAAGGGGCGGTGTGTGCCGGTATCCAGCGCTTGAGCCAGCGGTTGCAACAACTTGAGCAGTGCCTGTGCCAGCGCATCCCGCAATTGTGCCGTGTCGGTGAGGTGTCGCTCTTTGACTTGGCGGCGCACATCGGCCAACAGCAGGCGTGTGGCATCCATGCCCACATCCGAGGTGATGAGGATGGTCTCCAGCTCTTCGTAGAACTCCTCGTCGATACGCCCGCCGCGTCCGAGCAGCTCGGTCAACTGGTCTCCGGTGCGAGCCAGTCCGCTTTTCAGGCGGTCCAGCCAGCCGGCGCGTTCAGGCGCGTTTTCGGCGGCGGATTTTTTCAGGAAAGCGAACATTCAGATGGCTTTGCAGGTGGTCTAAAGACAAGGAAATGGCGCATAATACGCGCCCTTCGCGACGGTGCATCGTCGTGGACGGCATTTTATCTGATTGACCTGTCTTGGGCGAGAAATATGCATATGCGACTGTTGAGCGGTGTGGCTGGTGTATTGCTGATGTTAGCGGCATGGTTCGCGTCCGCCCAGGTATTCGAACAGACCTTGCCCAACGGGCTTAAGGTCGTGGTCAAAGAAGACCACCGCGCGCCAGTATTGGTGCAGCAGATATGGTACCGCACCGGCAGTATGGATGAACGCACTGGCACGACCGGGGTCGCGCATGTGCTGGAACACATGATGTTCAAGGGCACGAGGTCGGTGCCGATGGGTGAGTTCTCCAAACGCATCGCCGCAGCCGGTGGTCGCGAGAACGCCTTTACCAGTTACGATTACACCGCCTATTTTCAGCAATTGCACCGCTCCAGATTGGCGCTGGCGATGCAATTGGAGTCCGACCGTATGCACAATCTGCGCATGAGTGCGACGGAGTTCGGCAAAGAGGTCAGGGTGGTGATGGAAGAGCGCCGCACACGCACCGACGATGAGCCGCACGCGCTGATGTACGAAAAGCTCATGGCAGCCGCCTATCAGGAACACCCGTATCAGCATCCCATCATCGGCTGGATGAACGATCTGGAGGCGATGACACCTGCCGATGCACTCGAATGGTACCGCTCCTGGTATGTGCCGAACAATGCGGTGCTGGTGGTCGCCGGAGATGTGCGGGCGGACGAGGTGTTCCGTTTGGCGCGGCGTTATTACGGCAAGATCCCGGCCCGCCCGCTGCCGTTGCGCAAACCTTTCCAAGAGCCACCACAGGCCGGTATCAAACGTATCGTGGTCAAAGCGCCCGCGCAACTGCCGCATCTCATCATGGCATACCATGCGCCAACCCTGCGCGACGCGGAACAGGACAGTCTCCCTTACGCCCTTGAAGTGCTGGCAGGTGTGTTGGACGGCAACGAGTCCGCGCGCTTGAACAAGACGCTGGTGCGCGAACAGCAGATCGCCAGTGAAATCGGCGCGGGATACGACAACAGTGCGCGCGGACCGGGGATGTTCGTGCTCGAGGGCACGCCGTCGGAAGGTAAGACGGTCGCCGATCTGGAAGCCGCGTTGCGCGAGCAATTGGCCAGACTGGTACGCGACGGGGTGAGCGCGGACGAGTTGCAGCGGGTCAAGGCGCAGGTCACGGCACACGAAGTCTACAAGCGCGATTCGGTGTTCTATCAGGCGATGCAGATCGGCCAGTTGGAGACCATCGGTCTCGGCCACCGCGCATTACCGGTGATGCTGCGGAAATTGCAGGAAGTCACCGCGCAACAGGTGCAGGAAGCTGCCCGCGAGATACTGAAGGACGATTATCTCACCGTGGCGGTACTCGATCCACAGCCGCTGTCGGCAAGCCCCAAACGTAGCGGAGGCGTGAGCCATGCGCATTAGTTCATTCTTGTTCGTATCCCTCTTCGGTCTGGTGAATGCCGTGTCGGCCACCCCGCTCATCCAGCATTGGCAGACAGCCAGCGGTGCACGTGTGTATTTTGTGGAGGATCATGGTTTGCCCATGCTTGATGTGGCGGTGAGTTTTGCCGCCGGTAGCGGCTTCGATGAGGCGGGTAGGCCGGGAGTGGCGGGACTAACCAACGGCCTGTTGAACTTGGGGGCGGAAGGGCTGACCGAAGACCAGGTTGCGAGCCGTTTGGCGGATATCGGTGCACAACTGGGTGGACATTTTGACACCGACCGTTCCGGGGTCAGCCTGCGCACACTGAGTAGCGTTGCCGAGCGTGATGCCGCTTTGGATATCCTGGCGCGGGTGTTGCAGCAACCCCTGTTTCCCGAGGCTGTACTGGCGCGCGAGAAGGCGCGTTTGATCGCCGCTTTGAAGGAGGCCGAGACCAAGCCGGATAGCATTGCCGGCAAGGCATTCGGCAAGGCGGTGTTCGGTGAACATCCCTATGGTTGGTGGAGCGAAGTAGCTGATGTGGAAAAGATACAGCGCCCCGATCTGTTGGCGTTCTATCGCACGCATTACGGCGCCCGCAGTGCCGTGGTCGCGCTGATGGGAGACATCACCCGTGTTCAGGCGGAAGCCATCGCACAGCGACTCACCGCGAGTTTGCCGCCGGGAGGCGCGGATGCGCGCATCCCTCCGGTCGCGGTGCTTATCAAGGGCGGCGAACAACGTATCGCACATCCGGCCAGCCAGAGTCACATCCTGATCGGTGCGCCCGGCATCGCCCGCAACGATGCCGATTATTTCCCGCTGTATGTGGGCAACTATATTCTGGGTGGCGGCGGTTTTGTATCGCGACTGATGACCGAGATCCGCGAACAGCGCGGCATGGCTTACAGCGTGTACAGCTATTTCATGCCGATGCAACAGCCCGGCGCGTTCCAGATCGGACTACAGACTAAAAAAGAACAAGCCGACGCGGCACTCCAGTTGACGCGCGCCGTGTTGCGTGACTTCGTGGACAAAGGTGTGACGGAAAAAGAATTGCAGGCGGCCAAGGACAACATCATCGGCGGTTTCCCGCTGCGTATCGACAGTAACCGCAAGATACTGGAATACCTCAGCGTGATCGGTTTCTACGACTTGCCGCTGGCTTATCTGGATGATTTTGCCGCCAATGTCGGCAAGGTGACGCGCAAACAGATCCATGATGCCTTCAAGCGGCGCGTCCATCCGGACGCGATGGTCACGGTGGTGGTGGGGGCGCCGCAGGCACAAGAGAAAACGACCGGGAGCGGAAAATAAACAAGGTTCGTATCATCGGCGGCAGCCACCGCCGGCGGCTGGTCGAATTCCCCGATGCGGAAGGATTGCGCCCGACCCCGGACCGGGTGCGTGAGACACTGTTCAACTGGCTCGGGCAGACGCTGGATGGGCGCCGTTGTCTGGATCTGTTTGCGGGCAGCGGCGCCCTGGGCTTCGAGGCCGCTTCGCGCGGTGCCGCCGAAGTGTTAATGGTGGAGCGTAACCGCTTGGTTTATCGAAGCTTGCAGGAAAACGTCAAAAGATTAGAGTTCCTTAATATAGCGTTGCGCAACGAGGATGGGCTAGAATTCATCCTGCAACAGAACAGGCCGTTCGACATCATCTTCCTCGATCCCCCGTTTCAGAGCGACTACCTTGCCCAGCTGTTACCGTTGTTGACAGCCAAGCTGACGCAGGACGGTATGGTGTACGTGGAGAGCGGAGTGCCGTTTGAGCCGGGAACGGCTTGGCACGTGGTCAAGCAGGCGAAAGCCGGTGCGGTGTTTTACCAATTATTGCAGCACGGACAACAATGATAAGAGTCGTATATCCGGGTACGTTCGATCCCATCACACGCGGACACGAAGACGTGGTGCGCCGTGCGGCGGGGTTGTTCGGTGAGGTCATCGTGGCGGTGGCGGAGAGTCGCAGTCAGACGCTGTTCTCGCTGGCCGAGCGGGTGGCCATGGCGCAGGAAGTGTTCGCTGATTTCACCAACGTGCGCGTCGAGGGGTTTAACGACCTGCTGATGAGTTATGTGCGCAGCAAAGACGCGCGGGTGGTGTTGCGCGGTTTGCGTGCGGTGTCGGACTTCGAGTACGAGTTCCAGATGGCCGGAATGAACCGTAGTCTGCATCCGGAGGTAGAAACCGTGTTTCTGACCCCGGCGGAAAAATACACCTTCATCTCCGCCAGCATGGTGCGTGAGATCGCGCGCTTTGGCGGCGATGTGGACAAGTTCGTGTCGCCGTCTGTGGCGGCAAGACTGAAACAAAAAAAATCAACCTAAGGAGGAAGTAACATGGCATTGATAATCACCGATGAATGTATCAACTGCGACGTGTGCGAGCCGGAATGCCCGAACGACGCGATTTCGCAAGGCGAAACGATCTATCTGATCGATCCGGCGAAATGCACCGAATGTGTGGGACATTACGACACGCCGCAATGCGTCGAAGTCTGTCCGGTGGATTGCATCCCGCTTGATCCCGCACATCCAGAGAGCAAGGAACAGTTGCAGGCCAAATACGAAAAACTGATCGCAGCCAAGGGCTGATCCCGGCGCTTCACACACAAAACCCGCGGCAAGGCGGGTTTTGTGCTTATGGCGGGTCTATAATGATCCTGTGCCAAGATTGGAACCAAACAGTGACCGGGCCGTTATCCATGCCTCCTGAAAATACACGTGTCGAACAGAGCCGTTTCAGACCGGCGCTCAAGCCATTGCTGATATTGTTGTCTATCGCCATCGTGTTGCTACTGGTCGGTAACCTGGTGTTCCAGAGTTTGCGGGATGCCGTCAAGGACAACCAGAAAGGGCATGTCACCGCGATCGGACGGCTCAAGGCCAAACAGATCAAAGACTGGCTGGAGGATCGTCACTCCGATATCAAGACCCTGTCCGACGATTCCTATTTTGCCAGCGATGTCCAACAATGGTTGCGCTCCGCTCGTGTCGACGACAAGCAGCGTGCGCGTATCACCCAGCGTATGGATGCTTTTATCGAGTCGCACAACTACCACTCTATCGGGATCTACGACGAGGAGGGGCGCTTCGTGTTGCGCGCCGGGAATGAGATCGAGCACGAAGAAGACATGACCGAATACGCGCGTCGTGCCATGGCGTTTTCCCATATCGATCTGATCGATCTGCATCGCCATGACGACCCCGGACTGCCGGTGGGGCTCGGCTTCATCAGCGCCCTGAAGGTGGGAAAAAAATCCATCGGTGCGGTGTATTTCTCGGAGAACCCGCAAAACTATCTGTTCCCGCTGATCGAGACGCAACCGGTTCCCAGCGAGACGGCGGAGACGCAACTGGTGCGCAGCGAGGGCGACCGTGTATTGTTCCTGAACAAGTTGCGCAAGCGTGACGACGGGCCGATGAGCTTCAGTCTGCCTTTGGCTTCTCCCGATCTGGCGGCGGCACGGGCGGTGCTGGGAGAGAGCGGCTTGCTGGAACACGCGCACGACTACACCGGAGCATCGGTGCTGTCTTTTGCCACCCCCATCGCCGGTACACCGTGGCTGCTGATCTCCAAAGTGGCCGAGGAGGAGGCGTATGCGCTGGTGAACCGTATCGAGTTGTTGGCAAACCTGTTGCTGGCATTGGTCTTCGCCATCGGCAGTGTGTTCTTCTGGCAGTGGTGGCGGCGCGAGCAGGTGGCGGCGGATGCCGCGCTGTTGCGCGAGCGGGTGCGCAGCGATGTGCTGCAGATGGAGGCGGAGAAGCGTTTCCGCACGGTGTTCGAACATACCGCTTTGCCGATGGTGCGTAATGCCATCAACGGCGAATTCATCGAGGTCAACGATGCCTGGTGCAGCATGTTCGGGTACAGCCGCGAAGAAGTGTTGTCGCGCCATCTGACCTGGCAACAGATCACCTATGCCGAGGACATGGATGCGAGCAGCGCCCAGGAGCAAAAGATGCTGGCCGGGGAGATCGATGAGTTCAAGCAGGAGAAGCGTTATCTCCGCAAAGACGGCATTTTGCTATGGGGCAGTCTGCAGGTATCTCTGGTGCGCGACGAAGACGGCAAGCCGGAATATTTCATCAACGCCATCCAGGACATCACCGAAAGCAAACGCACGGAGCAGCAGATCAGCTTCATGGCTTATCACGACAAATTGACCGGCTTGCCAAACCGCGCCCTGTTCTTTGACCGTCTGTCGCAGGCCATGTCGCAGGCGCGCCGCAGTCACCGCCATGTGGCATTGTTATTCATGGATCTGGACGGTTTCAAACCCGTCAACGACATGCACGGTCACGAGGCGGGAGACGCCGTGCTGAAGATGGTCGCGCAGCGCCTGTTGGCCTGTCTGCGCGCGGTGGATACCGTCGCCCGTCTGGGTGGTGACGAATTCGCCATCATCATCGGTGAATTGGACAACCCGGCGGAGGTGGAGCGTATCGCCGAGCAGATATTGCAGGCGTTCACCCAGCCTATGGTTCTGCCGGACGGTGAAGAGTGCACGGTCGGTTGCAGTATCGGTATCAGCATCTATCCGGATAACGGCGACGAGATGGACAGCCTGCTGGCGGCGGCAGACGCGGCGATGTATGACAGCAAACACAAGGGCAAGAACACCTATACCTATTTTGGCGATGCACCGGAGCAGGAGAATGATGCCGAAGCCTGGATCGTGTTTGATCGCGCGCATCATGTCGGTGTGGTCGAGATCGACGAGCAGCACCGCGAGCTGGTGCGTATGGTCAATCGGCTCAACGGCGCGATCAAGAACAAAGAAGGCGATGCTGTTACCCTGCGGCTGTATGACGAGCTATTGGCGTTCACCGCGTTCCATTTTGCCACCGAGCACCGCCTGATGGAACGGCATGATTATCCGGACATGGAGCAGCATGACCGCGAGCACACCCATCTGGTGGACGAGGCGATCCATTTCAAAGCGCGGCTGACCGAAGGGGCAGATCTGCTGGCGTTACAGTCGATCAAGGATTGGCTGCTCAATCACATCCACTATTCCGACAAGGTGCTGGCCAAATATCTACAGAACCGGGGTGTCCATTGATAGCGGGAATCTCACGGAACACGGGACAGACAGACATGCATGATCCATTCCTCGAAGATATCAAGGCGATGCAGGAGCTGATCGATGTTCTGCCGGTCGCCGTATTCGTCAAAGATGCAAACAGCCGCTTCCTGCTGATGAACAAGGCATGCGAGGAACAGTGGGGCGTGGATTTCGCGGAATTGCGCGGAAACGATGCCGCAAAGTTCTTTCCCGCCGATCAGATGGAATGTTTCCTTGCCAAGGATAAGGCGGTGTTCTCGGGCGGGACCCTGGTCGATTTCGAGGAGGTGTTCCGTAGCGCGAGTCTGGGGCAGGACCGCATCGGCCATACCTTCAAGAAGCCGATCTATGATGCATCCGGCGCGCCGCGCTACCTGATCGGGGTGATGGTCGATATCACCGAGCGCAAACTGGCGGAAGAGAAGTTGCAGCTCGCCGCGCTGGTGTATGAGAACAGCAGCGAAGCGATGATGGTCACCGATGGTGATAATCGTGTCATCGCCATCAATCCCGCCTTCACGCACACGACCGGTTATACCCTGGAAGATGTGTTTGGCAAGCAGCCCAGCCTGCTGAACTCGGGACGCCAGGATGCCGCGTTCTACCAGTCCATGTTGCAGGCCATCAAGACCACCGGGCATTGGCAGGGCGAGATATGGAACCGGCGCAAGAACGGCGAGGTATATGCCGAATGGCAATCCATCAACACGATCTTCAACGCGGATGGTTCGGTGCATCGCCATGTCGCGTTGTTCTCCGACATCACCCAGAAAAAGCGCTCGGAAGAGCTGATCTGGAAGCAGGCGAACTTCGACACACTCACCGGCCTGCCCAACCGCCGCATGTTCCACGACCGCATGGCGCAGGAGATGAAAAAATCGGCACGTGCGGATCTGCCGCTGGCCCTGATGTTCATCGACCTGGACCATTTTAAGGAAGTGAACGACACATTGGGGCATGACCAGGGCGATGTGCTGCTGATCGAGGCGGCCCGCCGCATCACCGAATGTGTGCGCGATTCGGACACGGTGGCGAGACTGGGCGGGGACGAGTTTGCCGTCATCCTGCCGGTGCTGGAAGACAGCGGCAGCGCCGACCGCGTCGCGCAGAAGATCATCGACAAACTGGCACGTTCGTTCCTGCTGGAGCAGGAGAGTGTGTTCGTCACCGCCAGCATCGGTATCACCTTCTATCCGGACGATTCGACCGAGATCGAGACGTTGCTCAAAAATGCCGACCAGGCCATGTACGTCGCCAAGAATGCGGGACGCAACCGTTTCAGTTATTTCACCTATGCGCTGCAGGAGGCCGCACAGTTGCGCATGCGGCTGACCAGCGACCTGCGCAGCGCATTGGAAGATAACCAGTTCAGAGTGTATTACCAGCCCATCGTGGAAATGGCGACGGGGGAGATACACAAGGCGGAAGCGCTCATCCGCTGGCAGCATCCGCAACGGGGGATGGTCAGTCCGGTGCAGTTCATCCCGCTGGCCGAGGAGTCCGGACTCATCAACCAGATCGGTGACTGGGTATTCCATGAGACGGCACGCCAGGTCAAACACTGGCGCGCCATCCATGCCCCGCTGTTCCAGATCAGCGTCAATAAATCCCCGGTGCAGTTCCGGCAGAACGCGCTGGAAGGCGAATCCAGCTGGCTGGCGCATCTCGCCTCATTGTCGCTGCACGGGCAGAGCATCTCCGTCGAGATCACCGAGGGCTTGCTGTTGAATGCGGAAGGGGATGTCAAAGAACGCTTGTTTGCCCTGCGTGATGCCGGGGTGCAGGTCTCCATCGACGACTTCGGTACCGGCTATTCTTCGCTGGCTTATCTCAAGAAATTCGATATCGACTATCTCAAGATCGACCAGTCTTTTGTCAGCAATCTGGAGAACGATACCGATGACCTGGCGCTGTGCGAGGCCATCATCGTGATGGCGCACAAACTCGGATTAAAAGTCATCGCCGAAGGTGTGGAGACCGAAGCACAACGCGACATCCTCGCGCGTGCGGGATGCGATTATGCGCAGGGATTTCTGTTCTCCAAGGCGCTGCCCCCGGACGAGTTCGAGCAATTACTGGCCACCACCCGCTTGGGCAGATAAGCCGGGGCCTCAAGGTGCATCATCGCGTGGCCCCCGGCCGCGGTCAGTTGTCTTCCGGTACCGGAAGACCGAAATGCAGCACACTTTCCGCATTCAGATAGATGGCCTTGGGAATATGTTTGGCCATATCGAACTTCGCGCCTTTGACATAGGCACCCAGAAAGACGGCATTCTCCAGCTCGGCCGAAGTCAGCGTGGATTGGCACAGACTGGCGTTACTGAACGAGGCCTTCTCGGCATTGGCAAAAGACAGGTTGGTGTTGCTCAGATTAGCACCTTCCAGTTCCGCCTTGTATAAGGATGCGTTGCGCAGACTGGCACCGGAGAGATCGGCGCCGCTGAGATCCGCGCTGCTCAGATCCGCGTTATCCAGATTCATACCGGACAGATTGAAGCCCTTGAGTTGGGCGTCGCGCAGATCCACTTTCCCGTTGCTGGTCTTGGGCAGCTTGTCCTTGAAATTGGCCAGTGTGTCTTTTGCCGCGGTCGGATTCTTGCCGAGCAGCACGATGAACTGGTTCTTGGTCTGCGACAGGCCGCTGGCCGGGCGCTCGTTGACCGAGTTCTTTCTGAGCCGGTCCAGCGCTTCCTGGTCGATGGTCGCGGAGGAGCGCCAGTCGGCACAGACCGGGACGAAGATCGAAGAGGTGTCCTCCGCCATCGCGCCGGCGGGGATGAGCAAGGTGCAAGAGATCGCGGTGAGAACCAGTCTTTTCATGATGCCTCCTGTTTAAGATGCGGTGCGGTCAATATAACAAAATACCTATAAGTCCGACAGGCTGCCAGCCGGCGGGTACGTGCTCAGGTCTTGGGTACGAAGGTGAACGCGTCGGAAAAGAAACTCTCATTGGGCAATTTGCGCAGAGTGGTGAGCTCGCGATGGGCGGCTTCGACCACCACGGGTGCCCCGCAGGCATAGACCCGGTGACCGGAAAGGTCGGCATAATCGTCTACCACAGCCTGATGCACGAAACCGGTCCGTCCCGCCCAAGCTTCATCCGACACGACCGGGGTGAAGCGGATGCCTTGGTTTTCCCAATCCTGCACTTTGTCCAGCATGTACAGATCGGACTGTTTGCGGACGCCCCAGTAGAAATGCATGGAACGTTTGAAGCCGATATGCAGCGCATGTTCGATGATGGCTTTGATCGGCGCGAAGCCGGTGCCGCTGGCGATGAAGATGATGGGCTGTTCCGAATCCTCGCGCAGGAAAAAATTGCCGAGCGGGCCCTTGATGCGCAGGATGTCGCGCTCCTTCATCTCGTTGAACACATGCTGGGTGAACGCGCCGCCGGCGATGTTGCGCACATGCAATTGCAGAAGCTCGTCGTCATGCGGTGCATTGGCCAGCGAAAAACTGCGCGGCTTGCCCTCTTTCTGCAGGATGTCGATGTATTGTCCGGCCAGGAATTGCAGGCGCTCGTTGGTGGGCAGCTTCAGATAAAGCACCATCACATCGTCGGCCAGCTTCTCCATCCTCTGTACCCGGCACGGCAGGGTCTTGATCTGAATCTCGCCGGCCGTGGTGACTTCATGGCTCTCGATGACGAGGTCGGAGCGCGGTTTGGCGCAGCAGAACAGCGCCAGCCCGGCCGCTTTTTCCGCATCGCTCAGGGCATAGGCCTGTGCGTTGCCGTAGTCGACCACGCCGCTCAGCACCTTGCCTTTGCAGACCCCGCAAGCGCCGTTGCGACAGCTGTAGGGTAGGGTGTGTCCGTGGGCCAGTGCGGCTTCTAGGACGGTCTCATCGGGTTTGATGTCGAAGCTGTGGTTGCTGGGGTGTAGCGTGGCTTTGAAAGTCATGACGATTGCTTGGGTTCGCGAAGGTGGCGATTTTAACGCATAATCGGCGCATGAAGAGCATTCTCATTGTTGGCTGCGGGGATATCGCGCTGCGGGTCATCCCCATGCTTGCCAAGCGCTACCGAGTGTTTGCATTGGTGCGCGGCAGCACTCACACCGACAGACTGCGGGCACTGGGTGTCACCGTTATCCGTGGCGATCTTGATGATCGCAGCAGCTTGGCGCGCATCGCCGGACTGGCCGATGCGGTACTGCATCTTGCCCCGCCGCCGAACAGCGGGACTCACGATATCCGCACCGGCAATCTGCTTGCCGCACTGTCGCGCCGCACCTTGCCGCAGCGTCTGGTGTATGTCAGTACCAGCGGCGTGTACGGCGACTGCGGCGGTGCCGAAGTGTGCGAGACACGCCCGGTGCAGCCGTCGAATGCGCGCGCCTGCCGCCGTGTCGATGCGGAGCAGCAGATCCGCGTCTGGGCACGCCGCAACCGCGTCAGCGCCACCATCCTGCGTGTTCCCGGCATCTATGCGGCGCAACGTCTGCCGCTGGACCGGCTCGCTGCACATACACCCGCCATCGTGGCGAGTGAGGATACTTACACCAACCATATCCATGCCGACGATCTGGCGCAGATACTCGTCGCCGCCTTGCGGCATGGTCGCGCGAACCGTATCTACCATGCCTGCGACGACAGCGAATTGAAGATGGGGGATTATTTCGACACCGTGGCGGATGCCTGTGCTTTACCGCGACCGCCGCGACTGTCGCGCGCAGAAGTCGAACGCGCCGTATCGCCGTCGCTCTGGTCGTTCATGAACGAATCGCGCCGCCTGAGCAACGCGCGCATGAAAGCCGAGCTGCACATCCGTTTGCGTTACCCGACCGTGGCCGACATGCTGGACGAACTCTGAGTCTATCGTCCGGGCGGCCTCAGGAGTGCTGGTCTTGCCAGCTCTCGGGATGCCCGAAGTGATAACCCTGTGCATAGTCCACCCCCAGCTCGATCAACACCTCGGCGGTGGACTGATCCTCGACGAACTCGGCCACGGTCTTGAGCCCGAACTCGTGTGCCATGCGGTGGATGTGGTCGACCATGATGCGGTCGCGTCCGTCGATGGCGATCTGGCGCACGAAACTGCCCTCGATCTTGACGTAATCGACCGTCAGATATTTCAGATAGAGGAACGAGGAAAAGCCTGCGCCGAAATCATCCAGCGCGAAACCGATCTTGCGCAGACGCAGCTCATCGATGATCTCTTTGACCTGGCTGATATTGTGCAAGGCCTCGCGCTCGGTGACTTCCAGCACGATACGGCTGCAATCTATACCGCGCTGGCCGACCAGCTCGGGGATGGTGCGCATCCATGCGACATCTTTGAAAGTGGCGGTGGAAAGATTGAAGAACATCTTCGCGTCCGGATGGCGCGCCGACAGGAGGACTAATTGCTCTAGGCCGCTGTTGAATACCGCCAGATCCAGTTCCTGCAACATGCGCAATTCGTCGGCGACTTCGATGAATTGCCCGGCCGACAGCACTGTGTCGCCGTCGCGGATACGGGCCAGTGCCTCGAATGCGAACACCTGATTCCCCTGCACACCCACGATAGGCTGCAAGAACGCCTCGACCCGTTTTTCCGCCAGCGCGCGGCGCAGGAAATCACCCTGCTTGAAGATCTCCATCATGGTGCGGTCTTGGTCGGACTCGGCAGTCATCACCTGATTCTTGCCGCCCTTCTTGGCTTTGTACAACACCACATCCATCGCGGTATGCAGCGCATCGCGCGTCTTGCCGTCTTCGGGATAACTCACCATGCTGAAGCTGGCAGTGACCCGTATCTTGCCCACCGGCAACTCAAAATCATGCGACGACAAGCGCTCATGCAGCTTGCGCGCGACCTGCAAACCGTTTTCGGGCGGTGTCTGCGGCAGCAGCAGGGCGAATTCGTCGCCGCCGAGACGGGCTAACACATCTCCTTTGCGCAACTCATTTGCCAGCAAGGCGCTGAGTTCCTTGAGGGTCAGGTCACCGATGGGGTGGCCGTAGGTATCGTTGATGTATTTGAAGTTGTCCAGATCGACCATGATCACCGAGAACGCATATTCATGGCGTTCCGCGCGGATGATCTCGTATTCGAGGAACTCCTCGAATTTGCGGCGGTTGTACAGGCCGGTCAGCGGGTCGCGTATGCTCAATTCCTCCAGCTTGGTGTTGTAGTCGTTCACCGTGTACAGCAGGTGGTTGAAATATTCCGCCAGGCGGCGCAGCTCGACGATCAGGTGGTTGCCGGTCACGCGGTGGGAAAGATCCATGTCGCGCGTGACGCGGTGCATCACATCGACGAAAGAAGCCAGCGGCGTGACCACCAGATAACGCAGCTTGAAATACAGCACCACGAACACCAGCGCCAGCACCAGCAGGGTGTAACCGACGATGCTGTTGAGCACGTAATTGAACGACACCTTCAGGTCGCTGATCGGATAGGTGACATCGATCACACCGTGTACCGCACCGATGTGCGAACGGGTGTGACAGCCCAGGCATTCTTCTTTGGCCTCGACCGGATAGAGATAACGGATGGTGTCCGGGGTGGGGAACAGCAGGGCATCCTTGCCGTTCTGCAAAGCCAGCGCCAGCGCGGCATCCTGCGCGATCGTCTCGCGTTCGCTGCTCATCTCGCCGAACTGCTCGTTCACCACCTGGCCGCGAAACACTTTGACCCTCAGGTTGGGCTGCGCCAGATTGATGCGCGCGATGATCTCCCTGATCTCGTCCTTGTTCCAGCCTTTGCGCATGGCCGAATACAGGCTCTGGAAGATCATCTGCGAGGTATTGCGCGCGTCCTCCTGCGCCAACTGGTGCACCGCATGGTCGCGCACCGCGCCGGACACGGTAAAGATGAGGACGGAGGCGAACAGCAAAGAGGCCAGCGACAGGACGAGCAATAACTTGCCCAGTGTCATCCTGGCGATGATGGCGAATAGTTTGGACATCTTTCCTCCTCCCGTGTGACGCATACGACTTGCTGCGTGAGATGCTGCCTGAACAGACATTCTTGCGGTCGTTTTTTAGTGACTGCATCCTCGCATAGTTCGCGTCCGTCCGCAATTTATGGCGCGCGGAGTCGGGCAGGAGGTCAGCCGGCGTTGCTGATCTGTACCAGTTGCGCCAGTTTGTGTTTGGCGGCGCCGGAGGCGAGGGTGGTCGCGGCGGTCTGTACCCCGTGCGCCAGCGTGTCGCTCAGTCCGGCGGTATAGATCGCCGCACCCGCGTTGAGCAGCACGATGTCGCGCGCGACACCGGGCTGGTTGTCCAGCACACCCAGCAGCATGGCTTTGGCCTCGGCGGTATTGGAGACTTTGATGCTGTCCAGCGGCGCGCACTGCAAGCCGAATTCTTCCGGTGTGACAGTGTATTCGTTCACCTGCCCGTCTTTCAGTTCGGCCACATTGCTTGCGCCGCTGATGGTGATCTCGTCCAAGCCGTCGCTACCGTTCACCACCAGCACGTGGCGGCTGCCCAGACGTTGCAACACGCGCGCCTGGATACCGACCAGATCGGGATGGAACACCCCCATCACCTGATTGTCCGCGCCCGCAGGGTTGGTCAGCGGCCCCAGCACATTGAACATCGTGCGTACGCCGAGTTCTTTGCGCACCGGCGCGGCATATTTCATCGCACCGTGGAAATTGGGCGCGAACATAAAACCGATGCCGATCTGGTCGATGCTGTGACCCACTTGCTCCGGTGTGAGGTTGAGGTTCACGCCCAGCGCTTCCAGTACATCCGCCGAGCCGCAGGTGGAAGACACCGAACGCCCGCCGTGTTTGGCCACACGCGCACCCGCCGCCGCAGCGACGAAAGCGCTGGCGGTGGAAATGTTGAAGGTGTGCGCCGCATCGCCGCCGGTGCCGCAGGTATCTACCAAGTGGTCGCGTTGCGTGACAGGCACCTTGCTGGAAAACTCGCGCATCACAAACGCGGCGGCGGAGATCTCGCCTATGGTTTCTTTCTTCACACGCAGGCCGACCAGAATCGCCGCAATCATCGTCGGAGTCACTTCGCCGCCCATGATCTGGCGCATCAGCGACAGCATTTCGTCGTAAAAGATCTCGCGTTGTTCGATCAGGCGCACCAGTGCTTGTTGTGGGGTGATCATGGCTTGCCCTCCAAAAAGTTTTTCAGCATGTCGTGCCCGTGTTCGGTGAGGATGGACTCGGGGTGGAATTGCACTCCATGCACCGCCAGTGTCTTGTGGCGCACACCCATGATCTCGCCGTCATCCGTCCACGCGGTGATCTCAAGGCAGTCTGGAATCGTCTTGCGTTCGATCACCAGCGAATGGTAACGCGTGGCGGTGAAGGGACTGGGCAGTCCGGTGAATACGCTGTTACTGTTGTGGTGGATGAGCGAGGTCTTGCCGTGCATCAGCGTCTTGGCGTGGATGATCTTGCCGCCAAAAGCCTGGCCTATACTCTGGTGGCCGAGGCACACACCGAGCAGCGGAATCTTGCCCGCGAAATGTTTGATCGCGGCGACCGAGATGCCCGCTTCGTTCGGCGTACAGGGGCCGGGAGAAACAACCAGGTGTTGCGGATTCAGTTTGGCGATCTGTTCCACGGTGATCTCGTCGTTGCGGTAGACCTGCACCTCCGCGCCAAGCTCGGCGAAATACTGCACCAGGTTGTAGGTAAAGGAGTCGTAGTTGTCGATCATCAATAGCATGTTCGTTTCTCCTTAGCGATGCACTTTGGCATCCAGACCGTCCAGAACCATCTCTGCCGCGCGCAGCACAGCGCGCGCTTTGTTCTGCGTCTCCATCCATTCGCTGTCCGGCACCGAATCGGCCACGATGCCCGCACCCGCTTGCACGTACAGCGTTTCGTTCTTCACCACGGCGGTACGCAGCGCGATGGCGACATCCATGTCGCCGTTGAAGGCGAGGTAGCCGACGGCACCCGCGTAGATACCGCGCTTGGAAGGTTCCAGTTCGTCGATGATCTCCATGGCGCGCACCTTGGCCGCACCGCTCACCGTGCCTGCGGGGAAGGTGGCTTTGAGCACATCCATCGCGCTCAGTCCTTCCTTTAGCTTCGCCTCGACGTTGGAGACGATGTGCATCACATGTGAATAACGCTCGATCACCATCTTGTCGGTGAGTTTCACCGTGCCGTTCTGCGCCACGCGACCGATGTCATTGCGGCCCAAGTCGATCAGCATCAGATGCTCGGCCAGCTCTTTCGGGTCGGCCAGCAGTTCCTCGGCGAGAGCGGCATCCTGTTGCGGCGACTTGCCGCGCGGGCGCGTTCCGGCGATGGGGCGCACGGTGACGGTGTCGCCTTCCACACGCGCGAGAATTTCCGGCGACGAGCCGACCACATGGTGGTCACCCATGTCGTAATAGAACATATACGGCGAGGGATTGATGCTGCGCAGGGCGCGATACAACGATAGCGGTGATGCGGCGAACGGCTGCACCATGCGTTGAGCCAGCACCACCTGCATGATGTCGCCGTCGAAGATGTATTGTTTGGCGACATCCACCGCATGTTTGAACGCTTCCTCGCCGAATTCCGATTTCGCCTCGAAGCCGCGCAACTGCGGCGACTCGGGGATCTTCACCGGCTGGCGCAGGGCGCGTAACAAGGCATCCAGCCGCTGCTTGGCTTGTGTATAGGCACCGGGCTGCGCCGGATCGGCGTACACGATGAAGGTGAGTTTGCCGGACAGATTGTCGATCACCGCGAGCTGTTCGGTCAGCATGAGCAGGATGTCCGGTGTGCCGATCACATCCTTCTTCACCGTCTTGGCCAGGCGCGGCTCGATATAACGCACCGTGTCGTAGCCGAAATAACCGGCCAGCCCGCCGGTGAAACGCGGCAGACCGGACAAAGGCGCGACCTTGAACTGCGCCTGATAAGCTGCGATGTAGTCCAGCGGATCGGCCACCTCCTGCGTCGAATCGCCCGCAGGCGTGCTCAGGGTGACCTGTTTGCCGCGCACCGTGATACGAGTGTCGGCGGGCAGGCCGATGAAGGAATAACGCCCGAAACGCTCGCCGCCCTGCACCGATTCCAGCAGATAGGAAAAGGGCCTGTTGGCCAGCTTCAGATACAGCGACAACGGCGTGTCGAGATCGGCGAAAGTCTCGGTGACCAGCGGGATGCGGTTATAACCTTGCGCGGCAAGCGCGATAAATTCTTGTTCGGTGATGGGGGACAGCATACAGACCTCTCTAGATATTTTCGATGGCAGCGGGCGGACGCGCGGTCCGGTGACGCGGGATCACCATCGCCAATAGTTTGTTGTCGCAGAGAGGTCGTTATGTGTCATGGGTCAGATATGCCGGATCAGTTTTAATGCGGCGGGCAGGTCGGGGATCACTGCATCCAGATCGAGGCCTTCCACCGGTTCGCCGTGATTATAACCATAAGGCACGCAGAAAACCGGGCAACCCGCAGCGCGGGCGGCTTGTGTGTCGCTGAGCGAATCGCCGATCAGCAGCAGCCGCTCGACAGGGACGCCGAAGAACTTCGCACTGTGCAGCAACGGCAACGGGTGGGGTTTCTTCTCGGGCAGCGTGTCGCCCGCCAGCACGATGTCGAAATAATGCGCCAGACCGATGCCCCGCAGTAGCGGCGTGGTGTAACGCTCCACCTTGTTGGTGATGCAGCCCAGACGGTAGCCTGCCGCTTTCATCGCATCCAGCCCGGCGATGACATTGGGGAACGGTTTACTGTCCAGCAGCAGCGCGGTGTAATGCTGCTCGAAGACGGGCAAGGCCCGGTCGAACAGTGTCGCATCCGGTTCGGCATACATATCGCCGGTGAGCGCACGCTTCACCAGCCAGTGGATGCCGTTGCCGATATAACTCATCAGTAACTCTTGCGATACCGCAGGTCGCCCCATGTCGCGCAACATACGGTTGGCAGACTCCGCCAGTTCCGGCGCGGTGTGCAGCAGCGTACCGTCGAGGTCGATGACGATGGCGCTTACGGGAAGGGGGAAGAGAGAAGGGGGAAGGGCTCCTCTTCTCCCTTCCCCCTTGAGTGCCGCAGGCACGGTCTCTTCTCCCTTCACTGTTATGCCTTGACCTTGGCCAGTTCGGCGCGCAGTTCACCGATGATGGTGTTGTAGTGGTTCTTGTCCATCGGGTTGTGCTTGCCGAACACCGCCGAGCCTGCCACGAAGGTATCCACGCCCGCTTCGGCCACTTCTTTGATGTTGGCCGGGCCTACACCACCGTCGATCTCCAGGCGGCAGTTGTATTTGCCGGCGTCGATCATCTTGCGCACGGCACGAGCTTTATCCAACACATGGGGGATGAACTTCTGGCCGCCGAAACCGGGGTTCACCGACATCAACAGCACCATGTCCAGCTTGGGCAGCGTGTATTCCAGGATGTCCAGCGGGGTGGCGGGGTTGAACACCAGACCGGCTTTGCAGCCGCTTTCCTTGATCAGGGCGATGGTGCGGTCGATGTGCTCGGAAGCTTCCGGGTGGAAGGTGATGTAAGTCGCGCCCGCTTTGGCGAAATCGGGGATGATGCGGTCTACCGGCTTGACCATCAGATGTACGTCGATGGGGGCGGTCACACCGTGTTTGCGCAACGCTTCGCACACCAAAGGACCGATGGTCAGGTTGGGTACGTAGTGGTTGTCCATCACGTCGAAGTGCACGATGTCCGCGCCGGAAGCCAGCACGTTGTCCACTTCCTCGCCCAGCTTGGCGAAATTGGCGGAGAGTATCGAAGGAGCGATCTGGTAAGTCATGGTTTGATCCTTAAGGGGTTTGAATTTTGGACGTGCATTCTAACTGAAACGGCACGCTGCACGACAGCGAAAGGTAAGGCAAACGGGAATGCACATACCGATCTGAAATTGGTCGGAGTGAGAGGATTCGAACCTCCGACCCCTGCGTCCCGAACGCAGTGCTCTACCAGGCTGAGCCACACTCCGAATTCTTTAAACTAGGCCTGCCGCGAGGCGGCGAGCCGGGCCAATTCTAACAAAGATTCTTTATATTGAGTATCCGGGAAACCGGCGAGTTGCGCGCAGGCCAGCTCCGCCTCGCGCTGCGCCTGCTGTCTGGTGTAGTCCAGCGCCCCGGTCTGTTGCACGATCTGCAACACCTCGTCGAAACGGCCAATATCGCCCTGCTCGATGGCGGCGCGGATCACCGCAGCCTGTTCCGCTGTGCCATGCTGCATGGCGTAGATCAGCGGCAGTGTCGGTTTGCCCTCGGCTAGATCGTCGCCCAGATTCTTGCCGATCTCTTCCGCGTTGCCGGAATAATCCAGCACATCGTCCACCAACTGGAATGCCGTACCCAGATGCATGCCGTAACGCGCGGCGGCTTCTTCCAGGGCTTTGTCCTGTGCGGCGAGGATGGCACCCAGACGCATCGCCGCCTCGAACAGCTTCGCCGTCTTGCGATGGATCACGCGCAGATAGTTGTCGGCATCCACATCGGCATCGTTGCAATTGAGCAACTGCAACACCTCGCCCTCGGCGATCAGATTGGTCGCATCCGCCAGCGTCTGCATGATGCGCATATCGTTCGCGTCCACCATCATCTGGAAAGCGCGCGAATACAAAAAGTCCCCCACCAGCACACTGGCGGCGTTGCCGAACAGCGCATTCGCCGTCTCGCGCCCTCGGCGCAGCTCGGACTCGTCCACCACATCGTCATGCAGCAGGGTGGCGGTATGGATGAATTCGACCACGGCGGCCAGCTCGTGATGGCGCGTACCCTGATAAGCGAACGCGCGCGCCGACAGGATGACCAGTGCCGGACGCATGCGTTTGCCGCCGCTGTTGATGATGTATTCGCCGACCTGATTGACCAGCACCACATCGGACTGCAAACGGGAGCGGATCACCTGATCCACAGCAGCCATATCCGCTGCGAGCAATTGGTTGAGATTGTCTAGAGACACTGCCAGTCCTGAAAAGTGTAGTGAAAAACCAAGGCGCGTTGACCGCGCTCTCTAAATAGAACGCCTATTGTCGCATAAACCCGTTATTCGGGATAACACCCCTGCACAGACCGTCTTTAAGATTGCCTGGATTCGGCGTTACGCCACACATACCAGCCGATGGCGACGCCCAGCACACTCAATGCCCCCACATAATGCGCCGGAGCCATCTTGTCCCAGGGCAACAGCAGGCTTACCAGCACCGGGGTCAGCCCGCCAAAGATCGCATACGCCACGTTGTAAGAGAACGACAGGCCGGAGAAGCGCACGGCGGCGGGAAAAGCCCGCACCGCCATGCCGGGGATCACCCCGATCACCCCGACGAAGAATCCGCACAGGGCATACAGCGCATTGATGTTCTGCGGTGCCACGGCCATCTGCTGGTAAAACAAGACCGAAGTCGTGCCCAGCATCACGCAGCCCAGCATCAGCACCCGCCCCGCGCCGAAACGATCCGCCGCCGCCCCGAAAGCGATACAGCCGATGCTCAGAAACACCGTTGCGATACTGTTGGCCTGCAACGCGACCGCAGCGGGGATGGCATACAACTTCTGCACCAGCGTCGGTGTCATCAGGATCATCACCACGATGGCCGCCGACAACAGCCAGGTCATCAGCATGGTGAGCACCACCGCCGGACGATGCTCGCGCACCACGCGGCGCAGCGGCAACTCGTTCGCCAGCTCCTGGCGGGCTTGCAGCTCCTTGAACACCGGCGTCTCATGCAGCCACTGGCGCAGCCACACCGCGAACAGACCGAACACCCCGCCGAGGATGAACGGCACACGCCAGCCGTCGGCCAGCACTTCCGCCGGGCTATACAGCGTGTTGATGGTCATCGCCACCAGCGAACCCAGCAAGATGCCGCCGGTCAGCCCCGCCGTGAGTGTGCCGCAGGCAAAACCCACATGGCGCGGCGGCACATGTTCCGACACGAACACCCACGCCCCCGGCACCTCGCCGCCGATGGCCGCACCCTGCATCACACGCAGGGCCAGCAACAACAGCGGAGCCCAGATGCCGATGCTCGCATAGGTCGGCAACAGACCGATCGCCAGTGTCGGCAAGGCCATCAGCAGGATACTCAGCATGAACATGCGCTTGCGCCCCAGCAGGTCGCCGAAATGCGCCATCACGATGCCGCCCAGCGGGCGCGCCAGATAACCCGCCGCAAAGATGCCGAAAGTCTGCACCTGGCGCAGCCAGTCCGGCATGTCGGGCGGAAAGAACAGTTGCCCGATCACCACCGCAAAGAACACGAAGATGATGAAATCGTAAAACTCCAGCGCCCCGCCGAGAGCGGCCAGCAGC
Organism: Gallionellaceae bacterium; assembly: GCA_030823955.1. GTDB lineage: Bacteria > Pseudomonadota > Gammaproteobacteria > Burkholderiales > Gallionellaceae > PALSA-1006. The sequence goes on from JAVBYO010000011.1 coordinate 92,019, forward strand.
AGGGTCTTGTAGTCTTGGCGGGTAAGCGCGCGCATAAACGGTCTTTTCAAATTGGACGAGGCGGCGATTTTAATTCATTGCGCGGGTTAAGAATGGCGATTCAAAACTTTAAGGCCAAACGCCACATATCACCCACGAGGCAAAACAGATACTATTCAGCCCAGCAAAATGGTGACGCGGCAACCTGCCGCACATTGCAAAACACCCACGGGAGCACCACATGTCAAAGAAACGGTTCCATTGCCAAGCAGTCACCCATGCAGGCATCAAGAGCATCAGCATCACCGATGACACGAATCACTTCTGTCTTACCGTCGAAGACGCAAGCAACAGACTGAACCTCCTGAAAGAAGCCATCGCCACCGGCAAATATCCCATTGCCATGGAGCTGGTGAATTCCTGCGCCAAGCTGATGACCGGCCCCACGGTAAAGTATTACGTCACCCAGCACGATGCCGAGAAGTTCGAGCATTCACTGGATAAGGCCTTGCATCATTGAAGGGGGGGCGCTTTGCCGTTTTCCTTAAGCGATCAGAAATCCGTTAGCATTCGTTCGGTTTTGCCGGAGAGAGAAATTAATGTTTGAACAGGCTTTTAGAAATATCGACGACGTCCTGCGCAAAGAAGCAGGCTGCGCCAGCGAACTCGACTACACCGAACAAAGCTCCTGGCTCTTGTTCCTCAAATACCTCGATGCGCTGGAGCACAGCAAGGCCATGGAAGCCGAACTGGAAGGCAAGAAATACACTTGGCTGCTCGACAAACCCTACCGCTGGGAAACTTGGGCAGCACCCAAAGGCGCGGACGGCAAGATCGACCACAATGCCGCCATGACCGGTGACGACCTGCGCGACTTCGTCAATTTGACGCTGTTCCCCTACCTGCATCGCTTCAAGGAAAAAGCCGACAACTCCAAAACGCTGGAATACAAAATCGGCGAAATCTTCGGCGAGATCAAAAACAAGATCCAGAGCGGCTACAACCTGCGCGACATCATCGAGCACATCGACGAACTGCGCTTCGGCTCGCAGGCCGAGAAACACGAACTCTCGCACCTGTACGAAGCCAAGATCAAAAACATGGGCAACGCCGGGCGCAACGGCGGCGAGTACTACACCCCGCGCCCGCTCATTCGCGCCATGGTGCAAGTGGTCAACCCCAAAATTGGCGAAACCATCTACGACGGTGCCTGCGGCAGCGCGGGCTTCTTGTGCGAAGCGTTCGATTATTTGCGCCCGCTGGCGAAGAAGTCCGCCGATCTCAATACCCTGCAAGAAGCCACCTTCTACGGCATCGAGAAGAAAAGCCTCGCCTACGTCATCGCAATCATGAACATGATCCTGCACGGCATCGAAGCCCCCAACATCGCCCACGCCAACACCTTGGCACTCAACCTCGCCGACGTGCAGGACAAAGACCGCTTCGACATCGTCCTCGCCAACCCGCCCTTCGGCGGCAAGGAACGCAAGGAAGTGCAGCAAAACTTCCCCATCAAGACCGGCGAAACCGCCTTCCTGTTCTTGCAGCACTTCATCAAATTTTTGAAAGCGGGCGGACGCGGTGCAATCGTCATCAAAAACACCTTCTTGAGCAACACCGACAACGCCTCGGTGAGCCTGCGTAAACACCTGCTCGAAAGCTGCAACCTGCACACCGTGCTCGATTGCCCCGGTGGCACGTTTCAAGGGGCGGGCGTGAAAACCGTGGTGCTGTTTTTTGAAAAGGGATCGCCGACACGCAAGGTCTGGTACTACCAGCTCGATCCAGGCCGCAACATGGGCAAGACCAACCCGCTCAACGATGCCGACCTCGCTGAATTCATCGCATTGCAAAAAACCTGCGCCGACTCGCCCAAAAGCTGGAGCGTGGATGCGGCGAGCATAGCCCCCGACACCTACGACCTGTCGGTGAAGAACCCGAACGGCAATGAGACCGTGGTGCATCGCAGCCCGCAGGACATCATGGGCGAGATTGCCGCGCTGGATGCGGAGAGTGCGGAAGTGCTGGGCAGTATCAGGGCGCTGCTATGAAGGTTGGCTGGCAAACGAAGAAGCTTGGCGAAGTCTGCGATTTTCTTAATCGCGGCATCTCGCCAAAGTATCTTGAAGAGGGCGGCGTATGTGTTCTCAATCAGAAGTGCATCCGTGAACACGCGGTTAATTATGATTTAGCGCGACGGCATGATGCTCAGGTTAAGTCGGTAAGCGAGGAGCGTTACGTTCAACTTGGCGATGTGCTGGTGAACTCAACTGGTACCGGCACACTTGGTCGAGTTGCTCAAGTGCGCGAAGAGCCAGTTGAACCAACAACTGTCGATTCGCACGTAACTATCGTTCGTCCTCAGACGGGAATGTTTCATCTCGATTTTTTTGGTTACATGCTGATAGTAATCGAGGAGGCAATCAAAGAGGCTGGTGAAGGCTGTGGCGGACAAACCGAACTTGCTCGCTCCGTATTGGCAGAGCGATTTTCAGTAAATTATCCAAACTCAATTTCCGAACAGCAGCGCATCGTCGGTATTCTCGACGATGCGTTTGACGGCATCGCCACCGCCAAAGCCAACGCCGAACACAACCTGCAAAACGCCCGCGCCCTGTTCGAAAGCCACCTGCAATCCGTCTTTACCCAGCGCGGCGAGGGATGGATGGAAAAACGTATCGAGGAAATCGGGATAACGCAGACAGGCTCAACACCAAAGACATCGGATAAGAAGAATTTCGGTGACTTCATTCCATTTGTAAAACCGGCAGACTTTAATACTGATGGTTCGTTGAACTATGAGAATGATGGGCTGAGTGAGCAGGGTTTCGTGCAGGCTCGTAAAGTTTCGGAGGGTTCTGTACTAATGGTTTGCATTGGCGCAACGATAGGCAAGTGCGGCTGGTGCGACCGTGACATAACCACGAATCAACAAACTAATGCGCTGACTCCAACTGAGGGGGCATCGTTTAAGTTTATTTACTACCAAATGCTGACTGAAGATTTTCAGCGGCGCGTAATTCATGGCTCTGGGCAAGCTACGCTGCCAATTATCAATAAGTCAAAGTGGAGTGCTCTTACGGTTTGGTTGCCCCCAACTTTGGATGAACAAGAGCAGATTGTCGCCAAACTCGACGCCCTCCGCGAAGAAACCCAACGCCTCGAATCCCTCTACCAGCGCAAACTCGCCGCCCTAGCCGAGCTGAAGAAATCACTGCTGCATCAGGCGTTCAGCGGGGCGTTGTGAAGTCGAGGACCATTTTTCCCAAATGGGAAAAATGGTCTTGTGGTTGGCAGACCATATCGAGCTTGTCCTCGATATGGTTCGGATGTGATAAGAAATCGCCATTTTTTGAACATATCGCCTGCGACGTGATAAGAAAATCCCGTTTTCTATACATGTCCGCGCCATCGACACATTGTCAGAATATGTCGATGAATCACGAAAAAATCGACACATCGCAATATTCATGGTGTTGCATGTAACGCAAAAGCTGGCTACCATGCGTTTCATGTAACGCATATTTGGAGGTCATTATGAGAGTCAGCACATCAGAGCGAGTACAAAAGCATCGTGCAGCTTTGCGCGAATCTGGCCTGCGTCCTGTGCAGATTTGGGTGCCAGATACACGACGTGCGGGTTTTGCAGAAGAGTGTCGCCGCCAGTCTCAATTATTGTTGGGTGATGCTCATGAACGAGAAACTGCCGATTGGCTTGAGCAAGCAGGTGACCGCGAGGGCTGGCAATGAGGCGTGGCGATCTGGTGACGGTGGCTTTGCAGGGTGATCTAGGCAAGCCACGTCCTGCATTGGTCATCCAGTCAGATTTGTTTGACTCGCATCCTTCCGTAACGATTCTGCCCGTGACGAGTGAGTTACGCGTTGCGCCGCTGTTTCGTATTGCGGTGAGCCCATCAGAGTTGAATGGTTTGGCTAAATCTTCGCAGGTGATGGTGGATAAGCCGCAGTCGATCTCGCGTGAAAAAATCGGCGCGGTGATCGGTCATCTGGATGATGAGACGATGCTGGCGGTGAATCGGGCGCTGGCGGTTTTCCTTGGATTTGCTTGACGCATAACTTGACCCACACTTGACTCATTTTGATTAAATGAACGAAGCCGAAACCCGCGCCGAACATATCGACCCCGCCCTGAAAGCCGCAGGCTGGGGCGTGGTGGAGGGCAGCCGCGTGATGCGCGAATACCGCATCACCGAGGGGCGCTTGCAAGGGGCTGGGCAGCGCAGCAAGCCGGAGATTGCGGACTATGTGCTGGTGTATCGCAACCACAAGCTGGCGGTGGTGGAGGCGAAACGCCGCGACCTGCCTTACACCGAAGGGCTGGCGCAGGCCAAGCAGTATGCGGGCAAGATCGGTGCGCGTTTTACCTATGCCACCAACGGGCTGCGCATCTATGGCGTGGATATGCAGAGCGGGGCGGAAGGCGATGTTGATGCCTATCCATCGCCCGAAGAGTTGTGGAATCGTACCTTTGCCGTGGCGAACGACTGGCGCGAACGCTTTGCCGCTGTGCCGTTCGAGGACAAGGGCGGCATGTGGGGTTCGCGCTACTACCAGGACAGCGCGGTCAACAATGTGCTGGAGGCAATTGCCGATAACCAGCAGCGCATTCTGCTGACGCTGGCGACGGGCACGGGCAAGACTTTCATCGCGTTCCAGTTGGCGTGGAAGTTGTTCAAGTCGCGCTGGAACCTGAAGCGCGACGGGGCGCGCCAGCCGCGCATCCTGTTTCTTGCCGACCGCAACATTCTGGCGGATCAGGCGTACAACTCGTTCTCTGCATTCCCCGAAGATGCGCTGGTGCGCATTGCGCCGGATGATATTCGCAAGAAGGGGCGGGTGCCGAAGAATGGGAGTGTGTTTTTTACGATTTTCCAAACCTTCGCTTCGACAGGCTCAGCGACCGGGGCTTCATCCGAAATAGCGGAGCTGAATGATTTTTCAGAGGTGCGAACGATTCAGTCAGCCTATGGATATATGTATATCCTGCAATGTGCAGACGATAGTTTCTATGTTGGAAGTACCAAAAATCTAGAATCACGAATCGATGAGCACAATCGCGGGGAAGGCTCAAAACATACAAAGGCGCGATGTCCAGTAAAGTTAGTTTACTACGAGGCTTTTGATCGAATTGACGAAGCTTTTGCGAGAGAAAAGCAGGTGCAGGGTTGGAGTCGCGCTAAGAAGATTGCTTTGATTAACGGCAACACTGATTTGCTTCGAAAGCTATCCAGGGCTTCGACAAGCTCACCCACCGCACCTGACGTGGCGCCGGTCCCTGAGCCTGTCGAAGGGTATTTCGGTGAGTACCCGCCTGACTTCTTTGATTTCATCATTATCGACGAGTGCCATCGCGGTGGCGCGAATGATGAAAGCACCTGGCGCGGCATCCTTGAATACTTTGCCCCTGCGGTGCAGCTTGGCCTGACCGCCACGCCCAAACGTAAAGACAACGCCGACACCTACGCCTACTTCGGCGAGCCGGTGTATGTGTATTCGCTCAAAGAAGGTATTAACGACGGCTTCCTCACGCCGTTCCGCGTGAAGCAGTACGCGACCACGCTGGACGAATACCGCTTTACCTCGGACGACAACCTAATCGAGGGCGAGATTGAGGCGGGCAAGCTGTACGAGGAAAAGGATTTCAACCGCAGCATCGAGATTGTGGAGCGCGAAAAATATCGCGTGAAGCTTTTTATGGAAGCGATCAACCAGCGCGAGAAGACGCTGGTGTTTTGTGCCAATCAGGCGCACGCGCTGCTGGTGCGCGACCTCATCAATCAGTTGAAGACGGTCAGCACCGATCCGCTGTATTGCGTGCGGGTGACGGCGAACGACGGTGCGCTGGGCGAACAATACCTGCGCGACTTTCAGGATAACGAGAAAAGCATCCCGACCATCCTTACGACTTCGCAGAAACTTTCCACCGGGGTTGATGCGCGCAACGTGCGCAACATTGTGCTGATGCGTCCGATCAATTCGATGATCGAGTTCAAGCAGATCATCGGGCGCGGCACGCGGCTGTATGACGGCAAAGACTACTTCACCATTTACGACTTTGTGAAGGCGCACAAGCTGTTCAACGATCCGGAGTGGGATGGTGAGGCGGAGGTGGATAACGGCGGCGATAAAGTGTTTCCGCCAATCGAGCCAAGGACACCGCCGGAGGCAAAACAGCCGCGTCCTGATTACGAAAGCAAGCCCAAGGTGCGCGTGAAGTTGCGTGACGGCAAGGAGCGCACCATCCAGCACATTTCGGTAACGACTTTCTGGGGGCCGGATGGCAAGCCGATTTCGTCGTCGGAGTTTATGACCCTGCTGTTCGGTCAGTTGCCGGAGTTTTTTAGGGACGAAGACGAGTTGCGTGCCTTGTGGAGTTTGCCTGATACGCGCAAGAAGCTGCTGGAAGGCTTGGCCGAGAAAGGCTTTGGCAAAGATCAGCTAGGCGAAATGCAGAAAATCATCGACGCCGAGAACAGTGACCTGTTCGACGTGCTGGCGCATGTGGCTTTTGCCCTGCAGCCGATCACGCGCAAAGAGCGCGCAGCATCGGCACACAAAGAGATACACGATCATTTCAGCGACAAGCAGCAAGCCTTCCTCGGCTTTGTACTCGCGCACTACGTGCATGAAGGTGTGGAAGAGTTGGAGCAGGAGAAGCTAACCAAACTGCTGCGCTTGAAATACCACGACTCTATCCCTGATGCAGTCGCGGATCTGGGTGGTGATATCGGCGTGATCCGTAATCTGTTTTCCGGCTTTCAGCGCTACTTGTATCAGGGGCTGTAAGCGAGCCGCGCATCAATAATGCGGCGGCCTTTCGTTCGCAGGCATTCCCCCGTTACCCGCCTCTTCCAGTGCTTCGATGTGTCTTGCGAGTGAGGCGCAGATGGCTTCGAGGCGTTCGATCTTTTGTTGCTGCTGATACACCGTTTTGTTCAGCTCTTCGGTCAGGTCTTCCAGCAAGGTGATCTTGGATTCGAGGTCGATTAGGCGTTCTTCATTCATGGGGCGATCCTGAGGCTGGGCAGTTGGCGGGTGAGGGTGGGCATTCTAGCGCGGGAGCGTGGCTTGCACTCGGGGAACGTGCCGGAAAGGCGACGGACTGAATGTTAACGGGTTTATCCCTGTTCCCCTTGTATCACTCCGCCCATTTCGTCCCCCGCCCGATTGACGCTATAATCCGTCCCCCGAATCAACCTGCTTTCGAGCTAGCGCAGCATGCATCTATTCGCTTTTGGCCTAAATCATCAGACTGCCCCGCTTGAGGTGCGCGAGCAGCTCGCGTTCAATGTGGACGGGATGGATTCGGCTTTGCGCGATCTGGTGGGCAATGGCGCGGCCAAAGAGGCGACTATCCTTTCCACCTGCAATCGCACCGAGGTGTATTGCAGCACCAGCGTGCCGACGCAGGCGATAGACTGGCTGGCGACTTACCACCAGCTTCCCGCCAACGACATCAAGCCCTACATCTACCAGTTACCGCAGGAGCAGGCGGTCAAACACGCTTTCCGCGTGGCGAGCGGGCTGGATTCGATGGTGCTGGGCGAGCCGCAGATCCTGGGGCAGATGAAACAGGCGGTGCGGCAGGCCGAACAGGCGGGCACGCTGGGTTTTCTGCTGCACAAACTTTTTCAGCGCACTTTTTCGGTGGCGAAGGATGTGCGCACGCAGACCGAGATCGGCGCGAATCTGGTGTCGATGGCGGCGGCGGCAGTGAAGCTGGCGGAACGTATCTTCCCGTCCATCGAGGAGCAGCGTGTGTTGTTCATCGGTGCGGGCGAGATGATCGAATTGAACGCGGTGCATTTTGCGGCACGTGGCCCCAAACACATCACCGTGGCGAACCGCACGCTGGATCGTGCGCAGGCGCTGGCGCGGCGTATCAACGGCCATGCCATCACGCTGACCGAGTTGCCGGAGCAACTGGCACAACACGACATCATCGTTTCCTGTACCGCGAGCCAGTTGCCTATCCTGGGCAAGGGCATGGTGGAGCGCGCGCTCAAGGCGCGTAAACACCGTCCGCTGTTCATCGTCGATCTGGCGGTGCCGCGCGATGTGGAAAAAGAAGTGGCCGAGCTGGACGATGTGTTCCTGTACACCGTGGACGACCTCGCCGAGGTGGTGCGCGACGGTCTGGATGCGCGTCAGGGTGCGGTGAAAGAGGCCGAAGTCATCATCGATTCCGGCGTGAACGAATTCCTGCACTGGATGGAGTCGCGCGAGGTGGTGCCGACCATACGCACGCTGCGCGACCATGCCGAGCGGCAACGCCGCAGCGAGATGGAAAAGGCGCTGCGCCTGCTGGCCAAGGGCGAGTCACCGGAGAAGGTGCTGGAATCTTTCGGCAACGCACTGACCAATAAATTCCTGCATGCGCCGACACAGACACTGAACCAGGCACAGGCCGCCGAACGCGAAGCGCTGCTCGATGCCGTGCACCGCATCTATCACCTGCATACCCCCGAATGAAACCCAGTATCGCTGCCAAACTCGCCCAGCTCGCCGAGCGGCTGGACGAGGTGAACACGCTGTTGAGCAGCGAGGATGCGACGCGCGATATGGATGGTTTCCGCAAGCTGAACCGCGAGCGCACCGAGATCGAGCCGGTGGTGGCGTTGTTCCATGCCTATCAGGCTTGCGAGTCCGACATCGCCACCGCGCAGGAGATGGCGGGTGATCCCGAGATGCGCGAGTTCGCCGATGCCGAGATCAAGGCCGGACGCGAGAAGCTGGAGCAGCTCGAAATCGAATTGCAGAAACAACTACTGCCGAAAGACCCCAACGACGAGCGTAATGTGTTCCTCGAAGTGCGCGCCGGAACCGGCGGCGACGAGGCGGCTATCTTTGCGGGCGATATCTTCCGTATGTATACCCGTTTCGCCGAGCGTCGCCGCTGGCAAGTGGAGGTCATTTCCGAGAGCTTGGGCGAGATGGGCGGCTACAAGGAGGTCATCGCGCGTATCGTGGGGCAGGGCGCGTATTCGGTGCTGAAGTTCGAATCCGGCGCACACCGCGTGCAGCGTGTGCCCGCCACCGAGACGCAGGGACGTATCCATACCTCTGCCTGCACCGTGGCCATCCTGCCCGAGGCGGACGAGGTGGGCGAGGTGGAGCTGAATCCCGCCGATCTGCGCATCGATACCTTCCGTGCCAGCGGTGCGGGCGGCCAGCACATCAACAAGACCGATTCCGCCGTGCGTATCACCCACTTGCCCACCGGCACGGTGGTGGAATGCCAGGACGGGCGTTCGCAACACCAGAACAAGGCGCAGGCGCTGCGTGTGCTGGCCGCGCGTATCAAGGACAAACAGGAACAGGCCGCGCACAGCAAGATCGCCGCCGAGCGCAAGTCGCTGGTGGGCAGCGGCGACCGTTCCGAACGCATCCGCACCTACAATTTCCCGCAGGGGCGCGTCACCGACCACCGCATCAATCTCACCCTGTACAAGATGGATCACATCATGGACGGCGACATCAGCGAACTGAGCAACGCGCTGATGGCCGAACATCAGGCCGAGCAATTGGCGGCGCTGGCCGAGGAAAGATGACAGGCACTAGGCCTTTTGGCATATTGACCGTCCGGCGCAGCCGCGTTAGTGTGCACCTCGCATGATTCCCACCCCCTATTCTCCCGTGAAGATACTGGCAAATTTCAACAGCATCACCGTGCGGATCATCCTGTTCGGTTTTGCGATCCTGATACTTAGCGCGCTAGGACGCATCTATTTCCTGAGCGATTACCTGCGCAACGATCTCACCGAGCTGACCACCACACAACTCAGCTCTCTGGCGAACTACGCGGCGCGTGACGTGGACCATGACATCAACGAACGCGGCCGTCTGCTGGAACGCGTCTCGGCCAAGTTCTCGCCGGCACTGTTGAGCGATCCCGTGCGTATGCGCGACTGGTTGCGCGACCGGCATGAGGTGAATCCGCTGTTCTCGCTCGGCATGACGATAATCGATCTGTCGGGGCGGGCAGTGGCGGACTATCCCGTCTTGCCGGGCCGGGTGGGGATGTCATATGCGGACCGTGAGTATTTCCAGCGGGCGTTGCAG
>JAVBYO010000030.1 GCA_030823955.1 Gallionellaceae bacterium
ACAAATCGACGCGATTCCCTACCAACCCATCTACACTGTGTACCTGCAATATCCCGCCCATGTCACGCTGCCGCAATCCATGCTTGGCTTCGACCGCTGCATTGCGCAGTGGCTGTTCGACAAAGGCCGCATCGCGGGGCAGCACGGGCTCATTGCCGTGGTCATCAGCGCCGAGGGTGTGCATCAGGAACTCGAACACGCGCAATTGGCGCAAAAAGTGGCGCAGGAACTGCGCGAACAACTCGACATTGCAGAAACCCCGCTGTGGCACAAGGTTATCGCCGAAAAACGCGCCACCTTCTCCTGCACCGTGAACCTGAACCGCCCCGCCTGCACCACCCCACTTGCCAACCTATTGCTGGCAGGCGACTTTACCGCAGGCGATTATCCGGCAACGCTGGAGGGTGCAGTGATGAGCGGGATCTCAGCTGCCAAGCAGATCATCAACTGCCCCCCGAAATAGTACGGAGTTGAATGTTTCAGGTCTGCCCGTTCTTGTGGCAAACTAGCGCCTGTTCATTTTTACCGATTCTGCCTTGCGCCCCTACGAACTTCTCATTGGTCTGCGTTATACCCGCGCCAAGCGCCGCAACCATTTCATCTCGTTCATCTCGATGATCTCGATGCTCGGCATCGCGCTGGGCGTCGCCGCGCTCATCATCGTGTTATCGGTGATGAACGGCTTCCAGAAAGAGATCCGTGCACGCATCCTCGGCATCACCCCCCATTTGCAGGTCAGCGAGGCGAACGGGCAGTTGGCAGCCTGGCCGTCGGTGCTGGATATCGTCAGCGGCCATCCCGATGTGCAAGCAGCCTCCCCTTATGTCAACGGCCAGGGCATGTTGTCGCAGGGGGATAGCGTCGAAGGCGTGATGGTGCGCGGCATCCTGCCGGAAGGCGAATATAAACTCACCGGCATCGCCGACAAGATGAAAGCCGGAAAACTCGCGGAACTGCGCGCCGGGGAGTTCGGCATCGTATTGGGCAGCGACTTGGCCAATACACTGGCGGCACGGGTCGGCGACGACATCCTGCTCATCACCCCGCAGGGGCAGATCACGCCTGCCGGTATGATCCCGCGTCTCAAACAGTTCCATGTGGTGGGCATCTTCGAGATCGGCATGTCACCCTACGATAACGCGCTGGCCCTGATCCACCTGCAAGATGCCCAGAAGCTCTACCGTATGGGTGATGCCGTGAGCGGTATCAGTGCGCGCCTGAACGATCTCGATCAGGCACCGCGTATCGCGCTGGATCTGGAAAGCCGCTTGCCCAACAACCTCTACGCCACCGACTGGACGCGCCAGAATGCCAACTATTTCCGTGCCGTGCAGATGGAAAAGAAGATGATGTTCATCATCCTTTCGCTCATCGTCGCGGTCGCCGCGTTCAACATCGTTTCGACGCTGGTGATGGCGGTCACCGACAAACAGGCAGACATCGCCATCCTGCGCACACTGGGTGCCTCCCCCGCCAGCATCATGAAGATATTCATGGTGCAAGGTGTGTTGATCGGTTTGGTCGGCGCGATCATCGGTGTGGTCAGCGGTATCCTCATCGCGCTCAACATCGGCAGCATCGTGCCTTTCATCGAACACCTGTTCGGCGTGCAGTTCCTGGCCAAAGATGTCTATTTCATCACCGACCTGCCTTCCGACCTGCAACAGGGCGACGTATGGGTCGTTGCTGCCTTCTCGTTTGCGATCAGCCTACTCGCCACCTTGTACCCGAGCTGGCGTGCCTCCAGAACCCAACCGGCGGAGGCATTGCGTTATGAGTGAGCATCAGGATTCAGGATTGAGGACTGGAGATTTGGAGCCAATCATTTCGTGCCGCGAGCTGCGCAAGACCTTCAGCCAGGGTGAGCTCAATGTGCCGGTACTGAACGGTGTGAATCTCGACGTGGCGCGCGGTGAACGCCTCGCCATCATCGGCAGTTCCGGCTCCGGCAAAAGCACCCTGCTACATCTGCTGGGCGGTCTGGACAAAGCCAGCAGCGGCAGCGTGCAGATATTGGGACAGGACGTATTCGCCATGAACGAAACTCAGCGCGGCGAGCTGCGCAACCGTTCACTCGGCTTCGTGTACCAATTCCACCACCTGCTGATGGAATTCACCGCACTGGAGAATGTGGCCATGCCCTTGCTGATCCGAGGCATGTCGCGCAAAGCAGCGGAACCCATAGCGGCGCAGATGCTGGAATGGGTCGGGCTGGCGCAGCGTATCCAGCATCTGCCCGCCGAACTTTCCGGCGGTGAGCGCCAGCGCGTCGCGGTCGCCCGCGCACTGGTCACCGAACCGGCCTGTGTGCTGGCCGACGAACCAACCGGCAACCTCGACCGCGTGAGTGCCACCGCCCTGTTCGAACTGATGCAATCACTCAACGAACGCCTGCACACCAGCTTCATCGTCGTCACCCACGACCTCGACCTCGCCAGCCGCATGCAGCGACAATTAAAATTAGTTGATGGAACCTTGCATCCGATTTAACTCCAAAATGTAGGTTGGGTTAGCGCAGCGTAACCCAACGTTTTTTAGTGCATCGCAGCCCGTCGTCGGGTTACGCGAAAAGCCGCTAACCCGACCTACACCAATCTCCCTTATTTTTTACCACCTTTTTTGGATACTTAATATTTTTCTATGCTGCCCTCTATCGAACAACGCCTCGCCCTCGAACTCAACGCCAAAGCCGCACAAGTCGCCGCTGCCGTTACATTGCTCGACGAAGGGGCCTCCGTGCCTTTCATCGCCCGTTACCGCAAAGAAGTGACCGGTGGTCTGGACGACATCCAGTTACGTCTGCTGGAAGAGCGTCTGCGTTATCTGCGCGAACTGGAAGAGCGCCGCGCCGCCATCATTCTCTCCATCCAAGAGCAGAACAAGATGACCCCGGAATTGCTGGACGCCATCACCCATGCCGAAGACAAGACCCGGCTGGAAGACTTGTACCTGCCCTACAAACCCAAGCGCCGTACCAAGGCGCAGATCGCGCTGGAAGCCGGTCTGTTGCCCTTGGCCGATGCCCTGCTGGCTAACCCGATGCTGAATCCGGAAACGGAAGCGGCGAACTATTTCAAGCCGCCCTTCTCCACAACGAACGGCGACAACCCCGGCGTACCCGACACCAAAGCCGCGCTCGACGGCGCACGCCAGATCCTGATGGAGCGTTTTGCCGAAGATGCCGCGCTGCTGAACGAATTGCGCGTGTATGTGCAGGCGCATGGCGTATTGGAGACCAAGGTGATCGAAGGCAAAGAAGAGGCTGCCGCCAAATACGCCGACTACTTCGACTACGCCGAACCCATCAATGCCATCCCCTCCCACCGCGCTCTCGCGGTGTTCCGTGGCAGCCGTGAAGAGCTGCTCAGCGTCACCTTGCGTCTCGATTCCGAGGCAGAAAAACCACGCTGGGATGCGCGGTTCAATCCGTGTGAAGGACGTATTGCGATCCGTTTCGGCATCAGCAACCAAGACCGTCCCGCCGACAAATGGCTGGCTGATACCGTACGCTGGACTTGGCGCGTGAAGAGCTTCCTGCATCTGGAGACCGAACTACGCGGCGCATTGCGCGAACGTGCCGAGACCGAAGCCATCAACGTCTTCGCGCGCAACTTAAAAGACCTGCTGCTCGCCGCCCCGGCTGGCCCGCGTGCCACCATGGGGCTGGACCCCGGCATGCGCACCGGCGTGAAGGTCGCCGTGGTGGATGCCACCGGCAAGGTGGTCGATACCGCCGTGATCTATCCGCACCAGCCCAAAAATGATTGGGACGGTGCGCTGCATACCTTGTCCAAGCTGGCCGAGAAACATCAGGTCGCGCTGATCTCCATCGGCAACGGCACCGCCTCGCGCGAGACCGACAAGCTGGCGCAAGAACTCATCAAAGCCCGCCCCGATCTCAAACTCAGCAAAATCGTGGTCTCCGAAGCGGGCGCGTCGGTGTATTCCGCCTCCGAATTCGCCTCGCGCGAATTCCCCGACATGGATGTCTCCCTGCGCGGCGCCGTCTCCATCGCGCGCCGCCTGCAAGACCCGCTGGCCGAACTGGTGAAGATCGACCCCAAGGCCATCGGCGTCGGCCAGTACCAGCACGACGTGAGCCAGGTGCAATTGGCGCGTTCACTGGATGCGGTGGTGGAAGATTGCGTCAACAAGGTCGGCGTGGATGTGAACACCGCCTCGGCTCCCCTGCTCGCGCGCGTCTCCGGCCTGAGCAGCGCCGTGGCACAAAACATCGTGGCGCATCGTGATCTAAAGGGCATGTTCACCTCGCGCAAAGCCCTGCTGGAAGTGCCGCGTCTGGGTGAAAAAGCTTTTGAACAAGCCGCAGGGTTCTTGCGCATCATGGGCGGAGAAAATCCGCTGGATGCCTCTGCCGTACACCCCGAATCCTACCCTTTGGTGAAAAAGATCCTCGCCGACCTGAAGAAAGACATCAAAGAACTCATCGGCGACAGCAAGCTGCTGCAATCGCTCAATCCGGGCAAATACGCAGACGAACAGTTCGGTGTACCAACCATCGCCGACATTTTGAAAGAGCTGGACAAGCCCGGTCGCGATCCGCGTCCTGAATTCACCACCGCCACCTTCAAGGAAGGTGTGGAAGAATTAAAAGACCTGAAGCCGGACATGATCCTGGAAGGCGTGGTCACCAACGTCGCCGCCTTCGGTGCATTCGTGGACATCGGCGTACATCAGGACGGCCTGGTACACATCTCCGCCCTGTCCAACACCTTCGTCAAAGACCCGCACACCGTCGTCAAAGCCGGGCAAGTGGTCAAAGTCAAAGTGCTGGAAGTGGACGAAAAACGCAAACGTATCGCCCTCACCATGCGCCTGACCGACACCGCCGCCTCAAGCAACAAAGCCGCCCCGGCCCCCGACAGGCAACACGATGCCAAACGCATGGGACAACATAAACGCCAGGAGGAACGCCAGCCGGTGCAAAACAATGCGATGGCAGCGGCGTTTGCGAAGCTGAGGAGCTAAGGACGACGCAAAGTTCAGATACCAGGCCGACCAATGAATCTGCAGCAAAGAGCCAATACTTAATACACTCCCTGGCTATTAAGAAACGCCCCGTATTTACGATCCTCATCCAGAATGTGTCGTATCATCCAGCCATCCATGAATCTGAGAAAGTTTTCTTTATCGGGCAACTTCCCTTCCAGTGCCTTTTCCGTGTATTCGAGGACTTGCCGGATCAGTTCACCATGTTTTTTTCTATGCTCCTCTATACGGGGATAGCTATACAGCACCATCAGCTCCTCTTCAGAAGCAAAGTGATATCTGGTGTAATCGACCAGCGCATCAAAAACATTGGCAAGTGCGGTGCGATCTGAGTTGTTGCTCAAGTGCTCCAGAATCATGTCAGCAATCTCGAAAAGACGCTTATGATGGCCATCCATTCGGGCGATTCGAATGGAAAATGAGTCATTCCAGATATAGGTTCCAGACTGCCCCTCGCTTCTAACCAGATGAGAGGCGCGCTGCTGGTGCTTGTTCAGTATCTTCCAGCGTACTATGGGAACATCCTTGAGGAGCCCGCTGGGTACCTGGACAACCTCCGTGTCTTCCAAGACTCGCAGATTGAACAGGCTGGGGATCTCGAGAATCGCACCTTCCTCGCCAAAAAAATCTCCCTCACGAAGGGTGTCCAACACTTTGTTACCCACAACACGCTCAACTTTTCCCGTGCGCATCAAGTTGATCACACGCGCATCGCTTCCCTGGATAAGCTCGCCGGCTTGATATCTTTTATTACTTGCCCCGCCGATGATTCGTGTAAATACTTCAACCGGGATCCCTTCGTTAAACAAATCTGTCGATTTCAGGAAGATACGCATCTTGGAAACGTGTTGCACGCTATCCAGAAGACCATTGCGGCGTATTACTTCCGAATAAAGCCCGATGGGCAATCGCAATACATATACAAACGAAGATGCCCGATATGTGTGTCTAGATGCTCTGTTTTCCAGCATCGCATCACTGCCGATCAACGCTCCTGCGGACAAACTGCCGAAAAGATTGTCCCGTGTACGGATCTTTTCCACCCAGCCGCTCAATAGCAATAACATCTCTTTGGGCCACTCGCCCTCTTTAAGCAATATCGCACCAGGATTGATCTCAGTGATAGAGTGATTAAGCAGCATGCGAAGGTCATGAATCGGAACGCCGGGCAGATTTGCCTCCAAGTATGAGAATGCATGGCGTCGCATCCCATCTGTCAAACCTTTTATCAAAACGTCGGCCGTACCGAAAGAGGCGCTGGACCCGATCTCCTTCTCTTCCGGAGTTAATTCGGTAGCGCGGTGGGCAAGCAAGATGCGTGATGAAGAGTCGTAGCGAAAATCTTTTGCATCTCCGTGGATCATGCCCCCGCCTATGTCTATTTTCTTCAGATCGTAGGTCGCCAGATATGAGGTTCGAGTTCGCTCAAAAGTCTCCTGATCGAGACCCGGTATTTCTTGCTGTGTGGTCACCATCCCTTTAAGGACGCTTAGAGAGACGATATCTGCAAAGTGGGCATAAGTGCGGTATCCATCCCCCCACAGGGCACGAAACACAAAGATATTGTTTTCCACGGGGTGGGGGGAGAGTTGCGGCATCACCTCCAGCCCTTCAATGTCATTCCACTTATCCAGAACAAGATCGTGGACATCGAAGAAATTTGCAAAATGCTCTTCTTCCAGGCCGAGCAGTGCGGAAAGCTTCTTTTCAATGGAAGCGCGCACCAATGATGTCGCGAAATACCGGATGCGCCGTCCTGCCCGCATCAACAGCGTCAACCCGGCAAAATGGTCATCATGGGCATGAGTGTGGAAAATCCCATCGACCTGGTCTATGCCGATACCTAGTGCCGCCATCGTATTCGCCAGATTGGGGCCCGCATCAATGAGATATAGCCGCCCCTGATAGGTAAGTATGCTTGACATGCTTGGACGATTGACATCCCAGCCATCTCCTTCGCCCGAGTGGATGACTGCGAAGTATTCCGGTTCGAAGCGACGGAAAGCCAGCGGATAAGCGCTCTCGTATGTATCACCGGCATTCAAATTAAGATCAACAGTGACACTCTCATCGTTATAGGAAAACTCAAATACATTTGATTCCAAACGCCGTACATTGACCCCGCCGACAACCTCTACCTGTTCACTCCCGATAACTCTTGCATCAATAAAATCACTGGTTGGACGAATACGTCCGAATGCGAATTTAAGTTTCAGTCGCATCAGATCTGTTGCCAGCTTCTCCGAAATCCCCGCCTGAACGATTTCTTCACGGGATACCAAACCATAGTTCCCGCGATAGATATATCTCATCTGTGAGTCGAGCTGCTCCGCGGACCCGATCAATATCGGCTTCTTCCCGGTGTTATTCGGGTGGTTCGGAATAAGCATCCCTTGGCGGTATAGCATCTGCAATACGGGAAACTCTGCCAAATTGGCAAACTCGCTATTTTGTAGGGACACATCGGAAAGAAGAATGGCATTAGGCCCACTCTCACAGGAAACTCCTTTGATCTCTTGGGGCAAAATCAACCCACGTTTGATCAGGTGCTTCACCGCATCTGCCGGGCACCCGCACAACACCCGCAGATTGGCTTCTGGCACTTCGACCCATTTGATTCCGCGGGCGACATCGATTTTATGAATTTTCATCTTTCAGCCTTGTGCTTGGAATCTATTCAAATGCCCTTGATCAACTCGATGTCATTGCAAAAGGGGGGAGAATGCCTAAGGCAGCGTTCTAGCCAAGCGGAAGCCGCTGTCGTAATCGCGGTACGACTGTTCGTACTTGCGGCGGTTGTTAGCGCGCAGGTATTCCGCCGGACTGAACCATGCGCCGCCCATAAGCACGCGCCTGTACTTATCACCATCCCGGACCCATTCGCGCACATTACCCGTCATGTCGTACAGGCCATAAGCATTGGCTTTTTTTGCCGCAACGGGGCGTGGTCTGCCGCCGCTGTTATCGTCGTACCAAGCCACTGCATCAATGTTGTCGCTGCCGCAATATTCGGTCTTTTTGCCGCCATAACACGCGAGTGTCCATTCGGCCTCGCTCGGCAAGCGATATTGTTTGCCGGTCTTTTCGTTCAGCTTGCTCAGATATAGCTGAACATCGTTCCAACTCACCGTGTCCACCGGAAGATTGTCGCCTTTATAACGGGACGGGTTTTTGCCCATCACCGCTTGCCATTGTTCCTGGGTCACTTCGGTTCTGCCGATCTCAAAATCTTTGTCGGGGATGGGAATCATTTCTCCGATCAGCTTGGCGGCGGCCTCTTCGCTTACCAGCATCTCCGGGGTCAGGAACATCGAGCCATGCAGGGTCAGACGAGTGTTGTCGGCGAGGTTCACCAATGCCAGCTCCAGCTTGTTGCGCCCCAGCCTCGCTTTGACTTCCGGTTTTATCGATCCGGCATGCCATTGTTGTTTGAAGAGTTTGGCCTGCTCCACAGGCAAGGGGATGATGCCTTTCAGTTCGAGTTTCACATTCCGGGTCTTGCTGTGCAGCCGGACGGGGAATCTGCGCAGATCGGCGTTATAACGGCCCAGTTCGCTGGCGATACTTTCGCCGCCCAACACATACTCGCGCTCGTCCAGACTCTTGATACGCAGATACAGTGCCTCGATCTCCGCCTGCACCACCAGCCTGATCGCTTCGGCCTTGGCCAGATCGGCATCACGCTCGCGTGCACGCTCCATGAGCTGCTGTATTTTCCTGGTTTTGAATTGCGCAACGGTCTCAAACTCATCCTGCGGGCTGCGTTTCACTGCCTCGGCTTGGGCGGTATAACGACGCTGGATCTGTTTGCGTGCGTTGGCGATCTCTTTCTCGGAAGAGTTGATCTTGCTGAGGATGAGGTCACTCAGCCGTTTTATCTCTTTGGCGGCTGAATCTATGCTGGAGATATCTTGCGCGCGGGGGGTAACGACAGGTTTGTGGTCGAGTTCGTCAAACACTTCGAACCTTGATACCTCTGCTTCGACTGCTTCCGCTTCTTTTGCTGTTTCAGCTTCTTTTGCTGTCTCTGTTTCAGCCGGTTCGGCGTGAACGAATGGCATCGCCCCTATCGTGCAGATGCAAAATACGAGAGTGGTTAACAGGGATCTGATCATGGTGGTTCAACTTATATCGATTCGGCGTTACGCCGCCGCTGTCACCAGCAACTGCACGAACAGCTGGATCTTCATATTGGCATCGGGATTGGAGGAGGTGATCTCCAGTCCGGCAAGATGATGCTCTCCATCCTGCTTCAACTTGACCACCTTGGCATAGATGTCGGTGGCTTTAAAATCGACCAAGGGCAGGTCAAATTCGAGTTTCACTTCGTCGAGCACTTTCAGCGGCAATTCGGTCACGATCAACATGCCGTGATAACCGATATCGCGGATGATCGCTTCGGTCATCTGGGGCATGACGATCTTGCTCTGGACCAGGCTGAAGATGCAAGGAAGCTTGACTTCCATTCGATGGCTGCGGCGTACTTCCTTACGCGGCACTTCAAGGCCGAGCGAGGGAATGGCATACAGTTCGCGCAATTTGACCGGCTGTGTCTTGCCTTTGACGAACACTTCCATCGCATCACTGACCGTGACGAAATCGCGGCACAGATCGTAGGTGTGATCGCTGATCAGGACCTGTCCGCGCAGGCTGAACGCTTCGATACGCGAAGCGAGATTGACCTCGTCGCCGATCACCGTGTATTCGGAATAGAAGTTCGAGCCGAAACGGCCCGCCATCACGCTGCCGGTGTTGATGCCTATGCCCATGAACAACTCGGGCAGGCCCAACTCACGCCCCTGATTGTTCAACTCCACCATCGCGCGCTGCATCTCGACCGCACAGGTCAATGCACGCTCGGCATCGTCCGGCTGCTCCACCGGTGCGCCGAACAGCACCATGATGGAATCACCCATGAATTTGTCCACCACGCCGTGATATTGGAAGATGATCTCGTTCATGCGCGCCAGACAGCGGTTGAGCATCTCGATCACTGTACCGGCAGGCAGAGTGGCGGAAATGGAAGTGAAGCCGCGCAGATCGGCGAGCAGAATGGTGACATCACAACTTACAAAAGTGTGTTCAGCCTCCAACTCGCTCCCGTCCCCACAGGCGCGTTGCACGATGCTGGTCAATTCTGTTTCGGCTTCGCGGCGCAATGGCGATCCGGTTTCGCGGGCGATCAACACCTGCAGATTACGCACCGCCTCTTTGATCGAGTCGTCTTTCATGTCTCTATGGATATGATTTATTATGATTCAACAGGATAGAATGCATCCCTCCCCAAGGCCGGAGTATCTTAGACATTCCCTCCCCTGTCAAACGCCGAGCCGAATCGGTCAGGTTTGTTGCGCGCGCAGGCTGGCGCCCAACAGGCCGATCTGTGGATTATTTACGATAGCCAACGGCAACGTCGCCAGCAGTCCGCCGAAACGGCCTTTGGCTAGAAAGGCACGCATGAACTCCCCCTGTTGCATCTGTGCCGCGATCTTGGCGGCGATGCCTCCGGCGATATAGATACCGCCGCGCGGCAAAGCTGCCAGCGCGATGTTGCCGACGAAGGCGCCATAGATGGAGATGAAGAGTTGTAAGGCGTGCCAGGCGATGGGTTCGCTTCCGCTCGCTGCGAAACGGGCGAGTGTGGCGGCAGCGTCGTCACTTTGTAGTGCAGCCAGCAAAGCGGGAGTCGGCGTAAAACGCGCGCTGTCGCGCAGGAATTCGTAGATCGCCACCAGACCGGGGCCGGAGACGATGCGCTCGTACGACACATGGCCGTGGCGTTGTTGCAGATATTGCAGCAAAGCGATCTGTATCTCGTCGGCGGGCGCGAAGTCGATGTGTCCGCCTTCGGAAGGATGGACGACATAACGATCTCCCTGCTTGCTCAGCCAGGCCACACCCAAGCCGGTGCCCGCCCCCACCACGATACGTACGCCCTGCTCTTGTACTTCACCCGACTGCAAGGACAGCAGGTCTTCCTGTTGCAGCGCCGTGATGCCCAGACCGACAGCCTCGAAATCATTGATGAGTGTGACATGCGGAATATGGCAGTGTGCCGCGAGGGCATCGGCATCGACACCCCAGGGCAGATTGGTGAGTTTTGCCTTGCGTCCGGCGACAGGCCCGGCCAGCGCGAAACAGGCGGCGACGGCCTGCCGTATCCCGGCCTCGTGCAGGAACATTTCCAGCATGCTTTCCAAACCGTCGTGACTGGCGCTCGGATAAGATTTGCACAGGATGGGAGTACGCGCCTCATCCTGCCTGAATATCTGCAATAAGGTCTTGGTCCCGCCGATGTCGCCTGCCAGAAAATACGTCATCAATACGCCTGTAAGTCTGCGCCATCCAGATTCAACGAGTGCCGCCAAAACTGGTCGTCCCGATCGAACAGACGGTAGGTGCCGCGTGGCCCCCAACTTCCTGCCGGATAGGTGTTGATGAAGTCGCGCTCCATCGCCCATACCTTGAGGATAGGATCGACCACGCGCCATGCTGCTTCCACTTCGTCGATGCGCAAAAACAAAGACGGGTCACCTTGCATCACGTCGAGCAACAGACCGGCATAAGCATCGAAATCTTCGTCGTTCTCTTTGCGGTAAGTGGCATCCAAGCTGATACCCCGCGTGTGCAGATCCAGCCCCGGCACCTTCACTTGCATCTCCATCTTCATGCAGTCGTGAGGCTGGATACCGAGCATGATCCAGTTCGGTTGCGGAGGGCCTTGGCGTGTACGCTTCAGCAGATCCTGCGGCGGAGTCTTGAAGCGGATGCAGATCGCCGAGCTGCCTTCGGCCATGCGTTTGCCTGTGCGCAGGTAGAACGGCACGCCCGCCCAGCGCCAGTTGTCGATGAACAATTTCAATGCGGCATAAGTCTCGGTCGTACTGTCCTGCGCGACTCCGGCTTCTTCAAGATAGCCCGGCACCGTCTGTCCGTCGATGGTGCCGCTGGCGTATTGCGCGCGGAAGGCGTGGGCATGCACCGAATTCTGCGTGATCGGCCTGATCGCCTTTAGTACTTTCACTTTCTCGTCACGCAGATTCTCTGCCGAGATGCTCAAAGGCGGCTCCATCGCTACCAGTGCCATCAATTGCAGCAGATGGCTTTGGATCATGTCACGCAATGCGCCCGCACCTTCGTAGTAACCGGCCCGCCCGCCGATGCCCAATGTCTCGGACTGGGTGATCTGCACATGGTCGATGTAATGATGGTTCCACAGCGGTTCCAGCAACAGGTTGGCGAAACGAAACACCATCACGTTCTGTACCGTGCCTTTGCCGAGGTAGTGATCGATGCGATATATCTGCGGCTCGTTCAGATGTTTGTACAAACTGCCTTGCAGGGTCTGCGCGCTCAGCAGGTCGTAGCCGAACGGTTTCTCGATGACCACGCGCCGCCAGCCGTGCGTCTGTTTGAGCATGCCCACATTACCCAACTTATCGACGATATCGGGGAACGCCGCCGGACTCACCGACATGTAGAACACCATGTTCGGCGGGAATGTCGTGCTGCCTTCCTGCAATTGTTTCAGGCGCAGATAGGCATCGTCATCGCCCGGGGGAATGGCGTGATAGTGCATGCGCGCGCAAAAACGTTTCAGCGCAGTGGTATCTATTCCCTGCGGATAGATCGGCTCAAGCATCTTGACGATCTCGGCGACCCATTCCTCGCGCTGGCGCAACTCGATACTGCAACCGATGATGGCGATGTGTTCGGGCAGACGCTTCGCCAACTCCAAGCGGAACAGCGAGGGGATGAGTTTGAGTCGGCTCAGGTTACCCGCTGCGCCGAATATCACCAGCGTACAAGGCTCAAGTATCTTCATTATCTTTCGCTCGCGTGTTTGACGGCATGGCCGCCGAAAGCGTTGCGCATAGTGGAGAGCAGACGGTAGCCGTAACCGGTCTCGCTCTGGCTGTTGAAGCGCATCTGCAACGCCAGGGTCAGTACCGGAGCCGCCACGCCCTGATCGATGGATTCGATCACTGTCCAGCGGCCTTCGCCAGAATCGGGCACGAACGGCGCGATGCCGGCCAATTCCTGATCACCCTTCAGGGCTTCCGCTGTCAGGTCCAGCAACCAGCTGCGCACCACCGAACTGTGCCGCCACAATTCGGTGATCTGTGCCAGATCGAGCGCGAACTCTTGTTTGCCTTTGAGCAGCTCCAGACCTTCGGCGAGCGACTGCATCATGCCGTATTCGATACCGTTGTGTATCATCTTGGTGAAGTGACCGGAACCGACCGGGCCGACATGCGCCCAACCGCGATCGGCAGCGGGAGCCAACGCTTGCAGGATGGGAGTCATCGTCTTGGCGACTTCGGCGCTCGCGCCGACCATCAGGCAATAACCGTTCTCCAGTCCCCAGATGCCGCCGGAAGTGCCCGAATCCATGAAGCCGATTCCCTGCTCCGCCAGCCAGGCACCGCGCCGCTGGCTGTCGTGATAATTGGAATTTCCGCCGTCGACAATGATGTCGCCTTTGCTCAGCGTGGGAGCCAGCGCACGGATCTGCTGCTCGGTCGGATCTCCGCTGGGCAACATCAGCCAGACGATGCGCGGTGACGACAGTTTCGCAACCGCGTCTTCGACCGAAACGGCGGCGAGCATGCCCGCCTCTTTCGCCAGTTGTGTAACAACTTCATTCGAACGGTCGTAGCCCACCACTTCGACTCCGCCGCGACGCAGGCGACGCACCATGTTGCCGCCCATCTTGCCCAATCCAATCATCGCCATCCGCATCTTTTTTCTCCCTGTAAATAAACTGCGCAAGCACGCGCTGTCGCCGTAGAATCATACCTGACGCGACCCTTTTATTGGATGAATCTTATGTCATCAGCAGTCCTAAATGAACAAATACAAACGCGGCGCTGGCATCGTTACGACGATGCTGCCGCCGTTGAACACGCCGCCATGACGACGATCATGCGCGCCGCCGAGCAGGCCATCAAGGCGCGCGCTGCGTTTCATATCGTGCTGGCGGGCGGTACGACTCCCAGACGGGTGTACGAGGCACTGCGTCATATACAGACCGATTGGTCGGCTTGGCATGTCTATTTTGGCGACGAGCGCTGCCTGCCGCAGGATCACCCCGAACGCAACAGCCGCATGGCCGCATCGGCCTGGCTGGAGCATGTGAGCATTCCGTCCGCACAGGTCCACATCATCCCCGCAGAACAGGGGGCAGAACACGCGGCGGCGAGTTATGCCGCCACGTTGGATAAGGTTATGGATTTTGATCTGGTGCTGCTTGGTCTGGGAGAAGATGGACACACTGCCAGCCTGTTCCCGGGACAGGATGCCGGAACAGCGCCGGATGCCCCTGCCACGTTCGCTGTGGCAGATGCCCCCAAACCACCGCCGCAGCGCGTCTCGCTAAGTGCCCGCCGTTTGAGTGCGGCGCATCAAGTGATGTTTCTCGTCACCGGGATTGGCAAAGCACAAGCGGTCAAAGACTGGCAGTCCGGTCAGGCGATCCCGGCAGCGCAAATCAAGCCAGAGTGTGGCGTGGACATCTATATCGAAGCCGTGCTGTTGGCTTAGCAGCGTCCGTGTGTGGCGGTGAGTTCGCGCAATCTTTGCGCATGCGACGGCGCGACCTGTTGCCAGGTGAAGCGCCACTCCCAGTAACCTTCGGCTTGTCCGGGCAGATTCATGCGATGCTCCCCGCACAACCCAAGGACATCCTGCAGGGAATGGATGGCGATGTCCGCGACTGAAGCGGATGCCGCGCGAATCATGTCCCAATTGATCTCGGTTCCGTCGCTAGCCAGATATTTGCAGGCGTATACGCGCGTTTCCGGCGAAGCGGAATCGAACCAGCCGATGGCGGTATCGTTGTCATGCGTGCCGCCGTAAACGACGGTGTTCTGAACGTAGTTGTGCGGCAGGTAAGGATTCTGGTCATCACCGCCGAATGCGAATTGCAGGACACGCATACCGGGAAGATCGAAGCGCTCAAGCAAGGCGACGACATCCGGTGTGACGATGCCGAGGTCTTCCGCGATAATGGGCAGCGTACCCAGTTTGGCCTGGATGGCATCGAACAGTTTCGCGCCCGGCCCCGGCATCCAGCGACCATTGATCGCAGTCTGTTCCGAAGCGGGAATCTCCCAGTAACCGGCGAAGCCGCGAAAATGGTCGATGCGCACGATATCCACCAATTCCATGGTCTTGCGCAGGCGTTCGACCCACCAGGCATAACCTTCCGCTTCGTGTGCAGACCAACGATAGAGCGGATTGCCCCAGCGCTGCCCGGTCGCACTGAAATAATCCGGCGGCACTCCGGCGATCACAGTGGGCAGATGGTCTTCGCCCAATTCGAACAATTCCTGACGCGCCCATACTTCGGCACTTTGATAGGCGATGAAGATGGGGATGTCGCCGATGATCTGTATGCCGCGCTGATTGGCATATTGCTTCAGCTTCCGCCATTGGCGGAAGAAGTTCCACTGACAGAACTTCCAGAAGGCGATTTCGACAGCCAATTCGGCTGCCGCTTTTTCCAGTGCCACTTTTTCTCTTTTCGCCAGACCGTCCGGCCAGTGCGCCCAATCTTGCCAGTGGTGTCTCTCGGCTAGCGCCATGAACAGCGCATAGTCATCCAGCCAGGATTGCTCACCGGTGCAGAAATTCTCGAATTCGGTGTGTCTATTTTCGCCATGGAACAATCCGGACAAGAATCCCTTGCGCGGTTTTTCCGCAAAGAAGCGCTGTGCGGCGATGCGCAATTTCTCCATGCGGTAGTGATAGACGACGGAATAATCCACGCGTTGTGAATCGAAGCCGGGATGTGCGGCCAGCTCACCGGCTTCGAGCCATCCCAACTCGCGCAGATCATCCAGGTCGATCAACAATACGTTTCCCGCGAATGCCGAGCTGCTCATATAGGGAGAGTTGCCCGGACCGATCCCGCCCAGCGGCAATATCTGCCACAGCTTCTGACCGGCGGACTCCAGCCAGTCCACAAAATGGAAAGCTTCCACCCCGAAATCACCCGAGCCATAAGGCCCGGGCAAGGAGGTGGGGTGAAGCAAGATGCCACTGCTACGCGGAAAATGCATACAACAACCTTTCAGTACGGTGGGGCCATGACGGGTCCGGTTTACGAACCACGCCGCATCGTGCCGCCACCTTCAGCTTCGCCCCCGCCACGGCTGATCGGGGAATACAGATTTTCGGGAACGGGTAACTTCAACAGACGGTACAGCTGCATCAGATTGTGGCGGTAAAGGCGATCAAAACTGCCCACTGCATCGGAGGGGTTGTAGTCACCGAACCACCAGAACCAGTCGGAGCTCTCGCAGGACGAAAGCTGTTTTTCCGCGGCTTCTTTTTCCGGTGCGGTCAAACGTCCGGCTGCCATCACCATGTCGTAGCTCTGCTTGGCCATGCATAACAGGTCCCATGCGTGATTCTTGTCCGGCGAGCCTATCCATGTGGAGAATGTGCCATAGACCCAACTACCGGCAACCAGCCCCGGAAGTTCGCCGGGTTTGGCATAAGCGACCGCGTCTTTGCGCACCGACCGGTCCAGGTATTCGGAATAGGTCGTGGTGCGGATGCGCGGATGAGCCTCCAGCGCGCTGTATAAATCGTTCAGGAAATGGTAACCGTTGTAGGGATAATATTCCCAGGCATTCTCGCCATCCAGAATGACCCCGACCAATGGCACTTCGTCGCCCGCCTGATTGGCGATCTCTTGCAGTTGTGTGACGAAATTATTCGCAGCGTCTTTCCCGTTCCAATTCGAATACTCGAAGCCGATCAGATCGGACAAGCGGTCATCGCGGAAGAAACAGCTCACACTGTGGGCCTCGCCTTTCAAGCGGTAGGGGCGGTAAAGATATTTGGCACGTTCGGGCAGGTCACCGGCCTTGCGCAAACTGTTGGCCAACACCCCTTCCCCGCTGGCTGCCCAGCGGCATTCCTGCCCGGCCAGCACTTCGATCAACGAGGTCGATACGGCACCTTCCGCTGGCCATATCCCGTGCGGGGTGACTCCGAAACGGGCACGATGGCTTGTGATGGTGGAATGGATATGCGCCTGTACCCGTGTCTTGCCACCCGGATAGATCAAGGCCTGTGGCAGACTGCTGCCCGGTTCGCATTCACGGGCACTGTTGAAATCCAACAACAGCGGTGCCAACGGATGGTAGTGCGGCGTGGCCGAAATCTCGATCTGGCCGCTCTCGGCAAGTTTGCGATAACGCGGAATGATGCCCGATACCACCTTGCCGACCAGATCGAAGATCAGGCGACGGTCTGAGTAGCTGAAATTCTCATCCTTGCTCATCATCTCGATCAGCACATCATGTTCACGCCGTACGGTCTCGCCGAACCAGGCCAAGTGATACCAAGTCAGCAGATCAGCCAGATACTGGCCCGACAGATAAGACAACGCGACACGTCCGTTCGACTCAATGGTCTTGAACAGATCGAATAGGCGTTTGTATGCGGGATACGGCGCAACCATCTTGCCCAGATTGCTGCGGAAGCAACTCTCGAGGATCAGCTGGCGATCCTCGATGCTGACTTCGTTCAGATCTTCGCGCACCAGCAAACGCAGCAGGGGGTCACGCAACTGTCCGCTGGCGAACTGTTGCTCGTAATCCTCCAGTTGGTCCAGCAGGATAGGCACAAAATTGACGACCGCTTTCACCTGGGGATGTTTCTCCAAATGTGCGGCCATATCGGAATAATCTTTGATGGCATGCAAATACACCCAAGGCAACACAAAATCACCGGTGCTGTAATCGCGATAGTCCGGCTGGTGCATGTGCCAGAGGAAGACTAAATCAAGGGGTTTGCTCATGAAGTTCCATTTGAATCAGGTTGGTGACAGCTTTATCGACGCCCTGTCGCGCAACGACAGGGATCTTCCGCAGTGAATTCAGTTCTTGGCCTTGCGCACACGCCCCATATCCTGCCCCAACATCTCCGGGGTGATCAGCGTGATGCCATTGGCGCTGACATGGAAACGCTTCTCGTCGGCCGCACGGTCATATCCGACAGAGAGGCCTTCCGGAATGACGCAATTCTTATCCAGGATGGCGCGCTTGATCTTGCAATTGCGCCCTACCTCGACGTTGGGTAACAGTACGGAATCTTCCACGGTCGTGTAGCTGTGGACTTTGACGTTCGAATACAGCAACGAACGCGCGACCGCTGCGCCGCTGATGATACATCCGCCCGAAACCAGCGAGTCGACCGCCATACCGCGGCGCTCGTCCTCGTCAAAAACGAATTTGGCCGGCGGCAACTGCTCCTGGTAGGTCCAGATCGGCCATTCCTTGTCGTACATATTCAGATCGGGGACAACCTTGGTGAGTTCCATATTGCCTTCCCAATAGGAATCGATGGTCCCCACATCACGCCAATAGGAATTGCCCCCTTCATCGCGTACACAGCTGTCTTCGAAGCTCTGCGCAAAGACGCGATAGCCTGCTGACATCAGATGCGGGATGATGTCTTTGCCGAAATCGTGCGAAGAGTGCGGCTCATCCGCGTCACGAATCAGTTGTTCGCACAGGAATTTGGTGTTGAACACGTATATGCCCATGCTGGCCAGCGCCACGCCGGGCTTGCCGGGGATCGCAGTGGGATGGTCGGGTTTCTCGGTAAAATTTACCACGCGCGATTCACTGTTCACCCCCATCACACCGAAGGCTTTTGCATCACTGATCGGCACCTCAATACAGGCGACCGTCATATCGGCGTTCTTTTCCGCATGGAAGGCCAGCAGCTTGCCGTAGTCCATCTTGTAGACATGGTCACCCGCCAGGATGAGCACGTAATCCGGATTACTATCCCGCAAGATATCCAGATTCTGGAACACCGCGTCGGCTGTACCCGCATACCAGGCTTCCTCCATCCACTGCTGCGCGGGCAGCACGTCGACGAATTCACCGAATTTCCCGTTCAGAAAACTCCAGCCGCGCTGGATATGCTGCAACAGGCTATGTGACTTGTATTGCGTTGCGACGCCGATGCGACGGATGCCGGAATTGACACAATTGGACAGGACAAAATCGACGATGCGGAATTTGCCGCCGAATGGAACTGCCGGCTTGGCACGCCAATCAGTCAACTGGTACAGGCGACTGCCGCGTCCACCGGCCAGAATCATCGCGTAAGTGTTCTTGGTCATCAAGCTTACAAAGCGTGCTTTATCGTGCAATGACATACCATCCTCCGGGAGCATTTATTAAGCTGCTGTTTGACCTATATTGTACCAGAAGGAGCCGCCGCTTCAGCCTATGTCATCAAAGTTTCACGCATACGGCGGCAAGAAACTCCTTGCTTTTCGGAAACATCCCCCTATAATGCGCGCCTCGCTGCGATGTACCTGCAGCGCTGAGTCCATCGTTTCCTGACCCCTAGCGTCTCCGACTTCAATGTCGTTCTGATGCGTCCTGTCTTACCGGTTAGCGACGATGTTTTGCGCCGGTAGAGCTATCAAACTCCTACTGAATTTCATTGTGTGGCCCAAGGCCACGCATGCGCTGTTACTTTTTTATGTAAGGAATAAACGTGTCCATCGAAAACACAGCAACACCCGAAATCACCGCAGCCCCGACCGTGACCTTTGCCACGCTTGGCCTGCACCCGTCCATCCTCAAGGCCGTGGAAGAATCCGGCTATACCGTACCTACACCTATCCAGGCCGAAGCGATCCCGACCGTGATGGCCGGACATGACCTGATGGCATCCGCGCAAACCGGTACCGGCAAGACCGCAGCGTTCATTCTGCCGTCGCTGCATCGCATCGCCGAACCGTCTGCCATTCGCAGCAAAGGCCCGCGCGTATTGGTGCTGACACCGACACGCGAACTGGCACAACAAGTCTCCGACGCCGCCACCAAATACGGCAAGAACATGCGCCTGAAAGTGGTCAGCATCCTCGGCGGCATGCCCTACCCGCTGCAAAACAAATTGCTCTCCAACCCCGTTGACATCTTGGTAGCGACACCGGGTCGATTGATCGACCACATCGAGCGCGGTCGTATCGATTTCTCGCGCCTCGAGATCCTCATCATGGATGAAGCCGACCGCATGCTGGACATGGGCTTCATCGACGACGTTGAGCGCATCGCTGCCGCCACACCGGCGACACGCCAGACCCTGCTGTTCTCCGCCACACTGGACGGCGTGATCGGCAATCTGGCCCAACGCCTGTTGAAGACACCGAAACGTATCAGCGTAACGGCGACCCAGGCCCGTCACGAGAACATCGAACAGAAACTGATGTATGTGGACGACATGGCGCACAAGAATCGCCTGCTCGATCATATCCTGCGCGACACCGAACTGAATCAGGCCATCGTCTTCACCGCCACCAAGCGCGACGCGGACACCCTGGCGGACAGTTTGTCGGCACAAGGCCATTCTGCTGCCGCGCTGCACGGCGACATGAATCAGCGCGAACGTAACCGCACGCTGGTCAATCTGCGTCGCGGCCAGATCCGCGTCTTGGTTGCCACCGACGTGGCTGCCCGCGGTATCGATGTTGCCGGCATCTCGCACGTCATCAACTTCGACCTGCCCAAGTTCGCTGAAGATTACGTGCACCGCATCGGCCGCACCGGTCGCGGCGGCGCAACCGGCATCTCCGTCTCGTTTGCTTCCAATCGCGATGCGCTGCATCTGAAAAAGATCGAGCAATACACCGGACAGCGCATTGAAGCGCATACCGTGGCCGGACTGGAACCGAAGTTCAAACCGCGTCCCGCACCAAGCGGACGCGGCAATGGCGGTCCGCGTGGCGCAGCACCTCGTAGCAATGGGTTCGGTGCACCTCGCAACGCGAACAGCGGAGCCCCGCGCCATCACGCACCGGACAGCCGTCACAGCTTTCCGCGCGATGACCGCGGCGCCCACGTGCATCGTGAAGGCCATTCACACAACCGCTTCGGCGCAAACACCCCGGCACATACCGGCAATGTGGATGGCAACCGTGCCGCCGCTCCGCGCGGTTTCGGTGCCGGAAACAGCACGCGTACCCACACGGGAGCCGCGGGTCAACGCAGTGGCTTTGGTGCGGGCGACCGTACAGGGAATGGTGGCGCACGCCGCTCTGGCGGTGGCTTCTCACAGACTCGAAACGGGAATGGTAATCGCTAGAGATACAGACCGTATTCTGGTTTGACTCAAATAAAAAGCGTCCCGAGTGATCGGGACGCTTTTTATTTGCACGAGAAAAAAACTACGCTCTAGCCAAAATGATGGTGCAAATTCTGCTCAAGTATCTGCCGACCGTCATCCTCGAAGTGCAGAAACGATATTTCGGTCACGAAGCCACTATCTTTGACGATGGTTCCCAATGAAAAGCCGATGACTTTGATAACTTTATGGGCGTCTCCATTCCACAACGACGGTATCGTCAACTGCATCACAATTTTCTTGTTCTGACATATCTGATGATCGCTCACCAGGCTCACGCGTTGCGTAGACAGTTTTTTAGCTACGCCAATATGGACTTTGACTTCCTTGTCTTTGTCTTTCCTTTTGCAATCGCACAGGAACCTGACATTCCAGTTGGTCGGATAAAGCAGCCATTTCGGGTTTTGCATGTTGATCTCCTGGCAAGTCGCAGAACCGAAGTTATCTCCCCTGCATAGGTGAGTCAATATGCCAAACGCACTAGCCCTTGAGTAAATATATAGGCATATATCTATATCTAGCCGACTATGAGGCTCTTACCACCCCGACTCCCGTTCCGGTGTGGCCGTGATTTTGTGGATACTCAAGTCTGCACCATTGAACTCTTCCTCCTGATCGAGGCGGATGCCGACAATGCGCTTCAACACGCCGTACACAATAAAACCGCCCAGCAGCGCGATACCCACCCCCAGCAATGTGCCGACGAGTTGCGACATAAAACTGATACCTCCGAGCCCTCCCATGGCTTTTGTGCCGAACACTCCGGCCGCAATACCGCCCCATGCGCCGCACAGACCGTGCAGCGGCCATACGCCGAGCACATCGTCGATCTTCCAACGGTTCTGCGTAAGGGTGAACATCCACACGAACAAACCGCCTGCCACACCGCCGACGATCAATGCTCCCAGCGGGTGCATCAGGTCGGAACCGGCACATACCGCGACCAGTCCGGCCAGAGGACCGTTATGTACGAAGCCGGGATCGTTCTTGCCGAACCATAATGCGACCAGTGTGCCGCCAACCATCGCCATCAGGGAATTGACGGCGACCAGCCCGCTGATCTTGCCAATCTCCTGTGCCGACATGACATTGAAACCGAACCAGCCAACGGTGAGTATCCAGGCGCCAAGGGCCAGGAACGGAATGCTGGACGGAGGATGCGCAGAGATACGCCCCTCCTTGTTATAACGCCCGTGCCGGGCTCCGAGCAATAAAACGGCGGCAAGAGCGATCCACCCGCCAACCGCATGTACCACCACTGAACCGGCAAAGTCATGGAACTCGGCACCAAAACTGGCATTCAACCAGTCTTGTATGCCGAAGCGATGATTCCAGGCAATGCCTTCGAACAACGGATAGACAAAGCCGACCAACATGAAGGTTGCAGCCAGTTGCGGGTTGAATCTGGCACGCTCGGCGATACCGCCCGAAACGATGGCGGGGATAGCTGCCGCAAAGGTCAGCAAAAAGAAAAATTTGACCAAGTCATAACCATTCTTCTGCGCCAACTCCTCCGCCCCGGAGAAAAAATTGATGCCGTAAGCGATGCTGTAGCCGATGAAGAAGTAGGCCAAAGTAGAAATTGAAAAATCGCAGAGTATCTTGACCAGAGCATTCACCTGGTTCTTTTTGCGTACGGTACCCAACTCCAGAAATGCGAATCCGGCGTGCATCGCCAGCACCATAATGGCACCCAAAAGAATAAATAATGCATCACTGCCCAGCTTTAGATTTTCCATGACATCCCCAAGTTAAGTGCAAACTGCGTGACGGAATGCAAATTCCGTTCCAGCAGAGATATATACTGATTTAAAAGGAATTTACTGGTTTTAACGGGAGAGGCAGAGCAGAGTGCGTCGCCAACATGGTGCGCTTTTGAAAATGATGCACCATAAAGATGCACCGATACATCGCAAGACTATGCCCAATTATTGAGCGTCTTTTCCAGCCAAAACAACCCTACCAGCGTCTTGCTGTCGCTGATCTTTCCCTGCCTGATCCACTCCATGGCCTCCGACAGAGATAATTCAAACACTTCCAGGAACTCTCCGTCATCCAACTTGCGTTCCTGCTGGGTTAACCCGCGCGCCAGAAAATATTCCATACGTTCATCGGCATAACCGATACACGGCCATGCTGTCGTAAGATGCGTCCATTCCTTGGCCACATAACCGGTCTCTTCCAACAATTCACGCTGCGCCGTCTGCAATGCGGTCTCGCCCTGATCAATCTTGCCTGCGGGCAGCTCGATGAACTCTTGGCGCGGCGGATAACGGAACTGGCGTTCCATGATCAGACGACCATCATCCAGCAAGGCCAAGATAGCGACTGCGCTGGGGTGCTTGATATATTCACGCACACTAACCGTCGCGTCCGGCAGACGCACATGGTCTTTGTGTACACGGATGAAGCCTCCCGCATATACGACTTCGCTATCGATTTCAGTTTCAGTGAGATCCATACTCTGTCACCTGTCGTATGTGTTCAAACGAGGGGTTGCTTGACGCGACCTCTACCGATGGTCATCAGATGTGGACTATCCGCACCGGACTGGGTCTGAAATACGATGATGTCATCGGCGATCTTCAAGCGTTCGGCCAGGTCTTTGGCCAGATTTCGATATAACAGCGCGGCCGCAGCCGGTGCCTGATGCAGGCGCTCCTGACTGATGCGCAACGCGACGGTATCCTCCAGTGCCGTGGCAGAAGCACTACGCGCCCCGCCACGGATCAACCCCATCTCACCGAAGCTCTCACCTTCCGCCAGTCTCGCCAGCGGCACCCCTCTGCCGCCACTCTTGCGCCAGATGCTCATCTTGCCTGAGCAGATGATGAACATATCCCGACCCTGATCTCCCTCGAGAAAAGCATGCTCACTCGTCCTCCACATCGCCTTGGACGAAATAGTCAGCAAGTCGCGCAACTCGTCCATACCAAAACCTTTCAGCGCTTTCGCCAGAGAAAGCAGCTTGATAAATACATCCATTTCGTTCGCCATATATCCCCCCCACTGTTTATTTTTAGTTATCTCTCAAGTCTCTCTCAAAGCATCCGATAAAGTATTTGAAAGGAGACCATCATGCTCAATATCTTTCTCACCATAGATCCACAGACACGTCGCGGCCTCTATGATAGCGAATCCAAGTTCCTTGGTGCCTTCCATTCGATGCAGGAAGCACAACAAGTGCTCGGCGACATGCTCAGCTTCTGTAGCATCCGTGCCAGAGCCTGATTCAGGATGGAAGAGCGGCGATAAATCTCCGTATGGCAGCCTCCATTGCCGAAAAATTCGGATTGAACATCAAGCGCCGCATCAGCCCTGATTTGAGCAATTGGTCCGTGATCTCCCCCTGTTTGACCGGCAAGGTTGAACGCTGGCAGGTCTCATACTGCGACATCGCATCCGGATAATAATGGAGGCAGTTGCGGTATATCCCTTGCTCTCCGTAATAACCATCCTCCCTCGGCAATACGATGGCGGTGTGCGCCGCGCTGACGATACCCAGATCGGGAAAGCGGGAATCAAGACTTTCCAGCCTGCCGGTCGGCAATCCACGGGGAGTCCTTTCCGGATTGGAATACAAATATAGCAATTTGCTGGAATCGTGCGGCAAATCTTGTATGAACTGTACGATAGCCGGAGTATTGACCGTTGCATCGTCCTGACTTACGACCGCAAAAACGGGAATCCGCAGCTTTGAGGCAGTAATCTGCTTCTGCACCATCCGCGTCAGTGCATACATCTGCGCTGCGGCATTCTTGGGGAATGATTCGTATTTGTAGTGATCGTTATCCGGTTTAATGACTAACCATTTTGCCGTAGGCATCAACCAGCTATAACTCTTGTGGAATGCGGCGAATGCCGCCCGTGGCGATATCTTCAGCGCCGGTGCGAACAAAAATAATCCGCGCACACGCTCATCCTGCCCGCTCTGATAGACACTCAGGGCTCCACCAGCGGAATACCCTCCCAGATACACTTCATCGACCTCTTTAGCCAATTGCTCAATCCCGTACTCCACCGTCTTGAGCCACGCTTGCCAGGACACCTCAAGCAGATCACCGGAACGTGTACCATGCCCCGGCAATAACACCGCCATCACGCGAAAACCGTTCTGACAGAATATCGTTGCAAGATGGCGCATAAAATAAGGCGAATCGCTCAAGCCATGCACCAGCAGGATCCCGCGTCGATAAGGATGTGTTTTTCCGGGGCCCGCCTCGGGATACAGCTCGAACGGCGAATTACCCTCTATGATCTGCTCCAGCCCGGCATCAGCCTGCCTGCATCGGGCCTGGGCGATCATGTCGCGCGATGATCGAATATATTCGGAGAAAGTGGAACGGGTTGGCGTGAAACAGGAATTCAACCCGGAAGGACGATGCCGCTCCCCTAGGTGTCGAGAAGCTTTCAGCCCAACATCTGCATCGGACATCGCTATCCCACCAGATTGGCCAGACTCAATAACAACAACAGAAGTAACCAGAACACCAAGGCACGCCACACCAGCCCGATGGCACTCTGCATGAAATCGGCATCGGCTTCTTCATCCATGCCGATTTCGGGACGATGCACCGGGGAGGAATCCTGGACGATAGTTGAACCCAGGCGCACTCCCAAGGCCCCCGCTCCACTGGCCAGCACGATACCGGCCTCGGGATCCGGCCAAGTTTGCGCCTGGGCACGCCAACAATAGACCGTATCCTCAAAATCCCCGACGATGGCGAACGTCATCGCGGTCAGTCGCAACGGCAGCCACTCCATGATCCGATAGGCCTGGTGGGCGAACTGGCCGAAATCGTGCACGTCTTCGCTGGCCGACTCTCCCCAGCGCATGTTCAGGAACAATCCGAGACGGTACAGGATCGCACCGACCGGCCCCAGACCGATCAACATAAAGATGACGAACCATATCGCCACGCCGAAGACGTTGCGATGGGAAGCCAGCAACGCCTGCTCGATAGTGACGCGCGCCACTTCTTCAGCGTTCAGTTCATGGCATGACCTGCCACACCACTCCGACAGCAAGGCACGTGCAGTATCCAAATCGCGTTTGCGCAAGGCCTTTTGAATATTGGTGAAATAATGGCTGAAGCGCCGGAAGCCCATGGTGAGGTATAACACCAGCACACATCCGATCCAGGCAAATATCGGATGGATACACACCAACAACCAGTAGACCAAAGAAACCAGCAGTAGCGGAAGCGACATGGCTGCGATCCAGGCGATCTTGCCGTGCTTATGCTCACCCGCATTGAAATGATGCTGGAAGAACTCGGCATAACTGTTCATCCACGTGAACAGGTACTTGCGCGTCGCCAGGGGATGGAACTGCTCCAGCAGTAAAGCGGCGATCAGAGAAAGCAGGCTCATGGCAGTGTCGGATGGAAGGACTGTAACTGCCTCGCACAATACCACAGGGCGGATTAGGCGTGAACCACGCCCAATCCGCGCCCCAGCATCAGGCGATCATCCCCGCAGCGACGGTATTATTGGTCGCTTCATCGATGACGATGAAACTGCCGGTCGCCCGGTCGATCTCATAGCTGTCGAACACCAGCGGTTGCTGGATCTTGAGCGCCACGCGGGCGATGTCGTTCATGTTGAGTTTTTCCACTTCGTGCGGCTCCAGCGTGTTCACATCCACACGATAGAAGATACGTGAGAACAGGCACTTTGCGGTGCGCGTGGTGTGTTTGACCAGATACTTGCGGTTCTTGTCCAGCGGCGCTTCCGACAGCCAGCACAACATGGCCTCGAATTCCTTCTCCACCTTGGGCGGAAGATGGTCGGTCTTAACGATCATATCGCCGCGCGAGATATCGATCTCGTCCGCCAGTGTGATGGTCACCGATTGCGGAGCAAAAGCGGTTTGCAGCTTACCGTCGTAAGTGACGATGTCTTTGACATGCGTGGTGCGACCCGACGGCAGTACGGTGACTTCGTCGCCCACCGACACTTCGCCCGCTTCGATACGTCCCATGAAACCGCGAAAATCGTGATGCTCCTCAGTCTGAGGGCGGCATACCCACTGCACCGGAAAACGGAAATCGCTGGTATTCACGTCGTGGTCGATCTCTACCGTCTCAATAAATTCAAGCAAGGCCGGCCCCTTGTGCCAGTTCAGATTATCGCCCCGGTCCACCACCATGTCGCCATTCAAAGCTGAAAGCGGGATGCAGGTCACATCATGCAGATTCAGTTGCGCAGCGAATGCCTTGTATTCGGCGACGATCTCGTCGAAACGTGCCTGCGAGTAATCCACCATATCCATCTTGTTCACGGCCAGCACCACATGTGGCACGCCGACCAGGCTAGCGAGATAAGTATGGCGGCGCGTCTGCGTCAGCACACCTTTGCGTGCATCGATCAGAATCACCACCAGATTGGCGGTGGATGCCGCCGTCACCATGTTACGCGTGTACTGCTCATGCCCCGGCGTGTCGCCAATGATGAACTTGCGCTTCGGCGTCGCAAAATAACGGTAGGCCACATCAATGGTGATGCCCTGCTCGCGCTCGGCTTGCAGGCCGTCGGTCAGCAAAGACAGATCGACGGCGGCCATGCCGCGCTTCTCGCTGGTCTTGGAGATAGCCGAAAACTGGTCTTCAAAGATGGATTTCGAATCGTGCAGCAAACGACCGATCAGGGTGCTCTTGCCGTCATCAACAGAGCCGGCGGTGATAAAGCGTAGAAGTTGTGTGTTGGTGCTCATGATTTAACCTTTTATAAACAGTGAAACGTGAAATGTGACACGCCGCTGCGCGGCATTAAGTGGAACGGAGTGGCGGTTTTACCTTTCACGTTTCACTTTTCACATTTCACCTAGAAATACCCTTCCTTCTTCCTCAGCTCCATCGACGCTTCCGAAGTCTGATCGTCCATGCGTGTCGCACCGCGTTCGGTGATGCGTGTCGTCGCGGTCTCTTCGATGATCTCTTCCACAGTACGTGCAATCGATTCAACCGGTGCGGTACAGGTCATATCACCCACGGTGCGGAAACGCACGGTGACCACTTCCACCTTCTCACCCGGCTTCGGTTGCACCAGATGCGACACTGGGATCACATTGCCACCGCGCCGAATGACTTCTCGTTCATGCGCAAAGTAGATGTTCGGAATGTAAAGCTTCTCACGCCCGATGTATTCCCAGATGTCCATCTCGGTCCAATTGCTGATTGGGAACACGCGGATGTTCTCACCGGCATGCACGCGGGTGTTGTAGGTATCCCACAGCTCAGGGCGCTGGTTCTTCGGGTCCCATTGGCCGAACTCGTCACGGAAGGAGAAAATGCGCTCTTTGGCGCGCGCCTTTTCTTCGTCGCGCCGCGCGCCGCCCATGCAGGCATCAAAGCCGAACTCGGCGATGGTCTCAAGCAGTGTCACCGACTGGAACGGATTGCGCGGCTTACTCTCGTCCTTGATGACGATGGTGCCGCGTTTGATGGAATCTTCCAGCGAACGCACGATGAGGCGCTCGCCCAAATCTTGTGCCAGCTTGTCGCGGCACGCGATCACTTCCGGGAAGTTGTGCTCGGTGTCAATATGCACCAGCGGGAACG
Source organism: Gallionellaceae bacterium (assembly GCA_030823955.1). GTDB lineage: Bacteria > Pseudomonadota > Gammaproteobacteria > Burkholderiales > Gallionellaceae > PALSA-1006. Next base: position 28,734 of record JAVBYO010000030.1, read on the forward strand.
GAAACTTCGCCGGACGAAATGCCTTCTCGGCCAGACGCAACATCACGATGGAGTCCTTGCCGCCCGAGAACAACAGTGCCGGATTTTTGCACTCGGCCGCGACCTCGCGCATGATGTGGATGGACTCGCTTTCGAGGGCATCCAAGTGGGTGAAGGTATGTTTGCTCATTTTTTCTCTCTATTTTTCAAACTTTTTTTGCTTTAGCCGTAGGTCGGGTTAGCGCAGCGTAACCCGACGCAGAGCATTTTTCGTTATATGTTTGTCGGGTTACGCTGCGCTAACCCGACCTACGAAAATCATTTTACTGCGGTAAATTTTAGTGCAGAGGCCTTACCGACATGCAGCCCGCATTCTTTATTCTGCGGGTTTTGGCTCCGGCTAACGTCGTCCGCTTCGCTTCCGACATTACCCTTCACCGAAATCCAGAAAACAAGCGCGCTACGCACGCTTCAGGGGAGTGTGGCTTATGTGTAAGCCACACTCCTTGTTTTCGGGGTTTTCCCACCACCACCGTCCAGCGCGAATATCCTCGCCCGGCGTGATGGCGCGGGTACAAGGCGCGCAACCGATGCTGGGATAGAACTGGTCATGCAGCACATTATACGGAACACCATTCGCCTTGAGGTATTCCCATACTTCGACATTAGTCCATTCCAGCAAAGGATTGAACTTCTGTATGCCGTTATCAGTATCGAATGCCGACACCTCCAGACTGCCGCGCGTCACCGCCTGCTCGCGCCGCATGCCGGTGATCCATGCTTTAGTCCCTATCAACGCACGGCGCAACGGCTCCACCTTGCGCACATGGCAGCAGGCCTTGCGATTTTCCACACTGCCGTAGAAACCGTTCACACCGTGTTGCGCCACAAAAAGCTCGAGATGCTGGGCATCGGGGTAATAGACAATCAGCGGCACACTGTATCTGTCGCGCACTTGCTGCATAAGCTCATAAGTCTCTTGTGGCAGACGTCCCGTATCCAGACTGAACATATCGATGTTCGGCTGATGTTTGGCGATCAGGTCGGTCAGCACCATATCTTCCGCGCCCAGACTGTTGGCGAAGGTCACCGGCGAAAACTCTCGTACCGCCTGCTCCAGCACCGCGACTGTCTGGGCTATCTTTTGTTGCAATGCACTCATCGTGCAACTCCTCTCTCCACGCGCCGATACAGCGGCTGCGGATTGTCTGTTGACGCCTGATAACTGATCGAAAAATCGTTCAGCCCGTTCAATGCGTCATGGATGTCTTTATCTTCCCGCACCGCAAAGGCGTCGAACCCGACGCGCTGCAGATAGAACAATTGGTCGCGCAGCACATCGCCCATCGCGCGCAATTCACCACGAAAACCAAACTGATTGCGCAAGCGGTAGGCCAGGGTATAACCGCGACCGTCGGTGTACTTGTGAAAATCCACCGCAATCACCGGGAAGCGGCTCACATCATCCGGTATATCTTCTGCACGCTCGAAGCTTGCCAGCCACAAGCCAAGTCCGGAACGCCCTTGCAAGGATTCGTGCTGGCAGTTCCACACCGGCAACGGTACGATGACCCTACCGGCGGGGACCGTGACGCTGTCCGCCGCCTCGCCTTCTTTAAGGCGCAGCACCGTCCATTCATCCTCAACGATTGATTTGTCTTTGATCAGCATCAGAACCTCGGCGAATAATAGGGGGTGTCATACGGTGTACCAAGCTTGATCAGCTCGTAATCGGGCAGCAGCAGCTTTTCGTCTTCCGGCACCGGAGTCGCGTACACATATTCGACGAACGGATCGAGGCCGGTGCGGCGCACTGTGTCGATGAAGCGTTCGCCCGCGTGTCGCTCGCGCACATAAACCTGCAACAGGCGCGCGACCACTTCGGGGATCTGCGCAAACGAGAACGAGCGACCGATGATCTTGCCCACGCTGGCGGGACTGCCCTTGTTGCCGCCGATGGAGACCTGATACCACTCCTCGCCGGACTTATCTACGCCCAGGATGCCGATGTGACCGACGTGATGATGGGCACAGGCGTTCACGCAACCCGAGATATTCAGGTCGACCTCGCCGATGTCTTGCAGGTAGTCGATATCGTCAAAACGCTCATCCACCGCCTTGGCCAGCGTGATGGAACGCGCATTGGCCAAAGTGCAGAAATCGCCGCCGGGGCAGCAGATGATGTCGGTCAGCAGGCCGATGTTCGGCGTGGCAAATCCGTGCGCCTTGGCTTCTTCCCACAATGCGATGAGATCGGACTGTTTCACATCGGCCAGCACCAAATTCTGCATGTGCGTGATGCGCAATTCGCCGAAACTGTATTTGTCGGCCAGTGCCGCCGCCGCATCCATCTGCTCCGCTGTCGCATCGCCGGGGGCAACACCCGTGCGTTTCAGCGACAACTCCACCGCCGCATAACCCGGCACTTTGTGAGGTTTGACGTTGCGCTTGAGCCAGTTGGTAAAACCCTTGTTGCTTTGCAGCAGAGTGGCGACTGCTGCATCCGTTTGCGGCAGTCGCTCGTAGTCCGGCGCGGTGAAGCAGGCCGCGACGCGGTCCAGCTCAGTCTGCGTGAGCGTACTCGGGCCATCCTTGCTGAACTTCCACTCTTCTTCCACCTGACGGCGGAATTCTTCGATGCCGATGGCCTTCACCAGTATCTTGATGCGTGCCTTATACAGATTGTCGCGACGCCCGAATTCGTTATAGACGCGCACGATGGACTCGGCGTAAGTGATGATGTGCTGCCAGGGCACGAACGCGCTGATCTCGGTGCCGATCACCGGCGTACGCCCCAGACCGCCTCCGACCAGCACACGAAAACCGACTTCGCCCTGCGCGTTCTTCACCACCTGCAAGCCGATGTCGTTGATCTCGATAGCGGCACGGTCTTGTGTCGCGCCCGTGATCGAGAACTTGAACTTGCGCGGCAGATAGGCGAACTCGGGATGGAAGGTGCTCCACTGGCGCAACAGCTCTGCGTAGGGACGCGGATCGATCAGCTCGTCCTGCGCCACCCCGGCAAACTCGTCGGTCGTGATGTTGCGGATGCAGTTACCCGATGTCTGGGTCGCATGCGCCTCCACAGTTGCCAGATCGGCCAGAATATCCGGCGTATCCTGCAGCTTGAGCCAGTTGAACTGGATGTTCTGGCGTGTGGTGAAATGGCCGTAACCGCGGTCGTACTTGCGCGCGATGTGTCCGAACATACGCATCTGCGCGGCACTCACCATGCCGTAGGGCGCGGCGAGACGCATCATGTAGGCGTGTATCTGCATGTACACGCCGTTCTGTAAACGCAGCACGCGGAACTCGTCCTCCTTCAACTCGCCGGACAGGCGGCGGCGTACTTGGTCACGGAACTGCGCGACACGCTCCGCGACAATCTGGTGATCGAATCTGTCGTAGCGATACATCGTTACTCCCCGGACGGATAACGTTTGGACACGGGCAGCAGCAGCGCGGCATCCAGCGGGAACTTGGCGCCATAGGCCAGAATGTGCGCCACATCGGAATCTTCATCATGGCGCAGGGCTGCGCCGATATACGCATGGTCGCCTTCTTGGCCGACCACCACGCCGATACGGCCCCCGCAGCCGTTGAACCAGCTCACTTGTTTGGGTTGATTGGGTTTGTTCGCACTCATTTTTTGACACCCCGGTTAACACGATGATCGAACACATCGAAACAGGCTCGCATTCTAGTCGCGTACACATATACTCTTAAATACTTTTTTGTTAGAATTTTATAAGCTATGGTTATATAGGACGGGAATTATGAACTTGCAGCAATTACGCTATCTGAACGAAGTGGTACGGCGTGGCCTGAATATCTCGGAAGCCGCCTCCGCGCTTTACACCTCGCAACCGGGTATCAGCAAACAGATCAAACTACTGGAAGAAGAGCTGGGCACCGAGGTCTTCGTGCGCAACGGCAAGCGTATCGTCGCACTCACCGAACCGGGCAAGACCATCCTCGACATCGCCCAGCGCATCCTGCACGAATCCGACAACCTGAAACAGGTGGGACAGGAATATCAGGACCAAGACAGCGGTTCGCTCATTCTTGCCGCCACCCATACCCAGGCACGCTACATGCTGCCCCCGGTGGTGAAGCAATTCATCAGGCGCTACCCCAAAGTCAAACTCGGCCTGCATCAGGGCAACCCGACCCAGATCGCCGAACAAGTGCTCAATCGCGAGGCCGATGTCGCCATCGCCACCGAAAGCCTCTCGCTTTACGATGGACTGGTCACACTGCCCTGTTATGAATGGCATCACTGCGTGGTCATTCCCCCCAAGCATCCGTTGCTGGAGGCGAAGAAGCTGACTCTCGCCAAACTGGCCGAATATCCCATCATCACCTACGACCACGCTTTCAGCGGACGCAGCAAGATCGACGAGTCCTTCGCCGCAGCCGGTATCGAACCCAACATCGCGCTCACCGCCATCGACGCCGACGTGATCAAGACCTATGTCGAGCTGGGACTGGGCATCGGCATCCTCGCCGAACTCGCCTTTATCCCAGAGCGAGATCGCCACCTGCGCATGCTGGCAGCCAAACACCTGTTCAAGCCGAACACGACACGGCTGGCCGTACGCAGAAACGAATACCTGCGCGGTTATACTTACGATTTCATCGAACTGTTCGCCCCGCACCTGACCCGCGAAGTCGTTGCCAAGGCGATGCATATCAATCCCTGAGATAAAATATGAACGAGACTTTACGTATCCAGCAAGCCCACCGCAGCATCCGTGATTACAAGACCGCCCCGATCAGCGATGAGATGCTCGACCAGATCATCGCCGCCGCACATCGCGCCCCGACTTCGATGAACGCACAGGAGATATCGCTGATCGTGGTGCGTGAAGCCGCCACCCGCGCCAAGATCGCCGAATGCTCCGGAGGACAGCCATGGGTCATCAAAGCCCCTGTTTTTATCACCATCGTCATCGATTTCCACAAGACTGACCTCGCTGTGCGCAAAGCGGGCAAGACTCAGATCATCCACGAAAGCATGGAAGGTTTCGGGGTCGCCGCAGTGGATGCCGGTATCGTACTCGGCACCCTCATCACCGCCGCCGAGTCGTTGGGACTGGGCAGCGTCCCTATCGGCAGTATCCGTCGCAACCCGCAAGGCATCATCGACCTGCTCGGACTACCGCCGCTGACTTTTCCCTTGGTCGGCCTCTGTATCGGCCATATCGATCTAGACTCGCCGCAAAAACCTCGTTTGGACATCAACACCTTCCGCCACGAAGAGCGCTACGATGCATCCGGCTACCCTGCCGCCATCGAAACCTATGACGCGGCACTCGCCCACTTCTGGACAGAAGTCGTCCACAGAGAAGGACAACCCTGGTCGGAAGCGCTTGCCAGCCGGTTCCCAAGCGTCTATTTCCCCTTGGTCAAACCGGTAGCTGCGATGCAGGGACTACTCAACGACAAATGAAATCGGTTAAGCTTACACAGTTGAAAAATTGAACCGGAGCAGGATATGCCAGATCCAAATATGAAATTTTTAGTTGTAGACGACTTTTCCACCATGCGCAGAATCGTGCGCAATCTGTTGAAAGAGCTTGGATTTACCAATATCTCAGAGGCGGAAGACGGGGTGGATGCACTGAACAAATTGCGCACTGAAGGCAATTTTGAATTCGTGGTATCGGATTGGAATATGCCGAATATGACAGGGATAGACTTGTTGCGCGCCATCCGTGCCGATGCAAATCTGAAGCACTTGCCCGTATTGATGGTAACGGCGGAAGCCAAACGCGAGAATATCATCGAGGCCGCGCAGGCCGGAGCCAGCGGCTATGTGGTCAAACCGTTCACTGCGGCCACCCTGGATGAGAAGCTAAAAAAGATCTTCCAGACCATGCAAAAGTGAGGATGCCATGACCACCACCCCAGCACGCAAGAAGCGCACAAAGATCACCGATCCAAAAGTCGAAAAGATCGGCATCGCCACCGCCAATCTGCATCGCATCCTGAAAGAGCTCGGCCATATCCGTCCGCTGGAGAAAACCGCCTCCACGATGCCGGATGCCCGTGAGCGTCTGTCTTTTATCGACAAGTCCATGCATGAGGCATCGGAAAAGACCATCAGCGCGGTGGAAACTTCGCTGCCGCTGACCAAACATAACCGCGAGACTTGCGCCAAACTGTCCATGCGCCTGTCCGATGCCGGATTTACCCAGCATCAGGCACTGGTGATGGAAGCGGTCTCCAAGCTGGGTGAGATCGCCATGGCAGAAGAAACCGTCCACCACAACCTGATGCAGATCATGGAAGCGCAGGAGTTCCGTGACGTAGCAGGGCAAATGGTCAACAAGATCGTGAATGCCGCTGTCGAGATCGAGAGCATCCTGCTCGACATCCTCAAAGAATACGCCCCGGACAGCAAAGACTCGCTGATCAGTACCGAAGGGCTGACCTCCGGCCCAGCACACCGTGCAAAAGACAGTGTCAGCGGCCAAGATGAGGTGGATGATCTGTTGGCCTCATTGGGGCTGTAAGTCGCACACCGAAAGCAACAAAAGAACATGCCGTACGCAATGCGTACGGCATGTTCTTTTGCACCGATGGCAGCAAAACGAGACTCAGACTATTTTCACTTGCACCAGCTCATTTCCCTCCGGATCGGTCAGGTGTACCGCACAGGCGATACAAGGATCGAAGCTGTGAACGGTACGCAGGATCTCGATAGGCTGTTTCACATCGTGTAGTTGATGGCCTTTGAGCGCCGCTTCATAGGGTCCCTGGTTACCCTTCGCGTCGCGCGGCCCGGCATTCCAGGTGCTCGGCACGATGGCCTGATAGTTGGATATCTTCTTATCATCGATAACGATCCAGTGCGACAATCCACCGCGCGGGGCTTCCATCACACCGACACCCTGTGCATGACTGGGCCAGCTCGACGGCTCCCACTTTGACTCGTTGAATGTTCTCACATCACCCGCTTTGATATTAGCCATGAGCTGGTCATACCAGCCCTGCATCGCGTCAGCGACGATCTTGGTCTCCAGTGTGCGTGCTGCGGTACGCCCCATGGTGGAATACAGCGCCTGTACCGGCAGGTCGAGCTTCTTCAGCGCCATGCCGACCAACTCTTTGGTCTGCTCATGCCCTGATGCATACATCATCAGTACGCGCGCCAGCGGCCCGACCTCAACCGCCTTGCCTTTCCAGCGCGGCGATTTCATCCATGAATAATCCTGCTCCACATCCAGTTGTTGATACGGCGGTTTGGGGCCGGTGTAATCAAGTTTGGTCTCGCCTTTGTAGGGGTGCAGCCCCCGCTCTTTGCCCACGGAATAGTCATACCAGGCATGGCTGACGAACTCCTGTATCTCGTTTTCGGCATCAAGATCGATGGGATGTATCTTGCTCAGATCACGATCTAGGATCACGCCGGATGGAATCATGTAAGAAGACGGATCGGACATACCCTTGGCGGGGAATTCGCCAAAGGTGAGGAAGTTGCCCACGCCCTCGCCTTGTTTAAACCAATCCTTATAGAAGCCGGCGATGGCCAGCGTATCGGGCACATACACCTGATCGACGAATTCGCGCATCTGGTTGATGGCATTCTGCACCGTCTGCAGGCCAATCACATTGACTGCGGTACCGGAATTGCCACCTTGAAAATGCGGGCCGTTGCCCTGCCCCTGATGGCTGGGATCGATGCTGATCGCACAGGGCACACCGCCCACTACAAAGTTCGGATGCGGGTTCTTGCCGCCGAATATGGCATGCAGTTTCACCACGTCGCGCTGCCACGCCAACGCATCCAGATAATGCGCTACCGCCATCAGGTTGGCTTCGGGCGGCAGCTTGTAAGCTGGATGCCCCCAGTAACCGTTGGCAAAGATACCCAACTGGCCTGCCTCGACGAAACCTTTCAACTTCTTCTGCACATCGCTGAAATAACCAGGCGACGATTTGGCATAACCCGAGATACTCTGCGCCAGCGCCGAAGTCGCCTTGGGATCGGCCTTCAACGCCGACACCACATCCACCCAATCCAAAGCATGCAGGTGATAGAAGTGCATCACATGGTCGTGGATGTATTGCGCGCCTATCATCAGGTTGCGGATCAATTCGGCGTTGTTGGGGATCTCGATCTTCAGCGCGTTCTCGACCGAGCGCACTGAAGCGATGCCGTGCACCAGCGTACATACACCGCAGATGCGCTGTGCGAACGCCCAAGCCTCGCGCGGATCTCGTCCGCGCAGGATGAGCTCGATACCGCGCACCATAGTACCGGCCGACGAGGCGCGGGTGATCCGGCCTTCGGCATCAGTCTCGGCCTCAATGCGCAAATGGCCTTCGATGCGGGTGACGGGATCGACAATGACGCGACGCGGGATAGGTTCGTTCATGTCTTTTCTTCCTCAACAAGATATTCGGCAAGCAACTCAGTGAGGCCCAGCACCTCGACCTTCATGTGGTAATGCTCCAGACCTTCTTCCATCACGATGCGGCAATTGGCACAGGCGGTGATCAGCGTCTGCGTACCGGTTGCTTCGATCTGCCCCTTCTTGTGTTTGAACGCCTGTAGGCGCAGGGGCTCGGCGCGCGAATTGGCGGAGACACCACCGCCACCGCCGCAGCACCAGTTCATCGTGCCCGCATCCGGCATCTCGCGAAAATCTTCCGCCACCTCATGCAACAGGCGCCGCGGTTGCTCCACCACGCCACCGCGCCGTGCGATCTGGCAGGGATCGTGATAAGTCAGCGGACGTTTGTCTTTGCCTTGGGTCTTGAGTTTGCCCGCCGAGTGCAACTCATCCAGCACTTCAAGGATATGTTTCACCTCGAAACCGAACGGCCTACCCATCAGATTGGGGCCTTCCCAGCGCAAGGCGGTGAACGCATGTCCGCACTCCGGGCTGATCACGCACTTCACTTTCAGGCGCTCGGCAGCCACCACGATGCGGCTCACGATCTCGCGCGCCAAGTCGGAAGCGCCGATCTGGATGCCGCTGTTGGTCGCCTCGAACGCATCCTGCGCCAGCGTCCAGCTCACGCCCGCCTGCTTGAAGATACGGCTGAGTGCGGATAGATATTCGGGAAAGTTGATGATCTCCATCGAGGACATCAGCACCAAGTACTCCGCCCCCTCTTTCTCCACCGGCACCTCGATGCCGGTCTCGGCCTGCACATGTTTGATCTGCGCCAGCACCGCAGGCCACTTGATCCCCATCGGGCTGCCGATGGTCACCGCACGGGTAGTCGCGCCGACCAGATCTTCCGGTGCATGCCCCGATGCCGCCATGCCTTCGCGCATCTTGCGAATCATGTAGGTCATATCGTTGCCCACCGGGCACACCATGGCGCAACGTCCGCACAAAGTGCAGCTGTCATACACCAGCGGCTCCCATTCGGTCAGCTCGGCATCGGTCACCGGCGTGGACAGACCAAGCGCCTTGCCGACTTTTCCGAGTAGCGTGTATTCCTGCTGCCACACACGGCGCAACGGTTCGAGTTTGTGGATGGGCGTGTATTTCGCGTCACCGGTCTCGGTGTAGAACAGACAGGCTTCGGCACACAGCCCGCAATGCACACAGCTGGAGAAGAAGCTGGCGATGGGTGCGTCGATCACTTCTTTGAATGAATTTAAGCCTTTGGCAAGCGTCGCACTCATAACTCGGCCTCCATTGGCACAGTAGTTAAGCAAAAATCCAGTTGTCGGCCTCCGGCGTCAATCGCGGACACTCCCATCCCCGCTGCTCGGGGCCCCTGCTCGCTGCTCATGACTCGTCCTCCTTCCGTCCGGCGGTACTCCAGGATTTCATTTGTCGGCCTCTGGCGTCAATCGCGGACGCTCCCATCCCCGCTACTCGGGGCCCCTGCTCGCTGCTCATGACGCCACCCCCTTCCGCCCAAAAATATCGCCGTTGTACCAGCGCGAGATGAACACCGAGAAGGTGTGGAACAGTTTGGTGAACGGCAGCAGCGCCAGCAGCAATTCCACCGAGAACAGGTGCATTGCCAGCATCAGCGTATATTCGAGCATCAGATGGTGATAGGCCATGTAGCCGGTCAGCAAAGGCAACAAGGCCAGCGTCCACGCCAGGTAATCGCCAAAGGTCGATAACAATCGCTTCACCGGATGATTGAGCCGGTGCGCCAATAGCACTGCCAATGCCACAATTGCGGCCACCACCGATGCATCGACCAGCGCAGACGACAGACTCGGCCAGCCCAGACCTGTCATGCTGCGGAAGAATTCAATATGCGGCGCAAAGAAGAAGATCGCGACGAACAAGCCGATGTGGAAAACGAAGCCGCCGATGTAAGTCACCGGCTCACGTTTGAGCATGCCCTCCGGCGGCAATGAACGCGTGACGATGGTGCGCCAACCGCTGCCGGGACTGTCGGTGCGCGGCCTTGCCAGATCGGCCTTGCGGCCGAGTCCAAATATCTCGAACAACCGCAGAGCGACACCCGCGACAAAGATGATCAGCGCCCAATTGAGCGCGCTGCCGCGCGCAAAGGTGAGAAGGTCGAGATGGTTCATTTAAAAACCTCCACCACAGAGACACAGAGAAGTGGGATAGGCAGCTTTAGACCCAACTCGCAAAGAAAAATCCGTTCTCCGTTTTTCCTCTGTGTCTCGGTGTCTCTGTGGTGAAATTTGTTTTGAGAACTTTTCATTTCTCCTCCCGCATCAGTTCCTGCACCGTGACTTTTTCATGCGCCGCTTTGGCAGCCGCCTTGGTCGAACGGTTGTGCCAGGTGATCGCCACACCAGCCGCAGCACCCGCCGCCGCCGCGCCGCCGAGCATGGCTGCCGTCGCCGACACCGGCATCGACAGTGCTTTGTACAGCGGCCCCGCATCCCAGAAATTCGGTTCGGAACAACCGATACAGCCGTGACCGGACTGGATGGGGAAACTGGTGCCGTCGTTCCATTTCGTGGTGGCACAGGCGTTGTAGGTCACCGGGCCCTTGCAGCCGAGCTTGAACAGACACCAGCCTTTGCGTGCCGCTTCATCGTCAAAGGTCTGCGCGAACTTGCCCTGGTCATAGAATGGACGGCGGTAGCAACGGTCATGGATGGTCTCGCCGTAGAAAGATTTGGGCCGCCCCAGAGCATCCAGTTCCGGGATATTGCCGAAGGTGAGGAAATGCGCAAGCACACCGGTCATCACCACAGGAATGGGCGGACAACCGGGCACGTTGATGATAGGTTTGTCCTTGATGATGTCGCCGACCGACACCGCACCGGTTGGATTCGGATCGGCCTTGGGCAGTCCGCCATAGGTGGCACAGGTGCCGACCGCGACGATGGCAGCCGCACCTCTGGCCGTTTCCAGCAGCATGTCGTAATTACTGATACCGGCGATGGTCGAATAACCGGGATTGCCCAGCGGGATAGAACCATCGACGATGAGCAGATATTTTCCCTCATTGCCCTTCATCGCCAGTTCGCGCGCATGCTCGGCGGCTGCGCCCGAAGCGGCTTGCAGCGTGTGGTGGTAATCGAGAGAGATGAGATCGAAGATCAGATTTTCCAGCGTCGGTGAATGCGAACGCGTGATGGATTCGGTACAACCGGTGCATTCCTGGAACGACAGCCAGATCACCGATTGCCGTCGCGCCTTGGAGATCGCTTCCGCCATCACGCTGGCCATCGCGGGAGGCAACGCCAACATCGCCGTCATTGCCGTGCAGAATTTTAGAAATTCGCGGCGGGTGATACCGCGCTGCTTGAGACCTTCCCCGACACTTCCGGGCTGCTCTGCTTGCTTCATGACGACTCCTCGTGGCGTTAAACCTGTGGAACGCGCGTCAAGTCTGCGTGGAGGAGAGCGAGTGGTCAATCCACCAAAAGGGTTATATGGGGAGAGTTATCCCAAGAACGACTAGCGAGTGAAGCGTTCAATTATTTCACTCGAACAATCAATCACTTCAGGCAAGGCCGCCGCCACCTCCGGGGTCAGTGCCTCTCCCCAGTCTATGACAGCAGGCTGCACGCCGATCAATGCGCGCCGTTGTGGCCAGTGCCCTGTCAGCAATGAAATCGACATCAGATCGAGCAAGCCGACCTCATGTACGCTGCACTTGCGGTTCTCTCCGAGGAAACGATCCATCTCCTCCCCCTCGAAACTACGCACCGTACCCGGTACACCGCCAAGCTCCGCCGCATCGATCACCAGCAAAGCATCACATCCGCTGATGGGCACCGCCAGCGTAAAAGACAACGTCCCCCCGTCAAGGAACTCGATATCTCCACGGGAACCGAATCTCGTTTCCAGTTCGTGCATAGCCGCGATCCCCACTCCCTCGTCGGCAAGTAGGGTGTTGCCTATCCCCAACACGAGCATCTTCATCCGCGTCCCGATCTGACAAGTGAAGATCCGGCAGCAAGCTCAGCCATAACGATGAATCTCTATCGTGGTATGCACGATCTCCTCGTGCTGGCGTAACTGTCCGCGTACCTGTTCCGGCGTCAGTGTCGCACTGCGCGTGACGATACAGACCGCACAGGAATATGCATCCTTGCCGACGCGCCATACATGCAGATCGGTGATCTTCGTTTCATCGGGATCGTCAGCCGACTCGATGGCGGCACGAATCTCCTCCACCACCGGATGATCCATCTCCCGGTCGAGCAGTACCTTGCCCGTATCGAGCAACAGACTCCTGGCCCAGATCGCCACCAGCAGCGCTCCGACGATACCCATCACCGGGTCCAGCCACGACCAGCCGTATAACAAGCCCCCCACCAGTGCAATGATCGCCAGCACCGAGGTGGCCGCATCCGCGATGACATGCACATAAGCCGATTTAAGGTTCAGGTCGTGATGATGCGGGTGATGATGTCCGGCGTGCTTGCGACGGTGTGGTTGATGCGCAGAGGACGGGGACACCTGGCGATATCTCTGCGCGGAATCCGTGCCGGGATCTTCCCGCTGAGCATGGGTATGGTGATGCCCCTCGTGGGCATGGCCCAGGATCATGGCACAGACGATATTCACCAGCAGACCGATGATCGCCACAATGATCGCTTCCTGATAATGGATAGCTTGCGGCGACAACAAACGCTCCACCGAACCGAACACCATCATCGCGGCGACACCCAGTAGGAAAATGGCGCTGGCAAAACCGGCCAGTATCTCGATCTTCCAGGTACCGAAGGCAAAGCGCGGGTCTGCTGCATAACGCCGCGCCGCCGCGTAGGCAAAAGCGCTCAGCCCGATGGCAAAAGCATGCGAACTCATGTGCCAACCGTCCGCCAACAGCGCCATCGAGTTGAACCCCCACCCCGCGACGATCTCCACCACCATCATAACGAGCGTGATCCACATCACAGCGCGTGTACCCCGCTCTGCGGCGGGATTGCCTTGGTGGAAGATATGGTGGTGGGCTCGGCCGGATGCGCTATTGTTTGGCATGACTATCTATCGAAGAAGAAGATGATGATGATTTGCTCTGAAAATAGGCTTCCTGGCGTGCGCCGCAAGCACTATCCCGCGCACCGGTCATTCAATTTGCATCATGGAAACGGATCAAATTGCGGCCTGCCGCTTTAGCCTGATACATGGAAATATCTGCCCGCTTGATGAGTTCTGCGGGTAGGGACTCGTGCCCCATGAACACCACCACACCGATACTCGACGTGCAGTGATGCGTCACCGAAATCTCCGCACTCACAGCCGATACTGATTGGACCGTGAGCGAATAAGGCTCGGATACAGCGGCACGGATCTTATCCGCGATCATTTGAGCTTGCGCTGCCGACCCTTCCCGCTTCGACTCCAGCTCATTCAACACCACCACGAACTCGTCGCCGCCAAAACGGGCGACCGTATCCGTCTCGCGCACACAGCCACTGATACGCTGCGCCGCCTCCTGCAACAACATATCTCCCACCTCATGCCCATATTCATCATTCAACGGCTTGAAGTTATCCAGATCAAGGAACATCAACGCAGCATAATGACCACTGCGTTTGCTCGCAGCCATCACCTGCTCCAGCCGATCATTGAGCAGACGGCGATTGGGCAGCCGGGTCAATACATCATAAAAAGCCAGATCATGTATCTGCGCCTCCGAGCGTTTGCGGTCGCTGATATCCTGTTTGACCGCGATGAAATGAGTGATCTCATCGCTTTCGACGCGCACCGGCGTGATCGTCATCTCTTCCGGATAACGTGTCCCATCCTTGCGCCGGTTGATGATTTCACCGTGCCAGACCTGTCCGCTCAGGAGCGTCTCCCACAGTTGCCCATAAAAATCCAGCGCTTGCTCACCGGATTTGACCAGATCCTGTATGCGACAGCCTATCGTTTCTTCCAGGGTGTAGCCCGATAGTCTGGAAAAGGCCGGATTGGCCCACTGGATCACGGCCTGCCGATCCGCGATGAAAATGGCATTGGCTGATGCAGCCAGCGCGGCATCATGCAACTTGAACAGATTGCGTTGCTGGCTGAGCTTGAATAACTCCTGACGCTGCATCTGTATCGTTTCATGCAGGAAGTGCACATAACCACCCTGCAATGTTTTGACCAGATCATGGCGCGTCACCAAGCCGAGTAGTTTGTCCTGATCGGTAACCACCAGATGACGGATGGCATGTTTTTCCATCAGCCTGATCGCATCTGGCAATGCCATGCCCGGAGACGCGGTGATCAAGGGTGTGCGCACCACACTACTGACCGGGATAGTGCTTAAATCAGCCTCCATCTGTGCCAACTTCACCACATCCCGCTCGGTCACGATCCCATGCGGAACCTGGTTCTGCATCACCACCACGCAGCTATAGCGGTTCCGGCTCATCAGACTCACCGCCTCCGCGACCGAAGTATCGATATCGACCGTCACGATATTGCGCGACATCACCTTTTCCGTACTCTTGAATTCCGACAGGTCTCCGACATCAAGTCGTTTCAAAAAATCACCTTCGGTGACGATCCCTTTCAGTCTGTTGTCTTTATCGACCACGACCAGATGGCGGAATCCGCGTTCCTGAAGCATGCGGTAGGCTTCGCGAAAATCGATATCGGCGGAAGATGAGAACGGCGGAGTGCTCATCACTTCGCCAAGTTTGAGCATCCCCAGCCCGCGACGCTCAGCCAGCAGCCTGACCGCATCGCGCTCGGTGAATATGCCCAGCGGGCGATGACCGGCATCCACGGCGATGACGCAACTGATGTTCAGAGCAGCCATCTGAGCCAACACTTCAGACACCGCGACCTCTGGCGAGGCCGTTTTGACCGTAGCAGTCAGGATTTCACTGAGAAGAACTGTTTTCATGATAGGAATGTAGTGCGATTCAGGGCAATGATACTACAGATGCGGCCTTACTCTGACTGGCAGAGAACAGTTTGAGACTGTACCATCGGATGCTAAGCCGCTCCGCTTCAGCGCATCTTCGCCACGGCTTCTTCCACCCGTTCCACCGCGATGATCTCCATACCCTCGATCTTGTGCTTGGGTGTATTGGCTTTGGGGATGATGGCATGGGTGAAACCGAGTTTGGCGGCTTCCTTCAGGCGCTCCTGCCCGCGCTGCACCGGGCGCACTTCACCCGCCAGACCGACTTCACCGAACACCACCATCTTTTCCGGCAAAGGGCGATTGCGCAACGAAGAGACGATTGCCAGCAACACGGCCATATCCGCCCCCGGCTCGGTGATCTTCACCCCGCCCACGGCGTTGATGAACACATCCTGATCGAAGCAAGCGATACCCGCATGGCGGTGCAACACGGCCAGCAGCATGGCCAGACGGTTCTGCTCCAGACCCAGCGACAAGCGGCGCGGGGTCGGTGCATGCGAATCGTCGAGCAGCGCCTGTATCTCCACCAGCAAAGGGCGCGTGCCTTCCTGCGTGACCATCACGCAGGAACCGGGTACTTGTGCGCCATGTTGCGACAGGAACAGCGCGGACGGATTGCTCACTTCGCGCAGGCCTTTCTCGGTCATGGCGAACACGCCGAGTTCGTTCACCGCGCCAAAGCGGTTCTTGAACGCGCGGATGAGGCGGAAGCTGGAATGGGTATCGCCCTCAAAATACAGCACGGTATCCACGATATGTTCCAGCACTCGCGGCCCGGCCAGTGCACCTTCTTTAGTCACATGACCGACTAGGATGATGGTCACACCGCTGCTTTTCGCCAAGCGCGTGAGTTGCGCCGCACATTCGCGTACCTGCGCCACCGAACCGGGCGCGCTGGTCAACTGTTCGGAATACACCGTCTGGATGGAGTCGATCACCACCACGTCCGGCTTCTCGTTGGCAACCGTAGCCTGGATCTTTTCCAGCTGTATCTCCGGCAGCAGATGCACTTCGCTGGCATCGAGCGCGAGGCGCTTGGCGCGCAACGCGATCTGCTGCGCCGACTCCTCACCGCTCACATAGAGCACTTTTTTCGTCTGCGAAAGATGCGCCAGCGCCTGCAACAGCAAGGTAGATTTACCGATGCCGGGGTCGCCGCCGATCAGCACCACGCCACCCTCCACCAAGCCCCCGCCCAACACGCGGTCGAACTCGGCGATACCGGTCGGCGTGCGCGATACTTCACTTGCCTCCACATCGGCCAGTTGCTGCAACTTGCCGGAGGCCGCCAAAGCACTGAAGCGGTTCTTGCCCGCTGCGGGCGCGGCTTCCGCCACCGCTTCCACCAGCGTGTTCCACTCGCCGCAGTGCGGACACTGGCCTTGCCATTTGGGGGATTGTCCGCCGCATTCGGTGCAGCTATAGATCGTTTTTGCTTTTGCCATGATTTCAGATACCGGAACTCAACCTATCAAACGTGCTTAAACTTCTCATAGATTTCCATCATCTGCGGCATAGCGCTGTGCAGCGCACTCACCACATCAGGATCGAATTGTTTTCCCGCGCTCTCGTCGATCGCCGCGATCGCGCGCTCCACCGGCCAGGCGTCCTTGTACGGGCGCTTTGAAGTCAGCGCGTCGAACACATCGGCAACGGCCACGATGCGTGCCGACAGCGGAATCGCTTCGCCAGCCAAGCCTGCGGGATAGCCGCTGCCGTCCCATTTTTCGTGATGGCTTTCCGCGATCTCGATGCCGACTGAAAAGATGCTGTGGCCGAGCGCGTTCATCTGCGCTTCGCTGCGTCTCAACGCCTGGCCACCGATAGCGGGATGCCGCTCCATCTCTTTGCGCTCGGCATCATCCAGCCGTCCGGGTTTCAACAGGATACTGTCGCTGATACCCACCTTGCCGATATCGTGCATAGGCGCAAAGCGGTAGATGCTGCGCACGTAAGCCGGGCTGATCTGTTTGGCGAATTTTGTGTTATTCGCCAGCTCCTCCGCCAGCACCACCGAATACAGGGTCATGCGCACCAGATGGTCGCCGGTCTCCGGATCGCGGCTTTCGGCCAGTTTGGCCAAGCCCTGCAAGGCCGCGACCACCAGCCCCTCCACCACGATGGTGCGCTCAAGGATGTGGCCGATCTGCGCCGCGATGTTGCCAAGAAACTCGATGTGCCCGTCGCTATAGACACCTTTGCCGCGCGAGGCAAACACCATCACGCCGCCCGCGCGCTCACTGGTGAGCGGCATATACAGTGCAGAGCCCAGACCGGCGCTGTTCAGCGCGGTCGCCAATTGCGCGGTCGCGTTACCCGCCGCATACCCGGCCAAATCGTTGAGCGCCAAAGGCATACGCGCCTCGGTCACTTGCGACAGCGCATTACGCTGCTTGATGAAACTCATCCCTTCACGCAAACCGGGTGTTGCCACACCGGCCATACGCTCAAGCTGCAAAACGTCGTTATCCCCGGCGGGATACAAAATACACACCCAGTCCACCGGCACAAACGCGGGGAACTCCTGCAACACAAAGTCGAGTGTCTCATCCAGTTGCTTGCCGCGATTGATGCGGTCGGTGAGCTGGAACAGGGAGCGTATCCGTTCGGAGAGCGAATTGAATGCCGTCGTCAGTTGCCCGATCTCATTGTTCGCAGGAACGGCGACCTGGTGTCCCAGCTCGCCCTGCGCCACCCGGCCAAATCCGGCAACCGCGTTTTGCAGCGGCCTTAACACTTTAATATGCGCCGCCAAAGCGATCAGCCCCAGCAACAGCATCGACAACACGGCAGCCAGCACCTGAAACCCACGTATGGTGTTCAATTTGCCTTCCATCATGGTCTGGAACGCCTGTGCCAGATGGTTTGACGACTCCACCATGGATTCCCCGTTCTGCGCGATGAATCTCGCCGCAGCCAGCCAGTTGCGCTGCTGCCCGTCCGCAGCAGAAAACACATTCAGCGCAGCGTGGAAGTTCTCCCAGTCCTGCGCCGTCAAATCCATCTGGGAACGCGAGCGCAGATCCCATGTGCATTGAATGGCCTCGTCCTTACCCGTCAGTGCGGGTGACAAGCGCCGTTGTTTCAGGGATGAAACGATCTGGCCTAACAAGCCGATCTGCTGCTGCAAGGCACTACCGTAGATCTTTTCCAGCGTGGTCGAACTTTGCGGATGGGCCAAGGACTGATCGCTCACAACGTAGCGCGCCTGATCCAGCATGCTGCGGGTGGTCACCCGCATTTGCCCGGTCAGATTGAGGATCAGATAGTCGTGTTTACGCAGGTTCAGTTCGTAAAAAGTGAAACCCAGCACACCTGTCAACATCGCCGCCATCAATCCGATCACCAGCCAGAGCTGGGTACGCAAGGAGTGGAAACCTTTCATAGTGTTGGCCTTATCCACGCGGAGAACCTCAAAATTCATCGTTTTATAAACCGTGACCGGCAAGATCACCGGGGAATACATCTTATCGCCCATAAATCAGACTACGGTCAGCAATCTACCAGTAATCTTTTCCAGCAACCACCCCAAAGCGCCAGTGAGGTAAAATCACTCCATGTTACGACTCACCGAAATCAAGCTGCCGCTGGATCATCCCCAACACTCCATCAACGATGCGATCATCAAACGCCTCGGCATCCGTGTGGACGAGTTACACGGCTACACCATCTTCCGGCGCGGCTTCGATGCGCGCAAACCTGCGGCGATCATGTTGATCTACACGCTGGATGTCGAAGTGGCGCACGAAGAGAAAGTGCTGCATCGCTTCAAAAACGATCCACATGTAAAGACCGCGCCGGACACCGCTTACCACTTTGTCACCCATGCGCCTGAAGCACTGACCGAGCGCCCAGTGGTCATCGGCACCGGCCCCTGCGGCCTGTTTGCCGGACTGATCCTCGCGCAGATGGGCTTCCGTCCCATCATCCTGGAACGCGGCAAAGAAGTGCGTGAACGCACCAAAGATACCTGGGGGCTGTGGCGCAAACACGAGTTGAATCCCGAATCGAACGTGCAGTTCGGCGAAGGCGGTGCGGGTACTTTCTCGGACGGCAAGTTATACAGCCAGGTGAAAGACCCCAAACATTACAGCCGCAAGGTGTTAAAAGAGTTCGTCAAGGCCGGTGCGCCCGCCGAGATCGAATATGTCAGCAAACCACACATCGGCACCTTCCGTTTGGTCGGCATGGTGGAAGTGATGCGCGCCAACATCATTGAGCTGGGCGGCGAAGTGCGCTTTCAGAGCCGTGTGAGCGACATCGAGATCGACAACGGCCAGGTGCGCGGCGTGAGACTGGCGAACGGCGAACACATCGCCACACGACACGTGGTGCTCGCCATCGGCCACAGCGCGCGCGACACCTTCGAGATGCTGCATCAACGCGGCGTATATCTGGAAGCCAAGCCGTTCTCGGTCGGCTTCCGTATCGAGCACCCGCAATCACTCATCGACCGCGCCCGCTTCGGCCCCAACGCGGGCAACCCGCTGCTCGGTGCGGCGGACTACAAGCTAGTACACCACGCCAGCAATGGACGTTCGGTGTATAGCTTCTGCATGTGCCCCGGCGGTACCGTGGTCGCCGCCACCTCCGAGGAAGGCCGCGTGGTCACCAACGGCATGAGCCAATATTCGCGCAACGAACGCAACGCCAATAGCGGCATCGTGGTCGGCATCACCCCGGAGGATTATCCCGGCGGCCCACTCGCGGGCATCGAATTCCAGCGTCAATGGGAAAGCCGCGCCTTCGAGCTGGGCGGCGGCAACTACAACGCACCGGGGCAACTGGTCGGCGACTTCATCGCACAGCGTCCCACTTCCGCCCTGGGCGAAGTGATTCCCTCTTACACCCCCGGTGTGACCCTCGGCGACCTCTCCACCTCACTACCGGATTACGTGATCGAAGCCGTGCGCGAAGCCCTGCCCGCCTTCGAGAAAAGCATCAAAGGCTTCGCCATGCACGATGCCGTCCTCACCGGCGTGGAGACGCGCACCTCTTCACCCGTGCGTATCAAACGCGACGAGAGCTACCAGAGCCTGAACACCAAAGGGCTGTACCCGGCGGGAGAAGGCGCTGGGTATGCGGGGGGGATCATGTCGGCGGCGATAGACGGCATCGAAGTCGCCGAGGCGGTGGGGTTGAGTTTGGCGCAAAGCCACAACCGAACATAGATTCATCAGCTTCGATACGCCACCCCTGTAGAGCTATTTTTTAGTCCGGCAGTTTAGAGCGAGGTGTATTGCACTGGCAGATAGCCGCCCGCTCTCGGCCAAACCGGCTAGTCGATGGAGTTCTTGCATGCTTCCGCTACGTGCCATAACTAGGCGCTCGCACTATTTCTCCAAAGAAGACATTCACTTCCGTCCGTACTATTATGCATATGTGGAACATATATTTGGACGTACTTCAATGAATCAATTGCTTATCGAAAATATGCGTTTCACACTATTACCAATAGTACAGACCGGTGGGGCTGTTTAATAACTGTTAGCCATGTCCAAGCGCACGCCGCCAATCAACCTGTATGCTGAGCAATTGCGAGAGATCAAGCGCCGCACGGAAGTCATCGACTTCTTCCTTCACAAGGGTGGTCATGCTCTTTACCAAGCAGCAACGATTGAGTCTATTTGCCTTCAGTTTAGAAAAATACTTGAGCTCATTGCTTTCAGCTCTCTCATCGCGAACAAAGATAGGTACGCTGCCGCGCACAAGAATTTTGAGTCGCACTGGAACGCAGAACTTCTTTTGAAGGACTTGTCCCGTATCAATGCGGACTTTTATCCAAAGCCCATCGAGGAAAGGCCATCGGAGTTACTTGGCGTGGTGAATGACTTGGTACCCATAACAGATGGATACCTGACCCAAGAAGATTTCATTCACATCTACAAAAAGTGTGGTGGTATGTTGCATGCTACAAACCCCTACGGGTCAAAAACTGGATTTCACTTTTTTGAGAAGTCATTCCCCATCTGGCGCGCGAAGCTAATTCGGCTACTGAACTGCCATAAGGTACATCTCTTTGGCGAGACCGGATTCTGGCTCATGCACATGCAAGAAAATGGAGACAATGACGTTCATTACTATCATTTCGGCCTTGTCGAAAAACATGGCTAACCCTACGCTCAACCGGACCTGCTCGAAAAGCCGCGCAGGCCAGTTAGCTTCACGTTAGGCATTCAATGCTCACTTCACTTGACCTCCGAAAAATCCTTTGCTTCGATGGGCTGCATTACTCATTTCAACTGCTGCGGCACTTCGAATCCAAATTGTGGGACACCTGTTGCAAGATTCCAGATGACAACTCTCAGGTCATCACCGCTCTAGCCTCTTGCTGGGGGTTCGTTGATGCAGTGCATCGAATTCGGGAGATTTCTCAATCTATTCCTGGAGTGAGTACAAAACATGCCGAGATGAGAGCATTCTTGACCGCTTCAAGCATAGCTGAAGAGTACCGCCACTACATCCAGCACCTCCGAAATCAGCTGTCAAAAGAGCCACCGAACTCCTTTCCGGTCTGGGGGTCGCTTTCGTGGGTAGACCCCATTATCCCCACAAGAACGCACACCGCCTTACTCGGTGCCCAAATTTCTGGCACCCATAACACTGGCTCCGTTTATGACACTTGGGAAAGAAAGTGGGTAAGCAAAGTTTGTCTTGGCATTGACAATCAATCATTCAATTTCGATACGATCTTTCTTGCCTCACTTCGATTTGAGAGCTTTATTCTCCCCCTCCTAACTGAAGGCGCACCTGCTGAGGTACAGTTCCATGAAAAATTACCAATCATCACTTTCGATATTGTTTCCCCTCCCGCAGCCTAACCTTGCGTTAGAGAGGGGCGCAAAAGCACGCAGCCCTTCCCTCGCCTACGGGGGAAGGGCGTTTGCCAATTCATGCACATAGTAGAAACTTTATTCGTGCCGAATCAATAGGTACTGGCACACATGAGTGTGTTGCGCGTATTACGCCCCCTGCTCTTCCTCGTCACCTTTTGCGCAACAACGCTTTCTCGATCTCTACCGCGACGAACAACAACACACCGAAGGCGACGATCCGCGTCCACGCTGCTAGGTCGATGGCGACCGTGCCGAACATCTGTTGCATCGGCGCTAGGTAGGTGAAGGAAAGTTGCAGCACGAGCAGCACGCCTATGGTGAGCAACACGACCGGATTGCCGAACAGACCTGCGCGGGAAAAAACCGGTGCGAGCAGGTAACGGCAATTGAACAGATACACGATCTCGCCCATCACCAATGCGTTGACCGCCACTGTGCGACTTTCTTCCAGCCCGACTCCGCGCCCACTTTCCCACAGGAACAGGGCGAACGGCCCGGCAGTCAGCAAGGCCGATACAAAAGCGATACGCCACAACATGAACCCGGACAGGATGGGCTCCCCGACTGCACGGGGCGGTCGCCGCATCACGCCGGGTTCGCTCTTTTCAAAAGACAATGCCAGCGCAAGTGTCACCGCTGTGACCATGTTCACCCACAGGATCTGCACCGGTGTGATCGGTAGCGTCATACCAAACAGGATCGCCACCAACACCATGCCGGCCTCGCCGCCATTGGTGGGAATGACGAACACGATGGCTTTCTTGATGTTGTCGTACACGGTGCGGCCTTCCTGCACCGCATGGGCGATGGTGGCGAAATCATCATCTGCCAGCACCATCTGCGCCGCCTCTTTGGCGACTTCTGTCCCTTTTCGGCCCATCGCCACACCGACATCGGCCCGTTTCAGCGCGGGAGCATCATTCACCCCGTCACCGGTCATCGCCACGATCTCGCCGTTGGCCTGTAATGCCTCGACTAGGCGCAACTTGTGCTGCGGGCTGGCGCGGGCGAACACATCCGTTTCACTCACAGCTTTGCGCAATGCCGCATCGTCCATGCCGTCCAATTCGCTTCCGGTGAGCACACCGCCGCTGCCGATACCCAGTTGCAGGGCGATGGCGGCAGCCGTCTCGGCATGGTCCCCGGTGATCATCTTGACGCGGATACCCGCAGCGAGACACTCACGCACGGCAACCATAGCCTCGTCACGCGGCGGATCGGTGATGCCGACCATGCCCAGTAGGATGAAGTCCGATTTCACATCACTGAAGTTCAGTTCGCGCTGTGTCGCCGCGACAGATTTCACCGCCAGAGCCAGCACACGCTGTCCGAGTGCCCCGGTGGCGGCCATCTTGCCATGCCAGGCGCTCATATCCAGCGGCACATCCCCGCCGGTTTGGCGTTGGCTACTGCACATGGCCAGCACTTCTTCCGGCGCGCCTTTGACGAAAACCACCGCATGGCCGGTGTGATCGTGATGCAGCGTCGCCATAAAACGGTGCTCGGATTCGAACGGGATCACATCGGTACGCGGCAGTCTGCCGTGTTCGAACGGTCCATCCAGACCCGCCTTGAGTGCCAATGTCACCAGCGCCCCCTCGGTAGGATCACCCGCCACTTGCCATGTACCGGCGCTCTCGGCCAACACACTGTCGTTGCATAACAAACCGGCACGGAACAGCTCCTGTAGTGCGTCCTGCCCGCCCACCTCGACGGACAACCCGGCGATGCTGAAGCCGCCATGCGGTGCATAACCTCCACCGCTGACTTCGACGATCTGCTCGGCAGTCAATACCCGCTGCACGGTCATCTCGTTGCGTGTCAGCGTGCCGGTCTTGTCGGTACAGATCACCGTGACCGAACCCAATGCCTCGACTGCGGGCAGACGGCGGACGATGGCGTTACGCTTGGCCATGCGCTGTACGCCCAGAGCCAGGGTGATGGTCATGATCGCGGGCAGGCCTTCCGGGATCGCGGCGACTGCCATACTCACTGCGGCCAGGAACATCTCGCCGAAGCCGTTGTGATGCACCATCCAGCCGAACAGGAACGTGATACCCGCAAGCAACAGAATGGCAATGGTCAATATCCGGCTGAACTCGGTCATCTTGCGCAACAACGGCGTGGTCAGCTCCTGCACCTGACCCAGCATGGCACTGATACATCCGATCTCGGTGGCATCAGCCGTTGCCACCACCACGCCCGTGCCCTGCCCGTACACCACCAGCGTCCCCGAATACGCCATGCAGACACGGTCACCGAGCGGGGCTTGCACTTCAACTGCGTCCACGCCCTTTTCGACAGGGGCCGATTCTCCGGTCAGCGCGGCTTCCTCGATACGCAGGTTCTTCACCGTCAGCAAACGCAGGTCGGCGGGCACCTTGTCGCCGGATTGCAGCACCACGATGTCGCCCGACACCAGCGTCTCCGCCGCCACCACGGTACGCTTGCCTTCGCGCAGCACTGTAGCCTCCGGAGACAACATGAGACGGATAGCATCCATCGCCTTCTCCGCCTTGCCTTCCTGCAGGAAACCGATGATGGCATTGATGACCACCACGCCGACGATCACACTGGTGTCTACCCAGTGTGCGAGCAAAGCAGTGACCGCCGCCGAGGCCAGCAGCACATAGATCAGCACATTGTGGAATTGCAGCAGGAAGCGCAGCAAGGGCCCGTGACGTTTGACCGGGGTCAGGTGGTTCGCACCGTATTCACCCAGCCGCCGCAACGCTTCTTCCTGACTCAGGCCTTGTGTGGCCGACTTGGTCGATTCGAGTGCCTGTTGTGCCGACAAAACATGCCAGCGGCTTGGCGCATGCGCATCTGTTTCCTGTTCGCTGGCGATATTTCTGGGCATAAACTCTTCTGCTCCGCTGTCGAAATGAATAGCCGTTCGATTGTAACACCGTGAAATATCCCGACTGTGCGGGGAGCCTCAGTGCTGCATACGTCAGCCGATAATCTGTACAATCCGCGCATCATCTGATCCGGATAACGCGGGTTCGTTTAGGAGACATCATGTTTTTCATGCGCATACTGGGGGTTGCGTTGTTATCGGCGAGCACTCCGCTCTTCGCGGATGCACTCGATATCAACATGAACAACTCCGCCGTACAACTCAGATTCGACACTTCCGCCGGGATCGGGGAAGGCCCGGCCAAGCTCAGAGGCGGTCTGCTGCTGAACGATAGCAACAACCTTCTGGCCGAAGCGGGTGTCGCGGCATCGGGGGGCGGCGGTGAAGAAGGTGGCGGCGGGCCGGTCGCGGGCGGCGGCCTCAAGACAGTATTCGGGACGGTGCAGCAGAACGGCATCACCAGCACGGTCGCGGGGATCGCCATCGGCCTCGAGGGCGGTTATAGCCTGCCGACGGAGATACCGATCAGTCTGGTCGGTGAATATCTTTTTTCGCTGAAGATCATCTCGTTCTTGGATTCGGAGCGTTTCAGCCAGTACGGCATGCGGGTGGAGATCGCGGGCTCACCGCAAGCAAAGATCTATGTCGGTTACCGCGAGATCAGTTTCGGCATCAAAGATGCGGGCAGTGCCGTGCTGGATAAGGGGACACATATCGGCATGAACATCTCGTTCTGACCGGCATGATCCGGCACTGATGCCGCACTATCCGCAGATATTCAGCGGCTGGAATATGTGGCGGTAGAAGAATCGCTGTGGACACCTTCCATCGCGTTCACAGGATTCGACAAGACGATTGCGGCAAGGCAGACCAGCAAGACGGCTTTTTCCATGATATTTCTCCCTGAATGAGTTTGATGACTCACGATGGAGAAAGTCTAACAACAACCCTTCCCGCACCAAGGCTGGAAAAGAGCAGTTTTATCACCTCATTTGAGTCTCTTCAGCCCTCGCCCCGCTCAGCCCCATCAGCAAATTCAGCTTGTAACAATCATTTAACAACTTACCTGCCAAGCGACGCTCGGGCATCCAAACCCAGTCTGCCACTGGATTGACGTGCGATATATAGACTATTTACATGAATATATAGGCCAAACTATATATTGCGCTTGACGGACATCACACAGAGAATGCGCGCTGCTTTTTTTGGGCCCTTTCGTGAACACCCTATTTTCATCGCTACAAAACAAGTGGGCAGCACAATCAACTCAGACAAAACTTCACCTCCTTATTCAATCAACCCTACTAATAGTGGGGTTTGGCCTGTACCACGCAGTCACTGAACATTTCTCCAGGTATCTACTCGCCAGCGCGGGCACGCGCGGTGCAGAGATCGCTGACGGCCTGATCAATTCCCTGAACCTCATGATGCTGAACGGCAGCATCTCCTCGCCGCAGAACCGCCGCCTGCTGATCGACAAGATGTCCGATTCGCACGGGGTATCCGACCTGCGGATCATTCGTGCCCAGCAGGTCATCGACCAGTTCGGCAAAGGTTTGCCGGAAGAGGCCCCTGCCGACGAGATCGACCTGCACGTGCTGCAAAGCGGCAAAAAGATCGTGACCAGGCTCGAAGACGATGACGGTCGTTTTATCGTGCGCGTCTCCGTCCCGTTCATCGCTTCGGATAATTTCCGCGGAACCAATTGCCTCGCCTGTCACCATGTACGCAAGAACTCGGTCAACGGTGCGGCGAGCATGGTGATCGACATGTCGGACGAGGCCCGGCAGTTCGCGGCATTCGAACACAGCCTGCTGGGAACATGGTTACTCATACAACTCGCGCTGGCGCTCACTGTCAGTATGCTTGTGCGTTCGACCCTGAAGCGCCACGTCGAGAATCCGATCAAAGAACTGAAGCAAACCATTTCCGAGATCATGCTGGACAAGGACCTGTCGCGCCGTGC
Organism: Gallionellaceae bacterium; assembly: GCA_030823955.1. GTDB lineage: Bacteria > Pseudomonadota > Gammaproteobacteria > Burkholderiales > Gallionellaceae > PALSA-1006. The sequence continues at coordinate 55,666 of JAVBYO010000030.1, forward strand.
CGTCTCGTTCGGGACACACGGTGAATTCGACAGCCTGGTGACCACATTCAACGGCCTGCTGTCCGATCTGAGCGACACGACAGAACAGCTCAAGCTGCTCGCCAAAGTATTCCATAGCAGCCGCGAAGCCATCATCATCACCGACACCAACAATCTCATTGTCGCGGTCAATCCGGCATTCGAAGAGTTGACCGGTTACTCGGCCCTAGAGGTGATCGGCAACAATCCGCGCATGTTCAAATCGGGCAGACAAGAAGCTTCTTTCTATCAGCGGATGTGGCAGGAGATCAACACCAGCGGCAATTGGCACGGCGAACTGTGGAACCGCAAGAAATCCGGCGAGGACTTCCTGGAGTGGTTGTCGATCACCCGCGTGATGAATCCCGACAATACCCAGGCCACACATTATGTCGCGATCTTCATCGACATCACCATGCGCCGGGAGATCGAACAACAGGTCTATCACATGGCGCACCACGACGCGCTGACCGGCCTGCCGAACCGGACTTTGTTCCGGGACCGCATCAAACAGGCGCTGGCCGCCATCCAGCGCAATGACCGCGGGGTCGGACTGATGTACCTCGATCTGGACCGATTCAAACAGATCAACGACTCGCTGGGCCATGCGGTGGGCGACGAATTGCTCAAAGAAGCCGCTGCGCGTCTGCTCAAATGTGTGCGTGATACCGATACCGTATGCCGTCAGGGCGGTGACGAGTTCCTCATCCTTCTGCCTGATGTCGGTCGTCCCGACCGGCTCGCACGGATCGCCGAGTCCATCGTTGATGCGATGAAGAAACACTTCTACATCGGCACGCATGAGCTTTCCATCTCCGGCAGCCTCGGCATCAGTGTCGCTCCCGATGACGGTATCGACAGCGAGACCCTCATCAAACATGCCGATGCCGCGATGTATCACGCCAAAAAGCTGGGACGCAACAACTATCAGTTCTTCAAATCTGATATGAATCAGAACGCCCACGACCGCCTGATCCTGGAATCCCATCTGAAACGGGCTATCCACCATCGTGAGCTGTTTCTGGCCTATCAACCCCTCATGGATGCACGCAACAACAGGATCGTGGGCATGGAAGCACTGCTCAGATGGAACAGCGAGGAGCACGGTCCCGTGCCGCCCTCGATCTTCATCCCCATCGCCGAGAGTGCCGGTCTCATCACCGAGATCGGCGCTTGGGTCTTGGAGCAGGCCTGTACACAAAACAAACGCTGGCAAGATGCCGGTCTGATCTCGGTACCGGTCGCGGTGAACCTCTCGGCGATCCAGTTCGCGCAAAAAGACATCGTGCGCACCATCCAGCAGGTTCTGATCGAATCTAGGCTGGAAGCCCAGTGGCTGGATCTGGAGATCACCGAAGGTATCGCCATCGATGACGGCAAAGGCACGCTCGCCAGACTGAATGAGTTGAAAGCCATCGGTGTCCGTATTTCCATCGACGATTTCGGCACGGGTTATTCGTCGCTCAGATATTTGCAGCAATTCCCGATCGACAAACTGAAGATAGACAGGTCATTCGTCACTGATATCAAAACCGGCGGCAAAGGCCAGGCGATCATCAAGACCATCATCGGCATGGGGCACTCCCTTGGAATGAAGCTGGTTGCGGAAGGCGTGGAAGACCGCAACGAACTTGATTTCCTGCTGGAGAACGGTTGTGATGAGATACAGGGATACTATTTCAGCCAACCGCTCTCACCCGCCGAGTTCCAGCATTTCGCTCTCGCCAAGAAAATTTCGACCACCAAATGAATCAGCCCTCTTTACCCGTTTACCTGTAATCCAATGAAAGTGCATCGCCATGAAAAAAAACCTGCCCGTCTTCGACACTGAGATCAATTACCCCGATGACAGTGTCTTCGTCACCAAGACCGACACCAAAGGGATCATCACCTACGCGAACGATTCTTTCGTCGAGATCAGCGGGTTCTCACGGGAAGAATTGATCGGGATCAACCACAACGTCGTGCGCCATCCCGATATGCCGGAATGGGCCTTTGCCGACCTGTGGAAAACGGTCAATGGCGGCCACCCCTGGCGCGGTATCGTCAAGAATCGCGCCAAGAGCGGACAATATTACTGGGTACGGGCGACGGTTTCCCCGATCGTGAACCACGGCAAAGTGGTCGGCTACATCTCGCTCAGGAAGAAACCGACAAAAGAGGAAGTCGCCGCAGCGACGCGCGCCTACAAATCGAATGTCCCCCCGCAACAGTCTCGCACTCTGACGACCTGGTTCCGCGATCTGCCGCTACAGAGCAAGATGCAACTGCTCATCCAGCCCGTGTTCTTCCTGATGCTGGGCGGTGCCATCATCGGCATCTCCAACCATACCCAGTCGAGTATGGTCTATTCGGCCCAATCACGCGCCGAAGGCATCGCCAATGAAGTCATCGACAGCGCGAACATGCTCATGGTCACGGGTAGGATCAGTGAACCGGACACCCGCAAACTATTGCTGAAAAAGATATCCTCTTCCGGCAACATCGTCGGACTGCGACTGTTCAGATCCGAGCAGGTGGTGCAGCAGTTCGGTGCCGGGCTGCCCGAGGAGGCGGCGATGGGCGACATCGAGCGCAACGTACTGACCAGCGGCAAACCGCATTATCAAACTGAGCAGCGGGATGGCCGCACGATATTCCGTGCCATCACCCCCTATACCGCAAGCCGGGATTTTCATGGCACCGACTGCCTGTCTTGCCACAATGTCGCGCAAGGAAGTGTGCTGGGCGCCTCCGACATCGAGATCGATCTGAGCAAGGACGTCAGCAGAGTACATTCTGTCATCACGGCACTCATCATCGGGCAAGTCGCCTTCCAGCTGTTCCTGTTCTTTTTCATCGGCTGGGTGATCTCGAGGTTCATCGTCAAACCGGTGGAAGACATCAAGAGCCATCTGAGCGACGTGGTGAACTGCGATATGAACCGGCAGGTAGAGATCAGCGGACGGGACGAGATGGGGGAGATCCTCTGCTCGGTACAGTCCAGCAAAGTGTTATTGGGCGCGATCTGCGACCAGATCAAGTCCGTGGCAACCCAATTGGAATCCCGTGCCACCCTTCTGTCGGAGACCATCAACGGGGTAGAGACCAGCTCCCGCCTACAGTCGGAAGCGGCCAGCAGCATGGCTGCGGCAGTGGAGGAGCTGACCGTGAGTATCAACCAGGTCGCGGAAAACGCCAGCGATGTCCATCATGTATCGGTCAGCTCCAAGAGTGCCGCCAATGACGGCGGAAAGATCGTGCAACAGGTCGCTGCCGACATGTCCGATATCCATGTGGTGGTGACCAATACCTCGACTGCGGTGCAACAACTCGGCGCCCGCTCCACCGAGATCCAAAGCATCGTGAACACCATTCAGGAACTGGCGGACCAGACCAATCTGCTGGCATTGAATGCCGCGATCGAGGCGGCGCGGGCCGGCGAGAACGGACGGGGCTTCGCCGTCGTCGCCGACGAGGTGAGAAAACTGGCCGAAAAGACCACCCGTTCCACCCATGAGATCTCGGCCATGACCCTTGCGATCAGTGAAAGCACCCGCTCTGCCGTGGTCGAGATGAACATCACCGTGGAAAAAGTAAAAAGCGGCACCGATCTGGCCAAACAAGCGGGCGATGCCATCATCGAGATCGATCTCGGAGCACATCGCGTGCAGAACGGTATCCAGGACATCACATCCTCGATCAGCGAACAAAGCGCCGTCGCACAGGACATCGCCGCCAACGTTGAACGGGTGGCCCGCATGTCGGAGAACAACAGCGGAGCGATGTCCGAAGTGTCCAACACCGTCGACAATCTAAGGAAATACTCCCACGAACTGGCGCTATCGGTTGCTCATTTCCACATTTAATCGCCATGCCGCTCCGGAGCAGTCCGGAGTGGTGTTTCGCTTTCAGGCGTTGCGCGCAGATTCATTGATTGCTGATATCCAATGAATTAAACAGTAATTCTCGCAAAACACTCTCAGCATCAACAAACCGTTTCTCTGTCGCAGCCGTCTTTCAGCGCCATCTCCCCTTACCGCCAGTACCCTCTTTTAGGCCGTTCATCTGGAAAGGCATACCTCCCGTATCCGCCCCTCCTTTATGCCTGAATGGATTTGAGCCCATCGCTTGCCATGCGTAGATTTGCCCACACTTCGCGCTGGAATGGCGGGGGACGCAAGTATCGGAGTTACAGGCAACATAATGGGAGCAGTCATGATGATCGTTTTTTGTAATATCTTGTCAACGTTACGCAATGCGGCCTGTGCCGTACTGATATGCTCACTGGCAACATCTCTCCCCGCCCTATCAGCGCAAGCCTCTGCATCCGTGCTGCCAATACAAATGAAACATAGCATCACCAAGTTCAACCACCTGAGCACAGGTTTTCCGTTGAGCGGCGCGCACGCTTCTGTCAATTGCGAGTCATGCCACATCGGCGGTTTCTTCAAAGGCACCCAGTCGACTTGTGCCGGGTGTCACACAACAGGCAGCCGCGTCAAAGCCACGCCGAAATCTCCGCGCCATATCCAGACCAATAAAGCCTGTGATGAGTGCCATTCCAGCACTACCAGCTTCCAAGTGGCGCTGTTCAAACACACCGGAATCAGCCGTGGCTGTGCCTCATGCCATAACGGCACCATCGCCATCGGAAAACCGGCCAAGCATATGCAAACCAGCTCTCCGTGCGAGGCCTGCCATGCGGGCACAGCCACATTTCTGAGCGCGACATTTTTTCACACTGGGATTTCCAGTGGCTGCGCTTCCTGCCATAACGGCATATCTGCAACCGGAAAACCCGCCGGTCACATTCAGACCAGTGCTGCGTGCGAGAGTTGTCACACCAACACCTCCACGTTTCTGGTGGCGAACTTCAAACACAGCGGCATTACCAGCGGTTGCGCTTCCTGCCACAACGGTGTCAAAGCATTGGGAAAGTCCGCCAGCCACGTCACAACAAGCGCCGCATGCGAGACATGCCACAAGAGTACTTCCAGTTTTCTGGGAAGTGCCTTCGATCACACGGGCATCAGCAGCGGATGTGCCTCTTGCCATAACGGCAGTAAAGCATTGGGCAAGTCGCCGTCCCATATCGCGACATCCGCAGCATGCGAAAGCTGCCACACCGGCACAATCCGCTTTGCCGGTGCAAAATTCAATCATGCGGGAATCACAAATAGATGCAGTGCTTGCCATAACGGCACGACGGCAAAAGGCAAATCTGCCGCCCACATCACGACTGCGGCAGCATGTGAGACATGCCACAAGAGTACTTCCAGCTTCCTGGGAACCGCCTTCGATCACACTGGCATCAGCAGCGGATGTATCTCCTGCCACAACGGCACCAAAGCAAAAGGAAAACCCACCGCGCATGTTTTGACCTCTGCCGCCTGCGAGACTTGCCACAAGAGCACCACCAGCTTCTTCGGTGCGACGTTCAATCACAATGGCATCAACAACGGTTGTAGCTCATGCCATAACGGCGTGACCGCCTCCGGCAAACCGAGCGGGCATGTTACAACCTCCGCATCCTGCGAGACTTGCCACAGAGGAACGAGCAGTTTTCTGGGCGCCACTTTCAACCACACCAATATCATCAGCGGCTGCGCTTCGTGCCATAACGGCATCACTGCGCTAGGCAAATCAGCCAGCCATATATCCACTACAGCCGCCTGTGAAACTTGCCACAAGAACACCATCAGCTTTCTCGGTGCCAAGGTCGATCACACCGGCCTCGTCACGGGCTGCGGAGGATGCCACAACGGCACCAAGGCAACGGGCAAGCCGCTCAATCACATCCCGACCACCATCGTCGGTTCACAGGACTGCAACAGCTGCCATACCGGCACTGCGTCATGGGCAAATGAAAAGATGAACCATAACGGGGCGTTAAGCGGCTGTGTGGCATGCCACCTTAGCGGCACTAACTACCTGGGAAACATGGAAAAGAAAAGCCACGAAGGCGCATCGGCAGCAAAAGATTGCTCGTCCTCGTCGTGCCATAAACCATTGGGCAGAAAAGGCACGGCTTATAGTGCCTGGGATTGATACAGATAACCGACACTTCTACGCACCGCTATCACCGCTGCGGCAAAAAGACAAAAAAGTGACGGACAGAATCAGAAATTCAAGCAGACGCAGAATGGTTTTGTTGGATTTGGCGGGCAAACAGGAAACTGACCGCGATCACTGCGATGATGGACATGCCGATAAATAGTTCGCGGCCTTCCTGCCACGCGGCTGCATCGGGAAAGAAGTGACGTGACAATCCCAGCGCCGCCACGAACAGACTGAGCAAAGCCACGGTGATACCCATGATGCGTGATGCCAGCCGTGCGGTGGCATCGGCACGGCGCAGCAGATGGGATATCCATAAACCGTTGGCGGCATCGGTCAGCATCATGCCGAACATGAAACAGCCTGCCAGCAGCAGGGCATGGGCCGCCCCGCCATATTGCGTAGCCGTGGTGGAGAACAATGCCGCCTGCGACAACGTATCAAAAGAGAAGGCGAACAAAGCCCCCACCAGCGCGATCAAGAGCGGATGCCCCGTATGTTTCAGCTTACCCAGCCAGCGCCCCTTGATGCCGACCATCTGCACCATCTCGTGCGCGGGGGTCGTGAACACCGCATACAGGTTGAGTGTGCCAAGCAACAGCAGGAAGAAAGCCGACACCCAGACTCCGACGCCATCCATCCAAGCAGGTACAGTGCCCTGTTCGAACAGCAAGCTGGTCGCCACCGCAACGACACATACCACCACGCCATGGCCCAGCGAGAACAGAAGACCACACAGGCGCGCCAATCGCGCGCGCCCCGCAGCAGCATTAAAACGCGTCAATCCGTCTATGGTTGCCAGATGATCGGCATCCATACCATGCTTCATGCCCAATACCAGTGCCAGCATGAGTAAAGGGTAGATGTTATGAATAGCGTCCATGACACCTCCGCAAGATGAATTTTGATATTTTCATGATTCTGGTCAGCATATCCTCGGCAATTGTTCGCCCGCCAGCCAATCGACCACGCGACGTCCACCCAATTTCGTCGTCATCTGCACAAAGCCGTGTGCGTCCTCCAGTACCTCGCCGATGATCGAAGCTTCCTTGCCCAAGGGATGGGCGCGCATCACTTGCAGCAGGCACTGCGCATCTTCCGGCGCGCAAATCGCGATCAGCTTGCCTTCGTTCGCCACATACAGCGGATCGAGGCCGAGGAACTCGCAGGCGGCTTCGACCGGCTGGTTCACCGCGATGGCGGACTCCTGCAGCATCATGCCCACTCCGGATTGTTTGGCGATCTCGTTCAGAGTCGTCGCCAGCCCGCCGCGCGTCGGATCACGCAGCACCCGCAGCCTAGCGCCGCTATCCAGCATGGCAGCGATGAGTCCGTGCAGTGCAGCGGTGTCCGACACGATGGGAGCGGAGAAAGACAGCCCCTCACGTTGCGACAGAATAGCCATGCCGTGATCGCCGATGCTGCCTGACAGCAGTATCTTGTCACCCGGTTGCGCAAGATCGCCAGAGAGATCGATCCCCTCGCGCATCACACCAACTCCCGTCGTGGTGATAAACACGCCATCGCCCTTGCCCTGCTCCACCACCTTGGTATCGCCGGTGACAACCGGCACACCCGCTTCGCGCGAAGCCTGCGCCATCGACTCGACGATGCGCTTGAGATCGGCCAACGGAAAACCCTCTTCGAGAATAAAGCCTGCCGACAAGTACAGCGGTTTCGCGCCCATCACTGCCACATCATTGATCGTGCCGTGTACCGACAGACAACCGATGTCGCCGCCCGCAAAGAACAAAGGCGACACCACATGACTGTCGGTCGCCATCACCAGCCGCCCGTTCGTCACCGGCAGTGTGGCACCGTCGTTGCCCTGTGCCAGATATTCATTGTCGAACGCAGCCGCAAACAATTCGCTGATGAGCTGTGCCATCGCACGCCCGCCGGAACCGTGCGACATGTCGACGCGACCGTTCTTGATGTCGAGCGGGCGGGTGTAGTTGGGTTTGATTGTGCTCATTGCATTATTTCCTATAACTCCGCGTTAACTCCCTTCTCCCGCAAGCGGGAGAAGGGTTGGGGATGAGGGTCGGTGCATACCTCCCAAATTGGTTTCAACTTACCATCCCTCACCCCAACCCCTCTCCCGCCTGCGGGCGAGGGGCTTTTTCATTCGCATCATTTTCAACAACAGCCCGATAAATCACTTCCATCACAGCCTCCGCCTCTGCCAGCATCTGGTTATTCCAGAATCGCAGCACCTGAATTCCTTGCCCGCGCAGCCAATCATCCCGCCGCTGATCGTAAGCAACCGTCTCGCCATGCTGCCCGCCATCAAGCTCAATCCCCAACTGTTTCTCGACACAGTAAAAGTCGAGGATGTATCGCCCCACCGGGTGCTGCCGTCTGAACTTCGCGCCAGCGATACGGCGGTCACGCAGCAATTTCCACAACAGCGCTTCCGCATCCGTCATCTTGTTCCGCATTTCCCGCGCATATGCGCGGATATCATCGGGCAATTTAGCGGGGTGATGAGGCACGTACTCCTCCAAACCGTTCTACTCCCTTCTCCCGCAGGCGGGAGAAGGGTTGGGGATGAGGGGCTGTGAATACCTGAAATGTATATTCCATCGCCCCCTCACCCCTAGCCCCTCTCCCGCTTGCGGGCGAGGGGAACTAAGCTGCCTCCCTGAATCTTCCGTAACTATAGTGGGCTGCACACGCCCCTTCCGATGACACCATGCACGAACCCACCGGATTCTCGGGCGTACACACCGTGCCGAATATCTTGCATTCCTGCGGGCGTTTTTGTCCGCGCAGGATGGCAGCACATTCGCAGGCTTTGTTGTCCGGCACAGCTATGTAATCCACTTTGAATTTCAACTCGGCATCGAACGCGGCGAACCTCGGGCGCAATTTCAAGGCGCTGTGCGGCACGCTGCCCAAACCGCGCCACTCGAACACCTCGCGCAACTCGAACACTTCCGCCACCAGCTCCTGTGCCTTGAGATTGCCTTCGCGCGTCACGGCGCGGGTGAACTCGTTCTCGACGGCGGCACGGCCTTCGTTGATCTGGCGCACCAGCATCAAGATCGCCTGCATCACATCCAGCGGCTCGAATCCGGCGATGACCACCGGCTTGCGATAATCGTCGGCGAACGGTTCATACGGTTTGCTGCCGATGACGGTAGAGACATGTGCGGGGCCGACGAAACCGTCCAGTGCCACACCACCCTCGACGGCAAGGATGGCGTGCATCGCGGCGGGCGTCAGCACGTGGTCGCACAGGATGCTGAAATTGTTCAGGCCGGAAGCCTCGGCCTGTTTGACCGCCACGGCGGTCGGCGGCGTGGTGGTCTCGAAGCCGATGGCGAGAAACACCACCTCGCGCTCTGGATTGTCACGCGCGATCTTTAGCGCATCCTGGGTGGAGTAGATCATGCGCACGTCGGCACCTTTGGCCTTGGCGCGCATCAGTGACAGGTTGTCGGAAGCCGGCACACGCACGGTGTCGGCATAGGTGCACAGGATCACCCCGTGTTCGCGCGCCAGCCGTATCGCCTGATCGACACGTCCGATGGGCAATACACACACCGGACAACCGGGGCCGTGGATCATGCGCACATTGTCCGGCAACAGATCGACCAGCCCGTAGCGCGAAATGGCGTGGGTATGCCCGCCGCAGAATTCCATCAAGCGATATATTTTTTCAGGGACGGCCTCGCGCGCGATGTTGGCGGCGATGTTCTTCGCCAGTTCGCCGTCGCGGAATTCGTCGACGTACTTCATACCGCACTGCCTCCCAGCTCTTCCCTCAACTCATCCAATTGCCCCAACTCGGCGAACAGTGCCAGCGTGCGTTCAGCCTCTTCCTGATCCAGTTTTTGCAAGGCATAACCGACATGCACGATGACGTATTCGCCGACAGCGGCATCCTCCACCAATGCCAGCGAAATCTCTTTGCGCACACCGCCCAGATTGACGATGGCATTGCCCGGAGTTGTCAGCTCTTCAATGCGGGCGGGAATGGCGAGGCACATGGTTATATTTTCCGAAGTAAGGTTTGTAGGGCGACCCAGACTTGACCCAACGAGATGGCGCTGTCGTTCGGCTGCATCCGCTGTGCGGTCAATACGTGCAGTCCTTGCGCAGCTAATCGGGCAGAAAGTGATTGCGATAATAATGAGTTATGGAAGCAGCCCCCACCCAACGCGATGTAGGGAATATCGCGCTTACCGGCAGCACGTTGCACCCACTCTGCCAGCCCTGACGCCAGCGTGGCATGGAACAGCGCGGCACCATAGGCGACATCAGGACGATCGGCCAGCACCCCAAGCAACGGCGAAAAATCCAGTACGCCAGCCGCATCGATACGATATCCATCGGGGAGCGGCTCGACCATACCATGCTGCTCTGCCAGCTTTTGTAGTTGGATGGCGGCCTGTGCTTCGAATGCCTGTACCTCGTTCACGTCGAGCAACCCGGCTGCCGCGTCGAACAGCCGCCCCATGCTGGAAGTGGTCGGGCTATTCAATCCACGCTGCAACATCCCGGCCACGGTCTGCGCCGCCGGTTGTCCAGGGAAACGCGCTGTGATCTGGTCGCCCCGTCCCAGACAGAACAACGCCGCTGCCGCCATACGCCAGGGTTCGCGCGCGGCACGGTCACCGCCCGGCATGGCCAGCGGTGCCAGATGGCCGACGCGCTCGAAATCCGCACCGTGCACACACAACAGTTCGCCGCCCCACGGCGTGTCATCCAGCCCCAGCCCCACCCCGTCCAGCGCCAAACCGAGTACCGGCGTAGCGATGCCGTGCTCGGCGCAGATGGCGGCGATGTGAGCATGATGGTGCTGCACAGCGATGACCGGTATCTCATGTTGCGCGGCATAGGCCTGCGCGAATTGTGTGCTGAAGAAATCGGGATGCAGATCATGCAACACCATCTCCGGCCTCACATCGAGCTCTACGCACAGATCGGCCACAGTCTGCTCCAACATCAGCCGTGCCTCGACGCTATCCAGATCGCCGATGAGTTGCGACACATGAGCCTCGTTGCCGCGCGTGACACAAACAGTGTTCTTCAGCCATGCGCCGCAAGCCAGCACGGAAGGCGCGGCACTGGGCAAGGGAACGATGGCGGTACGCGGCGACATGCTCAGGCAGCAGCACCGGTAATATCCGCATGCTGCTTCGCCGCAACAGCTTCCCTGCATCCCGCCTTGATCCATGCCAGCCACTCCTCCATGCCTTCGCCGCTGGTCGCCGAGATGCGGATCACTTTGATGTTTGGATTCACGCGGCGCGCATTCTCTATGGCGAGGTCGGGGTCGAATGTCAGATACGGCAGCAGGTCGCATTTGTTCAGCAGCATCAGATCGGCGGCGCGGAACATGTCGGGATATTTGAGCGGTTTGTCTTCGCCTTCGGTCACGGACAGGATGGCGACCTTGTGCGCCTCACCCAGATCGAAACTGGCCGGGCATACCAGATTGCCGACGTTCTCGATCAGCAGCAAGCTGTCGTCCCGCAATCCGAGTTGCCGTATGGCCTGCCCCACCATGTGGGCATCCAGATGGCAGCCCTTGCCGGTATTGATTTGCAGTGCGTGAGCACCGGTAGCGCGGATGCGCGCGGCGTCGTTGTCGGTCTGCTGGTCACCCTCGATCACGGCGAGCGGCAGACTGCCGTTCAGCGCGACGATGCTCTTCACCAGCAGCGTGGTCTTGCCGGAACCGGGGCTGGACACCAGATTGAGCGCGAAGATACCGTGCTCCGCAAGATGACTGCGATTCTCATGCGCATAAGCGTCGTTCTTGGACAGGATGTCGCGTTCGATCTTCACCATACGCGCCTGGGTCATGCCGGGTGCGTGCGCGCCTGCCGGGCCGGTGCCATAATCAATTGAGTCGTGTGTATGAGCGTGTGTATGCTCATGCGCAGAATGATCTGGCATCCGATATTGCACTTTCCCTGCGGCCTGTTTGCGCTGCTTGAGCGCATGTCCACCAATCAACGTTTGGCCTGAACCGCATCCGCATGTCGTACACATAGTGTCTCCTACTCCACTTCCAGTTCCTTGACGCGCATCTCGCTGCCGCCGGTCACTTGTATCTGATAGCTGCCGCACACCGGACAGGCATCGTATAACGCCGTGACCGCCACATTACTTTCGCACTTCATACACCAGCCCTGCCCCGGCATTTCGATAATCTCCAAACGCGCACCTTCGGCGACAGTATCCCGCGTCACCGCATCGAAACAAAAACGCAGTGCCTCTTTTTCCACTGCGGCCAACTGGCCGATCTCCAGCCACACCGTCTTGACCCTGCTGCAACCGTCGGCGCGCACGGTGTCTTCCACCAGTTGCATGATACCCTCGGCCAGTGACATCTCATGCATGCTGCACCTCGACCTCATAGGGGACACAGGGATCGAGCGACAGCGCCGCAAGACGGGCTTTGTGACTTAGCCGCGCCGCATCCGACTCTTGCAGCCCACTCATCTCCTGCACGAACGCACCGGCGGAATGGAAGTTCCATTCGGTCGGCGCAACGATCTCATATTCCCTGACATGCCCGTTTTCCAGCAGCACATGATGCATCAACATCCCCCTGGCCGTATGCACCACCGCGACACCTTCCCCTGCGGCCGGGCTGAAGGCATCCAATCTCGACCTTGCCCCGTCCCCGATCAATTCTACCGTGTCGGCCAGACGCGCCAACACGCGCGCCGACACCCCGGAATAGCGCCCGACGGGCAGCTCCGGATGATACGAAAGCACCCCGGTCTCCAGCGCAACACCCTGAACATCGGGCGCGGCGGAGAATGTTTTGCCCCATCTTGCAGCACAAGCCGTCTGCGCCTGTGCCGCGCTCCATAACGGCAACATGGCGCTGTCAGCCACACCATGCATCCCGCTGCTCTGTTCAGCCAGTTCCGACAGCAATTGTGCCGCCGGGCTATGCGCGCTTCGCCACCAGACTTGTACATCGCCGAGTTTGCGCCAATCCGACAAACTCATCCCCAGCCAATCACGCTCGAACTCGGGTTGCAGACTTGTCCTATCCGCCACACCTGCCGATATGTCGCGCAGCATCGCGTACCACTTCACAAAACGTGCTTCTTGCGTTGGTATCCCCAGCAGCTTGGGCCAATCGAGCAACATGCGCCACAGATGTTCCTGCAATGTTTCGTAACGGATATGCTGCTCCAGCACGGCGATATCCTCGCGGCCCCCTTGTTGTGCCGCCTGCAAGGCAGCCCGGGCTGCCGCAGCCTGCGCCTGTCCGCAGACACTGAACAACAGCGGGACCAGCTGCGTCACCTGCCCGACCGACTTGCCTTTCAACAGGCCGGCTGCCTGCGGTCGCGTCGAGCGGATAGCGACCGAACGGACTATGCTTCCATCCCACGCAATACCGAATGACAAACTGCCGACTTCGCTCATATCTCATTGTTTTCTGAAAATATCCGGCAACGACGGCCCGCTGCTCATCAGATCGGGGAAATGTCTATTCATATCCAATTCCCCGCCCGCAGCCAAGATTTGTAGACTATCCAGCGCGGCATCCAGCGATGCGGCACTTTCCGCATCGATCACCTGACGCCCAGCCTCCTTGTATACGATCAACCATTGGCCCGCCTCAACCCGGCCCAGCAACATGGTATTGATGAGCTGACGGCCATTGCGTCCCTCACAGAGCGCACTGTTTTCGCCGGCCTCTATCACTCGCATCGGTATTCCCAGACACATCTCAGGCATGTCCTCTCATAAAATCCCTGATCGGGTCGCAAAACATCACCTTAGCCACGGGCAGCCAAATGGACTGAGTACACCGTAACATAGCATGAGCATCGTTAGCCATCTTGGTACCATGAATATTTCCTAAATTATCCAGTAGAAAATCTATCTTTCGCATTGCAAAAACCCGACACAGATGGTCTACTGCGCCACAGTCTGCATCAAACATCGAGTCAACCTCTAGGGAGTGGAATCATGAGCAAAGAATATAGCCCGCTATCAGCAAGCCCGCTGAAGACCGGTTCCAACGTCGTGCGCCCGGTGCAGGAGCTTCCTGCCCACGTCAAACTGAGCGATGCCGCGACCGATGTGATGACCGACCTGAACAAGGTCTCGGTGATCAGCGTCCGCGCCAAAACCTCCATGGACAAGGCCAACTCCAAGATGATCCGTTACGGCGTGCGTATGCTGCTGGTGCTGGACGACAACGAACAAGTCGCCGGACTGCTCACCGCCAACGACGTGCTGGGCGAAAAACCCATGCATTTCCTGCAAAACATCGGCGGCACACATGCCGACATCATGGTGCGCGACATCATGACCACACAACGCGAACTGGAAGTGTTGAAGTTCGACGACGTCAAACAAGCCAAAGTCGGCAACGTCGTCGCTTCCCTGAAGAAATCCAACCGCCAACACGCACTGGTAGTGGCCGAAGGTGCCGACGGCAAACAAACCGTGTGCGGTTTGTTCTCCATCACCCAGATCGCCCGCCAACTGGGCGCTCAAGTGCAAAGTTTCGAACTGGCACGCACCTTCACCGAGATCGATGCCGTCATCGCCCGCGGCTGACCAAGCGCAACAGCCCGGCACGCCGGGCTGTTGTATTTGATATCCGCCGTATCGAAACACACATTCACAGACCACCCGCAACTGCCTCGCAGCAGTGCGATATAGTTGCACCATGCACACACTTTCATCCCTGCGCGCCGGTGAACTGGCCGGTATCAAACGTCTCGACCTGTCCTGCGGCCTCACCGGCTTCCCGCCCGAGATATTCGATCTGGCCGATACGCTGGAGATACTCAACCTCTCCGGCAACGCGCTGACCGACCTGCCCGACGACCTGCCGCGCCTGCACAAATTACGTGTCATCTTCTGCTCCGACAACCGCTACACACGCGTGCCCGAGGTGCTGGGGCGCTGCCCGAATCTGGAAATGATCGGCTTCAAGGCCAACCAGATCGAAGAATTTCCCGCCGCCGCCCTGCCGCCCAAACTGCGCTGGCTCATCCTCACCGACAACCGTTTGCGCGCAGTTCCCGCCGCGCTCGGCAACTGTGCGCGCCTGCAAAAACTCATGCTGGCAGGCAACCAATTACACCAGCTGCCGCAAGAACTGGCCGCCTGCAAAAACCTGGAACTGCTACGCATCGCCGCCAACCGTTTCGAACAACTACCGGAATGGTTATTCGATCTACCGCGTCTGGCCTGGCTGGCCTATTCCGGCAACCCGTGCAGCGACAGCCGCGAAGCTGCCGCGCTGGCACACCTGCATATCACACAGATCGACTGGCGCACACTGTCGTTGCGCCACAAACTCGGCGAAGGCGCCTCCGGCATCATCTACCAAGCCCATCACCTGCCCCATGACACTGCGGTGGCAGTGAAGATGTTCAAGGGCGCACTCACCAGCGACGGCCTGCCGCGCAGCGAAAAAGCCGCCAACATCGCCGCCGGTACACACCCCGGCCTCATCCCCGTCATTGGCAAACTCAGCGAACATCCCGAGCAGACACCGGGACTGGTGATGTCACTCATAGATCCCAGCTTCCGCAACCTCGCCGCACCGCCCAGCCTGGAATCCTGCACCCGCGACATCTATCCGCCGGAGCTGCGCTTCACCCTGCCCACCGTACTAAACATCGCGCACGGCATCGCCGCCGTGGCCGGACACCTGCACACACAGGGCATCACCCACGGCGACCTGTATGCGCACAACATCCTGTGGAACGACACGGGCGATTGCCTGCTGGGAGATTTTGGCGCGGCCTCTTTCCTGCCGCGGGACACAGCACAAGCCGAAAAGATACAGCGCCTCGAAGTACGCGCCTATGCCTGCCTGCTGGAAGAATTGCTGGATCGCTGCGACACAAGCCCGGCAACCGAGACCGGCATTGCCGCGCTGCGCGCGTTGCAACAACGTTGCGACACTACAACAGTGCATCAGCGCCCGCTGTTCGCGGAGATCAATACCGCGCTGGAAGCACTGCTGACGGCGCTAGTGTGACGCGCTACTCCCCGTGCACCGTCACCACGATGCGCCGACTGCCGCCCTGATCGCGGTGTTCACACAAATAGATGCCCTGCCAGGTACCCAGCCTGGGCTGGCCGTTGCCGATGGGGATGTTCAGGCTTGCGCCGAGCAGACTGGATTTGATATGTGCGGGCAGATCGTCCGCACCTTCGTCCCGATGGCGGTAATACGGCTCGTCCTCCGGCACGGCACGGTTGAACCAACTCTCGAAATCCTGCCGCACCGTCGGGTCGGCGTTCTCGTTCAGCGTGAGCGAAGCCGAAGTGTGCTGGATGAACACATTCATCATGCCCACCTTGAAATCGCGCAGCTCTGGAATCGCACGCAACACCTCATCGGTGACCAGATGGAAGCCGCGCGGCTTGGGTTGTAGTCTTATCTCTTTTTGCAGCCACATGGCGCTCATCACCGGTTAACAGACCGGTGACATTATCGCGCAAGACAGGGCGTTCTAAACGATCCCGAGCAGGACGCCCGGATAAAAAATATCTCTCCTGAGCGCCTTGATTTTGGGTATAGAATTCCTCTCAGAGCGTCGCATCGGGTCATCCCGATAAACTCAAAATGGCTATGCCAAAAACAATCGACGCAGGAGAGAGAGATGTTTCATCCGTTCCGCTCACGGAAGGGCTTTGGCGCCCTCGCGTGCGCATCCAGGGTCATCCTGACAGGCTTTATCCTGAGCTTTGCTTTTTCTGCTTTCGCCTTGGGCAATGACACCGGCAAAGAGATACTGAATGCCGATGAGCGCGCCTGGCTCTCGAAGAACCAATCCCGCCTGGTACTGGCGGTCGAAACCGGCTACGCGCCGTTCGTGTTCCTCGACGCTTCAGACAAACCCGCAGGTCTTGCCCACGACTATATCCGCCTGATCGAGGCCAAGCTCGGCGTACAGTTCAATCAGCGTCGCTTCTCGTCGCTGGACGAGATATTCCAGAAGGTGCGCAGCGGTGATATCCAGATCGTCAACGCCGTCACCCGCACCCCTGCACGCGAGAAGTTCCTGTCCATGACGGATGCCTACGTGTCCGTTCCCAACGTCATCATTGTCAGGAAAGACCACTCCGGGCAGATACCCGAGTATGAGCTTTCCGGATTGAAGGTCTCACTCGTCAAAAGCTATGCCATCACCGAACACATGAACAACCGCGGCCTTCACTTCATTCCGGACCTTGTACCGGACGACCTCACCGCCTTGCTCAACGTATCCTTCGGGCGTTCCGATGCGGCGGTGATCGATCTGGCGACAGCATCCTATCTGATCTCCGAAAAAGGCATAGCGAACCTGCGCGTGGCCGGCGAGGTGGCGTACGACATCCGTCTCTCCATCGCCACGCCGCTGAACGAGCCAGTGTTGTACGGCATACTCCAGAAAGGACTCAATGCGATCACCGACGACGAACGGCTGGAGATCAAGAATCGCTGGATCAATGCGGCGAAGAATCAAAGCATCTTTCAGGAACGGCAATTCTGGGTCATCGTGGGTGGGGTGATTGCGGTCGCACTTGGCATCCTTGCCATGATCCTGGTCTGGAATCGCACCTTGCGCCGGCAGGTATCGTTACGTACCGAAGCCCTCGTCAAGCAACAGGAAGCCCTCAAAGAGAGCCAGGCCCACAATCTGGCGCTGGTGACTTCGTACAACCGCGAGCTGGAGGAACAGATCGCCGAACGTACCGCAGACCTTTCCGAAGCGAATCGCAAGTTGCAGCAACTCAGCGAAATCGACGGACTCACCGGCATCGCGAACCGGCGCAAGTTCGACCTCGATCTGGATATGGAATGGCGGCGCGCGCTCCGCGAGCGTCAGCCGTTATCGTTGCTGATGATCGATATCGACAAATTCAAAGAGTACAACGACCAGTATGGCCACCCCGAGGGCGACAAATGCCTGCAACAAGTCGCGACGGTGCTCGACGCCTCGATGCAGCGCGCCAGTGATGTGGTGGCGAGGTACGGCGGCGAAGAGTTCGTCGTGATCCTGCCCGGCCTGAGCGCGCAATCAGCCGTCGAAGTCGCGGAAAAGATCCGCCTTGCCGTCGAGAACATGAAGCTGCCGCACCAAGGCAGCGCGTCGTTCGTGGTGACCATCAGCATCGGCGTCGCCTCGTCCTTCCCTGATCAGGGCTTATCTCCAACGGCATTGCTACTGCAGGCCGACACCAACTTGTATCTGGCAAAACGCGCGGGACGCAACCGCGTGATCGCGTCTTGACCGCGCGAACCTCTCAAACACACGCTCCATCAAACCAGCGGCAACCTCACCTCGAAACAGGCACCGCCTGCCGCGCCGGGCAGGCAACACACCTTGCCGCCGTGCCGCTCGGCGATCTGCCGCACCAGCGCCAGCCCCAGTCCGTAGCTGCCCTCCTTCTCGCGGCTGCCCGCCGGACGGTAGAACGGTTCGAAGATGCGTTCGCGCTCTTCCGCCGCGATACCCTTGCCGTTGTCGCACACCCGGATGACAGCCTGCCCGGCATCTTGGCTCAAGCTGGCAGATACCTCGTCACCGCCGTGCCGCCGCGCGTTCTCCAGCAGGTTGCGCAACAAACGGCGCAGCAGACGTTCATCACCCGTCAGATTCAGCGGCAATGCTTCGCAGTTGGCCGCACTGCGCGCGCACTCCTCTGCCAGCAACGCCGCCATGTCTACATTGTCGGCATGCAAGGGTTCACGTGTCGCATCCAGCCTGCTGGCCAACAGGATTTCTTCAATAAGCTGATCCAGCTCGGCGATGTTCTGGCGCACCTCGGCCTGCAACTCCGGCACCGGGCGCTCCGCCTGCATCTCCAGCGCGAGGCGGATGCGCGTGAGCGGCGAACGTAATTCATGCGAGGCATTGGCCAGCAACTGTTTGTGCGCCGCCAGCAAAGACTCGATACGCTCCGCCGCCTGATTGAAACTGTGCGCCAGTGAAGAGACCTCGTCGCAGCCACGGGTCTCCACACGGGTCTTGAAATCACCCGCGCCCAACGCCTCCACGGCCTGCTTCAAGCCCTCCAGGCGCTTGGTCATGCGCCGCGTCATCGGGTAAGCCACCACCGCCACCACCAGACCGATCAGCGCCAGCATCATGAAGATAGGCAACGGCGGACGCGGACGGTCATGCGGCGGCTGGGCCAGCAGCCAGCGGCCATCCGGCAGATGCATGGCCCAGGCCGACTCGTGCCCCGGACGATGCAGCCACTCGTTGTCGGGCGCATCCGGCGCGGGCGGCATCAGTGCCGGGCCGGTGTGCGCCAGCAGACGGTGCTCGGCGGAATACAGCGAGATACGCGGCAACGCAGGCCGCGCCAGCCGTTCCAGCACGGCCTGTTGCTGTTCGGGCGGCGCATCGGCGGCGGGCAAGGCCAGCATGATCACATCGCGCACCGTCTGAAACATCTGGTTCTGCGGCGAATCCGCGCCCTGAAAATGCCACAACGCGCCCGCCAGCACCACCAGCAGCGCCAGACTGGCGATCACACCGAGATATATCTGAAAATAGAGCTTCCTCATGTCGTCCCCTCCTCGCCGTCCTGGCTGCGCGCGAACACATAACCCGCCCCGCGTAGCGTGATGATGCGGCGCGGATGTTTCGGATCGTCCTCGATGGCCGCGCGGATACGCGAGATATGCACATCAATGGAGCGGTCGAACGCCTCCAGCGACTCGCCTTTCACATCGTCCAGCAACTGCTCGCGGCTCATCACCCGCCCCGGCTTCTCCGCCAGCGCCAGCAACAGATCGAACTGGTACGAAGTCATCTCACATGCGACACCCTCCACACGCACCTGCCGCGCGCCACGGTCGATCTCCAGCTTGCCGAAACGCAACACCTCGCCGCCGCCTGCCTTGCCGCGCCGCAAGATCGCCTTCAGCCGCGCCAGCAACTCGCGCGGCTCAAACGGCTTGGGCAAATAATCGTCCGCGCCCATCTCCAGCCCGAGGATGCGATCCATCGCCTCGCCGCGTGCCGTGAGCATCAACACCGGGATCGTGCTGAACACACGCAACTGGCGACAGGCATCCAGCCCGTCCCCGTCCGGCAACATCAGATCCAGCACCAAGGCATCGTAAGCCTCCTGCTTCAAAGCCTGCAGGCCGGAGGCAATGGTATAGCGCACTTCGACGCGATATCCGGCATCACCCAAATACTGCTGCAACATGCCGCACAGACGCTCGTCGTCGTCGATGATCAGGATGCGATGGTTCATGTGAGACTCCAAAAAGATACCCCGCATCATAGGGGGAAGGTTAGTCACTTACCAGTCAACTGATGTCAAACCGTGACAAGATTTTCGCATAACGTTAACGGGTTTGTAGGAGCGTGCCCTGCACGCGACAGCGCTCTGTCGCGTGCAGGGCACGCTCCTACTACCACCGCTTGGATCTGGCTTAACCGCGATGCAGCCAGCCGCGCTTTCCCATTTTCTCTTCCAGCTTGGCGCGTTGCTCCGGTGTCAGCACTTCGGCCACTTCCTGCATGGTCTGAGTCATCAGCTTGCTCGCCTCGTCGGCCAGCTTCATCTGTTCCACACGCAGCGTCTCGATGGCAGCCTTGTCCAGTGTCGCCGCAGCCATCAGCTTGCGCATCTGCACATGGTTGTCGCGCATCTTCTCGGCCAGCGGCGCACCCTTGCTCAACGAAGCCTTCACGATACCGGCTGCCTTGCTCTTCTGCGCATCGCTCGCCTTCACCTCGTCCAGCATATGCTGCATACGTTTATCGGCGAACTTGCCCATACGCTCGGTATCCACAGGCTTGCCTGCCATGAACGCCTCCGGCCCGCCGTGACCGAAACCTGGCTCACAGGCGAACGATTTGCCCGCAAAGAAACCGAGGCCAAACACCAGCATGATGCCCAGCACCTTGCCGACGCAACGACCGCGATGCCCGCCATGGCAACGATGCTCATGTCGGCTGCCGCCGCAGCATTCTTTGCCCGCATTGTTCGTATCCTGAGTGGTGGTTTGTTCGTTCATGTCATTCTCCTTGATGGTTTGATGCCGCACCGTGTGTAGCGGCTGGATGTCACTTTATGAGCGCGCCGTTGCGCGCATTTGTGGGTAAGGTAAAGATTTGTAAAGCGGCGCATTGACACAGCCCTCCATCTCACCAATCTAATTTGAAGATAGGGCGTTTGCTGTTGAATTTTGTTAGACTGCGCAGCAGCAATCTGAGGAGGACGCATCATGCTTACCACCATAGAAGTAACGATTGATAAAACAGGGCATTTACACTCTGTCGAATCAGGACTAACCATCAAGCCGGGGCGCGCTTTGCTGACCTGGCTGGAACCCGATGCCACACACGAATCCGCCCTGATGGCTGAATCCGCACTAGCGCAAGACTGGCTCAACCCCGAAGAAGATGCCGCATGGTCACACTTGCAGCCGGGCAAGTAGTCGTACTGCCCTTCCCGTTCTCTGACCTCAGCCGGAAAAAATTTCGCCCGGCCTTATTGCTGGCGGATGCAGGACGCGGCGACTGAATTGCCTGCCAAATTACCAGCAACCCCTACGCAGATACGCGCGCAATTACCCTGACGGATAGCGAATTTGCCGAGGGCGGATTACAGCGCACGAGTTATCTGCGCCCTGGTAAATTATTCACCTGCCACGAATCGCTTCCCGTTAATACCGTAGGCCAGCTCAAAAAGACCGCACTACAACAAGCTCGAACAGCGGTTATTCAGATGATTCAAGGCTAGGTTCATGAACATGATCCGAACCTAGCCCCTTTAATTCTATTTAAAATCACAATTTGTGATTTTAAATAGACGCAACATCCACACCGCCATACGCTTTACCGAGCAGGGTTTCTCTATACTTCTTCCGTTCGCATTGACACCACCTACCCGCATCACCTAAAGTTCCCGCACTTGCAGAGCTGCCGAATGCACATCCCGCCACATGAATGGCGCGAGGCTCACGGCAGAATCCCCAGAATAGTGAGGCTGGCGCAAGACAAAAACCCGCAACGACGGGGATTAGCCAGCATCACGACTGTTCGCAAAAAGGGGAAGCACTTGTCTCATTTCTCACTAAGCATCCGCAACTCAGACCAGATAAATCATGGTCTCCCCCCTATTTCTCCGTTAAATTTTGCTAAATGAGCAAATCTTCTCTATTGCCGCTGGAAACAATTACGCACCGCATTCTGTTGCTGCGCGAGCAAAAAGTTTTACTGGATGCAGATTTGGCCATGCTCTACGGCGTAGAAACCAAGGTGCTGCTGCAAGCGGTCAAGCGCAACCTGGAGAGATTCCCGGAAGATTTTATGTTTCAGCTTACCAATCATGAGTTTAACGTCTTGAGGTCACAATCTGTGACCTCAAGTTCGGAAGCTCTGGAAACGCTACGATGGGGCGGTCGGCGCACCGCACCCTATGCCTTCACCGAACAAGGTGTCGCCATGCTCTCCAGCGTCCTCCGTAGCGAACGCGCCATTCAGGTCAATATCGAAATCATGCGAGCCTTTGTGCGATTGCGCCAAATGCTCACCACCAATGCCGAGCTGTCACGCAAACTCACCGCCCTTGAAAAGAAATACGACATACGTTTCAAAGCCGTCTTTGAAGCCATCCACGACTTAATGGCCCCAGCAGAAACCAAAAAGAAACGCCCCATCGGCTTCGCTCCGTGGGAAAAGAAATGACACTGCCAGCCAACAACCAGAACCCGCTATCCACCGCCGAATTCTGGGGCAACATGGTCAAGGGCCGCGCGCCGATACAGGTGATGAAGAAGGGATTGGGAGAAGCGTTGTGGCGCGAGAAGGAAAAGCTTGCGCTGGCTTGGTTGGAAGAGACGCTGCCTACGCTGAAGGGACCGCTGACTTCGGATGCTTGGTTAGGGGTAGGGAGGGAAGTAATGCTATGCAAAATCAACAGCGGATATTGCGTGGAACAGCCCTGAATATCTACACCAACAATTTTCGATAGATTTGCTCCCAACATGTTTTGGTTGAACTAACGATTGGAATCCAAATGAAAAATCCTGAGAAAAACAACATCCATGAAATGTTTGATGGCTCAGTTAGATACTCCGCCCCCGTTTACCAGCGCTATTACGTGTGGGATTACGAAGAACTACAAGCCTTGCTCGATGATATTGAAAACGCTGCGGATGAAAGTTCAGAACAATTTATCGGCGCAACAGTCGTTCAGGATTTTGGCAAAAAGGCAGGTAATCAGTCCCCTAATGAATATCTCATCATCGATGGTCAGCAACGACTGACAACAATTTTTCTACTTATTGGTGGCCTCTCTTGGAGCTATCTAAAGGCTGGAAAAACAGTGCATGCTGCTACTTTAAGCCAAACATACCTGTCATTTTCTGCCGGCAAATATGCAGGCATGCCAAAACTTCTTCCTACCATCCAAGATCGAAAGCAGCTGTTTGATATTTTGCAAGATGAAATCACTTGTATCGAATGGAAAGTTAATGGTGAAAATTCAGATGAAACTTCAAGACGCCAAGGAATAACGAATCAATGGAAAAATATTAAGAAGCATTTCTCCGAAAGCTTTTTTGATGAAGCTGGTGAACTTCTAATTGAAAAGATTGAATCCTTTCAGGAAAAGATGTTTAACCATGTAGCTTATGTCCAAATCACCTTAGAAACTAAAGACGATGCCAATACCGTATTTTCAAAGCTCAACTATGACGGCATTTCCTTATCTATCGCCGATTTGGTTAGGAATGATATCTTTTCTAGGCTTGAGGAAAATAAAAGTGAATCGCTCGACAAGTTCTACGAAAAAACATGGAAACCCTTTGAAAAATCATTTCCAGGAAAATCATTTGAACAGTACATAACAACATATTCGTTCATAAAATTCAAAGGCTCGATTTCTAAAGCCAGGTCATTTCCAGACTTACAAAAATCTTGGGCAAAATTGAAGCCCGCCACAATCGTCAACGAAATGAAAGTCTACGCAGATATATTTTCCGTGTTGGTAGAGTACGAGCCTATTAAAGGAATTCATGAGGATGTGAATGAACGAATTCGTAGATTTAGCTTGATGCCAAAGACGACAGTAACATGGCCATACGTTCTAGAGTTATTAAACGCATTCCGTTCAAATAAGATAACTAAAAAACAGGCCTTAGATTGCCTATCAATAGTTGAATCATTCCTTGTTCGACGAGCGATAGCAGGTTTAGAGCCCACTGGTCTTCACGCCGTATTTAAAAGCCTGTGGCATAAAGCAGGAGCTGATTCAATCAAGCTAAGAGAAAAAATTGTAACTAGCACTATACGATGTCCAAATGACACAACCATCAGAGAAGCTTTATCTACTGAGAATATGTATGGTCGGCAAATTACTAAATACCTACTAATTCAGCGTGAGTTGAATTTTAATAAAACGCAAGGGTATGACAATGCAACCAATGATTTTTCTGTTGAGCACGTTCTACCGAAAAATCATGTTGGAAAATGGGCATTGGAATACACCAAGGAAGAACACATGGCTCTGCTAAATACCATCGGCAATTTAGTGCCTTTAACCAAAGGACAGAATACAAAAATTAAGGACTTTGACTGGAACAAGAAGAAACAATATTTCGCAGGCTCAAATTGGAAGCTAACTCAAAAATTGAGCACTGTGAAGGAATGGAATAAAAACCAAATACTTAAACAAACGAATGAATTCATTTTATGGGCCATATCTGAGTGGCCAGATATCGTAGTTCATAAAAATTAAAGTATCCAAAGGAGCGGGGGATAAAAAATGAAAAGGTAGCTAAAGGTGCCGGAGTCGATTTGATTTCAAGTCTTTTTCTAGGAGAAATCTCAAAGTGAATCACCTATTCGCAGAATTTATAGCAGACTTCAATTCAAGGTTTGAATCTCTAATGGCGATCCCCCCTGTCACAGTTGACACTGTCCCCGTGGACATGCCCGAATTAAATCGGGCAGGCTCGAATTATTTTCCGTAGTGGCAACCATGAAATGATGGATCAATAAATGGAACGAACGCATAAACTTCTGCAAATTACGGCACTTGTTGTTGCTCTTTTAGCTCCACCAATATTTTTTATAGGGTATGCATACGATTGGGGATATCTGGACAGCTTCGGACTTGAACATCAGATGTTTTCAAAAGCACCTCAAGAATATCTGGGGTATGCAATTGTTGTTATTTTTCTGATTGCTGCAAATATATTCGGTTTCGTTTTTGTTGAAAATGGAATCATTACCATTTTTGTTCTCATAACCGTAGCTGCCATTGTTTTTACAGTTAGATCTTTGGCGCATCACCAAAGATATTGGTCACGAATTTATCTGCGTTGGTCAAATTGGTTAGATCGTATACGACAAAGAACGAACATACGTTTGGTTGAAACTGTTGCATCTACATATCTACTCACTGTTTTGCCTGTACTGATTTTGGCAGGCGTAATCTATCTCGCACTGCTCGTTGTTTCGCCAGGGCTGATGGGGTATGGCAAGGGCCAGGAGGAGGCCAAAAGAATAAAAAACAAGTGGCGACCAGAAATATGTTTGCCAAAAAATATTATGGCTGGCTGCACTCAGATTTTGGAAGCAAGCAAAGTTGTAGCCCAAGGCGTATTGATTGTGGCTTCAGAAAATCAAGTCGCCATTTTTGATGGTAGCTCGGTACAAATCTATTCGCTACGTAATAGAGATATCAAAACTGTATTGCCGCATTAAGATCAGAAATTAAATAGCGCCAATTAATGGGGGCAGCGTCGCATATCAAAATACAATACGATCTGAGCTAACCCCTTTAAATTCCCAACTCTGCAAAGGTTCACCATGTACCCCGTTCACGACGACGATGCCGCCCTGCTGTTGTCCCTCACCGTTGCGGCCAAGCGTCGCCCGGCCGCGCTGGACGAGATCATCACCGCGCTGGCCATGGCCCGGCTCGGCGAGATTCCGGCCAAGTCCAAACTGGTGGACGCGTTTGCGCGCATGGGCGTTTGTGGCCTGATCGCCGAAGCAGAGGGTGGCTATACCCTCTCTGCCTCGGCGCAGGCGATGATGGCGGGGCTGCGCGCCAAGGATGACAGTGCCACCCGGCTGGCCCACCTCAAGCAACAGCTCGCCGATTTTGATGCCAAGATCAAACACCCAAACATTCGGGTCACCCAGGAGCAGTTGCTGGCGGCGATTCAGAGCTACAAGGTGGCTCAACACAGCCACAAGGGCAAGAACATACAGACCGACAAGCCCAAGGCTAAGAGCAGTTGGATTCCGACCAAGGATCTGGTGCAGGGCAAACAGCACCTGTCCTCCAAACGCCGCAAAGCGTAAGTCTGTCAGAGTACAAAAAGGAACACTACCCTATATTTCTCGCAGCCTGAAAACAAGCCCGCAGAGCTTAAGCCGTAAACCAGTTTTGAATATTCAATTCTTTGTAAATTGCAAAATCAGCAGTGTTGCGCGTGACTAAGGTGAGTTGGTTGGTGTGCGCGATTGCTGCAATTTCGCTATCCGCGTAAGGGATGGTAATGCCCCGTTTTGATAATCTGCCGCGCTCTTTTGCCAGCCATTGGCCGGCCATTTTTTCGTAAGGCAATACAATCAATCCGCCCTGCTCAAGCGTATCGAGATAAGCGAACAAACTCTTTTTGCGCTTCGAGTCTGTCATGCGTTCAACGCCGTAATGCAATTCATGCCAGACAGTCACAGAGGTGCAGTATTGCCCGCTGTATTGGTTTAGCTTGTGCAGTACGTGTTCGTTGGGGTGTGGCTTGACGGGTTCGGAGAGGATGTTGGTGTCGAGCAAATATTTCAGTCCCATGAGGATTCCTTGGCGGGTGTGCGGTCGCGCCAGCTATCCACTTCGGCATCGCTCAGATCAAACCCCGGCTGTTTTTCCCGCCACTGCATAATGGCTTGAAATACGCCCTCGCCCGGATTAAACCGCTGTTGGTAGCGATCCGCCGAAACCAGCACCGCCACCAGTTTGCCATGCCGATGGATGCGGATGTCGTCTCCGGCCTCTGCTGCATGTATCAGTTTGGGCAAGTTATTTTTTGCATGAGCTACTGTACTGATTTCCATGTCTAGCCCTCATTCGCCAAATTATAGCCACATGATAGCTATGGCTCGTAATGATGTAAAGCTGCCCGAACTAAAGGGACAGCATCGCCGGGCTTTCTTCTGCTTAGTAACAACCTCACTAACCCGCCTGCGCCCCGTAAAACTTAACTTCCTTCCGTTTCCCCGGCTGCTTCTTGTGGGTGACCACGCCTTTGACGATCTCCAGCCCGGCGATGGCGGTATCGGGATAAGCGGGGTTGAGGGCATGCAACAGCCAGCCGCCCTGTGCATCGCGCTTGAGCTGGCGGAAGATGAAGTCTTCTTTCGCCACTTCGGCGATGATGAACGCGCCCTCGCCCGCCGCCATACCCATCTCGATGACCAGTATCTCGCCCTCGCTGAATTCCGGCTGCATGCTGTCGCCCAGCACCATGAGCGCGACCATTTCGTTGCCGGAGCAGTTGCTGTCGGCGGCCTCATGCTGCGGGGTGGCGGCTACGACGGGGATGTTGATGGGTTTGCGCGTTTGCATGGGATGGGTTCCTGTTCGAGGGGGCGGATGATAGCGCCTATCGCACCGCCGATGAATCACACTCCAGGTGCGCGGCTCTGACCCGAAAGGGGCGTAGCGACAAGGCTTTGGTTTTAGTAGAGTCGGCCTCCGCTATCAACCTCGGTTTATTTCCATGAACACAGCAGAGTTAAGTAAAGAGCAGCAGATCTTGCGTGTGATGCGCAAGACGCTGGGCAATGTCGTTCGGGACGTTACGCCGTTGGGCGGGCGCCCCAATCCGTTGACGGGTGACACGATCCAGGGCATCAAGGATTGTTTCGCGCTGATCTCGGAACGGGAGCAGGAGCTGGCCGAAAAACTCGGCTTTGATGAAGCCAAGCCTTATTACAAGGATGGGACGCTACCCAATGCGCAGGTGCTCAATTTTGTGAAGCCTGCGCAAGAGTAACCCGGCATGAGCAAGAACTTTGTCGAAAAAAGAGACCACGCAAAAGAGAGCGAGTCCGCCGCGCTGAAGCAGCAGCTTGCGGAGAAGTTGCAGGCGTTGAACGCCCTAAGCAATGCCGCACCGCTTGATCGCGCGCGCCTGCAACTGGATGTAGCCGAGATCTTGATGGCGCTGGAGCGCAAGCCGGAAGCATGGTCGCTGGCACGCGAGGCGTTCGATACCGCGCTGCGACACGATGCATGGAAAGATGCGGTGGAAGCCTGCGATGTGTTGTATCAGAGCGAACAGAAAGATTCTGTCGCGGCGCTGGGCATGGGGGTGTGGCTGGCGGTGAGTTTTCCGGTTGATCCCGAGCTGACGCTGGCGATGCTGATGCATATCGTGGAGGAGACGCCGGACAACTCGGACGGTGCGGCACTCGCCGCCGTGGCCGCGCGTTATGTGATCGACCTGCGCGCCGATGATGCAAGCCACGAGAGCCTGAGCTTCCTTGCCAACACGCTGATCGGCCGCGTGGCCGAACGCCACAGCAAGGTGCGCGACCAAGCCGCGCTCGACCAGTGGATGGAGAAGCTGGCACTGCGCGACCCGCAGATCTTTTTGCCGCGTTTGGGCAAGGTGGTGAACATCATCGTGGGCGATGCGTGGTGGTTCGAGCGCGACGAGCTGCGCAAGAAATTCGATTGAGGCGAATAGGGCTGAGCATCAGCCTAATCTGAACGAGCCAAAACTGTAGGAGCGTGCCCTGCACGCGACAGAGCGCTATCGCGTGCAGGGCACGCTCCTACAAAACCACCAGAAGGGCGCCAGATTCTTGTCACGCTTTGACATCACATAATTGGTAGGAGACTAATAGCCCTACTCGCTTGGTTTTCAATTCTCCACCGCCACATAGCATGTCTAAGCTTGAGTTAAAATCCGCATCACTTCTCCGCAACCCATTTCAAACCCGCTTTGACTTCCGCCTCTCCCCCATCGCTGCGTATCTCCCAACTCCGGTTACGCCTGCGCGACTTGGGCTGCAAGCCTTGCCACGAAGACCGCCTGCTGCGCGGCTGGGTGCAGCGGTGCTCGTATGACCGCAAGGGCAGCCCTGCCGCGACTTTCTTTCCCGCAGCGCTACGCAATGAGTTGTCTGCCATTGAGGCGGAATTGGATGGCTTGGCGCGACTGCATGGCGAGTACCCCGCCAAGAATGTACCAAGCCAGCCCGATTTCCCCCCTCGCCCTCTGGGAGAGGGTCGGGGTGAGGGAAGCAATTCAACGAGCGGCTCCCTCACCCTAGCCCTGATGGAACCACTAGCCATTCGACTAAGCCCGCAAGCGGGCAAGTCGCTGGTTATCTCCCAGCGGGAGAGGGGACTGGTTAATGAGGACGTAGCGCGACTGTTAGTGCAATTGCATGACGGCCAGATGGTGGAGAGTGTGCTGCTGCCGCGCGGCGGGCTGTGCGTTTCGACGCAGGTGGGCTGTGCGGTGGGCTGTGTGTTTTGCATGAGCGGCAAGAACGGTCTGTTGCGCCAGCTCGGCAGCGCGGAGATCGTGGGGCAGGTGGTGTTGGCGCGCAAACGCCGCGCAGTGAGCAAGGTGGTGTTCATGGGCATGGGTGAGCCCGCGCACAATCTGGACAATGTGCTGGAGGCCATCGAGGTACTGGGCACGCAGGGCAACATCGGGCACAAGGAGTTGGTGCTTTCTACGGTGGGGGATGTAAGGGTGTTTGAGCGTTTGCCTCTGGAAAAAGTAAAGCCCGCCCTCGCCCTTTCACTGCACAGCACTGATGCAACACTACGCGCGAAGCTGCTGCCGCATGCGCCGCAGATCGCCATTGAGGAGTTGGTGGAGCGTGCCGAGGTGTATGCGCGTTCCACCAATTATCCGGTGCAATATCAATGGACGTTGATCGAGGGGATGAACGATAACGATGCGGAGCTGGAGCGCATCGCCGCTTTGCTCTGCGGAAAATACGCGGTGATGAATTTCATTCCGTTCAATGCAGTGGATGGCCTACCCTATCGCCGCCCCGCTGCCGAACGCATCGCGGCGATGGTGGTGTACCTCAAGCAACGCGGCATCCTCGCCAAGATACGCGACTCAGCCGGGCAGGAAGTCGAGGGCGCTTGCGGACAATTGCGTGCCCGCACCGCATTCACCTAGCATCCCTTGCGGCCCGCAGGCCGCCCCGTCATGGCCGGGCGATAAAGCGGTTGACCAAGGTCAGGTCTGCTTCGGAAATGTCACCGGCCAGCGCAGCCAAGCGCATGCGGTTCTGGATCAGGTTGATCTGTTCTTCCAGCCGTTGCAATCTGGCAGCGATGTAGTCGCTTTGCGCGGCCAGCAATTCCAGCGTGGTGCGTGATCCCTGGCGATGGCTGCGCTGAGTGGCATCCAGTTTTTCCCGGCTCAGGGCGACCATTCTGCCGAGGGCTTCGATACGTGCCTTTCCGCCGTTCAGCGCGAACCACAGCGAATTGATCTGCCGGTCGATCTCAAGCGCGGCACGCTCATATTCCTGCCGTGATTTTTCGGCGAGGTAGTAGGACTCCTCTTTCCGGGCGGAGCGCGCGCCATCGGTCAGCGGCACGAACAATTGCACGCCGAGCATGTGGTTGGTGGCGCTGCTGCTGGCCGAACCATAATCGCCGCTGCCGTCGGCGCGTTGCCGCTCAAGCTGGGCGACCAGACTGAGTTTGGGGGAATAAGCCGAGCCATAACGGTTGGTCTCGGAACGTTTGACCTGTTCCTGCAAGGCCAGCATTTTCAGTTGCGGGTTGTTTTGCCGGGCTTTGGCAACCCAACCACCGGCGCTGCCCACCACGATGGCATCGGCATTGAAACGCTCGTCCAGCGGATTCACCTTGACGGCCTTGCCGGTCAATTCGGTCAGTGCGAGCAATTGATTATGGTGGGCCAGTTCGGTGTTGAGCAATTTCACTTTGACGGCTTCGACCTGTTCCGCCGTTGCACGCTCGTCGATCTTGCTGGCATCGCCCAGTTGCTGGCGGCGGCTGATCTCGGTATGGGTGGCCGATACGGCTTGCTCCTGCTCGGCCAGCAGGGCCAGCGTAGTTTGCATCTTGAGCGCTTCGAAATAATTTTCTGAAACACGCAGGAGCAACGCCTGATCGGCTGCGTCCATGCCGCTGTCCGTCACCTCGGCCGAGAGTTTCAGTTGGTCCTGCTGGGCCGACAGTTCGCGGTCATACAGGGGCATGGCCGCCTGCAAAGCCACTTTGGTGTGGAGGCCGGAATTGATCGAGGTGTTGAAGTTGGCATTGTTGTAGCTGCCCAGCGCAGACTGGGAGAACTGTGCGCCTGCCAGTGTGGTGTTCTGCTGCACCGCACCGGCACTGGCCACTAGGCTCACGCTGGGTTTGAACAGGGTGTCGCCCAGGTTGCGGCGCGATGTACCGGCGGATTTATCGGACTGCGCGGCGAGGTATTGCGGGTCGTGTTCCTTGGCCGCCTGCCAGACTTGCAGCAGATCGTCCGCCAGCACCGGGGCGGAGAGCGAAATGCCGCCCAGAGCCGCCAGTACGGCGAGTGTGCTCATCTTGCGCTTCATGCGTGTTCTCCTTGTTTGTGGTCGGCAACCATGGGCTTGCCGGCGTATACAACGTAATACAGCAACGGGATGACCACCAGCGTGAGCAGTGTCGACACCAGAATGCCGAAGATCAGCGAGATGGCGAGGCCGTTGAAGATGGGGTCATCCAGGATGAAGAAGGCACCCAGCATGGCGGCCAGCCCGGTCAGCATGATGGGTTGCGCGCGTGTGACGGAAGAGTTGACCACTGCTTCCTTGAACGGCACGCCCTGTTTCAATTGCAGGTTGATGAAATCCACCAGCAGGATGGAATTGCGCACGATGATGCCCGCCAGCGCGATCATGCCGATCATGGAGGTGGCGGTGTACTGCGCTCCCAGCAGGGCGTGTCCCGGCATCACGCCGATGATGGTCAGCGGGATGGGGGCCATGATGATGAGCGGCGTGAGGTAAGAACCGAACTGCGCCACCACCAGCAGGTAGATGATAATCATGCCCACGGCATAGGCGATGCCCATGTCGCGGAAGGTCTCATAGGTGATCTGCCATTCGCCATCCCACTTGATGGCGTAGCTGCGATAATGGTCTTTGGGCTGATTGATGAAGTATTCGTCCAGTCCCTTGCCGTGCTCGTCGGTGATCTGCTGGATGGCCGTACGCATCTTGAATGCGGCATACAGCGGGCTGTCGTTGCTGCCTGCGGTATCGCCAACGACATAGGTCACCGGCAACAGATCCTTGTGGTAGATCGGCTGCTCGCGCGTGGAATCCACCACTCGCACCAGTTCGCGCATGGGCACCAGTTCGCGGTTCGCGTTGCGCACCGTCAGCTTGAGCAAATCGTCCAGCGTGTTCTGTCTGCTTTCGGGCAGGCGGATGATGGTGGCCGCCGGATATTTGGTCTCGTCATGCAGGAAGGCAATTTCTTCGCCGGACAGTCCGGCACTCAGCGTGGTGACGATCAGTTGTTGCGGCACCCCCATCAGGCTGGCTTTGCGACGGTCAACCACGAGGAATTTCTTGGGCGATGCAATGATCGCGCTGTCGTCCACGTCCACCACGCCTTCGGTTTCCTGGAAGACCTTCAGTATCTTCTGGGCAATGGCATAACGTCCTTCATCGGTCGGCCCGTACACTTCGGCCACCAGCGGCGACAACACCGGCGGGCCGGGCGGCACTTCGACCACTTTTACCCGCCCGTCGTATTTTTTGGCGATGGCATCCAGCGCCGGGCGCACACGCAT
Source organism: Gallionellaceae bacterium (assembly GCA_030823955.1). GTDB lineage: Bacteria > Pseudomonadota > Gammaproteobacteria > Burkholderiales > Gallionellaceae > PALSA-1006. The sequence continues at coordinate 88,493 of JAVBYO010000030.1, forward strand.
GGCGATGGCATGGCTCTTTTCCTTGCGCTCGTGCTTGTCCACCAGATTGACCTGGATGTCACCCTGCGCCTCGGATGCGCGCAGGTAATACTGGCGCACCAGACCGTTGAAGTTGATCGGTGCGGCGGTACCGGCGTAGATCTGGTAGTCCTTCAATTCCGGCATCTTGGCCAGATATGCGCCCATTTCCTTCAGCACGGCAGCGGTCTTTTCCACGCGGGTGTCGGAAGGCATATCGAGCACAACCTGGAACTCGGATTTGTTGTCAAACGGCAGCATCTTCAGCACCACCAGCCCGACCACCGGGAGCGCCACCGACAGGGTGATCATGCCCATAACGGCAAGCCCGAGGAATTTGCGGTTGCGTGAGCCGTGGTCATCGCGCAGGAAGGGGCGGAAGATCGCCTGGAACTTGGGCTTCAGCCATTTGTGCGCGGCCGATTCGGCATGTTCGATGACGGTATCGACCTGCTCGATCACTTCTCCCACTTGGCCGTGCGGGGTCTTGTGTTTCATCAGCTTGAGCGCCAGCCAGGGCGTGATCACGAAGGCGATAGTCAGCGACAGGATCATGCCCATGCTGGCATTGATCGGGATCGGACTCATGTACGGCCCCATCAGGCCGCTCACGAACGCCATCGGCAACAATGCCGCGATCACGGTCAGGGTCGCCAGAATGGTGGCTCCGCCCACTTCATCCACTGCGGCCGGGATGATGTTGATCAGGCGCTTGTGCGGATAGAGATGCTGGTGGCGGTGAATGTTCTCCACGATCACGATGGCGTCGTCCACCAGGATACCGATGGAAAAGATCAGCGCGAACAGGGACACCCGGTTCAGGGTGAAGCCCCACGCCCAGGAGGCGAACAGGGTGGCCGTCAGGGTCAGGATCACCGCCGCACCAACGATCAGCGCTTCGCGCCGACCCAGCAGGAAAAACACCAGCGCCACTACCGACACGGTCGCAAACAGCAATTTCTGTATCAGTTTTTGCGCCTTGGAATCGGCGGTCTCGCCATAGTTGCGCGCCACCACGATCTCGACATTGTCCGGTACCGCCACGCCTTTCAGCGTATCGATGGCCTCGATCAGACCATTGGCCACCTCGATGGCGTTTTCGCCCGCATTTTTGGTCACCGACAGGGTGACAGCCGGGTACAGCGCCGATTCGGCCTCTGCACCGGCTTTTTCGCCGTGCCAGACGATGCGCTGCGTTTGCTGCGCGCCGTCCGCCACCTTGGCGATATCCTTGATGAATACCGGTTCGCCATTGCGCACGCCGAGGACGATGTCTTTTACATCGTCTGCCGAGCGGATGAACGGACCGGATTCGACTTGCACCAGTTTGTCGCCGTGAATGAGGTCTCCCACCGGCAAGCCGAGATTGGCGGATTGCAGGGCGATCCTCAGGTCATGGACGGTGATGCCACGCGCTGCCATGGCTTCCGGATTGATCTCGACACGGATGCCGCGATGCGGGCCGCCCAGGGTTTTCACCTCGCGGGTACCCTTGACGCGCTTCAGGTCGCTCTCGATCCGATTGGCGATCTTTTCCAGCGCCAAACTATCCATGCGGTTGTTCTTGTCATGCAAGGTCAGGGTCAGGATGGGTACATCATCAATCCCCCTGGGCTTGATGATGGGTTCCAGCACGCCGAGTCCCTTGGGCAGCCAATCCTGGTTGGCTCGGACGGTATCGTGCAGGCGAACCAGCGCTTCGGTGCGGGGTACGCCCACCTTGAACTGGACCGACAGGATGGACATGCCGTGGATGGAGCTGGAGGTGATGTGTTCTATCCCGGAGATTTGCGACAACACCTGTTCCGCCGGGATGGAGACCATCTTTTCGACATCCTTGGTGGAGGCGCCGGGGAATGGGATGAGCACGTTCGCCATGGTGACATTGATCTGCGGCTCTTCTTCCCGGGGGGTCACCACAATGGCAAATATCCCCATCATGAAAGCAATGATCGCCAGCAGCGGCGTGATTTGCGCGCTCTGGAAATATGCCGCGATCCGGCCGGATACCCCTAATTTATTCATATTCATATCGAGTCCGTATAAAATTACCGATGACAGTCCAGTTCAAGCAGCATCCCCACGGTGTCGCATGTGACGTACCTGCCTGTTTCCAAGGCGCGCATAATATTAGAATATTCTAATATTGTCAAACGACCGGGAAGATGCTTTGGACATCATACCGACTGTGTTTGATGAATCTTGCTTATACCTATATTTAAAGGAGAACACATGGGAACGTTCAACATCTCGGCATCCGCCCTCATCACCGCCCCGGCCCAGCACGTGTACGGCATCATCGCCGACTATCGCAACGGCCATCCGCACATCATCCCGCCCAAGTATTTCCGTAACTTGGTGGTGGAAGAAGGCGGCACCGGCGCGGGGACGAAGATACGCTTCGAGATGATCCTGTTCGGCAAGGCTCAAGCGGCTCAGAGTGTTATCACCGAGCCAGAACCGGGCCGCATCCTGGTGGAGTCCACCACCGACGGTCTGGCGGTTACCAGTTTCATCGTCGATGCGGTCGAGGGCGGAAAAACCGCCAAGGTGACTATTTCCACCGAGATGAAAAGCATGGGGTTTGTCGCCAACCTGCTCATCAAGTTTCTGTTCAAGCGCATCTACCGCGAGGAATTGGCCTTGCTGGCGGAATATGCACTTCGCAAATAATCCGCTCTTTACATGACTCACCCCATGAAAAAACAGGCTCCAAGCAAACCCGAGATCGCACTGATGGAGCCGTTTCCCGGCCTCACGCTCGATGTTATCCACGTGCCCAGAAACGCGGCTGAGTTCGCCGCCGCCGCGGACGCGATCACGGCGGCGGGTATCGTCGGCTTCGATACCGAATCCAAGCCGACCTTTGCGGTGGGCGAAACCAGCGACGGGCCGCATGTGGTGCAGTTCGCTTTGCCCGACCGGGCTTATCTGTTCCAGCCGCACCGGACAGAGGGGTTGCCGGCGCTGATGGCGTTGCTCAGTTCGCACCAGATCATCAAGGTGGGCTTCGGACTCAGGTCGGATAACGGGCATATCCTCAAGAAGTTCGGCATCCGCTTCGGCGGGGTGGTCGATCTGAACACGGTATTCAGTATGCAGGGCTACCAGAAGGAGATGGGGGTGCGCAATGCGGTGGGGCTGGTGTTCAAGCAGCGTTTCGCCAAGTCGAAGAAGGTGACCACCACCGATTGGTCGCAGCGCGAACTCAGCCCGCAGCAGATGTTGTATGCCGCGAACGATGCGTATGCGGCGCTGAAGGTGTTCGAGTCACTCAAGCTGGCGCGGGCGGATTTGCCCATCATGGGACAGACGCAGACCGACACGACTTCAGATTAGCGCGCAACAAAAAGCCCGGCGCACCGGGCTGGCATACGTTGCGGAGGTTTATTTCCGCTCCTGCGGCTCCACCACCACCGCTTCTCCCTCGAACACTCCGTCGTTACTCGCCCGCTCTTGGCGTCGCCGTTCGGCGGTGGACAAGCTTTGCATCATGCGCATCATCTTGCGCAGTTTGCGCGTCTTCCACCACAGATAGGCGAAAGCCACCACGCCGACGACGAGGATGACCGTCAGTGCCACGACCGAGAACATCACCACCAGCCCCAGCATGACTATCGCCAAGACCAGCGTGGCCAGTTTGCGCAACGGGCTGGCAGGCTTGCCGCGCCCGTTCAGTACATATTTCATCTGCATTTCCTAAATCCCAATAAATGTGTCTGCGGAAAAACAGGAGCGTGCCCCGTACGCGGATGTTTCCAAATCGCGTACCGGACACGCCCTACCCGCCGCAATACAGCGCGCGGCGGCTTATCCCTTGTCGAACTTCATTACTCCCGCCTTGCAGTCTACCTTGATGGTGTCCTTGGCGGCAAAACGTCCTTCGAGGATGGCTTTCGCCAGCGGGTTCTCCAGTTGCGCCTGGATGGCCCGTTTCAGCGGACGCGCACCGTACACCGGGTCGAAGCCCGCATTGGCGATCTCGGCCAGCGCGGCATCCGATATTTCCAGCTTCATCTCCATGGCGGCGAGGCGTTTTTCCAGATATTGCAACTGGATGCGCGCGATATTCTTGATGTTCTTCTCGTCCAGCGCATGGAACACCACCACCTCGTCGATACGGTTGATGAATTCGGGACGGAAATAACTCTTCACCTCACCCATCACCGCCAGTTTCACCACTTGGTAATCGTCGCCGGACATCTGCTGGATCATCTGCGAACCTAGGTTGGAGGTCATCACGATCACGGTGTTCTTGAAGTCCACGGTGCGGCCCTGACCGTCGGTCATACGCCCATCGTCCAGCGCTTGTAGCAGCACGTTGAACACGTCCGGGTGTGCCTTTTCCACTTCGTCCAGCAGGATCACGCTGTACGGTTTGCGGCGCACGGCTTCGGTCAAACCACCGCCTTCTTCGTAGCCGACATAACCCGGCGGCGCGCCGATCAGTCGCGCAACGGAATGTTTCTCCATGTATTCGCTCATGTCGATGCGGATGAGGTGATCTTCGGAGTCGAACATGAATCCGGCCAGCGCTTTGCATAGCTCGGTCTTGCCCACGCCCGTTGGGCCCAAGAACAGGAAGGAGCCATACGGACGATTCGGGTCGGACAGGCCGGAACGCGAACGGCGGATGGCGTCGGACACGAGGCGCACAGCCTCATCCTGTCCCACTACGCGCTCGTGCAGCTTGTCTTCCATCTTGAGCAACTTGTCGCGCTCGCCCGTCATCATCTTGCTCACGGGGATGCCGGTGGCCCGCGACACCACTTCGGCGATCTCTTCCGCGCCGACATGGGTGCGCAGCAGTTTGTTCTTTTGCGCACCACCCTCTGCTTCGCGTTGTGCCGCCTCTTTCAATTTGGCTTCCAACTGCGGCAGCTTGCCGTATTGCAGCTCGGCCACTTTCTCCAGTTTGCCTTCGCGTTGCAGGCGCACGATCTCGGCACGCACACTTTCGATCTCTTCTTTTACGGTGGCAGCGCCCTGTGCCGCACCTTTTTCCGCCTTCCAGATTTCTTCCAGGTCGGCGTATTCGCGTTGTAGCTTTTTGATCTCGTCCTCGATGAGGGCGAGTCGTTTCTTGGAAGCTTCGTCTTTTTCTTTCTTGACGGCTTCGCGCTCGATCTTGAGCTGGATCAAACGGCGTTCGAGTTTATCCATCACCTCCGGCTTGGAATCGATCTCCATCTTCATACGCGAGGCGGCCTCGTCGATGAGATCGATGGCCTTGTCCGGCAGGAAGCGGTCAGTGATGTAACGGTGCGAAAGTTCCGCCGCCGCGACGATGGCGGGGTCGGTGATCTCGACACCGTGATGCACTTCGTACTTTTCTTTCAAACCGCGCAGGATGGCGATGGTTGATTCCACGCTGGGTTCGTCCACCAACACTTTCTGGAAACGGCGTTCCAGCGCGGCGTCTTTCTCGATGTATTTGCGGTATTCGTCCAGCGTGGTCGCACCGATGCAGTGTAATTCGCCGCGCGCCAAGGCGGGTTTGAGCATATTGCCCGCATCCATCGCGCCTTCGGCCTTGCCCGCCCCTACCATGGTATGCAGCTCGTCAATGAACACGATGTTGTTGCCTTCGTCCTGCGCCAGTTCTTTCAGCACCGCTTTCAGGCGCTCTTCAAATTCACCGCGATACTTGGCACCGGCCAGCAGCGCCGCCATATCCAGCGACAGCACCTTCTTACCTTTGAGCGATTCCGGCACTTCGCCGTTAATAATCCGTTGGGCTAAACCTTCAACAATCGCGGTCTTGCCCACACCGGGCTCGCCGATCAATACGGGGTTGTTCTTGGTGCGACGTTGCAGCACCTGGATGGCGCGGCGGATCTCGTCGTCACGCCCGATGACCGGGTCGAGTTTGCCCATACGCGCGCGTTCGGTGAGGTCGAGACAGTATTTTTTCAGTGATTCGCGCTGGCCTTCGGCTTCCTGCGAACCGACCGATTCGCCGCCGCGTACCGCGCTGATGGCCGTCTCCAGCGGGGCGCGGGTCACGCCATGCTGCTTGAGCAGGCGTCCGCTCTCGCCTTTGTCATTGGTCAGTGCCAGCAGGAACATCTCCGAGGCGATGAACTGGTCGCCGCGTTTCTGCGCTTCTTTGTCGGTGAGGTTGAACAGGTTGGCGAGGTCGCGCCCGACCTGTACTTCGCCGCCGTGCCCCTCCACTTTGGGCAGGCGCGATACGGCGTCGTTGAGCGCGGTCTTGAGCGCATTGGTATTGCCGCCAGCGCGCGCCAGCAGCGAGGCCGCCCCGCTGTCGACATCGTTGAGCAGCGCCAGCAGCAGATGCTGCGGCTCAATGAACTGGTTGTCGGCGCCTACGGCCAAACCTTGGGCATCGGACAGTGCTTGTTGCAGCTTAGTGGTGAACTTATCGAAACGCATGGTGACTCCTTCAAAGGATATCGGACTGCCCCCTAGATGCGGATGCCCTGCTCAGATTTCAAGTCGTCACATCATCCTCCTTTCTTGTATACAATTACCCTGTCTTTTTGATTCGTTACCGCCATGCCCCACCAGAACCCCGAACTCGCTGCCGTCATCCGCGCCAATGTCCATTCCGCATTGGCCGAAGATATGGGTACTGATGGCGATCTGACGGCACAACTCGTGCCGGAAAAGGCGCTCGGACATGCCACCGTGATCACCCGCCAACACGCGGTACTGTGCGGCAGCGCTTGGTTCAATGCCTGTTTCAAGACGCTGGATCCGGGCTGCAAGATCGACTGGTATGTACGCGATGGCAGCCAGGTCGCCCCAAACGAAAAACTGTGCGAGATACGCGGCAATGCCCGCGCCCTGCTCACCGCGGAGCGCGCCGCGCTGAATTTTCTGCAAACGCTGTCCGGCACGGCGACCCTGACGCACCGTTATGTCGATACCGTGAAGGGTACACAGGCCAAGATCATGGATACACGCAAGACCCTGCCCGGCTTGCGTCTCGCCCAGAAATACGCGGTGCGGATAGGCGGCGGACACAATCAGCGCGTTGGTCTGTTCGACGGTATCCTCATCAAAGAGAATCACATCATGGCGGCGGGCGGTGTATGCAACGCACTCAAACAGGCTTATCGTCTGGCTCCCGAAATCGCCAGCATACAAATCGAGGTCGAGACCATGGCGCAATTGAGCGAAGCACTGGATGCCGGTGCAAAACTCGTCCTGCTGGACAATTTCAATCTGGAACAGATGTGTAACGCCGTCGAATTCACCTCGCGCCGTGCGGAATTGGAAGCCTCCGGCGGTATCACCCTGAAAACCGCGCGGGTCATCGCCGAAACCGGCATAGACCGCATCTCCATCGGCGCACTCACCAAGGATGTGGAAGCCGTCGATCTTTCGATGCGTTTCATCGCCTCTTGAAATCCTGCGCACACCCCCATATATTAGAAATATCTAATTTATGGAGCGCATCATGACCGACCCGTTACACATCGTTTGCCCGCATTGCAACGCCACCAACCGCGTCCCGACCGACAAGACGGGGGACGCCCCCACTTGCGGCAAGTGTAAACAGCCTTTGTTCAGCGCTCACCCGACTGTGTTGACCAGTGCCAATTTCATGCAACACATCGCGCACAGCGATATCCCGGTATTGGTGGATTTCTGGGCCCCCTGGTGCGGCCCCTGCCGCATGATGGCCCCCGAGTTCGAAAAAGCGGCACAGCAACTCGAGCCGCATTACCGCGTCGCCAAACTGAATACAGAAGAGGCGCAGGAACTGGCCGCGCGTTACGACATCCGCAGCATACCTACACTGGCTTTATTCAAAGGTGGGCGTGAGATCGCGCGCCAGGCAGGCGCGACGAATGCAGCAGGGATCGTGCAATGGGTGAAGTCGAACAGCTGAGAACGGACGGCTGCTAGGCCGTCCCGCTGTAGAGCCGGCCTGAGCCGGTGTTATTTGCTTGCGACTTCTTTCAGGAAATCGAGGACGTTGTTGGCGAGAGAGCCGCCTGATATCTCGGCTTCATATTCTTCCCAGTCAAACTCGTCGTGTACCGCGCTTTCACTCAGGCGCAGTTGCTCGATATCCTGCGGGGCGATGGAATACAACAAACCGTGGGACACATGTTGATGGATTTGCATGATGATCTCCTTCTGTTGTTCGGTTATCCGGCGATGGCTTCCAGCAATGCGGCCTTCTTGGTCTTGCCCGCACGCGAGGGCGGACGGCAGATGCCGCAGACGTAGTCTTTGGTCAGTTCGTCCGTATGGGTCACAAAGTGGCCACCGCATTCGGTGCAGACGGTCAGTTCCAGCATGTTGGCTTCAAAGAAGCGGATCAGGAACCAGGCGCGGGTGATGCTGAGTTCGGGTTCGCCCTGCGAGATCTCGATCTGTTCCAGGTACAGGCGGTAGCTCTTGATCAGGGCTTCTACGCCGGTGACGCTGGTGTGTTTGCTCAGGTATTGGTAGATATCCATGAACAGGGAGGAGTGGATGTTCGGCAGCCAGCTCATGAACCAGTCGGTGGAGTACGGTAGCATGCCTTTGGAGGGGGATTCTCCTTTGACTTCTTTGTAGAGTTTGAGCAGGCGTTCGCGGCTCAGTTTGGTCTCTTCCTGCAATACTTGCAGGCGGGCGCCCAGGTTGATGAGTTCGATGGCGATTTGGATCTCGCGGGCTTCGGTGACGACGCTTTTGTTTTTCATGGTGCTTTCCCCTGTGTTTCGCTGGTTCGGTGTGTCTGCTTAGGCGGCAACGGCTTCTACGGGACGTCCGGCCATGAGGATGGTGGCGTGGGCCTGGGACATCATGCGGTCTTTGTTGAAGTCGGTGACCATGTTGAGCAGGAGGCGTTCGTCGAAGCGGAAGGCGCACAGCAGCATGTTGCTGGCGGCCATCTTGAGCAGTTGTGCGGGGGTCAGTCCGGCCAGGATGTCGGCCATCTCTTCGCTGATGCCCAGGCGGAAGATGGCGCTGGTCTTGTCGTCGTTGATCATTTGTTTGGCCAGCATCATGTAGGACAGGTTGGCTTCTTTGATCTCTTCGTGCAGTTGCTGTGCGTTCATGTTCGGTCTCCTCGGGTGCAATCGGTTGTGTGTTTCGATGACTGCATTGTGCGGAAAGAGCCGTGTAGGGAAAATCGGAGAATGGCTATTTCTTGTGTAGGAAGTTGCTTCTCGGACTTTGTAGGAAAAAGTCTTATGACCCGGACGGGTGCTTGATGCCATTATCCCGATCTTTTCCCATTCCAATCGGATGAATAGCGGGGGGTTT
>JAVBYO010000023.1 GCA_030823955.1 Gallionellaceae bacterium
GGTTGATGATGGAAATGGGGGAGGTGTAAGCGCAAAGATTTCACCCTCTCCACAGTCCTCCCCCATCGAGGGGGAGGGGGCGATAAGAGCGATTCCCGCGCGCGGAACGGTGTGGGTGGATGAACGCTTGTTGCGGCGTTTGAATGTGGCCGTGGGTGATGAGGTGGGTATCGGGGCGCAGCGTTTTACGGTGGTGGCGCGGATCGTGAAAGACATCGACCAGTCCATCGGTTTCGCCAGTTTTGCTCCGCGTGTGTTGCTGAACGAGGCGGACTTGGTATCTACCGGGTTGCTGCAAGAGGGTAGCCGTATCTCGTACCGTTTGATGATTGCTGGTGAGGCAAAACAGGTGCTGGAATTCCGCACTTCGCTGGAAAGCAAGCTGTCCGGTAACGAGAAGATGGAGGATGTGCGTGATGCGCGCCCCGAGATACGCACGGCGTTGGAGCGGGCGGAGCATTTTCTCGGTCTGGCCGCGCTCACTGCGGCGATTCTTGCAGGAGCTGCGATGGCTTTGGCGGCGCGGCGTTTCGTATCGCGCCATCTGGACGGTGTGGCCGTGATGCGTTGCCTCGGTGCGCAGCAGGGGCAGGTGTTATGGCTATTCCTGTATCAGTTCATCTTGCTCGGTGTGATGGCGGTGTTGTTCGGTGGGGTAATGGGTTATGCCACACAGGCGGTGCTGGTGGAGAGTATCGCTTCCATGCGCGAGGCGAGTTTGCCACAGCCGAGTGTGTTGCCGCTGCTCAAAGCGGCAGTCAGCGGTTTTGCCTTGTTGTTGGGGTTCGCCTTCCTGCCTTTGTTGCAATTGCGCAAAGTGTCGCCCTTGCGCGTGTTGCGGCGCGAACTGGGTACGCCGGAAGCCAGCGCTTGGTTGGTCTACGGTGTGGCGGTAGCGGTGTTGGCGGCACTGTTCCTGTGGCATGCGGGTTCGTTGAAGTTGGGCTTGGCAGTGTTGGGCGGGCTGTTGGTCGGATTGTTGGTGTTCGGTTGGTTGGCGTGGGTGATGTTGCATGGGTTGCATCGAATTTCGCAACGGGATTGGATTCCTGTAGGAGCGGGCCATGCCCGCGACTTGCAGGCTATTCGCGGGCACGGCCCGCTCCTACAGTATGCGAAAAGTCTGCAATATGCCCTTGCAAATTTGGTGAGACATGGGCGTGGTAATGCGGTACAGGTAGTCGCGCTCAGTCTGGGTGGTATGGCGTTGCTGGTGCTGACGCTGGTACGTGCCGATCTGTTGCAAAGCTGGCAGGGCAAGTTGCCGCCGGATGCACCGAATCGTTTCGTGGTAAACATCCAGCCCGATCAAGCGCAGCCGGTGCGGGATTTTTTTGCGGTGCGGGCGTTGCCGTCGCCGGAGTTGCAACCTATGGTGCGCGGAAGGTTGATTGCTATCAACGACAAAGCGGTCAACGGAGACAACTATGCCGAACCGCGTGCGAAAGCGCTGGTGGAGCGCGAGTTCAACTTGTCTTATATGGAGCAGATGCCGGCGTGGAACGAGTTGGTGAGCGGGAAGTGGTGGGGCAGTGGGGGCGCGGGCGAGCTGTCCGTGGAGGAGGGCATCGCCCAGACCTTGAACATTAAGCTTGGCGACACACTCACCTACGATGTGGCGGGCAGCAGCTTTACGGCGCGTGTCACCAGCCTGCGCAAGGTGCAATGGGATTCGATGAAGGTGAATTTCTTCGTCATTGCCACACCAGAGTTACTTCAGGATTTTTCGAGCAGTTATCTGAGCAGCTTCTATCTGCCGCCGGACAAGGTGCGCGCGGGTGATGAGTTGTCGCGCGCCTTTCCCAATATCCTGCTGATCGACACTGGCGCAGTGATCGCGCAGGTGCGCAACATCATGGACCAGATCGCGCAGACGGTGAGTGCGGTGTTCCTGTTTACGCTGCTCTCCGGTCTTGCCGTGTTGTATGCCGCACTGTTGGCAACGCAGGACGAGCGCAACCATGAAGCGGCCATCCTGCGCACCTTGGGAGCGGACAGTGCTTACCTGCGCCGTCTACACCTGTCCGAGTTCGCCATATTGGGCGGGCTGAGCGGTTTGTTCGCCGCAGCGGGAGCGGTGTTGCTGGGCTGGGTGCTGGCGCGTTTCGTATTGGAGATTCCGTATCAGATAAATATTTCCGTGTGGTTCCTTGGTGTGTCGGGCGGGGTGGCTATAGTCACGCTGACCGGATGGCTGGCGACACGGCGTATCAGCCGTTTGTCGCCACTGCGCATTTTGCGAGCCGACTGATTAACTTTGGTGGTTGATATGAAACAGATCCATATCGTTATCCCCGACCTATTTTTGCCGCAGCCGTTGGCAAAAGAAGTCTGTGCCGGATTGGCACTGCCTGTGCTGGAGAAAGCCTTGGCGCGGGGCAAAGTACAAACCCTGACGGTGCATACACTGGAAGATTGGTTGTGCCAAGCTTATGCCGTCGCAGATTCGGCTATCGCCCCCGTCACCCTGCTGGCGGACGGTTTGCAGCCGGAAGGTTATTACTGGCTGCGCGCCGATCCGGTGCATCTGCGGCTGGAGCGCGACCAGACGATCCTGCAAACCAATGTGGCACCCGATCAGCAACACGCCACGCAATTGTGCGCGCAGTTGAACCGGCATTTTTCCGGCGATGGTTTGGCTTTCTTCGCGCCGCATCCCCGGCGCTGGTATCTGCGTCTGGCTGAGGATCCTCAGTTGCACACACATTCGGTCTATCAGGTCGAAGGGCGGGATGCGCGCCGTTATATGCCGCAGGGAGAGCAGGCATTGAAATGGCACGGCCTGTTGAACGAGATGCAGATGTTGCTCTATGGTCAGTCTGTCCAGCAGGTGACTGTGGACAGTGTGCCGGTGAATAGTCTGTGGTTATGGGGGGGCGGGCATGCCGCCGGATTATCGCGGCCTTTTGCTGAAGCCCACGGTGATAGCCCGCTGGCGGCGGCTTTCGCACAGGCTTCGATTGGACAGGGAGCCGCCCACAGCCAGACAGAGACGGTGTTGTATGTATGGGAGGCATTGAGTGTCGCCGTGCGGCGGGGAGACTATTACGCGTGGCGCGAAGCGCTGCTGCGTTTCGAACAGGAACTACTTGCGCCCCTGGTACAACAATTGGCAGCGGGTGAAGTCGGGCAGCTCTGGTTGACGGTGTTACAGGAAGAGGGGGCCCGCAGTTACGAATTGACCCGTAGTCGCTTGTGGCAGGCGTGGAAGCGACCGCGCGCTTTGGCGAGTTTCGCCGTGGTGTAGAATGCCGCGGTCTCTATCGGGCAGTCATCAATAAATATGGATTTTTTCGATAAAATGGTCGGCTATTTCTGGGGAGAAGAGTCTTTCCCCGTGCTGATCATGGTGCTGTGTATCGCGGTGCTGTTGTTCCATTTTCGCCGCGACGAACGCCAAAGTCTGGTCAACACGCTGGGATTCTTCTTCGCCTGCCAACTCGGGTTGCTGCTCAGCGGATTCATCTATGCGCTGGAACTCACCCGTGCTGCGGCCACTCTGCACGAGGCCTTTATCATCGGCGCGGGGATCGCGGTCATCCGTCTGTGGGGGCAACTGGTCTTCCGCATCCTAGTGCCTGTGTTCCGTTTCTCACCGCCGCGCATCACGGAAGATATCTTCGTCATCATCGCTTATATCGCCTGGGGCATGATCCGGTTGCGTTATGCGGGGCTGGAGCTGGGCAGCATTCTGGCGACTTCGGCCATGATCACAGCAGTGGTCGCGTTCGCCATGCAGGATACGCTGGGAAACATCCTCGGCGGACTGGCCCTGCAACTGGACAACTCGGTCGGTGTGGGAGATTGGATCAAGGTCGACGATGTCGCCGGCAAGGTGGTGGATATCCGCTGGCGTTCGACGCTGGTGGAGACCCGCAACTGGGAGACGGTGGTGATCCCGAACAGCCAGTTGATGAAGAATAAATTCACGGTGCTGGGGCGTCGTACCGACCAGCCGGTACAGTGGCGCCGCTGGATATGGTTCACCATCGCGCTGGAAGTCACTCCCGCCAAGGTCATCAACACCGTCGAGAGTGCCCTGTTGCAGGCGGATATCGGCAACGTCGCCAAAGACCCGCTCCCCAACTGCGTGCTGATGGAGATGGATAAAGAGGGTAATGCCCGTTACGCCCTGCGTTACTGGCTGACCGATCTGGCCGTGGATGACCCGACCGACTCGGTGGTGCGCTGGCATATCTTCACCGCGTTACAGCGGGCCGAGATCAAGCTGGCCGTGCCGGAGCAGAACATCCGTCTCACCAAACAGAACGAACAATATGAAGAGGGGGTGCAACAGCGCGAGATCAATCTGCGCACCAGGATGTTGCGCCGTGTGGAGCTGTTCACGCAGATGGCCGATAATGAGCTGGAGTCGCTGGCCAAGCGTTTGCGCTACACACCGTTCGCCAAGGGCGTGGTCATTTCCAAGCAGGGCTCGGTCGCCCATTGGCTGTACGTCATCATCAACGGAGAAGCTGAGGTCTATCTGGAATTGCCCAATGGCAAGCAGCGTACCCTGCGCACACTGGAAAAAGGCAGCTTTTTCGGCGAGATGGGGCTGATGACCGGCGAGCCGCGTTCCGCATCGGTGGTCGCCAAAACGGATGTGGAGTGTTACCGTCTGGACAAAGAGGTGTTCGAGGATATCCTGAAAGCCCGCCCCAGCATCGCCGAGGAGATCACCAGCGTGCTGGTGACGCGCCGCGCCGAGTTGGAAAGTGCCATGCAGAACCTCGATGCGACGGCGAAGCACAAAGACTTGTTCTTGCAACACAATGAGATACTTGCCACGATCAAACGCTTTTTCTCTCTCTGAGCGATTGCTGTATCATTGCGCCCCATCCGAATCGACAGTTAATCAAAGAGTGTTTTATGAAAGTCACCTTCCTGGATTTTGAGCAGTCTGTTTCCGAACTGGAGAACAAGATCGAGCAATTGCGTTTTGTTCAGGACGATTCCGCGCTGGATATCTCCGACGAGATCGCGCGGCTGAAGAAAAAGAGCGAAACACTGACCAAAGAGATCTATGCCAAGCTCACGCCCTGGCAGATTTCGCAGGTCTCCCGCCACCCGCAACGGCCCTATACCCTCGATTACATCGAACACCTGTTCACCGATTTCGAAGAGCTGCACGGCGACCGCGTTTATGCGGACGATGCGGCCATCGTCGGCGGTCTGGCACGTTTCAACGGCCAGAGCGTGATGGTCATCGGCCACCAGAAAGGCCGCGACACCAAAGAACGCCAATACCGTAACTTCGGTATGCCGCGCCCGGAGGGTTATCGCAAGGCGATGCGCCTGATGCGTCTGGCCGAGAAGTTCGGTATTCCGATCATGACCTTCATCGACACACCCGGTGCTTATCCCGGCGTGGGCGCGGAAGAGCGCGGCCAGTCGGAAGCCATCGGCAGGAACCTGTACGTGATGGCCGAACTCAAGGTGCCGATGATCTGCACCATCATCGGCGAAGGCGGTTCGGGCGGGGCGCTGGCCATCGCGGTGGGGGATGCCATGCTGATGCTGCAATACGCCACTTATTCGGTCATCTCTCCCGAAGGTTGTGCCTCCATCCTGTGGAAGAGCGCGGATAAGGCATCCGATGCGGCGGAAACGCTGGGCATCACCGCGACACGCCTGAAGGCGTTGGGGCTGGTGGACAAGATCGTCAGCGAACCCTTGGGCGGAGCCCATCGCGACTATCCGGCGATGATGCAGAGCCTGCGCAAGGCGTTGCAGGAATCGCTCAAGCAGGTGGTTGCGATGAAGCAGGACGAGATGTTGCAGACGCGCTTCAACCGCCTGATGAGTTATGGCAAATACAAGGAAGTCGAACTCTGATCTTGAGGAGCGTGTCGACGACACGCTCCGTCAGTTGGTTCCCCCGGATCGTTCGATCCTGCTGGGCCTGAGCGGCGGCATGGATTCGGTGCTGCTGCTGCACCTGCTGCATGGCCTTGCACCGCGTTACGGCTGGCACCTTTCCGCATTGCATGTGCATCACGGCATCAGCCCGAACGCCGATGCCTGGGCCGCTTTCTGCACGACGCTCTGCGCCCGTTACAACATCCCGCTGCACATTGAATACGTCGATATCGGCACGCTGCGCGAGGAACTCGGTATCGAGGCCGCCGCGCGCGTATTGCGTCATGCCGCATTCCTGAAGCGTGGGTGTGACTTCGTCGCATTGGCGCATCACGCCGACGATCAGGCGGAGACGCTGTTGCTGCAATTGCTGCGCGGGACGGGGACCCGTGGTGCGGCGGCGATGCCTGTCCTGAGCCCGCCGAAGCGGCCGCTGATCAAACCCGCCGACACACACAGGCACGCGACGCTGCGTCCGCTGCTGGATATCCCGCGTGCGTCATTGTTGGAATACGCCCGGCAGCATTTCCTGCAATGGGTGGAAGACGAGAGCAACAGCGATGACCGTTATGCGCGCAACTTCGTGCGCCACCAAATCTTCCCGCAACTGGAAAAGAGATTCCCCGCCTATCGCGACACCCTGTCGCGCAGTACGCGCCACTTCGCCGAAGCGAATGGATTGCTGGACGAGCTGGCGCAGCAGGATGCGGGAGACTGGACGCATGCCTCTCCGTTGGCAGTCGAGGCGCTGCACCGGCTCTCACCGGCGCGCGCCAAAAATTTGTTGCGCTATTTTTTGCATACTTGCGGTGTGCCCATGCCGCACGAGGGGCAGCTCACCGATCTGTTGAGCCAATTGCTGGAGGCCCGTGCCAATGCGGCCATCGAGGTCAATCTGGGCGACTGGCAGGTGCGTCGTTATCGGGGTAGGGTGTTCGTTGCTCCGCATATGACTCCGTTCGACCCCACTTTGGTGTTGTCATGGCAAGGTGAGGCGGAGCTGTACTGGCCCGCGACGGCGAGCCTCCTGAGCTTCCGAAGCAGCGTAGGTCAGGGCATCATCCAAGTAAAATTGCAGCATGCCCCGGTCACCTTGCGCTTGCGCAACGGCGGCGAATCTTTGCGCCCGCACCCGAAGTCGGCCACGCGCAGCTTGAAGAACCTGTTGCAGGAACATCATGTTCCGCCCTGGCAGCGTGAACGCCTGCCGTTGCTGTATTGCGGCGATGAGTTGGTCTGCGTCGTCGGAGTGGCGGTCGCCGCCGATTTTCAGGCGGGTGGCGCCGAGCCGGGAATCGTCGTTACATAGCCCGCCGGACTGCGACAGCGCAGCCAAACCCTGCTAGAATCGCGCCCTCAGAATTTTCTGATTTACTAATCACTTGGAGAGAAACATGGCTGTCGAACGTACCCTTTCAATCATCAAACCCGATGCTGTGGCGAAGAATGTCATCGGTCAGATCTACACCCGTTTCGAGAACGCGGGACTGAAGATCGTTGCCGCACGGATGGTGCAATTGTCGCGTGCCGAAGCGGAAGGTTTCTACGCGGTACACAAAGCCCGTCCTTTCTTCAACGATCTGGTCAGTTTCATGATCTCCGGTCCGGTCATCATCCAGGCGCTGGAAGGCGAAGGCGCGATCCTGAAACACCGTGACCTGATGGGTGCAACCGATCCGAAGAAGGCCGAGAAGGGCACCATCCGTGCCGATTTCGCCGACAGTATCGATGCCAATGCGGTACACGGTTCCGATGCGCCGGAGACCGCTGCGGTCGAAATCGCCTATTTCTTCCCGGCACTGAACATCTACTCGCGTTAATGCGCTGCTGATGAAGCAAAACCTCCTCGACTTTGATGCGCAGCAACTGACTGCCTGGTTCGCGGAACAAGGCGAAAAGCCGTTCCGCGCCAAGCAGGTGTTGCGCTGGATATACAAAGGCGGGGAGTCCGATTTCGATGCGATGAGCGATCTGGCGATCTCTCTACGCGAAAAACTGAAACAGACCGCCTGCATCCGTACTCCGACAGTGATGCGCGAAGAGACCGCTTCTGACGGTACGCGCAAATGGTTGCTGGACGTGGGCACCGGCAATGCCGTGGAAACGGTATACATCCCCGAAGAGTCGCGCGGGACCTTGTGTGTATCGACCCAGGCCGGATGCGCCCTGGATTGCGCCTTTTGTTCCACTGGCAAACAAGGTTTCAACCGCAACCTCTCCACCGCCGAGATCATCGGCCAGGTGTGGTGGGCGAACCATGAGCTCGGTCGTTCCTCCGACGGCAATTGGCCGGTGACCAACGTGGTGCTGATGGGCATGGGTGAGCCGCTGCTGAATTTCGACAATACCGTGAGCGCCTTGCGCCTGATGTTGGACGACAACGCCTATGGCCTGTCGCGCCGCCGCGTCACAGTGTCCACTTCTGGCGTGGTGCCGGCGATGGACCGTTTGCGCGACGAGTGCCCGGTGGCGTTGGCGATCTCTTTGCATGCGCCGAACGATGCCTTGCGCAACGTGCTGGTGCCGATCAACCAGAAATATCCTTTGCGCGAACTGATGGCGGCCTGCCAGCGTTATCTGGAAAAAGCGCCGCGCGATTTTGTCACTTTCGAATACGTGATGCTGGCGGGCGTGAATGATAGTGTGCAAGACGCGCGTGAACTGATCGAACTGGTGCGCGAAGTGCCGTGCAAATTCAATCTGATCCCGTTCAACCCCTTCCCGCAGGCACCGTATCGCCGTTCAGACATGCAAACGGTACAGCGTTTCCGCGATGTGTTGATGCAGGCCGATATCGTCACCACCATACGCAAAGTGCGCGGCGACGACATCGCGGCCGCCTGCGGGCAACTGGCCGGGCAGGTCCAGGACAAGACTAAAAGAACATACTGGAACATGGAGGTAGCGCAGTGAGATCGTTGGGGCTGGCATTGTTGGTTTTGTTGTTGTCTGGATGCGCTTCGGACGGGGGAGGCTCCGCTGGTACACCGACCGAGGGCGGCTCGCGCTCGCAGGCTATCGCCAAGATCCATACTGAATTGGCGGCTGCCTATTTCGAGCGCAAACAATACGGTGTGGCCTTGCAGGAGATCGACATCGCATTGAAGGCGGAATCGGCTTACGCCCCGGCGTTTAACGTGCGCGGCCTGATCCGTACCGAATTGCGCGAGGACGAAAAGGCGGATGAGGATTTCCGCCGCAGCCTGCAACTGGATAAAAGGGATTCCAGCACACACAACAACTATGGCTGGTTCCTGTGCCAGCGTGGACGCGAAAAAGAAGCGATCCCGCAGTTCATAGAAGCGGTGAAGAACCCCCTCTATACCACCCCGGAAACCGCCTACGTCAATGCCGGTAGCTGTGCCAAGAAGATTGGCCGGCTGAAAGAGGCGGAAGACTATTTCCAGCGCGCGTTGGCGCGCCAGCCGAATTATGCCGAGGCTTTGTACGGTATGGCCGATCTGTCTTTCATCCAGCAGGACTTTGCTGGGGCCAAATCGTATTTCCTGCGCTTCATCAAAGACACGCCCGAACCCTCCGCCGAACGCCTGTGGCTGGCGGTGCGTATCGAGCGCAAGATGGGCGACCGGAATTCCGAACAGAGTTACGCGCTGCAATTGCGCAAACGCTTCCCTGATGCACGCGAGACCCAGTTATTACTGAAAGGTGAATGATGGATACGAATTCGGATTCAGCCGATAAGCCGGTGGAGAATGTCCCTGACACCTTGCCGCCGTTGAGCGTCGGCAAGACCTTGCGCGAGGCGCGGCTCAGCCAGGGGATGAGCATTGCCGACGTGGCCAGCAGCATCAAATTCGCCCCGCGCCAAGTAGAGGCACTCGAAGCCGATGACTACAGCCATCTGCCGGAGCTGGCGTTCGTGCGCGGTTTCGTACGCAGTTATGCGCGCCTGTTGCACATCGACGAGGCCAGCCTGCTTAACGAACTGCCTGCGGCACATCAGAAGCTGGCGTCGTTCCGGGCTGATCTGGCCGATGTTCCCTTGTCGGCGGCTCAATCGACACGTCGTATCAATGTGGCCTGGCTTTCCGGTGCACTGGGGCTGGCCCTGATCCTGGGGATCGGAGTCTGGCTGTCGCAAAAAGATGCCGAACCGCAACAGGCCGTGACGAGTCCGATCGCTATCGTTCCCATCGAGCCGGCTGCTTCGTCTGTCGCGGCTGCCAGTGGAGTTGTCGCCGCACCGTTTGCTGTGGCAGCCTCCGCGGTCTCACCGGTCACTCCGCTCAAGCCTGCCGCTTCATCTGTTGTTGCGGCTAAACCGCTACTGGTGCTACCTGCGTCCGGGGTTGCGCCGGTCGCTAAACTGACTCATGGACGCATCCGTCTGGTGTTCAAGACCGAATCATGGGTCGATATCAAGGACAAATACGGCAAGACCATCTTCAAACAGGTCAATCCGCCCAACACCGAACAATGGGTCGATGGTCGTGCTCCGTTCTCGCTGGTGATCGGTAACGCCAGTGGCGTGCGCCTGTATTACGAGGGCGAGGAGGTCGAGCTGGACGAATTCATCAATGTCGAGGTCGCTCGCCTGATCCTGGAAGAATAGTTATGAGTCACCCGCTTATTTCCCGTCGCGACACGCAGCGGGTTCAGGTCGCCGATATCTCCATCGGCGCAGGTGCGCCCGTCGTGGTGCAGTCGATGACCAACACCGACACTGCCGATGCGGAGGGTACGACCCGCCAGGTCTACGAATTGGCGCAGGCCGGTTCCGAGTTGGTGCGTATCACCGTCAACACCTCCGATGCTGCGATACAGGTGCCGCGTATCCGCAAGATGCTGGACGACATGGGCTGCGACGTGCCATTGATCGGCGATTTCCACTACAACGGCCACCGTCTGCTCACCGAATTCCCAGAATGCGCCCAGGCACTGGCGAAATACCGCATCAACCCCGGCAACGTCGGCAAGAACCGCAAAGGTGAAGACCAGTTCGCGATGATGATCGCGGTGGCCAAACAATACGACAAACCGGTGCGTATCGGCGTGAACTGGGGCAGTCTGGATCAGGACCTGGTCGTGCGTTTGATGGACGAGAACGCCAAGCTGGCGCAGCCGAAAGACGTGGCGGAAGTCACCCGCGAAGCACTCATCGTCTCCGCGCTGGACTCGGCCAAACGTGCGGAAGAATTGGGTCTGGCGCATGACCGTATCGTGCTGTCGTGCAAAGTGAGTGAAGTGCAGGATCTCATCGCCGTGTATCAATCTCTCGCACAACGCTGCGATTACCCGTTGCATCTGGGCCTGACCGAAGCGGGTATGGGTTCCAAGGGCATCGTCTCTTCCACTGCGGCATTGGCTGTCCTGTTGCAACAGGGCATAGGTGACACTATCAGGGTTTCCTTGACACCCGCCCCCGGCGGAGCGCGTACCGAAGAGGTGCTGGTGGCGCAGGAGATATTGCAGACCATGGGGCTGCGCGCTTTCGCGCCCATGGTCACCGCCTGCCCCGGCTGCGGCCGCACCACCAGCACCGTGTTCCAGGAGTTGGCGCAGAGTATTCAGGCCCATCTGCGCGCGCAGATGCCGCTATGGCGTGAACAATACAGCGGCGTGGAAAACATGAGCGTCGCGGTGATGGGCTGCATCGTCAACGGTCCCGGCGAGAGCAAACTTGCCAACATCGGCATCAGCCTGCCGGGCACGGGAGAGAACCCCGCCGCGCCGGTATATGTGGACGGCGAAAAGACCGTCACCCTGCGCGGCGACAACATCGCGGCGGAATTCACGCAGATCGTGGACGACTACGTCGCGCGCAGCTACGCCAAACGCGCGCCCGGCGACAAGTCACCCAAACGCATCGAGATCAAAGCGGTTTAAGCTGTGGTAGGTGCGAGCCATGCTCGCGAAAGTGATTCCACGAGCAGAGCTGACACCTGAGCAACGTGCGAAAAATTAGCAGATGATTCGAATTCAACCAGAAATGAACTGGAGCCGAACTGGAATGCGCAATCTAACCAGAATCATCATCGCAATTTTCTGTCTATGCGTATTGCTGCCGCAAGCTCAAGCTGCCAGCAAAGCAAAATCTAAAGCCGTTCAGAGTGAAAAAGAACGCCTCGTGCTGATGCCCTTGCGCGTTCCAGAAGAAGACAAAAACTTGCTGGGCGCAATGGAAACAGCCTTGGTGAAAGGGCTGCACCAAAAATACGAAGTGTTTTCTGGCGAGCAGGTGGCACAGAAAGCGCGCCAGATATTTCTGAAAGAATCGCGCAACACTGCCAAGAAGGAATGTGATGAGACCCGCTGCATGCAGGGTATCGCGGAGGCATTTCAGGCCGAACTTATCGCCACTGCCAACGTCACCAAACAAAGTGGCAGTTACTTTTTGGCATTGAGTATCCAGAACATCTTCGACAACAAAGTGGTGCAATCCGAATCATTAACTTGCAAGAACTGCGATGCGGTCGCCGTGATAGACAAGCTCAAAGAGCTGGTCGGTGCTCCTGCCGCAGCAGCAGAGGTTCCGCAAGCCAGAGTAAACCTGAGCGACCCAGAAACTGCGTTGTGGGAAGAAGCGAAGAAGGGCAATGCCGCAGAAGACTATCAAGCGTATCTGAGCACCTACCCGAAAGGGAAATACGCCCCGTTAGCCAAAACCAAACTGACCCGCCTGAAAGAAGAGGCACGAGAGGCGCTGGTGCAACAAGACCAGCAAGCGTGGAGTGCCGCACAACAAGGCGCTAGTCAGGACAGTTATGCTGATTACCTGAATCTGTATCCGAAAGGCCAATTCGTCGCACTGGCTCAAGGCCGCATCGACAAGATCAAGCGCGAAGCTGCGGAAGCTGCTGCACGCGGTTCTCAAGCTGCGAAGCCATCGCAATCGCCAATAAGAGTATCAAACAACAAGTCCCCTGGTGATCTTACAAAAGCACATGCCAGTTTTGAGGATGATTGCGATAAATGTCACAAAAAGTTTGATAGATTGGCGCAAATAGGTCTGTGCAAAGCGTGTCACGCTAAAGTTAATAATGAAATTATTAACAAGACAGGCATACACGGACAAAATGGTGTCGATAAAGAATGTAAAACATGTCACACCGAACATAAAGGGCGTGACGCAAAGATCATTCCACTATCTTCTTTATTGCCAAAGGTTTTGGCTCCCAGCAGCCCGATCAAAGGGCATACTCATTCAAATAAAAAAGAGGCTGCCTCCAAGAGTTGTGGAGATTGTCATGAGAAGGACGATACTCACAATGGAGATTTCGGCCCCCAGTGTCAACGTTGTCATGTGGGTGAAAACTGGCGGGAACTAAAACTAGGTAACTGAGCTGAGCAGCGTAATTCTTGAATTCATTCGGTGTAGTGTACGTGCTGGTCGCCACGACCTAGCGTGGCGAGGCAAAGCGCCTACTGCAAGGCTATGTTCTATCCTGTCTAAGGAATAAAGGAGACGTGATGAATAATGCAATCAATGTATTAAGCAAGATAATACTGTTGGGTACCACTCTGTTGCTGGTGGCCGCTTGTTCTTCGGTCTCATTGCCGCGCTTGGTGCCGCTGTCCGATTCCAATTTCCTTACTCCCCAAGAGCCTGAGCCTTGGAAGCATGCTACCGATGTTGCCAAGACCCCGTTACCCATGAAAAAAGGCTTAATCCCTCCTCTGGGCGAGAAGAATGCTTATAGCGTCGAGGTCACGCCTGAATTGAAGCTCGCGTACGAAACCTATTTGGGGGGCGATTATGAACAGGCGATGAACGCCCTCAATCAGGCGGAACAGAAGGGCGGGGATGCGGGGATGCTGTGGCAAATCTCTTTTCTGCGCGCGCAAGTCCTGATTTTGATGGGGCGAGCAGCCGATGCCGAAGTGGAACTCGAAAAGACCGCGCAACTGGAAATTAAATTTGTTGGACACAATTGGAATAGTCGCGCGCTGCGCGGTGAAGCCAAATTGTGGCTATACGATTTTGACGGAGCAAAGAAGGATCTTTTGCAGGTAGTGAACGCGGCGGGCAATTGGAGTATGCCGACCTTTTACGTTCTGCCTCCCGGCAATATGGCGGAACTGGTAGGCGTGGCTTCTGCACAGCTGCGTGCGTATATGACGTTAGCCATCGTGTACCTGATGGAAGAAGATTATGAAAAGGCACTCGCTTGGGCAACGGAAGCTGAGAGCCGTTTTAACGATATTCATTATGTGACCCAGCATCCCTTGTATGGGCGGAATTTCTTTGCTCATGCCGATAGCTTTTATGGGCGCGCCAACAATCTTATCTTTCTGGGAGCAGCGACCTTAGCTGTCACCAAGAATGTGCAGGAAAGCGACAAGATCTTTGCAGACGCGCGAGCCTATTTCCACATGCTGGACTATAAGGATGGCATCGTGTCGTTGGAAGCATTGCGAGCTCGTACCCTGGCGCTCATCGGGCAGGACGAACTTGGAAATAAAGCCGCAGAAGAAGCATTGCGTCTGGCGCATCAGCAGGGCACGACCGACTTGATCTGGCGCGTTGAAGTATTGCGCGGGGAAGTATTGCTCAAGTTGCATCGCGAGGCGGAAGCCGAAGATGCGTTTCGCCATGCGCAAACCAGTGTTGACCAGATTTCAGGAATGTTGCTTACCGATCAGTCCAAAATTCGGTTTGGGGTCGGGAAGGAGGATATTACTTATTTTCTCAGCCAATTCGATGCTAAAAAACAGGACTATTCCCGTCTTTTCGAAGACCTGGAACGCGCGCGAGCCAGAGCGTTTGTCGATATGCTGGCAGGGCGAAAATTGGCAGAAAGCCGCCAGGGCGTGTTGGTTGCTCAAATCCAGCAGCTTAACCAGCAAATCCTCAAGCAACGCCTGATCAATTATTCTCCAGGAAACTTTGTCCAGAAAGACAAACCCAGAGAGCTAACACTTATCAAAGAACGGCAAAACCTGATCAAACAATTGCGCCAAAAGGATACTGAGCTGGCCGATGTGCTTTCCATTTCCGCGAAGTCACTTGCACAAATTCAGTCCGCGTTGAAACCGGGAGAGGTGCTCTTGTATGCACTACCTCCCAAAAATGCGGAATCCGTGCAGTTTTTGGTGGTTGAGGCACGGCAGGTCAATATCCGTGCGCTTTCGATCACCTGGGGCGATTTGCAGAAACAGTTGGATAAATTTTCCGAGTCCATAGGCATTCCTGCGCAGGCTGCACAAAGTCGCGGGCTGGTTTTGAAACATGCTGCTGCGGAACCGAAGAAGATCGCCAACACGCAACAAATACTTGCGCAACTGACGCGCGCGCTTGATCTTCCCCAGTGGGACAAGGCCACTACCCTGTATGTCGTGCCCTCGGGCGTTTTGCACTTTATTCCGTGGGGTGCTCTGGAGGTCAATGTACCCGTGGTGGTTGTACCCAATGGCGGTTGGTTGATTCGTAATCCTGATGCCTTCACGCCCCAGTCCGTGGCGAGAGTGGTCGGCGATCCGGCTTTTGGCGGTGATTTGCTTCAGTTGCCGGGCGCGCGACAAGAGGCACAACAAGTGGCTGCCGTTTATCAAGTTCCCCCGCTGTTAGGGGAAGAGGCTACCGAGCAGGGGCTGCGCACCAGTGTTGGCGGGGGCACGAAAATTTTGCATCTGGCCACACATGCTTTCTACGATGCCTCGAACCCTTTGGCTTCCGCCTTGTATCTAAGCGAGCGGAACAAGGCGTCCCCGCTGACCGCGAGCGATATATTTGAACACCCACTGCGGGCACAAGTGGTGGTGATGTCGGCCTGTGAGACGGGAATGGGGAAAATTACTTCGGGAGAAGATTTATTGGGTTTGTCGCGTAGCTTTTATCTGGGTGGGACGCTCGCAATCTTGAGCAGCCTTTGGCCGATTGAGGATGAGGGGACGAAGCGGTTCATGGAGATTTTCCATGCAACAAGCTCGCAGACTGGAGATTATGGGCAAGCTTGGTTAAATGCGCGTAATCAATTGAAGCAACAGGGCTACCCCCCCGCCGTTTATGGGGCATTCGTATTGGGTGGCGCACGCTTTGTGAAGTAGAGCTTCGTTGCAGATATCGCAGGGGGATGCGCTCAGTGAATCCCCCCCTGAAAAATTGGAGACTTGCTTCATGCCGAAAAGATCACAACTCAAAACTGATCCGCTATTGACGGGCTTTATTTTGCTATTGGCGGGCTTGGCTTCGTTCCTGCATTTTAATGCGGACAAAGCGCCCGTACCCGCATCACCACCGGCTCAGCAGGCTCCCGGCCATCTTGTGTTTGAGCACAGCTTTTTCGATTTCGGCACCGTTATGGAGGGTGACATCATCAAGCATACGTTCAAGTTCAAGAACGACGGCGCGGGCAAGGTGAAGATCGCGAAGACCGAAACTTCGTGCGGCTGCACTACCGCCAGTGGCGCGTTGAAGGAGTATGCGCCGGGCGAAAGCGGCGAGATGGAGGTAGTGATCGATACCAAGGGCAAGAAAGGTATCATCGTGAAGACGGTGACGCTGACGCTGGAAAACAGTGATCCTGTGACGCTGGATCTTTCCATGAGTATGAAGCTGGAGCCGCCGCCGCATCCCAAGATCGAGAAGATGCGCAACATCAACACCGAGGCGGCATGTAAATCTTGCCATTTGGAGAGTGGTGAAGGGCAAAGCGGTGTGTTCCTGTTCCATCGTGTGTGCAGCCAGTGCCACGGCAAGAAAGGCACGGGCGGTTTTGCGCGGGCGATGAATAATGGGGTGTGGCAGAAAGCGACTTCGGATGCAAAGATCAAGCAGATCGTACACGACGGTTTGCCGGAGCAAGGCATGCCTTCGTTCGTGACGGGGGTCACGCCGCCACTGAGCGGGGAGCAGGTGGAATCTCTAGTAAAATATATCAGGAGTTTGCCGCCGCAATGAACGGTGGGCATCAGGCATAGGTGGCAGGGGGAGGGGT
>JAVBYO010000021.1 GCA_030823955.1 Gallionellaceae bacterium
GGAGAGGGGCGCTGGGATATTCGTCCGAATATACGGTGAGCACCCCCTCATAGACCTCCTCGTCGCGCAAACGTTTGCGCATCTCCCGCGCCAGCGGGCACATCTCGGTCTTGCTGATATCGGCGACTTTGATACAGGTCGGATCGCGGCGGTTGCCAGCCCCCATGCTCGACGCCACGTTCAGGCCGCGCTTATAACTTTCCACCACCAATGCCACCTTGCACGACAACGAATCGATACAGTCCATCACATAATCGACATCGGCGGGCACCAATTGATTGACGTTTTCGATACCGAGAAAATCGGTCAACACGGTCACCTGACAGTCCGGGTTGATGTCGGCGATACGCGCGAGCATCAGCTCGGCCTTGGACTGTCCCACGGTGGAGAACAGCGCGGGTAATTGGCGATTGATGTTGCTAGCCACCACCTTGTCATGGTCGAGCAGCGTGATACGCCCGATGCCGGCACGTGCCATCGCCTCTGCACAATACGAACCGACTCCGCCCAGCCCGGCGATAAAGATATGTTTGCTGTTAAGTAAGCGCAGCCCCTCGTCGCCGAGCAGGATGTGGGTACGGGTGAATTGAAGGGGGATAGTATTCGGCATGAAAATTCGTGGGTAGGTCGGGTTAGCGCAGCGTAACCCGACAATTTCAACAGTAAGTACGTCGGGTTACGCTGCGCTAACCCGACCTACGACTCAAGGTTGTAACTTTTCTCTGTGTCTCGGTGTCTCTGTGGTGAAGTCTTTGACTTTTGGCAAGACACTCAGCGCGTTCGCTGTTGTCGCGGCGGCGACCTCTGCCAGCGTCATCCCGCGCAGGTCGGCCAAAGTCTGCGCGATGTGCGGCAGATATTGCGGCTCGTTGGGTAAACCGCGCTCCAGGAATTCCGGCGCGATATCCGGCGCATCGGTCTCCAGCACGATGCTTTCCAGCGGCAGGGTCGCGGCCAATTCGCGCAATTTGGTGGCGCGTGTATAAGTCATCGCGCCGCCGAAACCAAGTTTGAAACCGAGCTTGATGAACTCATCGGCCTGCTGGCGGCTGCCGTTAAAGGCATGAGCGATACCGCCGCACACCCGGTGCTCGCGCAATAGCCCGAGGATGACATCAATGGCGCGGCGCACATGCAGCAACACCGGCAACTCGAACTCCCGCGCCAGTTTCAACTGCTCGGTGAAAAAATATTCCTGCCGCGCACGATCATAGTGCTTAACGAAGAAATCCATGCCGATCTCACCCAGCGCGACCGGCCTGTGTTGTGCCAGATATTCACGCAACACCGCCAGATCGTCCGGCATGGCATCTGCCACATACATCGGGTGGATGCCGTAAGCGGGCGCACAGATTGGATATTGCCCGCACAACTGCCGCACCGCTTCAAAGTCGGCGCGATGCACCGAAGGCACCACGATGCGCCCGACACCCGCAGCTTGCGCGTTGCGGATGACCTCGGCCTGTGCGCCGTCGAATTCGGTTGCGTCGAGATGGCAGTGGGTGTCGATGAACATAGTTGTTTTAAGTTGTCGCAGGCGCGAGCCCGGTGCGCGCGTATTGTTGCTTCCCCATATATCCGGTCGGCGATTCGCGATTTCCGGAGAATCCCGCTATGTTAAACTTCATACACTTATTTAGCGAGACGACATCATGTCTGGAAACACTTTCGGTACGCTCTTCACAGTCACTTCTTTCGGCGAATCGCACGGCGCGGCCATCGGCTGTGTCGTTGACGGATGCCCGCCGGGAATGGCCCTGAGCGCCGCCGATATCCAGCCTGAATTGGATCGCCGCAAACCGGGCACCTCGCGCCACGTCACCCAGCGCCGCGAATCAGACACCGTGGAGATCCTCTCCGGCGTGTTCGAAGGCAAGACCACCGGTACCCCAATCGCCCTGCTCATCCGCAACGAAGACCAGCGCAGCAAAGACTACGGCGACATCGCCGACACCTTCCGCCCCGGCCACGCCGACTACACCTACTGGCAGAAATACGGCATCCGCGACTATCGCGGCGGCGGCAGAGCCTCGGCACGCGAAACGGCAGGACGTGTCGCCGCAGGTGCCATCGCCAAGAAATGGCTGATCGAGACCTACGGCGTGGAAGTGCGCGGCTACCTCGCGCAACTCGGCGAGATCGAGATCCCGTTCAAGAGCTGGGGCGACGTGACCGCCGAAGGCAACAGCTTCTTCGTGGCCGACGCCACCTACATCGGCCAGTTGGAAGACTATATGGATAAGCTGCGCCAGTCCGGTGACTCCATCGGCGCAAAACTCGCCGTGGTGGCACACAACGTGCCGGTAGGCTGGGGCGAGCCGGTGTTCGATCGACTGGATGCCGACATCGCCCACGCCCTGATGGGCATCAACGCCGTGAAAGGTGTCGAGATCGGCGCGGGCTTTAATTGCGTCACCCAGCGCGGCAGCCAACACGGCGACGAACTCACCCCCAACGGATTCCTCAGCAACCACGCAGGCGGCATCCTGGGCGGCATCTCCACCGGCCAGGACATCGTCGCCCACTACGCCATCAAACCCACCTCCAGCATCCGCATCGAGCGCAACTCCATCAACAAAGCGGGTGAAGCGGTGAAGGTCTCCACCGAAGGTCGCCACGACCCCTGTGTGGGGATACGCGCTACGCCGATTGCCGAGGCGATGGTGGCGTTGGTGTTGATTGACCATGCGTTGAGGCATCGGGCGCAGTGCGGGGATGTGGTGTGTGAGATGCCGAAGTTGCGTTAACTAATTCGAAAAGTACTATGCCTAGATTTTCGCAGCGGTATGGCTATCTACCTTTGGAAAAAGCATTCCAACGGGAATCTGCGGATGAGTCATTACGCACAAAGCTATGGAATGTGTTGAAAGTAGCTATCTGGGATAACTACAACCCACATGAGTATCGGCTTCAAGAGACTACTAGTAAGATTGACGAGATGCTTCGTCGTTTGTGGTTTAATTTTTTCAATCACGATCTTGATAGCTTGCCTAATTTTTTGCCTCAGTATCATGGGGACAATAAAACCGCGTACCTATTCTTGAAGAAATTTTTCTTTTCTTGTGACTGGTTTGAGTTGTATGACTTTATTGAGCACATCTCTCGCGATCCGAGTGATCTCCTAGGAGATGAAGCTAGAGGGTGGATCAACAATGTCCTAGAGGAACAAAATGCCGCCTATCGCTTTGTAGGTGAGGAAATTGTAGAGATTACTGACAAGCAAGAAATTGGAGCAATTGAAAAGGGACTTGAATATCCAGAGAAAGCAGTTCGTACTCACCTAGAAACCGCCTTGAGAATGTTGAGTGACAAGCAATCCCCTGATTACCGAAATTCAGTCAAAGAATCAATTTCTGCTGTAGAAGCTGCCTGTAGACTGGAGAGCGGAAAAGAGAATGCGACTTTGGGCGATGCTCTCAAAAAGATACAGAACATCCACCCTGCACTATCAAGGGCATTTAACCAGCTATATGGCTACACTAGTGATGCATCTGGGGTTAGGCATTCATTGATTGACGAACCAAACATCACTTATGCTGACGCGAAGTTTATGCTGGTTGCTTGTTCCGCATTTGTTTCGTATTTAAAAACCTCAAGCACATAACAAATAGAAAACCGTCGGGGGATAGCCCGACAGTCCACGTTATTTGTAAGTTAAGGTGGGCGCTTTGCGCCCACCTATGGTTTACAGGTTTGTTTTTGAATTTGGTTTTTGGGTTTTCCTCCCCTGTGCGCCGCCGAGTAGCGCAGGCTGGTCAGGGGATTTCGGCGAGGACTGTTTGAGCACGTGGCCGCGTAGCGGATCGTGCGAGTTCCGCAGCCGCCTGACCAGTCGAGCAACGCAGGGTACCCACGAAGTGGGCGGTAAACCGGGGCGGCATTTCTTGGATTACTTTCTTTGGCCGCACAAAGAAAGTAATCGGCGGGCGGGGCCGCACCCCGCGAAGTTGGTGTTGATTTTAATTGTTGGGTTACGCTGCGCTAACCCAACCTACAAAACCAGCGGGCTGCGCCTACTCAGGACGAACGGTTTCAGGTTCCCAACAAAACCTACTTCCCCACCCGCTGATACAACCAATAATGCTCCCCCTTGTCTCCGGGGCGCCCACCTTCCCATATATTGCGCCAGCGTTTCGCATCTTCGCTGTGCGGCACTCTCCCCATACCCTGCACCAGCTTCAGATCACACTCCGGCCTGGGTTGGGCGCGCACGGTGATGCCGCCGAAATATTGCAACATCGCGCGCGGAGCATCTTCCACTCCCACACCGGAGACACACTGATAAGTCGGCGGCAGAGCTTGCTTCAGGCTTTCAACCATGACACGGTAACTCTTACCGCTGTCCAGCCAGGGCATCCACAGTGTCACCGCCAGTATCCACAACAGTGTGACCCCGGCCGCCCAGTTGATGACCGAGCGCCGGATGGAGCGCCCGACGCGCCACACCAGCACCATCCACAACACGGTGACGAACACGGCGATATAGAACGGGTTCTGCTGGAAGATGGGTTGAAACTCGGGACGGTAGTCGCGCAATAGTTGCGCGATATGCGCGGGGCTGTCCACCAGCAATCCGGTCCAGCCCCACCACATCAGGATGGCGACCAGTGCGAAGGTCATGATGCCGAACCAGTCCAGTGCGCTGGCCGCACCGCGCCGCAGTGTGAACAATGCTGCCGTGGCCAGCAACGACAGCGGCAGCAACATGGGTAGCGCGCCCAGTTCATTGATCCTTGCCGCCATACTCAGGCTGATCAACATCACTACAAAGCTCACCAGTAGGATCTGGAACTCCATCGCGAGGGCGATCTTCCTGCGCGCCTCCCACGTCGCCCATGCGGCCAGCGGTGCGGCTGGCCAGGCGAACCAGTGCAACATGCTCAGGTAATAGAAGGTGTCGGAATAATCCCCGCCCCGCAGATATTCCACCCAGCGCCCGATGTTGAGATCCCAGGCCCATACGACAAACAGTTCCGGTGCGCGCAGATACAGCAGCAGCGGCCAGATGGTGAGCCAGGGTAAAGCACTGAGCAGCGCGACACCCAGCGTGATATAGAACGGACGGCTACGCCAGGCGGGGAAATACAACAAACCGGCACTGATCAACAGGAAGAACACCGGCGCGATGAAACCTTTGGACATGAAACCGATGCCCATACCCGTGCCCAGGATGAAGCCCGCCAATATCTGCCGCCGCATGCTCAGGGCATAGGCGTAGATCATCATGGCGCAGCCGGTGAGCAGAGCCATGTCGGTCACCAGCAAGTGGGCGCGGATCAGCAGCCCGAGACAGCCGATGAGGATGAGGGCCGCCGCCCAGCCCGCACTTTTGCCGAACAGTTCGCGCCCGGTCGAGCCGACGAACAGCAGGGTGAGCCACATATAGAAGCCGCTGGCTAGGCGCGCGCCGTCGTGCAGCGGCAGAAAAGAGGCGGTGAGTTTGGCGAACAGCGCAGCCGTCCAATAAAACAGCGGCGGTTTCTCGATGAAGACATCGCCCGCCAGCACGGGCACCAGCCAGTCGCCGCTGGTGAGGATGTGATAGACCAGGCCGAAGCTGTAGGCTTCGTCCGGTTTCCACGGGTCGTGCCCAATCAATCCGACCAGCAACCAGACCGCGCACAACATCCCCATGAACAAGGCCTTGGTCGGGGTGATGAGTTGTTCTTTTTGGTAGGGGTAGGTGAACATGCCGGTGCGGGATCTGTGATGCCGCCTATTATGAAGGAAAGCGGGGCAAGCCGAAAACAAAAAAGGCAGCCGCTGCGGGCTGCCTTTCTGTCGTTCGCAACGCGGGGGCCTTAAGCCGAAGCTTGCGCGCCCTTGTTGTACTTTTGACGGAACTTCTCGACGCGGCCTGCCGTATCCACGATCTTCTGTGTGCCGGTGTAGAACGGGTGGCACTCGGAGCAGACTTCGATATGCAAAGGCTTGCCCATAGTCGAGCGGGTGGTGAACTTGTTACCGCAGCTGCAAGTGACTGCAACTTCTGCGTATGCTGGATGGATGTCGGCTTTCATTTTGTCTCTTTCATCAATAATCGGTGCGGCAAGGGAGTACGCACGCATGAGGGCGCGGATTATCCACGAAAGTGCCGGCTTGCGCAACCATCGCCGCCACGCGCTGTCCCGTTGTTGCCGCCAAGCGTCTGAAATCCCTACAACTTGATCCGGACAAACAGCCGTTCCGGGATGGATCTGATGATCGCCATGATCAAGCACCAGAACGCCGGGGTATAGATCACACCCTGTCGTTTGCACAAAGCACGGTCGATGTCGTGCGCCACACGCGCCGGGGTCGCCCACAGCGGCCCCTTCTTGAAACTTGCCGTCATCGGGGTGTCGACGAACCCCGGTTTCACGGTCAGCACGACCACGCCCGATTTGGCCAAGCGCTGGCGCAGCCCCGAGGTGAACGCCGTGACCAGCGCCTTGGCGCTGCCATAGACATAGTTGCTCTGCCGCCCCCGGTCTCCGGCCACCGACGAGATCACCACGATACTCCCGCGCTTAAGCGCCTCGAAGCGGTTGGCGATAGGAGTCAACAGCGCCACTGTCGACAGTGCGTTGGTAGTAATCTCGTTCAGCGTCAGCTCCACCGACTGCTGGCAGGCTTGCTGATCGGACAGGGTGCCGTGTGCCAACAACACCGTATCCAGCCCGCCCAACGCCTGCTCCGCCGCATCCAGCATGGGTACATGTGCGGCAAAGTCATTGGCATCCATGACGTAAGTGAGTACTTTTGAACTGCCCCGAACCCGCAGGTCTGCGGCGATGGCATCGAGGCGCGCGGCGTTGCGCCCGACCAGGAACAATTGTTCGCCCCGTTGCGCCCACAGGCGTGCAGTCGCTTCGGCGATGGCCGAGGTGGCCCCGATGATCAATATCTTCTTCATTTTTCCTCCATGACCCGGCGCCAGAACGACGACGAGAATCCCGGGTCGACAAACCCGGCAAATTTTTGCCATTGCGGATATCCCGCACGAAACAACTCCCCCGGCATACAAGCGTCTTTGGCCGGATAGAGACGGCCCTGCGCCGCGCGCACGATATCATCCAGACGTGTGAACAGTTGCTGCAACCGTTCACCCTGATTGGGAAAATCCAGTGCCAGACTCACACCCGGCAACGGAAAAGACAACATCCCCGGTGAAGAAATCGTGCCGCACATCTTGAGTACCGCCAGGAACGAGCCCATACCGCTGTGCGCCACGGCATCCAGCATCTCGGTGATGGCGGCCTGCCCGTGCGCCTTGGGCAACACACACTGATATTGATAAAAACCGCGCGGGCCGTACATCCGGTTCCATTCCAACATCCCGTCCAGCGGATAGAAGAACGGCTCGTAATGCTGTACCTGGCGCGCTGAGCGGCGCAGTTGTTTGTGGTAGTAGACGCTGTTGAAGGCTTGTAGCGTCCAGGCGTTGACCACCGAGACCGGCGGCACGAACGGGAAGGTATGCGCTTTTGCGTTATGGCGACCGGCGCTCGTCCCGGCGGGTGCGTGGTTGCCGCGAGTGAACAAGCCGCGCCCCAGACGCTGCCCCGTGCCGACACAATCCACCCATGCCACGGTGTATTCGTAATCCCGGTCGGACAATTCGCACAGCTCGAAGAATTCGGCGACCGATCCGTAACGTATCGTTTCAGTGTTGATCCACGGATTGTGAATGCGGCGCAACTGGATCTCCGCCCAGGTGACGAGTCCGGTCAGCCCCAACCCGCCCACTGTCGCGGCGAACATCTCGGGATTGAGTTCTCTGCTGCAAAGCAGACGCTGCCCGTCGGAACGCAACAGCTCAAAATTGCGCACATGTACGCCGAACGTTCCCGCCACATGATGGTTCTTGCCGTGTACATCGTTGGCGATGGCACCGCCCAGAGTGATGAAACGGGTACCCGGCGTGACCGGCAGGAACCAGCCTTGCGGTACCACGAGGCGCAGGATCTCGTCGAACGACACCCCTGCTTCACAAGCCAGCACACCGCTGGCGGGATCAAAACGGATGTAGCGATCCAGCGCACCGGTCTTGATCGCGACCCCGCCGGGATTGAGACAACTGTCGCCGTAACTGCGCCCCTTGCCATAGGGCAGATAGGTACGCGCCTCGGCCGGAAGCGGATCGAAACGGCTGGACGGATGATAGACCGCCTGCTCGCTAGACATGACTCGCCCCCAAGAGGTGAGGCGCTGGACAGGCAGCGTCATACCGCAGCGAGCACTGTCAGTACGGCAAGCACGGCCACCACCTGGCTGACGCGGTCGCGTAGCGCAAAGACCACAGGATCGTCATGCATCTGCCCGCGGTGCGCGATCAGCCAGACGCGGCTCACCCAATACAGCAACAACACACACAGGAACCAGATGGCATGGGGATTGCCGTATAACGATGCGACGACAGGTGAATTGATGTAGAGCGCCAGCACCAGCACACACAGATAACCGGATGCCGTGCCCAGACTGTGCAGGATGGGCAAGTCCTCGACATGGTAACCGCGCCCGGCGGCCTTCAATTTCCCCTGGCGCTGCATGGCATCCAGTTCGGCATAACGCTTGACCAGTGCCAGACTGAGGAACAGGAACACGGCGAGCAGCAGCAACCAGAACGACAGCGGCACATTCACCGCCACCGCGCCGGCGATGATACGCACCGTATACAGGCCGGCCAGCGTGATGGTATCGACCAGCACCAGACTTTTCAGCCCGAAGGAATACGCCACGGTCAGCGCGTAATATGCGGCCAGCACCAGCCAGAACATCTGCGGCAGACCACTCGCCAGCCACACCGAGCCCAGCAACAGCAGCGGCACCAGCACAAAACCGGCGATCAGAGGCAGGTCGCCCGAGGCGAACGGGCGCTCGCGTTTGCGTGGATGGTAACGGTCCGCTTCCAGATCGAGCATGTCGTTGAGCAGATAGACCGAAGAAGCACACAGTCCGAACGCGAAGAACGCCAGCACCGCATCTTGCAGCAAAGCCGTATCGCTCCATCTGTGTGCGGCGAGCAGAGGCACGAACACCAGCACGTTCTTGGCCCACTGGTGCAGACGCAAGGCTTTCAGCAGCGGGCGCAGCAACCCGCTGCGCTTGGGGAACTCTGCCTCGATCCGGGTGACCGACGCTGCCGCCCGAACCAGACTGTCGCTACCATTCACCACCACCGCCCCTTGGCTAACACGCCAGATCGCCAGATCGACGGCATGGTTGGCGCAATAATCGAAATTCTTCGCGCCGAACTTTTCGACGAGTGCCTGCGCTTTGTTCCGTCCGGACAGATTGTATTCATCCGAACTGGCCAGCACTCCGGCGAACATGCCCAGATGTGCCGCCACCCGCTCGGCCAGACGCCGGTTCGAGGCGGTACACAACCACAGCTCGCGCCCGGACTCATGTTGCGTCTGTACCCAGAGCAGAAATTCGCGGTTATACGGCAAAGCGGCCGCATCCAGTTCGACGCGGCGGGCGATCTCGGCCTTGAGCGCCGCTTTGCCTTGCAGTAGCCAGAACGGCAGCAACACCAGGTACAGCGGATTGCGCTTCAGAAGCAGCATGAAGCTCTCCAGCAGCAGGTCGCTGTGGATGAGAGTGCCGTCCAGATCGACGCACAACGGCCTCGATGCGGGAGCGGAGTGATCTGCGCGCTGCGTCATGTGTTCTCTTTCAATATCGGGTTGCGGCGCAGCACGAAGACGGCGAGCCAGCCTAACATCACCGCCAGCCACAAAGTCAGCAAGCGGCAAACCAGCGTCATCAGGATCGCGTCCGGCAGGGCATAACCGTGTGCGGCCAACAGCGCAATCATAACAACTTCCGTGCCGCCCAAGCCACCGGGCAGGAAGGAG
Organism: Gallionellaceae bacterium; assembly: GCA_030823955.1. Classification (GTDB taxonomy): domain Bacteria; phylum Pseudomonadota; class Gammaproteobacteria; order Burkholderiales; family Gallionellaceae; genus PALSA-1006. The sequence continues at coordinate 9,843 of JAVBYO010000021.1, forward strand.
ATGGCTCCGACGATGATCGCCACCGCATAGATGCCGGTGGCGGTCGCCCAATCGATGGACACGTTCGGCGCGAGTGCACCGAGCACCATCAGCCCGACTCCTTCCGCCCCCCAGGCCAGCAGGCCGAGGCTAAAACCGGTCAGCAACATGCTTGGCGTGAGCAAGGCTTTGGCCGATTGCAACATGCGCAACATGCCCTGCGCGGCTTTTTTCAGCGCGCCCGAGAGCAGTGCGCCATCTTCGACCCGGTCTGCGATACGCGACCACGGTGCCAACCCCAACACCAATAACAGCGCTAGGATCGCGACTGCCGCCAGCCAGATCAAGGTGTCGTAAGCCGTCACCGACGCGGCCGCGAGGAAGGCCAGCGCAAGCATCGCCAGCAGATCCATCAGGCGCTCGACGAAGAACGCCGCCGCGGTACGCGACAGCGGGATGCCGATCTTCTGGTAATAATGCCCGCGCGCCAACTCGCCCACCTTGCCCGGCGAAAGTGTGAAGGCAAAACCGGCGACATAGGTGAGACCGGCCAACCCGGTTGGCAACACATGGCCGAGATGCGCCAGGTAGATGCGCCAGCGCAGCACCCGCAACAGATAATTGCCCAACGACAAGACGCCGGCCAACAGCACCGCATCCCACGCGTGCCAGATCGGCGCGAAACGGATCTGCGCGATATCACTCCGGAAAGTGATCACACACCAGACGAGGAAAATGAGGATGAAGAGGTAGGCCAGCAGGGACTTGAATCTCATGCTGATGTCCGGTCGCGCGTGAACATGATCAGAAGGCCACCTGATAGCGGGTCTCCAGCGGGCACGCCAGCGACTTCAGCCAGGCGGGGCGCCGGTAGTTCTTGAGCAGATTGGGCAACAGCACTTCCGTACGGTACAACTCATAGTCGAACCCCGTACCCTGCCAGCGGTAGAAGGTCACGCCGGCGACCTGGAACGGATATTCGCTCGATGCGGCGAAATAACGCGCGAAGTCGTGCTGCGCCATCGGCTCGTAACTGAACACCTGAAAATCGCGCCCCCGATACGCCGTCCAGTCGGTAACAAAGTCATCCTGCCGCCCCTGGAAATTGCCGCCGCCCCAAACCGACCATGAGCGTTGTTCCGTATCGTGAAACTCAAGCACCGCGCCGATGGAATAATTGACCGCAGCAACCACGGCGTCGCCCTGGTCAAACTGTTTTAATATCTCGGCGGTCTTGAAATGGGTGACTATGCCGCGGTAGAAGCGGTTGGATTCCCAGAACGAGAACGGCAGCAATATGAGTGCGACGATACACGCGAGATGTACAGCGGACGACCAGATGCTCAATTTAAGCACGCTGCCCAACACCTTGTCCGAAGCACGTACCCCCAGCCACAGGAAGAAACACAACACCAGCGGCACGATGTAGTGCAGCCCGACCAGTCTGCCGATGGCGATGAACAGGAAGGCCGCGAACGGAAGCAGCCAGAACACCAGCAAGGTGCGGCTCGCCGCCCTCACCTGCGGCGGCGCATCGGACGCACGGAACAGGGCCAAGGTCGACCGGTGCAACAAGGGGATGGCGATCCACAGGAACATCAGCCAGAAGCTGATCATGGTGTCCGGCCAATGGTCGTTCACCTGCTGGCGGTTGATGAAATTGAACAGGATGGTGGGATAACAATGTTCCGCGTTCCACCACAGATGCAGCGCGCCGGAGACCATAGCTCCCGCAGTCACTGCGGCGAACAGTTGCCATACCTGTCGTTTGTTGACCAGCACCGTGGCCACAAAATAAGACAGGCACAAAAAGACGAAGAAATATTTCGACTGTACTGCCACCATCATTGCCACCACGGCACCGAGCAGTAACAACATGCTGGGGGCTTGGATATAACGCACCACGAAATACACGAAGAAGACACTTGACAGGTAGAGCGGCGTGTCCGTCGTGACCAAAAAGGACAGCCACAACAGGGGCTGCAACGCGACGATCAGCGTGGCCGTGTAAGCGCGCCGCACGTCCAGCCCGAGACGCAGCATCAGGTCATAAGCCAGCATCATCGTGACGGGAACCAGCGCGATGGACGACAAGCGCACGGCAAGCGCGCTGTTGCCAAAAAGATTCCAGAACGGCGCGATCAACCAGGAGACCGCGGGGGGATGGTCGTAATAACTTCCGGCAAGCTGTTTTGCCCACACCACGAAATACGCCTCGTCCCCCGTGATCGGGAGCAGCAGCGCCAGCACCACGCGAAACAGAATCACGGCACCCAGCAGCAACAGGAACTTGCGGTGCTCGTTGTGCCAGAGTGATCGGTACGGTGTGTGCGGCGCTAGCGTCATGGTAATGATGGGTAGTCTGGAATGGGCGGCAATGTCGCTGCCTGTCTGGATCGGTGCATTATAGAACTTCTTGCGGAACTTCGAGCGTGAAGTGGGCTCTTAATCTCGCCCGCGTGGGGAAGGCGGCAGATATTGTAGAATCCTCACCGGTTCGCTGCGCGTCCCCTCATCAACCAACTGCATACAAGGAAATCGTCACGATGGCCATCAAGATCGAAAGAGCGAAACGTTCCAAATTCTCCTGGGCTGCGCTGGGCCGCGTCGGTCTGACCGCCGCATTCCTGTTCTGGATCTACATCATCTGGAACAGCACCAACGAGTTGGATAACAAATTGAACGTGGTCACCGACCGCTATTCTGTGATCCATACACTACAGGTCGAATTCAAGAACGAAGTGCAGGAATGGAAGAACCTGTTGCTACGCAGCAACAGCCCATCCAGCCTGTCCAAGAACTGGCAGGCCTTCGAGTCCCAGCACCAGAAGGTCGCCGCGGCAGCACAGGACATCCTGCGCCAGAACGATGCACGGGAGATCAGCCAGCGCATGCAAGACTTTGCGGCAGCCCATGCGGCCAACTTTGACTTGTACAAGAACAGCATGGAAACACTGGCCAGAAGCGGTTTCAATCCGGCTCAGGCGGATGCACAGGTCAAAGGTATCGACCGCCCCCTGCTCGAGAATCTGGAAGCCGTGGAAGTGGCGATGGAAGAGGAGAAACGCAGACTCAATGAAAGCATGACTGCACAAGTGCGCAGCCAGATCGAACAAAGTCTGGTCGTACTCGGCTTCATTGCGCTGCTGGCGGTGTGGATGCCGCGCTGAAGCAACTCAGCGCAAGGAAATGATCTCCCAACCGTGACGCTGCGCGTGTTCGCGCAGCGTGGCATCCGGATCCACTGCGACCGGATGTTTCACTCTGGAAAGCAACGGCAGGTCGTTCAAAGAATCGCTGTAGAAGGTCGTAGCGCTGAAGCTCGACCAGTCCCAGCCGCGCTCCGCCATCCAGTTCTCCAGCCGCGTCACCTTGCCCTCCCGGAAACTCGGTATGCCCGCAACATTGCCGGTGAACTCACCGTTGACCTGCTCCGGGTCCGTCCCGATCAGATGCGGCACGCCGAACTCGCGCGCGATTGGCGCGGTGACGAAACTGTTGGTCGCGGTGATGATGAGGCAGACATCTTGCGCAGCCAAGTGTTTCGCCACCAGCGCCCGCGCGGAGGCGCCCATCATCGGGCGCACCTTGATACGCATGAATTCCTCGTGCCAGGCATCCAGTACCTTGCGCGCGTGGCGCGACAACGGCTTCAACTGGAAATCGAGGAATTCGTGGATGTCCAGCACTCCGGCTTTGTATTGCTCATAGAACTTCAGGTTCTTCGCCTCGAACAGTTCGCGGTCGAGTACGCCCTGCTCGATCAGGAATTGCGACCACTCGAAATCGCTGTCCCCGCTCAGCAGGGTATTGTCTAAATCGAACAAGGCCAGTCTCAATCGTTCTCTCCCGGTATCTTCATCACTTCTTTCAACAGCGGCACGGTTGCCGCGCGTTTTTTGTGGCGCAGGCAATAAGCGTCCAATTCGTCCAGCATACCCAGCAGATAAGGCAGGTCGCGCCGCCCGTGGCGCAGCAGATACTGCGTCACTTCCGGCGGCAACTCGAAGCCGCGCGCGGCCGCATGGGCATGCAAGGCTTGCGACTTCTCCGCGTCGTTCAGCCCCTGCACCTGATAGACCATACCCCAGCCCAGACGGGTACGCAGATCATCGCGCAGTTGTGCATGGGCCGGGGCCGATTGCCCGCTCACCAGCAACAGACCTCCGGTCTCGCGCATCCGGTTGTACAACTCGAATAAAGCGACCTGCGCCGTTTCATCCAGTTTCTCCACATCATCGACCGCCACCACTTGTGCCGCTGGCGGTACCGCGCCCTGCGCATAGACCGCACCGAGTCCAGAAACCGTAGCCCGTGCCACGACAGCCTGCAACAGGTGACTCTTGCCGCTGACCGCATCACCCCACAGGTAAAAACCGCGCTCGCCGCCGGTGCTGGAAAGGGCGTGGCGCAGGGCCGCGTGCAATTCCAGATTGCGGCCGACCACGAAGTTCTCCAGCGAGGGAACCCATTGCGGGGCGATGCCTAACAGCAGTTGAGTCATGTCTATTCCGATAACAAGGACGGTGTAACCCGTCCTTAACAGTGCGCGGGGGAGCGAGTCCGGGGCATTTCAGGTAAAATCCGCTATCCAAAAACGGACAGCACTTTATCCCGAAGAAAGCGAGAACTCAACTTGAGCACCCCTGCCAACAGCCTTTCCTACCGCGATGCCGGTGTCGATATCGACGCGGGCGATCAATTGGTCGAGAACATCAAACCTTTTGCCAAGCGTACCATGCGCCCCGAAGTGCTGTCCGGCATCGGCGGTTTCGGCGGCCTGGTGGAGATCTCGAAAAAATATAAAGAGCCGGTACTGGTATCCGGCACCGACGGCGTGGGCACAAAACTCAAATTGGCGTTCGAACTGAACCGCCACGACACCGTGGGTATCGACCTCGTCGCCATGAGTGTGAACGACATCCTGGTGCAGGGTGCCGAGCCGCTGTTCTTCCTCGACTACTTCGCCTGCGGCAAACTCGACGTGCCCGCCGCCACCGAAGTCATCAAGGGTATCGCCAAAGGCTGTGAAGATTCCGGTTGCGCGTTGATCGGCGGAGAGACCGCCGAGATGCCCGGCATGTATCCGGTGGGTGAATACGACCTCGCGGGCTTCGCCGTCGGCGTGGTGGAAAAATCCAAGATCATCACCGGCGACAGCATAGGCGCGGGTGACGTGGTGCTGGGTCTGGCTTCCAACGGCGCGCACTCCAACGGTTATTCGCTGGTGCGCAAGATCATCGAGCGCAGCAAACCCGACCTGAACGCCAAGTTCGACGGCGAGCGTACGCTGGCCGATTGCATCATGGCCCCCACCCGTCTGTACGTGAAGCCTCTGCTGAGTCTGATGCAGAGCATCACCGTGAAAGGTATGGCACACATCACCGGCGGCGGCATCACCGAGAACGTGCCGCGTGTGTTGCCCACCAATGTGGTGGCCGACATCGACAGCAAGACCTGGCAGATGCCCAAGCTGTTCGACTGGCTGCGCACAGGCGGCAACGTCGAAGCACAGGAGATGTTCCGCACCTTCAACTGCGGCATCGGCATGGTGGTCGTAGTCGCGGCGGCAGATGCGGATGCGGCAGTCAAACATCTGCAAGCTGCAGGCGAGACCGTCTCGCGCATCGGCGTGATACGCGCGCGCAGCGGCGACGAACACCAGACCCAAGTACGTTAATGCAAAAAACCTTCACCACAGAGACACAGAGGCACAGAGAAAAGCAACCTTATGAACACTCAAGTTCTCCGCGTCAATTCCATCTATTCAAAACCGACACAATTGAGTTTTGTTGATGAACTTGATTTGCCTCTGACGTTCTCTGTGTCTCTGTGTCTCTGTGGTGGATTGTTTTGCCGTGGATCATCTCAATGAAAAAGATCGTCATTCTCATCTCCGGTCGTGGCAGCAACATGCAATCGTTGCTGGAAGCCAAGCTTCCCTGTGAGATCGTTGCGGTCATCAGCAACAAGGCCGATGCCGGTGGGTTGACGGTCGCCCAAGAACACGGCATCGCTACCGCTGTGGTGTCCCATCGCGACTATGCCGACCGCGCCGCGTTTGACGCCGCACTCGCGCAAGTGATCGACGGCTATCGTGCCGATCTCGTCGTGCTGGCTGGGTTCATGCGCATCCTCACCGATGGTTTCGTGGAGCGTTACCGCGGCAGGCTCATCAATATCCATCCTTCCCTGTTACCCGCCTACGCGGGTACCCACACCCATGAACGGGCATTGCAGGATGGCGTGAAGATCCACGGCTGCACGGTGCATTTCGTCACACCGACACTGGATGCCGGGCCTATCCTCATCCAGGCCGCCGTACCCGTGCTGCGCGACGACACACCCGCAAGCCTGTCGGCGCGGGTACTGCACGAAGAACACCGTATCTATCCGCAGGCCGTACGCTGGTTATGCCGCGAGCAGGTATGGCTGGATGAACAGGGCCGCGTCGCCAGCAACCGTCTGGAACAGCCCGGCAGCGCCCTCGTCTCGCCCGGATTGAGTTGAGCAACATGCGGTTCCCCGCAGCCGTGCGCGAATCCCTCGCCACCCCGACCCGTCGCTTCACCTTCGCCGTCGCGGTCTCGGTATTGATACACGGGCTGGTGCTGTGGCTGCCCAAAATCGAACTTCCTAATTTCGAACCCGAGATGCAGCCGCTGGTCGCCAAACTCGAACCGCTACCCAAAACCAGCGCGAAACT
>JAVBYO010000010.1 GCA_030823955.1 Gallionellaceae bacterium
TTCTTGTGTAGGAAGTTGCTTCTCGGACTTTGTAGGAAAAAGTCTTATGACCCGGACGGGTGCTTGATGCCATTATCCCGATCTTTTCCCATTCCAATCGGATGAATAGCGGGGGGTTTTGGCGAGTAATCCAGATAACGAAAACGCGGGGAAGGCTTCCCTCCAGAAGATCCGGAATTATCAGACGAACACCAACGAACAGCCTCTATAACTCAGGCTTAGACAAACCCCGTTTGCCCGCCGAGACCCCCAGAAAAGACAGTATGATCTGCGTAAATGACGCACCTTTCCGCTCGGCTTCGTGCGCCTCCCAGTCAAATTCATCATGCTTGGTCTCGCCATCCAAATGCAGCCCGGACAGATTCTCCGGGGCGACCGAATAAAGCAAACCTGACGAAAATGGTTGTTGCTGCTCCATAGCACCCTCTCCAATCAAATCATCGCGCGAAATTCCGCCTAAACAGTATATACGGTAATATTATTTAATGTACAGATGATTTTGATTGTTAAGGATTTATTTCAGAATTTAGGCCCAGTCAGCTTGGGACAACATGGAAAAACCGGATTAGAAATGAGGCGCCCGTTCTTCGATAACGGCCGCTTCTGTTTTCTGGTTCATGACGATGATACTGATACGCCTGTTATTGGCGTCGTACGGATCCTTGGGATTGAACAATGCCGCATCCGACAGGCCGATGACCCGCAAGACCTTGGTCGGATCCAGCCCCCCTTCCTGCAATTCGCGGCGGGAGGCGTTGGCCCGGTCGGTTGAAAGCTCCCAGTTGCTGTAGCCCGATGCGCCCCCCTGATAACGCGTCGCATCGGTATGTCCGGACAGGCCTATCCTGTTCGGCACCTGATTCAGCACCGCTCCGATAGCCTGCAGGATCTCCACGGTATAGGGCTGGAGAACGGCACTGCCCAGCTCGAACATCGACCGGTTCTGCGCGTCGACGATCAATATGCGCAATCCTTCACTGGTCAAGTCGATGAGCAGTTGGTTCTTGAATTGACGCAGCCTGGGATCGTTATTGATGAGATCCTGAAGCTGCCGTCTCAGTGACTGCAACCCGGCCACTTCCTGCATGCTCAGCAAACGCTTCGCCTCCGATTCAAAAACATATTCTTTTCCCACCGGCTGCGTCCCGGCTTTGACCTGCCCGGACTCTTTCGTCAGGTCATCGCCATAATCACTGGGGATCAGGCTGGCACTCACATCGTCACTCGTTCCACCCGCCAGCGCCACGAACAAAGGTGTCTTGAAATATTCAGCGATTGCGCGAAGGTCTTGCCGTGAAACGGCCGAAGTGAGCCACATCAGCAGAAAAAAGGCCATTAGCGCCGTCACGAAATCGGCATAGGCGATCTTCCATGAACCTTGCAGCCGAGCAGGCACGACCTTGCGTATCCTTTTTACAATCACGCGTCGTTTCGGTGCCTTGTTCTTTGCCGCCCGCCAACCAGCCATAAGCCCCCCCCAACATGCCACTGATCCGCCAACACGTCCCGCCAAGCTATGCAGCTCAGGCCGGCAGGGATGCCAATTTGCTCAGCATGTTCATATAGGTGTTGTATTTCTTGTTGTTCGGGTTGAGTAGCCGCACCCGGTCCAGATGCTCTCTCGCCTCCAACAGCAGGTGATCGTCTTTGCCGTCTCTGGACATCAGCCCGATCAGCATGCCGCACAGATTGGCAATCATCAGGTCATTGTTCGGCAACACCTGCAAGGCCTTGCGCATCAGATCAATACCCTCTTCGAAGCGGCCTTCGTTGGCAAGCACCACACCTTGATTGTTGATGCCGACAACCTCGGCAGTGGACTTCTTGATCAGCTCGCCCCCCTCTTCAGTCAGCCCCGCCTTGTCGAACACCGCCCCGACCATGCCAATGACCCCGGCGTTCTCGTGATTATTCTTGACTACGCTTTCCAGCAGCTCGCAGGCCTTGTCCTTGTCTCCGATCTTGAACAGCGCCGCAGCCATGTCCATAGCGACCGTCGTACTGACATTACCCGGCTGGCCGGCCATCAGCCCTTCGGCCAGATCAAGGGCGGCTCTGGCCTTCTCGCGCTGCCCCAGCTTCTGATAGGCCATGCCCTCGATCACTGCGGTCTGCAATGCGGCATCGGGATCGTTCTTGAATTCGCCGCGGCTGCGATCCAGCACCCGCAATGCCTCGGTCGGATCGTTCTTCGCCGTCAACACCCGGGCCAGACCGGAATAGGCACTCGGGCTCTTGTGCACGGAATGCTCGCCGAGCTTGATGGCTTTTTCGTAAGAGGTATGCGCCAGATCGAATGCGCCATTCCGATAGGCCAGGTCAGCCAGATTTTTCTGTCTCAGCGCCGCATTGGGAGAGATCGTCATGGCACGGGTGAGGACACTCTGCGCCTGCTCCAGCTCGCCCAGTGCATCCAAGGTTCTGGACAGCCAGTCTGCCGCCTCCAGATACATCTTATTCTCTTCCAGTATCTCCTGGAATATCGCTTTGGCCTTGGCATATTCCCGTGTCATGAAATAGACTTTGCCCAGACCCGTCTTTGCCCAAGGCATACTGCGAATCAGCTGGATACTTTCAAAATAGGCCAGTGCCGCCGGAAAATCCCCGATCATCATGAGCTGGTCGCTTTTGATGCGCTGCAACTCCTGAGTGCTGGTCGACTGAGTCTTAAGCAGCTCGTCGCACAAGCTGATCGCCCTGATGTAATCTTTGGCGCTGACCGCATCTTCTATCGGTTGCAGTGAGCGCTTCTTCTCGATGAGTTTGCTCAAGCGGGCTTCGAGCAATGCCTCGGTGATCGGCTTCAGCAGGTAGTCATCGGGCCGGGTCTCCGCCGCCCCCATGAACATATCCATAGTCTTCTCGGCAGTGACCATGACCCAGATGGTGGAATAACCGATGTAGTTCTTGTACTTCGCCTCTTCCAGGATCTGTTGTCCGTTCTGCCCCTGTCCGAGGTTGTAGTCGCAGACCACGATGTCATATTTTTTCGCCGCCAGTAACGCCAGGGCCTCTTTCGCTGTCGCGGCATTGTCTATCTTGGCCACACCCATGGCCTTGAGAAAGCTGCTGAGCATCGCACGCATGCTCTGAAAATCGTCGATGACCAGTGTGCTCGATTGTTTCAATGAAGTTGCCATGATTTTCCTTGGGTACCGATATCTGCTTGCACAGGGACGCAGTGATTAAAGGGGCTAGGGCAGATTCAGCACGAAACAGCCGCCGCCATAAGTTCCACCGTTCTCTATCGTCAGGCGGCCCTGTTTGTCACCGTTCCTGTGCATGCCCGCCACCTTGGAAGAGAAATAGAACCCCAGCCCGGTGCTACCAGTGGAAAAACTGATGCCTTTGCTGTCGTCGACGTTGGCCTGCAACAGCCCCGGCGGATACCCCCTGCCGTTGTCTTCCACACGAAGCTCCAGCATGCCCGCGTTTATATTGGCTACGATACGTATCTTGTCGGTGGTGTAGTTATAGGCATTGTTCAGCGCGTTGATCAGGACGCCACTGATCAAGTCGCGGTCGAAATACCAATAACAGTTCTCCGCGCACGCCACCGCGACTTCGATCCCCTTGTAGCCCATGATGGACTGGTTCTGCAGCACCACCTCTTCCAGCACATCGCGGACCGACTGTTCCGCGATATCGATGGGGTAAATGGATTTGCCGAGCTTGTACAAGCTCAGGATCTGGATCAGATTGACATTCATGCGCCCGGCTTCGTAGATCGTGTGCCCGAGTCGGTCCAGCATCGCCGCATCGATCTTGTTGCGGCACTCGCCCATCAACTCTTCCAGAAAACCGATCTGAATATTCAGCGAGTTCTTCATGTCATGCGTCGACGACGCGATGAAGTCGGAAAAATTAATGTCTTCGGTGTATTCCTGTTCCATGGCGCATCCCTTTGCGTGTGTAGTCATTACCCAAGTTGGTGAGGGCGGACGCAAAGGAGTCGTGAAGGATGATAAAACTGATCACCTGGCGACCCCGCTGGCACTCGACTGTTGTCGATAGGAACTTGTCCCTTAGCCCGGAAGCTTTGCGTCCCCGCCTTTCGACGGGTTTGCCCTTGCAGGCGTTGATGTGAAATCAACGATTGCGGGCGCACTTTAACGGAATTTATCCATTTCCGTCAAATGGTTTTGCCGCCCCGCCGCTCCCCGCTTCGTCTGGCAGATAGGCTAGTGGTAGAATGCGCGCCTTTAATTTTTCCGAATACCGCATAACCGCAGCGAGCAATTGCGCAGCAGGTTAGGCGGTATCCGCAAGGCACATCATGTTATCTACCGCTAATATCACCATGCAGTTCGGGGCCAAGCCCCTGTTCGAAAACGTCTCCGTCAAGTTCGGCGATGGCAACCGTTACGGTCTCATCGGTGCCAACGGCTGCGGAAAATCCACCTTCATGAAGATCCTGGGGCGCGATCTGGAACAGACTTCGGGCGAGGTGATGCTGGACAAGACCGAGCGCTTGGGCAAACTGCGCCAGGATCAGTTCGCCTACGAAGACCGCCGTGTGCTGGATGTGGTGATGATGGGTCACGACGAGATGTGGGCGGCAATGTCCGAGCGCGATGCGCTCTACGCCAACCCGGATGCCACCGAAGAAGACTACATGCGTGCCGCCGATCTGGAAGCGACCTTTGCCGAATATGACGGCTACACCGCCGAGGCGCGCGCAGGCGAACTGTTGCTCGGTGTGGGCATCGCCATCGATCTGCACCAAGGCCCGATGAGCGCGGTCGCACCCGGCTTCAAGCTACGCGTGCTGCTGGCGCAGGCACTGTTCTCCAATCCGGACATCCTGTTGCTGGACGAGCCGACCAACAACTTGGACATCAACACCATCCGCTGGCTGGAAGACATCCTCAATGCGCGCAACAGCACGATGGTAATCATCTCGCACGACCGCCACTTCCTGAACAGCGTGTGCACCCACATGGCCGACCTGGACTACGGCAAGATCACCGTGTATCCCGGCAATTACAACGATTACATGCTGGCTTCCACGCAGGCGCGCGAACAGCAATCCTCCGACAATGCCAAGGCCAAGGAAAAGGTCGCCGAACTGAAGGCCTTCGTGGCACGTTTCTCGGCCAACGCTTCCAAAGCCAAACAGGCCACTTCGCGCGCGCGCCAGATCGACAAGATCAAGATCGAGGACATCAAACCGTCCAGCCGCCAGTACCCGTTCATCCGCTTCGAATACGACGAGCGCGAAAAACTGCACCGCGTGGCAGTGGAAGTGGAGAAGATGGGCAAGGGTTACGACCGCATGCTGTTCTCCAATGTGAATTTCCGCATCGACGCGGGCGAGAAGGTGGCCATCATCGGCCCCAACGGTATCGGTAAGACCACGCTGCTGCGCTGCCTCGCGGGCGACCTCGCACCGGATACCGGCAGCATCAAATGGGCGGAAAAGGCCAAGCCCGGTTACTACGCGCAGGATCACGCTGCCGACTTCGCCGAAGACAAAGAGATGATGGAGTGGATGATTGACTGGCGCGGCCCGCACGATGACGACCAGGTGGTACGCGGTACGCTGGGGCGTTTGCTGTTCTCCGGCGACGATGTGAAGAAACGTGTGAAAGTATTGTCCGGCGGTGAAAAAGGCCGCATGTTATTCGGCAAGCTGATGCTGGCGAAGCCGAACGTGCTGCTGATGGACGAACCGACCAACCACATGGACATGGAAGCCATCGAGTCGCTCAACACCGCGCTCGATCTGTACAAAGGCACGCTGATCTTCGTGAGCCATGACCGCGAATTCGTTTCGTCATTGGCCACGCGCATCATCGAGATCTCGGCCAAAGGCGTGAACGATTACCACGGCACCTATGAAGAGTTCCTGCGTGACCAGGTAGAACCTTAACGCTTATGAGTCCATCGGGAGCGATCGGCGTTTTCGATTCGGGTGTGGGCGGACTCTCCGTCCTGCACCACATCCGCCAAAGACTCCCGCATGAACGCCTGGTCTACATCGCCGACTCCGGCCATGTTCCCTACGGTGACAAATCTCCGGCCTACATCGAACAACGCTCGCACACCCTGACCCGCTTCCTGATCGAACAAGGTGCCGACGCTATCGTGATCGCCTGCAACACTGCCACGGCAGCAGCCGTGGCCAGTCTGCGCATGCAGTTCAACATTCCCATCATCGGCATGGAACCCGCCGTCAAACCGGCAGTCGCCGCCACTCGCAGCGGCGTGGTGGGCGTATTGGCCACAGTGGGCACGCTGGAAAGCGCGCGTTTTGCCGCATTGCTGGAACGTTATGGCGAAGAGGTCGAGATCGTCACCCAGGGCTGCCCCGGCCTGGTCGAACAAGTGGAACAGGGCGAACTGGATAGTGCCAAGACGCGGCAGCTGGTCGAGCGCTACACCGCACCGTTATTGGCACGCGGCGCAGACACGCTGATCCTCGGCTGCACCCATTATCCGTTCCTTGCCCCGCTGATACGCGATATCGCGGGACAGGACATCTCACTTGTTGACACCGGTGCCGCCGTCGCGCGCCAACTCCAGCGTCGAATGGAGAGCGAACTTCCTGCACGCGAACGCGGCGATGCCACCGCGCGTTTCTTCACCAGCGGTGATCCCGTGTTTGCCACACGTATCGTATCGGTATTGTGGGGAAGCTCGACAGCCGTACAGACTCTGCCGCGCGATTTCCTGTAGGTCGTACCCGCCGGGTCACACACCCAGACAAACGGTGTAGAGCGTATCGTCGGCCAGCGGCTGTGCTGCCACAGCCTGCCCGGCGGCGATGGCGGCTGTACCGGCTGCCGCCGCAGTCACCCGCATCGCACCCAGAGTGGTATCGCCGTCGTCCTGCAGGATGTCCAGTCGTTTTGCCAGTTTGCCGGGGATGTTGGCCGAACAGATCACATAAGTGCCAGGGATACCCGCAATCGGCTTGGGTGAATTGGCCGTCCCCAGATTGCCCTGCACACCAACCCGCCCTCCGGCCACATTCAGCGGGAAATACGGATCGAGGATGCTGGTCACAGTGATGTTCTGCTGGCCTGAGATCAATCCGGCCAGCCGTACATGCTGCCAGAACACCACCGTCTCATCCGTCGCCGTCACCGAGTCCCACACACCGTCGATGGTGCCATTACCGATTGAAGATGCAGGTGTCGAAGCGACCGTTCCGGCGACATGGACCGCCGCGTTCACATCATCACCGGGCAGCACCTTATAACTGCCCTGATAACCGTAGATAACCTGTTTGACGGTGTCGAAATCGCGCACCAGATTGGTCACCTTGGCATTGTTGATGAGCTCCTGACCTTTCATCACACCACCGATCAACAGGGTGATGATCACCAGCACGATAGAAATCTCGATCAAAGTAAAGCCGGCTTGCCCTTGTCTCATCGTAGTCTCCTTGTCGTCTGCCAGATTTTCTATCAGAACCATCAATGACTTGTACCCGAATTGCGGCAGAATAACCCAAATCCCCCCGCTTGCGCGAGCCGCCGCTGGCAAGCCCATTCCGACAGGCGCGCCCTGAGTGCATTTTCAGGGGATAAGCCGCAGCTTCCTTGGGTATAATCCGCGCCTATGAACAAACAGCTCTCCGCCGCACCCCATGCACTGGATCTCGCACGCAAGGTATTGCGCATCGAAGCCGACGCGGTAAGCGCGCTGGTACCGCGTATCGACGACACCTTTCTGCGCGCACTGGATCTCATCCTGTCCTGCGAAGGCCGCGTGATCGTGAGCGGCATGGGCAAATCTGGGCATATCGCGCGCAAGATCGCCGCCACCATGTCCAGCACCGGTACCCCCGCCTATTTCGTGCATCCGGGCGAAGCCAGTCACGGCGACCTCGGCATGATCACCGCCGCAGACGTGTTCATCGCCATCTCCTATTCCGGCGAGAGTGAAGAGCTGCTCACCATCGTGCCGGTGATCAAACGCCAGGGAGCCAAACTCATCAGCCTCACCGGCAACGCCAAGTCCAGTCTGGCGCTGGTCGCGGATAGTCACCTCAACGGTTACGTGGCGCAGGAAGCCTGTCCGATGGGCTTGGCCCCCACCGCCAGCACCACCGCCGCACTGGCACTCGGCGACGCACTCGCGGTGGCGTTGCTGGATGCAAAAGGTTTCGGCGAGGAAGACTTCGCCCGTTCACACCCCGGCGGCAGTCTGGGTCGGCGCCTGCTCACCCATGTGCGCGACATCATGCACGATGGCGAGGGTATCCCCGCCGTGCCGCACGATGCGACGCTGGCCGATGCCGTGCTGGAGATCTCGCGCAAAGGCCTGGGCATGACCGCCATCGTCGACGGCAGCCGCAAGGTACTGGGCATCTACACCGACGGTGACTTGCGCCGCACACTGGAAAAACGTCTGGATTTCGGCATCACGCCGGTCGCCGCCGCGATGTCGCGCGACCCGCGCTGCATCAGCGCCGACGCGCTGGCGGTGGAGGCGGTACAGATCATGGAGCAATACCGCATCAGCCAGATGCTGGTGGTGGATGCCGACCATCGCCTGGTCGGCGCACTGAATATGTTCGACCTGTTGCGTGCCAAGGTGATCTGATGATGTTGACCCAGCGCATCCTGCCCATCCGTCTGATCGCTTTCGATGTCGACGGCGTACTCACCGACGGCGGACTCTACCTGTCCGACTCCGGCGAAGAATTCAAACGCTTTAATTCCCTCGACGGCCACGGCCTGAAGATGCTCAAAGCTTCGGGAGTCGAGCTGGCCATCATCACCGGGCGCACTTCACGCTGCGTGGAGATGCGCGCCAAGAACCTCGGCATCACCCACCTGTATCAGGGCATCGAAAAGAAATGGGATGCCATGCAGGATCTGCTGGGGAAACTTGGGCTGGCCCCGGAAGCAGCTGCTTTCATGGGGGACGACGTGGTCGACCTGCCGGTGATGCGCCGCGTCGGCCTAGCCTTGACCGTGCCCCAGGCCTCCCTCGTTGTGCTCGATCGCGCCCACTACACCACCAAACGCGAAGGCGGCAACGGTGCCGTGCGCGAGGCCTGTGAACTCATCATGTCCGGCCAGGGCACCTTGGGCAAACAACTGGCCCCGTATCTCCAAGATGCGTAACGCCACTCTGGCCGAGCGCCTGCTGTCCTGGCTGCCGCTGCTCCCCGCGCTGCTGCTGCTGGCCGGAACCTACTGGCTCAACCAGCAGGTTCAGCCTTTGCCGCCCAGGGCAGACAACAGCAAACGTCACGATATCGATTATGCGGTGGACAACCTGTCTTCCGTCACTCTGGACGAAAATGGGCAGGCCCGCCACATGATGACCACCGAAAGGATGTGGCACTTTCCCGACGACGATATGACCCATCTGCGGGCACCGCGATTCGTCAGCCTGTCCAGTGATCGGGCGCCGCTGGTCACCTGGGCACAGACCGGCGTCCTGTCCAGCCACGGCGACGAGGTGTTCCTGCACGATAATGTGAAGGTCATGCGTCTGAGCAGCGCAGACCAGGACGAGATGCTGCTCAGCACCGACTACCTGCACCTCACCCCCGGCAAAGACTGGGCCGAGACCGACCATCCCGTCACGCTCACCACTCCGCGCGATACCGTTTACGGGGTCGGCATGACCCTCGACAACCGCGCCCGCATCGTCAACCTGTTGTCCCAAGTCCGCTCTATCCATGAACCTGCGCCCCGATAAGACCATCCTGCTGCTGGGACTCTCGCTCCTGTGTTGCGCCGGTGCGGCACATGCCGAAAGAGCCGATCGCGACAAACCCATCCAGATCATCTCGGATCGCCTCAACGTGGACGACGCCAAACATGTCAGCACCTTCGAGGGCAACGTCGAACTGACACAGGGCACGCTGCATCTGGTCTCCGACAGATTGGTCGTGACCGAGGATGCCGCCGGCAACAAGCTTTGCGTCGCCACCGGCAGACCGGCCAGCTTCAGGCAAAAACGTGATGCCTCGGATGAATACGTGGAAGGTTACGGCGAGCGCATCGAATACGATTCGCGCGCAGAGATCGTC
This sequence comes from Gallionellaceae bacterium, assembly GCA_030823955.1. Taxonomy (GTDB): domain Bacteria; phylum Pseudomonadota; class Gammaproteobacteria; order Burkholderiales; family Gallionellaceae; genus PALSA-1006. Next base: position 9,998 of record JAVBYO010000010.1, read on the forward strand.
AATTTCTACGTGCGTGCACGGGTGAAACGCGAGCTAGACGATGTGCGCGGCGACCACATCACCTACAGCACAGAGACCGAGACCTTTTTTGTGAGCGGCCGCAAGAAGAGCGGCCGGGTACGCGCCACGATACAACCGAAGAACAAGAACGTACCTGTCGACACGCTGCCCCAAGCGGTCACGGATCGACCCGCACCGTTAACGGATAAGCCATGAGTGAACTACGCACCAGCACCCTGAAAAAGAGTTATCGTTCCCGCACCGTGGTGCAGGATGTCTCGTTGTCGGTCAAAAGCGGCGAAGTGGTCGGATTGCTGGGCCCCAACGGCGCGGGCAAGACCACCAGCTTCTACATGATCGTCGGCTTGGTGGCCGCCGATGGCGGCGACATCTTCATCGACAACCAGAACATCACCCATCTGCCCATCCACCGCCGCGCCCGTCTCGGCCTCGGTTACTTGCCACAGGAAGCCTCCATCTTCCGCCGCCTGAGCGTGGCGGAGAACATCCAGGCGGTGCTCGAATTGCAGGGCTACAACAAGGAAGAGATGAACGAACGGCTGGAAGAATTGCTGAACGACCTGCACATCACCCATATCCGCAACAATCCGGCGCTCAGCCTGTCCGGCGGAGAACGCCGCCGCGTCGAGATCGCCCGCGCACTGGCCACTAACCCGCGCTTCATCCTGCTGGACGAACCGTTTGCCGGGGTCGACCCCATCGCGGTGCTGGATATCCAGAAGATCATTCAATTCCTCAAGGAGCGCAACATCGGCGTGCTCATCACCGACCATAACGTACGGGAAACATTGGGCATTTGCGACCGCGCCTACATCATCAACGCGGGTTCGGTGATGGCCGAAGGCAAACCCGAGGAAATCATCTATAATGAAGGCGTGAGAAAAGTCTATCTCGGCGAAAACTTCAAGCTCTAAAGCCCGAACCACCCCACCGTAAAATGAAAGCAGTACTACAACTCAGACAGTCGCAACAACTGACGCTCACGCCCCAGTTGCAGCAGGCTATCAAGTTACTGCAACTGTCCACGCTGGAGATCAATCAGGAGACCGCCCGGCTGCTGGATGAGAACCCTTTCCTCGAACGCGAGGAAGACGATTTCGCCCAGCCCTACGCACACGGCGACGCTCCCTCCGTGTCCACCGCCACGAGCGAGACCAAAACCACGGCGGAGAACGAGAGCCAGCCTGCCGAACTGGACTGGAACGAACCCAATTTCACCGCCTCCGGCACCTCCGACGACGAAGACGACGGTTATGCCGAAGTTGCGGCCGACCGCCCCAACATGCGCGAACATCTGCTCTGGCAGGCCAACATGAGCCAGCTGGACAGCCGCGACAAACGCCTCATCGGCCTGCTCATCGACGCCCTGGACGACAACGGCTACCTTTCCCAGCCGCTGGAGGAGATCGTCGAACTGCTGCCCGCCGAACTCGATGTCACGCTGGATGACCTGGAGACCGCCCTGGTGCAGTTGCAACACCTCGACGAACCCGGCATCGGCGCGCGCAACCTGAGCGAATGTCTGGCCCTGCAACTACAGGCCATGCCCGAAGACGTGCCCGGCCGTGACCTGGCGCTGGGCATCGTGACCGGCCACCTCGATCTGCTCGCCAACCGCGATTTCAACAGGCTCAAAAAAGCGCTGCATTGCGACGATGCCGCCCTGCGTTGCGCGCAAGACCTCATCGTCCACCTGCAACCCAAACCCGGCACCGCGTTCGAACAGCGCGCCGCAGATTATGTGGTGCCGGACGTATTGGTCGAGCGCCACGGCAACCACTGGCGCGCGCGCCTCAACCCGGAAGCGATGCCGCGCCTGCGCGTCAACCAGATCTACGCCAACATCATGCAGCGCCGCGACGAACAGAGCTCGCAACAGATGGCCGGGCAGTTGCAGGAAGCGCGCTGGTTCATCAAGAACCTGCAGCAGCGTTTCGACACCATCCTGCGCGTCTCGCAGGCTATCGTCGAACGCCAGCGCCAGTTCTTCGAGCACGGCGACATCGGCATGCGCCCGCTGGTGCTGCGCGAGATCGCGGAACAACTGGAACTGCACGAATCCACCATCTCGCGGGTGACCACGCAGAAGTTCATGCTCACCCCGCGCGGCATCTACGAACTCAAATATTTCTTCGGCAGCGGTATCGCCACCGAAGCCGGAGGGGCGTGTTCATCCACCGCCATCCGTTCTATCATCAAGCAACTGATCGGCGAAGAGGACAGCAAAAATCCCCTCACCGACAGTCGCATCTCCGAAATCCTGGCACAGCAGGGCATATTGGTTGCCCGGCGTACCGTGGCAAAATACCGGGAACTGTTGAACATCCTCCCGGTGAATCTTCGTAAATCACTCTAACCAAATAGGAGCAGGCCATGAACCTCAACCTCACAGGACGTCACCTCGAAATCACCCCTGCCATCCGTGAACACGTCGTTTCCAAACTCGACAAAGTCAAACGTCATTTCGACAACGTCATCGACGTCAGCGTCATCCTGTCGGTGGACAAACTCCAGCAGAAGGCCGAAGCGACCGTGCATCTTTCCGGCAAGACCATCTTTGCCGAGACTTCGGACGAGAATCTGTATGTCGCCATCGACGCACTGATCGAATCGCTGGATCGCCAGGTGCTCAAGCACAAAGAGAAGAACGCCGCTCGCCGCCATGATGATTCCGGCAAACACGTCGCAGCGGAATGATGAACCAAGGGCGATTTGATATCGCCCTTTTGTTTTGGTGCAAAACACGATGAGTCTAATTAGCAAAATCCTGCCACTGGAAAATATCCTGCTGGATGCCGAGTCGGCCAGTAAGAAGAGGGTGTTCGAACGGGTCGGTTTATTGTTCGAGAACTCGCAGAAGATCGCCCGCAGCCAGGTGTTCGACAGCCTGTTCGCAAGAGAGAAACTGGGCTCGACCGGACTGGGACAAGGCGTGGCGATTCCGCACGGGCGCATCAAGAACCTGCGTGATGCAGTGGCCGCTTTCGTCAAGACCGACACCCCCATCCCGTTCGACGCGCCTGATGGTGCCCCCGTGAACCTGATCTTCGTCCTGCTCGTCCCCGAGCGGGCGACCGACCTGCACCTGCAATTACTCGGCGAGCTGGCGCAGATGTTCAGTGACACGTCTTTCCGCGAACGTCTGCTCGCCAGCAACGATGCCGCCACCATCCACAAGATGTTCACCGACTGGCAAGGCTGACCTCCGTGTCCCGCGTCTACATACAAAAACTGTTTCAGGACAAACAAGAACGCCTTGCATTGACCTGGGTAGCGGGTAGCGACGGCGCGGATCGCGTATTGGAAAGCGAAACCGTCAATGCGTCCAACAAAGGGCTGATCGGCCATCTCAACCTGATCCACCCCAACTGGGTGCAGGTCATCAGCAACACCGAACTGGACTATCTGCGCAACCTCGACCCGGCAGCCCTGGGTGATGCGTTCGCGAAACTCAAGGCGTCGGAGTCATTGTGCGTGATCCTGGCCGGTGTGGAAGAGGTGCCGCCGGAACTGATCGCCTTTGCCAACAGCACCAACACACCGCTGTTCCGTTCGCCGCAGAGCAGCGTGCATCTGATGTGGATGGTGCGTCACTACATCGTCAAAGAGCTGGCCGAATCCACCACCCGCCACGGCGTGTTCCTCGACGTGTTGGGCGTGGGTGTGATGATCACCGGCGACAGCGGCGTGGGCAAAAGCGAATTGGCGCTGGAACTCATCACGCGCGGCAACGGCCTCGTGGCGGACGACATCACCGAGTTGTATCGTATCTCGCCGGAGACGCTGGAAGGCCGCTGCCCGGAACTGCTGCGCGACTTCCTCGAAGTGCGCGGCTTGGGTGTGCTCAACATCCGCACCATGTTCGGCGAGACCGCCGTGCGGCGCAAGAAGAGTCTGAAACTCATCGTGCACCTGCACCGCCCCGTCGGCGGCGACCTGTCCAAGATGGAGCGCCTGCCGCTGAATGCCAGCTTCCAGGACATCCTCGGCGTGAAGGTCAACACCGTCAGCATCCCGGTGATGGCCGGGCGCAATCTCGCGGTGCTGGTAGAAGCCGCCGCGCGCAACTTCGTGTTGCAGATGCGCGGCATCAACACCATGGATGAATTCATCGCGCGCCACGACCGGCAGATGCTGGAGCAATCCCAGTGAGACTGTTCCTGATCAGCGGACTGTCCGGTTCCGGCAAGAGCGTGGCGCTCAAGATGCTGGAAGACAGCGACTACTACTGCGTGGACAACCTGCCGGTAGCGCTGCTGCCGGCACTCATCACCAACCTGCAGCAAGCCGGGATGACGCGCTGTGCCGTGAGCATAGACGCGCGCAGCGGCGGCAGCATGCGCGAATTGCCGCTCCATATCGAACAGCTCAAACAACAGGGCGTGGAAGTCCATCTGCTCTATCTAGACGCACAGACCGACACGCTGGTGAAACGCTTTTCCGAGACGCGCCGTCGCCACCCGCTGAGCAACGAACAGCGCACCCTGCCGGAATGTGTGCAACTGGAACGCGAACTGCTGGCCGAGATCGGCGGCATAGGCCACCACATCGACACCAGCGACATCGGTGCCAATACACTGCGCCAGTGGATCAAGGACTTCATCCAGATCGACCGCTCGCGCCTCACTCTGCTGTTCCAGTCGTTCGGTTTCAAATACGGCGTGCCGCTGGATTCCGACCTGGTGTTCGACGTGCGCTGCCTGCCCAACCCGCATTACAGCGAAAGACTGCGCCCGCTCACCGGGCGCGACGAACCCGTCATCTACTTTCTGGACAACACCCCCAGCGCACAGAAGATGTACGAGGATATCCGCACCTTCGTTGCCGAGTGGCTGCCCAGTTTCATCGCCGACAACCGCAACTATCTCACCGTCGCCATCGGCTGCACCGGCGGACAACACCGCTCGGTCTACCTCGTGGAAAAACTTGCGCGCCACTTCAAAGACGAACAACAGGTCATCGTGCGCCACCGCGAACTCAAGCCCCTCGCCTGACCGTGCATCTCCCCGCCCACATCAAGCTCGGCGATAGCCTGGTCTTATTGTCGGGCTGTCTGTGCACCGTCTGGCTGGCTGCGCTGCTGTGGCAGGGCGGCGCGGCCGACAAAGCCGTCATCCGCAGCGGCGGCAAAGTGTTCCGCGAACTGCCGCTCAATCACGACACCGAGATCAGCGTTCCAGGCCCGCTCGGCACCAGCATCATCGCCATCCGCAACCGCCAGGCACGCATCATTTCCGACCCCAGCCCGCGCCAATACTGCGTGCGCCAGGGCTGGCTCAAGAACGCGGGCGAAGTCGCCATCTGCCTGCCCAACGAGATCAGCGTCGAACTGACCGGCGGCGAGAAAAAATATGACAGCCTCAACTACTGAGAAAATCGGGGGCGGGAAAAGGGGAAAGGGGAAAGGGGAAAACCCATCCTCGATCCTGCTGAGTGCCACCGCCGAAGACCACCACATCGCTCGTCTGGCTGCGGTGGCGCTCGGCCTCACAGTACTGGAAGCCGCCATCCCCTCCCCCTTGCCCGGCGTCAAACCGGGGCTGGCCAACATCGTCGTACTCATCGTGCTGGCGCGTTACGGCTGGCGCGCGGCGGCCTGGGTCTCGCTGTTGCGCGTAGTGGCGGGCAGCCTGCTGATGGGCAGCTTCCTCGCACCGGGATTCTTCCTCAGCCTCACCGGCGCCGTGTGCAGCCTTGTCGCACTCGCGTTGAGCATGCACTTACCCCGCCGCTGGTTCGGTGCCATCACCCACAGCGTGTTCGCCGCTTACGCACACATCGCAGGACAGATGCTGATAGTCTATCTCTGGCTCATCCCGCACACCGGCATCGCCTACCTACTGCCCGTCTTCGGCGCGGCCGCCTTGGTATTCGGCACCGTGAATGGAATAATCGCGATGAGGTTTATGGATGAAACAACAATTCACCACAGAGACACAGAGACACAGAGAAATGCAAAAACATAAACAGCCTAATTACCTCACCAAGCCAAAGTCAGCATTACCCGCTTTGTCTTTTGTTTTCCTCTGTGTCTCCGTGGTGAATGCCTTATGAAAACGATAACCCTAGCCTTCACCGGAGCCTCCGGCCTACCCTACGGCATACGCCTGCTCGAATGTCTGCTGCAAAGCGGACAGCGCGTACATCTGGTTTATTCACAGGCCGCGCAGATCGTCGCCAAACAGGAGATGGATTTTGTACTGCCCAGCCGTCCGCAAGATGCGCAGCAAATGCTCACGGAACGTTTCGGGACATTCAGCGGTGAATTGAAAGTGTTCGGCATCCAGGACTGGTACGCGCCGATGGCCTCCGGCTCCAACCCCGGCGACGCCATGGTGGTGTGCCCCTGCACCATGGGCACACTCGGCAAGATCGCCGGCGGCATCAGCGACGACCTCATCGCCCGCGCCGCCGATGTCATGCTCAAGGAAAAACGTACCTTGATCCTGGTACCCAGAGAGATGCCCTTCTCCGCCATCCATCTGGAGAACATGCTCAAACTGTCACATGCCGGAGCCGTCATCATGCCGCCGAATCCGGGCTTCTATCACCATCCGCAGAGCGTGCAGGATATTGTGGATTTTGTGGTGGCGCGGGTGATGGATCATCTGGGGGTGGAGCAGACGTTGATCAAGAAGTGGGGAGAATAGAGTTCTGCGAAAGTCCCCTCTCCCACCGCGGGAGGGCTAGGGTGGGGGAACACTCGTTGCCCACCCTCTATTTTAAAACCAACACCGTCGGGGGTAGCCCGACAGCTAGTTAGCGCTGAATCAACGACGCTTCGAACTGCTCTAGAGGCACAGGCTTGCCGAAGAAGTAACCCTGATACATCAGACAGCCGTTACGCTCAAGGAAGTCGCGCTGTTCTTGCGTCTCCACACCTTCGGCGATGACTTCCATACCCAGATTGTTCGCCATGCCGATGATGGTTTGGATGATGGTGGCATCGGATGCCTTGGTGCCGATGTGCTCGATGAACGATTTGTCGATCTTCAGTTGGTCGAGCGGCAACTGTGTCAGATAGGCCAGCGATGAATAGCCGGTGCCGAAATCGTCCATGGAGAAACTCACTCCCAGACTTTTGAGCGCCTGCATCTTGGCGATGGTGTCCGTCACATCGTCGAGCACGATGCTCTCGGTCAGCTCCAGCTTGAGCCGCTGCGGCACGATGCCTGTACGCACGATGGTCTCCTGCACCTGCGTGACAAAATCCGGCTGGCGGAACTGGCGGCTGCTGACGTTGACGGCGAGCTGCAACGCGCACGTATGGTCGCTCGCTTCCCATATCTTGAGCTGCCGGCACGCCTCTTCCAGCACCCACTGCCCGATGGGGATGATGAGTCCGCTCTCTTCAGCGAGCGGGATGAATTGCACCGGCGAAATCATTCCGCGCTCGGGATGTATCCAGCGCAGCAACACCTCCGCCCCCTGCACACATCCGTCGGAGTTGATCTGCATCTGGTAGTAGAGACGAAGCTCCTGTTTGCGCAACGCATCGCGCAAACCCCTTTCGAGCAACGCGCGCGCCTCCAGCTCGTCCTGCATCACCGGATCGAAGAAACGGAAGGTGTTGCGCCCGGATTTCTTCGCCTCATACATGGCGGTATCGGCCTGTTTGAGCAACTCGTCGAGTTTTTCCTTGTAATCGAAGAACAGCGTGATGCCCATACTCGACGAACAGTGGAAATCGTTGCCATCCAACAGATAGGGATAATTGAGGGCCTCCAGTACCTTTTCGCCCACGCCTCTTGTCTGCACGGCAGCTTGTGCACGGTCTTCACTCAGCCCCTCCAGCAGCAACACGAACTCATCGCCGCCGAAACGCGCCACCGTATCACCCTCGCGTATACACGCCTGCAAACGTTTGGCCACCTCGATCAGCAACATGTCGCCGATGCCGTGCCCCCTGGTGTCGTTCAGCGTCTTGAAGTTGTCGAGGTCGATAAACAGCAATGCTCCCCCTGTCCTGTTGCGCGCGCCGTTCGCCACCGCCTGGCGCAGACGATCCAGCAGCATGCGCCGGTTCGGCAACTGGCTGAGCGAATCATAGAAAGCGAGGTGATGTATCTCGTTCTCGGCGCGTTTGCGCTCGGTGAAATCAATGAAGGTGCCGACGTAGTTCGCGGCCTCGTTGTTCTTGTCGACCACTGCGGTGATGTTCAGCCACGCGGGGAACTCTTCCCCACTCTTGCGCTTGTTCCATATCTCGCCTTGCCAATTGTTCTCACATCGCAGACGCTCCCACATACGCTGGAAGAATTCCGCATCCTGCCGGTCCGATTTGAGCAAGGCCGGATTTTTGCCGACCACCTCATTCGCCTTGTAGCCGGTAAGCTCGGTGAACGCCTGGTTGACACGAATGATCACCGCATTTTTATCGGTCACCATCATCGCCTCTTCCGTCTCGAAGGCAATGGCGGCGATACGCAAAGCCGCCTCGCGCTCTTCCTGTACCGCCATCATGTCGTTGAACGCATGCGCCATGCTCGCGATGTCGCGCGGCCCGCCCGGCTCGGCACGCACTTGCGATTCCCCCATCTGTGCACGGCCCATACTGGAAGACAATTGTTCGAGCGGCCGTGCCATGTTGCGCGTGAGATAACGGATCAGGAACAAAAACAGTAACGCAAAGGAGAGCGAGGTCACCAGATTGGAGAGAAAGATGTCGGAGGTCATGCGCGTCAGCGCCGCCTTGCTCATCACCACGGAAACATGGCCGAGCAACTCCGGCGTAGATGCCTCTCCGAACGGCGACTCGGTTATCGGCTGCGAATAGACCGGTGCATCGAAGTGCCACGCCTCGGCGTTCTCCGCATCGAGCATGGCGGCAGCCTGCAAACCTGAAGTCTGCCCGGTTTGATGCAGGAATTTTTTCGGGTCGATGTCGCCGCGCACCAACAGGATCTGTCCATTGGCCTGACGTATCTCCAGCGCGATTACGCCGGGGAAAGACATGGTGGCACTCACTGCTTCAGCAGCATTGTCGGCAGACGCGAAGATCAGCGCCAGCGAGCTTTGCCGCGCCAGATTCTCGGTAATGTGCTGGCCCTGCTCGACCAGGTCGTTGCGCACACGCTCGTTCACCTGCCATGAACCCGCGACAGACGAAAGCAATGCGAGGACGAGTATCCCCACCGTGACCACGATGCTGAGCTGGCGCTGGAAAGTAAGCTGGCGGAAGAACGGGGCGAGGAATCTTTTCATATCGTCGCGCCTCATTGCTCGGGGAAGGCCATGTCAAAACTCTGCAATCTGCCGGTGCTCAGCCCCAGGTGTTTGGCCGTGCGCAGATTGACCGCCATCAACACTTCACGCAGCGGTGACAGGGCCGGCTCTCCGCGCCGCCCCTCGGCGATGATACTGAGCGCATTGCCCGCCAGATGACGCCCCAGCTCGACATTGTCGGGATACAGGGAGAACAGCACGCCGCGCTTCACATGGCTGAAGCTGCTGGAGAACACCGCCAGATTGCTGGCCCACGATTCTTGCAGTACCAGCGGCAGTACGCTGCTCTCCTCCACCGTGGTGGAATCCTGCGGCAACCACAACGCATCGCGCGAGCTGTCGGCGCTTGAAAGTATCTCCTGATAGGCGCGCATGGCACTGCGCAGGTCTTGTGCCGGATAGACCACCAACTCCAAACCCTGCTTGCGTGCGCCCTCCCGCGCCAACTCCATCAGCCATTCGTTCTGGCGCGGGTCATATACGGTGAATATGCGCCGCACCTTGGGCATCATCCCCTTCAGACGCGAGAACAGCAGTGCCGGATCGGGGGAGAGCGTGTTCACATGCTGGTTGCGTGCACCGCTCTCCGGCGAGGACAACACGCCGCCCACCACCACATCGATATCGCCATCCAGCCCGGTAGTAGCCTTCACCCCCTGCCGCCCCAGCGCGATCACCACCCTGGTATCGGAGCGGCGTAACGAGTCGTTCAACTCACCCGCATTTGAATTGGCTCCCACCGCAAAACTGGTGACACGCCCTTTGGCTTTATCCTCGATACCTTCGATGATTTGCCTGAACACACTGCGGTACGGCTCGCCAATGTCGGGATAGATCACCGCGATATTGCCCAAGCCGGTAGCCTGCGCCACTTTGTTCGCGATCTTGCTGTACGCGTTCGCGGTGACGGGGCCAGCGACCCAGATCGGAAAGACCATGACATCGGACAACGCATCGATGGAACTGAATAGTTCGGCATCGCTTGCATCAGCTTCGGGCGGCGAGCCGTAACCCAGCCCTACGGCACGAATGGCTCCAATCTCAACCTCCCCTTGTTGCAACAAAGGGACGCTGAGATTGGAATCATCCGAAATCGCCCATGCGGGCATCGTTACAAAGGCCGCGAGCAGACACGCACCCAGACCGCGCCGGGAACCCCAAAACGGCACAGCGCCGAATAGTGAAGATACAGGGAACATGCTCATCTATTTATTTGGTGTTATCCACACGCCCTCTCTGTCAGCCAGAATCCGGGCTGAATTCTCTTTCAGATTCCGCGCCGCCCCCATTACCTGCCGGATCATCCCCATGCTGTGCGCGTCTCCGGCACACCTTGATTAAACACGATAATATCAGTCTTTGTGCTGACCTTGTACCCTTCGTGGTTAATAAATTTAAATTGCGGTAGCATGCTCGCCTATAAAAATAACCGGCTATAGACCGGTATGCCAATTTTCATCAGCGCAACAGCGGTGATTGGTCGTGCAACACCCCTTAGGAGGGGTCCGCTATGGGCAATACAATTTCACCTGCTCCAGCACAGGCCGCAGAAGTGGCCGATTTGCTGGTGGCCTATCTGGAGCATCTCGGCGTCGAATACGTGTTCGGTGTGCCCGGCGGCGCCATCGAGCCCCTGTTCAACGCCATGGCGCGCAGCCAACGGCGCGGAGGACTCAGGCCCATCGTGGCGCGGCATGAAGCAGGAGCGGCGTTCATGGCCGACGGTTATGCGCGCGAGACCGGTCGCCTGGGCGTGTGTTGCGCCACGTCCGGCCCCGGCTCCACCAACATGATCACCGGCGTGGCCTGCGCCCACGATAACAATGTCCCGCTACTGGCGATCAGCGGGCTTCCCATTCTGTCTTCTTTCGGCAGAGGCGCATTGCAGGAATCCTCCAGCACCGGCGTCAACGCTTTTGCCATGTTCGACCATTGCACCCGCTACAACGCCATGGTGTCCCACGTCAGTCAGTTTGAGCGCAAACTGACCAACGCCCTGATGAAAGCACATCACGCTCCCGGCGGCCCCGTACATTTGGCGGTTCCCCTCGATATCCTGCGTGACGCGGCACCGAGCGCCACGCCCACTTACGATCTGGCGACCCTGTACAAACAGGAACCGGTTTTGATCGACCTCCATGCCGTACAGCGGCTCAAAGAAGAACTGTTGCACTCACCGCGCGTAGCATTTGTGATCGGTGCCTCGTGCATTGAGGCGATCGAAGCAATCATGCTCCTCGTCAAACTCACCGATGCGTTATTCATCACCACCCCGGATGCCAAGGGCTACATCAATCCCCGCCACCCGGCTTATTGCGGGGTGTTCGGCTTGGGTGGCCACGCCAGTGCGCACAACCTTCTGGCCGGTGCGCCGGATATTGTGCTGGCATTCGGCACCGGCTTCAGCGAGTTTGTCAGCGGCGGCTGGTGCGACTCGCTGCTCAATGAGCGCCTGATACACATCGACAATTCCGAAGACAACCTGATGCGCTCCCCGATGTCCAAGTTCCATGTGCGCGGCAGCATCCGTGCGATATGCGAACACCTGATCGGACTGCTGAAAAACGACCCGGCATTCAACATCAAGAGCGCAGAAGAACCCATGGGGAATTTCAGCCGCCTCCAGGCCGGAGTCACCCTGCTATCGCCGGAAAGCTACGACTCCGAAGCCACACCGATCAAGCCGCAGCGCCTGATGAAGACATTGTCCGAGCGCTGCCCGCCCGACACGCGCTTTCTTGCCGACTCCGGCAACAGCATGGTGTGGTCGACGCATTACCTGCAACCCCACGACAGGCGCATCAAACCGGAGCGGACGGCCAGCAAAGTGCCGCGCGAATCTCACGTTAATCAACGCTCGGGAACCGCCAGCTGGTTGCGCGTGATGATGGATTTTTGCCCCATGGGATGGGCCATCGGCGCGGCAGTCGGCATTGCACGCGGCAATCCGGCATGCCCGGTGGTGTGTATCACCGGAGATGGCGCTTTTCTGATGAGCGGGCAGGAAATCACGGTCGCTGCCGAGGAAATGCTCACCGTCGTATTCGTCATACTCAACGACAGTGCGCTGGGCATGGTCAAACACGGCCAGCGCTTAGCGGGGGCCGAGCCTATCGGCCACGAGCTGCCGCAGGTCGATTACCGCAAACTTGTGCAAGCCATGGGCATCCCCGGCCACGTCATCCATTCTCCGCAGGAACTGGATGCCCTCGATTTCGACGCGATCCTGCGACACCCGGGGCCGACGCTACTCGACGTGCGCATCGATGGCGAAGAAGTGCCCCCCATGATGCTGCGCATGAAAACACTGGGAACATTGAAATGAATAAAGCACGGATGTGCATTGTGGCCAATAACTCTCCGCAAAGGAAAATGATGGACAGACTCAAAGAGGGGGCCAAACTGATTAGGTTGAACATGTATATACAAATCTCACTTCGGTTGAGCGTTGGATATCAATATCGGGGAACACATGAGCAATAACCCCGACACCATTCACACGCGCATCTGGCGCGAAGAAGCCGAGCCCGACAATCCTTTCGCCACACGCACGGCTTATTGCCGTGGCTACGATGTCTTCGGCCAGATGCTGGGCAATACGCGCTGGATCGAAATGTTGGTGCTGCTGTTCCGCGACGAATTGCCCGATGCTGCCCAGCTCGACATGCTGGAAGCGCTGGCGGTCGCACTCGCCAATCCGGGCCCGCGCGACCCGTCGATACACGCCGCCATGTGCGGCGGCGTGGGAGGCTCCAGCGCCGCCGCCGCCCTGATCGCGGCCCTCTCCGTAGGTGCGGGACGATATCGCGGCGCGCGCGATGTATTCGATGCCATGAGTGCTTGGCAGGCTTGCGGCACCGATGTGGAAATCTGGCGTGCCTACAGTCTGCGCGATACGCAGGACGACATCGCAGATACCTGGCCACGACGCGAACATGCGCCGGGCTTCGACCCTCACGGCGTATCCACTGCCGCCAGCGTGCGCCAATTGCTGGAAACGCTGGCGCGCATCGGCGCTACGCCGCGCCTGTGCTGGCTGGCCGCACAACGTCTGGAACTGGAGAAAGCTGTCGGTCTCCCGCTGGACATCGGCGGTGTTGCCGCAGCCGCATTCGCGGATTTGTGCTTCCAGCCCAACGAAGGGGAAATGCTCTATCTGCTGCTGCGCCTGCCCGGTGCGGCGGCGCATGCGCTGGAGCAGGAGCGCTACGGCTACAAACAATTCCCTTTTTATCCGGTCGAGCTGAGGGACGACCCCGCCACCAAGGAGACACCATGATTGGCCCCGAATTATTGGCTGCCCATGCCGGCATCCTGCGCACCCAGGTCGGCGCTTGCTGGCCAGGCACGCGCGCGGTGTTTCGCGGTCACGATCTGCATAAGGATTTGCACGCTGCCGACTGGCTGGAACTGTACCTGTTCGGCATCACCGGACGTCGCTTTACCCCGCAGCAAGTCAAACTGCTGCACGGCCTCTGGGTGCTGACCAGCTACCCCGATGCGCGCATCTGGAACAACCGTGTCGCCGCCCTGGCGGGCAGCAGCCGCAGCAGCCCGGTGCTGGGCTTGAGTGCGGCGCTGGCGGTTTCCGAAGCGCGCATCTACGGCGGTGGCCCCGGTCTGCGCGCCATCGACTTCTTCCAGCGTGCCGCTAAAGCTGCCGCTTGCGGTCAGGCACTGCGCGATTTCATCGCGGAGGAACTCAAATCGCGCCATATTTACGGCTATGGTCGCCCTATCGATTCCTGCGACGAACGCTTGCCTTGGCTCGCCGGCCTTGCCAAGGAACAGGGTCTGGATCAGGGGCCGCATTTCAAAATGGCGCACGAGGTCGAAACCATCCTACTGGAGATGGGTAAAACCAATTTACGCATGAACTACGCGGGCATGACAGCAGCCCTAGGTGCCGATTTAGGGCTGACGCCCAGAGAGTTTCACCTTTTTCGCGTGCCGATGTTCCTCGCCGGGATGCCACCGTGCTGGATGGAAGCCGCAGAAAAGCCCGCAGGGACATTGTTTCCGATCCCCTGTGAAAAAATTGCCTACGAAGGTGTGCCAATACGGCCATGGCAAGGTAGAATCGCCTGAAAATTCCAGGACGCACGCTGCATGCGTTGGGATTTAACAGGAACAAGCCGCTGTGTCGGCAAGCTCTACACCAGAGGGAGAAAAAATGAAAAATCCGTATCGGCTCCTTTTTCCGCTTACCCTGATCTCGCTCTCCATTTCCTGTGCCTTTGCCCAATCCGAGGAAGAAGAACTGGCCTTGATCTACGGCGATAAAACCAATATCAGCATCGCCACCGGCAATCAGCAAACGCTCCGCCGTGCGCCTGCCGTGACATCGGTGATCACTGCCGAAGATATCGCCGCGATGGGGGCAACCGATCTGGATGAGGCGCTGGAAACGGTACCGGGTCTGCACGTTTCCCACAGCTCCCTCAGCTACACACCTCTGTATGTTATTCGCGGCATCTACAGCACCAACAATCCGCAAACCCTGATGCTACAGAACGGCATCCCCACCACCACCCTATTCACCGGCAGTAAAGGCAATGCTTGGGGCGGCCTACCGTTGGAAAATATCGCCCGCATCGAAATCATCCGAGGTCCCGGATCTGCCTTGTACGGTGCCGACGCTTATGCCGGGGTCATCAACATCATCACCAAAACAGCGGCAGACACACCGGGCACGAGTGTCGGTGCGCGTTACGGCTCTTTCAACACCAAGGATGCCTGGGTGCAACACGGCGGGAAATGGGGAGCACTAGACGCGGCAGCCTATGTGCGGGTGGGGGGCACCGACGGATACAAACAAACAATCACAGCTGATGCCCAGAGTCGGCTTGACCGCATTTTCACCACGTCCGCGTCACTCGCCCCAGGTACAAACTATATCGCTCACGATGCCATCGACGCCAGCCTCGACCTGTCCTACGACAAGTGGCGCCTGCGTACCGGCTACAAATTACGCAACAACCTGCAACTCGGTGCCGGTGTCGCTTCCGCCCTGGATCCCGTAGGTTCGGAAACAAGCGAGCGCATTACCACCGACCTGTCTTGGACCTCCCCCAACGTGTCGCAAGACTGGGGGCTGGGTTTCGATGCCAGCGTGCTGCAATACAACGACACCATCATTAACCCGTTGGTGATCTACCCGGCGGGAGTGAGATTTTCCACGGGCACGTTCCCCGACGGCATGATCGGCGCTCCGGAAAAATGGGAACGTAATGTGCGGCTTTCCGCTTTTGCCAGCTACACGGGATTCGACAAACATCAACTGCGTTTTGGTGTGGGCCACGACGATTTATATTTGTACAAAACGGCGGAACGTAAAAACTTCACGCTTTCCGCAACGGGTTCGCCGATACCGACCGGTTCGCTCCTCGACTTCTCCAACACCACGCCCTTCATGCTGCCGCAACGGCGATTTATCGATTACCTGTATGCTCAGGATGAATGGAGTTTCACCCGCGACTGGACTTTGACCGCAGGTGTGCGCCACGACAGCTATTCTGATTTCGGCGGCACCACTAATCCGCGCATGGCGCTGGTATGGGATGCAACGCTAGACCTGACCGCGAAACTGCTCTACGGACAGGCTTTCCGCGCACCCTCTTTCGCCGAGAAATACAGCATCAATAACCCGGTGCAGCAGGGCAACCCCAACCTGCGCCCGGAAACCAACCAGACATGGGAGGCCGCGTTCTCTTGGCAAGCCCGCAATGACACTCAGCTCAATCTGAATTTCTTCCGCTATGAAATGCAGGACATCATCCGCCTCGTGGCCAACACGGCACCTGCGGTCGGATCAACCTACAACAACACCGGCAAGCAGCACGGCAGCGGTATGGAGCTGGAAGCCGTGTGGGATGCCAGCAGCAAAATACGCCTGACGGGGAACTATTCATTTCAGGAGTCCATCGACGATGCCACCGGCAAAGACGCCGGCTATTCGCCCCATCACCGCATCTACCTGCGCACCGATTGGCGCTATGCAAGCGGCTGGTTCGCCAGCGCGCAGTTCAACCAGGTCATGGATCGGCGGCGTACTTCCGGCGATACCCGCCCCCAAGTACCGGACTACGCTACGGTGGATCTGACCATGCGCAGCCCGAGCAAAGGTTCGTGGGATTTCTCTACCTCCGTGCGCAACCTGTTTAACGCCGATGTCCGCGAGCCTACGGCACCCCTGCTGATCCCCAACGATCTGCCAATGGCACCGCGCTCCCTGTGGGTAGAGGCGGCGTACAAAATATAAGGGGGGTTTTAGGCATCCGCCTATCCAGAGACGGTCTGATTAAGTCCGTAAGCCAGAGTTCGAAACATCCGAAGGGGCGCAAGTCTGCTCAAGGCATTTCCCGTCCCTTGTCGCCCAATACGCCGCACCGGAAAAAAGGACTGAGAATGGACACGACCTCCCGTTTGCCCGCGTTCTATATCCCGCACGGTGGCGGCCCGTGTTTCTTCATGGAGCCGATGCCCGGTTTCCCGCCGACTTTATGGGACGGCATGGCGACGTTCCTGCGCGGCATCCCGGCGCTGGTCGGCACGCGCCCACGGGCGGTGCTGGTCATCTCCGCCCATTGGGAATACCCCGTAGCCACAGTGCTCAACGCCGAAAACTACGCGCTGTTGTATGACTACTACGGCTTCCCCGAACACACTTATCACCTGACCTATCCCGCCAGCGGCTCGCCCGAAGTCGGCGCACGTGTGCAGACCCTGCTCAGCACCACAGGATTCGACACGGCACAGGAGCAGCGACGCGGTCTCGATCACGGTGTGTTCATCCCGTTCAAACTGATCTATCCCGAAGCCGATATCCCCATCGTGCAACTCTCGCTGCTGGACGATCTCGACCCCGCGCGGCATCTCGCCCTCGGCCATGCGCTCGCACCATTGCGCGATGAAGGCGTGCTCATCGTGGGCAGCGGTTTGAGTTATCACAATCTGCGCGAGTTCTTCGTGCCTAATGCCGCTACCGATCAAGCATCGGTGCAATTTGACACCTGGCTGGGCCAAGCGATCAGCGCGCAACCCTCAGAGCGCGAACGTTTACTGACGGCATGGGAACACGCACCCGCTGCGCGCTCCTGTCATCCGCGCAGCGAACATCTGCTGCCTCTGATGGTGGTCGCGGGCGCGGCGGATCAAGACGCGGGAAGTATCGTTTACCGCGAAGCGGTGATGGGGAAGATGGTGTCGGCGTATCAATTCGGAAGTGCTCGAATATAACCATGTAGGAGCGGGCCCTGCCCGCGACATTGCACGGTGTCGCGGGCAGGGCCCGCTCCTACAAAACAGCGCATCAATAAATGACTACAGTAAACACCATTCAAAGCCATTTGCGCAGCCTCGCCGATCCGGCTACTGCACAGATGTCGCAGCGTTTCTTCAAGACCGCACCGGGACAATACGGTGCGGGCGATGTCTTCCTCGGCATCAAAGTACCGACCCTGCGCGCACAGGTAAGCTCTTTTCGCGGCACGCCGCTCAAGGCTATCGCCGCACTGCTGAAATCGAAATACCACGAAGAGCGCCTGTTCGCGCTGCTGCTGTTGATCGATTCATATCAACGCGGTGATGCGGAAAATAAACTCGCGTGTTACGACCTGTATCTCGCCCATACCGCCCACATCAATAACTGGGATCTGGTCGATGTGAGCGCTCCGCACATCGTCGGTAATTTTCTCGCGCAGCGTCCGCGACAAGTGTTGTATGAACTTGTGGCTTCGCCATCCTTATGGGAGCGGCGCATCGCCATCATCGCCACGTTCCATTTCATCCGCCGCAACGAGTTCGGCGACACACTGCGTCTTGCCGAGCATCTGTTGCCAGACAAACACGACCTGATGCACAAAGCGGTGGGATGGATGCTGCGCGAAGTGGGCAAGCGCGATTTGGCCACTGAGGAAAAATTCCTGCTGCAACACTACCCGGCCATGCCGCGCACGATGTTGCGTTACGCCATCGAGCGTTTTCCAGAAACACGTCGGCAGGCATACCTGAACGGCAGCGCCTGACTCCGCTCCCGGCCTAGGTCAGGGGGCGTTTCGCCAGTTTGCGTTGCAGGGTACGCCGGTGCATGTTCAACCGGCGCGCGGTGGCGGAGATGTTGCCCTGCTGCTCCTGCAATACCCGGTTGATGTGTTCCCACTCCAGTCGCTCCACCGTGGCAGGCGTGGCATCCAGCGCCATCTCGGTGCTGGCATGGTGGCCGAATGCGGCAACGATCTCGTCGGCATTAGCGGGTTTGGCCAGGTACTGTGTGGCACCGAGTTTGACCGCTTCCACCGCAGTGGCGATGCTGGCGTATCCGGTCAACACCACGATGCGCGTCGCCTCATCCAGCTCGTGCAACACCTGAATCAGCACCAGGCCGGAAGCCCCTTCCATCTTCAGATCGACGACGGCATATTCGGGCGGATTGGCCTGCGCCAGCGGCAACGCCTGCTCGACGCTTGCGGCGAGTGTCACGCTGAAACCACGTTTTTCCAGCGCGCGCGACAATACCGCGCGAAACGTCTCATCGTCATCAACCAGTAGCAGCGAAGGACGGTCGGCACTCTGATCGGTCATACCGGTCTTCCCCTGAGTGGCAACACGACCTCGGTGGTGGCACCACCGCCTTCGCGGTTGAACAGGCGCACCTTGCCACCCATCTGTTCGATGGTGGCATTGGCGAGGAACAGACCCAGCCCGCGCCCTTCTTCCTTGGTAGTAAAGAACGCCGCACCGGCATTCTCCGCCGCCTCGGGCGTGAGACCGTGGCCGTGGTCCCGTATCTCGATGACGAACTGCGTCGCGTTCCAATACACGTGGATATCGATCTCCTGCGGCGAGACATCGGCGGCATTGTTGAGCAGATTGAGCAACGCCGCCCGCAGCGACGGATCGATGCGCGCTTGCGGTGCGGGCAACACGCCCTCGCTGTGGTAACGGTGGCGCACCGCAGGGCGCAGCAGTTGCCATTCATCCAGCGTCTCGACGACGAACGCTTCCAGCGATTGCGGGATGCGCGGCTGCTCATCCTGTGCATTGGCCAGCAGCTTGTCGAGGATGCGTTTGCAGTTGCGCACCTGCCCGTCCAGGATGGCCAGATTCTCGCGCCATTCCGGCAGGGCCTGTGTGTCGTGTTGCAATTCGCCGATCACCACCGACAAGGTGGACAGCGGCGTACCCATCTCGTGCGCGGCACTGGCCGCCTGCATACCGAGGGCGACGATACGTTCGTTGCGCAGGGTCTCTTCGCGGATACGCGACAGTTTTTCGTCGCGCTTGCGCACGGCATTCGCCATCTGCACCACGAAGTAGGCGACCACCACTGCGCTGATGACGAAACCCAGCCACATGCCGATGACATGCATGTTGAACGCATCGTCCTGCGGCATGGCATGTTGCATGTTCATATGGTCATGCCCGGCCATGTCGGCCATCTCACCGCCCGCACCCATTGCTGTGAGGCTGGGCAACGGCAGGTAATACTTCATCAGCACGGTGTAACAGGCCGTGGTGAACAAAGCCATTGCCCAGGTATAACGCGGCGGCAGGGTGGCGGCGGCGATCACCAGCGGCAACAGATAGAGCGAGACGAAGGGGTTGGTCGAGCCACCCGCGTAATAGAGCAAAGCGGAAAGCGCCAGCACGTCGATACACAGTTGCGCGAACAACTCCATATTGCCGAGCGGACGGTCGGCGCGCAGGCGCAGCCAGGAGAACAGATTGAGCGTCGCCAGTAGCGCGATGGTCACCAGCATCGGCAACCACGGCAGTCGCATCTCCAAAAAATAGTGTACCAATGCCAGGGTGGCGCACTGTGCGAACACCGCCACGGCGCGTAGCGTGATGAGACGTTGCAGCTGGGTGTGCCCGGTCTGGGCGGAGAGCAGGGAGGAGGTCATGGCGCCGATTCTACCGATATCGCGCATGTTTTGGGGTGCGACAAAATGCCGCAGAGTCGGAATGGATTTTCTAACTAGAATGCGCCCGGTTCTGACATCCCGCACATTCTTTCAAGGAGACCGTTTTGACATTCAAGCTAAAAACCAGCGTCGTGGTCGTCGCATTGGCGCTGGGCAATCTCGCTCACGCCGAACAAAATCTGATGATCGACGAGGTGGTGGTGACCGCGCCGCACAACACCGCGCCGCTGACCGTGACCACCGATCCCAAAGCGCCGCGCCAGCCGGTACCCGCACATGACGGCGCGGACTATCTTAAGACCATCCCCGGTTTCTCCGTGATCCGCAAAGGCGGCACCGATGGCGACCCCGTGTTCCGCGGTATGGCCGGTTCGCGCCTCAACGTGTTGCTGGACGGCGAGCAGATCTTCGGCGGTTGCGGCGGTCGTATGGATCCTCCGACGGCTTATGTGTTCCCTGCAGCCTACGACCGCATCACGGTATTGAAAGGGCCTCAGAGCGTGGTACACGGTGCGGGTGCCTCCTCGGCCACCGTGTTGTTCGAACATGACATCAAGCGGGAAGCCGGAACAAAAGGGAGCGCAGCTCTGACCGGCGGAAGTTTCGGGCGCAACGACGAGATCGTCGAGGCGCGCACCGCTTCCGAGAGCGTCTATCTGCGTGCCGGTGCCACCCGCTCGGCATCCGACGATTATGCCGACGGCAACGGCGTCAGTGTGCACTCCTCCTACAACCGCTGGAGCTTCAACTCCGCTCTGGGCTGGACACCGGATGACAACACCCGACTGGAACTGACTCTGGCGAAGAGTGACGGCCAGGCAGCGTATGCCGACCGCTCGGTCGACGGCTCCAAGTTCGCGCGTGACAACTACGGTATCAAGTTCGACAAGAAGAAAGTCTCACCTTTGTTCGATTCGATCGAGGCGCAATATTTCTACAACTATGTGGATCACGTGATGGATGTCTACAGTCTGCGCACGGGCAGCCCGTCCGGCATGATGGCGGCGATGAATCCGGATCGCCAGACCAGCGGGGGTCGTGTAGCAGCGGGACTGGCTTTGGGCGATGCCACCAAGCTGAAGCTGGGGGTCGATATGCAGAACAACGTCCACACCGCACGTTACGGGGCGGCCGCCGGATACATGGGCGACTACACACTTAAAGCCCGGGTGCAGGATGCCGCTTTCCGCAGCAGCGGTGTGTTCGGCGAGGTGAACCATACACTCTCCGAGCGCAGCCGCTTCATCGGCGGCATGCGTGTCGACAACTGGTCGGCGGAAGACAACCGCTCGACCGTGTCGCGCGGCATGATGTCGGTGACCAACCCCACGGCAAACAAGACCCGCAGCGAGACCCTGAGCAGCGGCTTCGTGCGTTACGAGAACGACCTGACGGCCTCGACCCTGTTCGTCGGCCTGGGACAGACCGCGCGTGCACCGGACTACTGGGAGCTGTTCTCGTATGAGAGCAGTGCCACGGCCAGCGCTTTCTACACCAATCCGGAAAAGACCACGCAACTGGACGCGGGGATGAATTTCGCGGACGCGGGCCTGTCCGGTTCTGTTTCGGCGTTCTACAACAAGATCACCGATTACAACCTGATTCAGTCCAATGTCACCAAAGGCATGTCCACGGTCAGCATCACACGCAACGTGAATGCGACCACCTACGGACTGGAGGCCTCCCTCGCCAAACAGATGTCTGACACCCTGAAGTTGGACGGCAATCTGGCTCTGGTGCGCGGCGACAACGACACCGACGGCACGCCGCTGGCGCAGATGTCTCCGCTCGAAGCCAGACTGGGGGCAACCCATGATGACAAGACCTGGTCGTATGGCGCACTGCTGCGTGTGGTCGCCGATCAGGACCGTTATATCGCCAACCAGGGCAACATCGCCGGTCGTGACATCGGCGCCACCGGCGGCTTCACCACGGTGGCGGTGAATGGCGGCTGGCGCGCTTCGAAGACGACCAAGCTGACCGCCGGTATCGACAATCTGTTCAACCGGGTCTATGCCGAACATCTCTCCAGAGCGGGTACAGCAGTCACCGGCTACGCACAGACCACTCGCGTGAACGAAGCCGGGCGTTATGTCTGGATCAAAGCCAACGTCGAATTCTGAGTTCGACTAGGCTAGAATGACGCGCCGCATCGCAGGATGCGGCGCATTTTTACTTTCGGGGAATACGCAATGAAACGATTTTATCTGGCAATGATGTTGTGTTTGATGGCGGGACAGTCCCATGCGGGTGAAGTGACGGTGAATTCGGCCTGGGCCAGGGCGACCGCACCGGGGCAGGACAGCGCTGCCGTGTCCATGCAGATCACCAGCCGCAAGGACGCCAACATCGTCGCGGTGAGCAGCCCTGCCTCCGCCAGTGCGGAGATACACAGCATGGTGCACGAGAACGGCATGATGAAGATGCGTGCGCTGGATACTCTGCCGCTCAAAGCCAAACAGGAAGTGGCACTGGGCAGCGACGGCAACCACCTCATGCTCATCGGCCTGAAGAAACCACTGAATGCGGGGGAGCGCGTGGCACTGACCGTGACCGTGCAGTTCGCCGACAAACACAAGGAAAAGATCGAAGTGAACGCCGAGGTCAAACCGCTGACCGAGTCCCACGATCACTCGCATATGCATCACTAGAACCGGACAAAGGTTGGACTCTTCGCCGACCTTTGCCAGTGAGTACGGGCTTCGCATGGAACGGGCGGCTGGATGCCGCCTGTTTTATTTTGCGGTGACGGAGAAGAATCGATCTGTTGTAGAATGCGCGCCAGTTTTCCGAAGGATAGCCCCATGCCATTGACCGCTGCCACCGCCGCACAAAAAGCCCACACCCTGTCCGAAGCCCTACCCTACATCCAGCGCTTCTTCGACAAGACCATCGTCATCAAATACGGCGGCAACGCCATGACCGATCCCAAGTTGCAGGAGGGATTCGCGCGCGATGTGGTGCTGCTCAAGCTAGTCGGCATGAACCCGGTGGTGGTACACGGCGGCGGCCCGCAGATCAACGACCTGCTGCAAAAAGTCGGCAAAAAGGGCGAGTTCATCCAGGGTATGCGCGTCACCGACGAAGAGACCATGGATGTGGTCGAGATGGTGCTAGGCAAGGTCAACAAGGACATCGTCAATCTGATCAACCGCTACGGCGGCAAGGCGGTCGGCCTGACCGGGCAGGACGGCGGTTTCATCCGCGCCGAGAAGCTGCTGCTGGAAAGTATCGATGAGCCGGGCAAGATGCTGGACATCGGTCTGGTCGGCGACATCAACAAGATCGATCCTTCCATCATCACCTTCCTCGATTCGGGCGATTTCATCCCGGTCATCGCGCCCATCGGCGTGTCGCCGGACGGAGAGACTCTGAATATCAATGCCGATGTGGTGGCGGGAAAATTGGCCGAAGTGCTGCGTGCCGAGAAGCTGGTGCTGCTGACCAATACGCCGGGCGTGCTGGACAAGAACGGCAACTTGCTCACCGGTCTCACGCCCAAACAGATCGACGATCTGGTGACGGACGGCACTCTGTCCGGCGGCATGTTACCCAAGATCGGATCGGCGCTGGATGCGGCGCGCGGCGGCGTGAAATCGGTGCATATCATCGACGGGCGCGTGGAGCATGCGTTGTTGCTGGAGATTTTGACCGACGAAGGCGTTGGCACGCTGATCAAGAGCAAGTGAACGAGCGCGTCTGGATATTCGATCTCGACAACACGTTGCATAACGCGACGCCGCACATCTTTCCGCATATCAATCGCAGCATGACAGCCTATCTGCAGGAACATCTGCAACTGGACGAGGCGGCCGCGAACGCCCTGCGCGAGGATTACTGGCTGCGTTACGGTGCCACCCTGAGCGGGCTGATGAAACATCACGGCACCGACCCGGATCATTTTTTGTGGCACACGCACCAGTTCCCCGAGTTGCACCACATGGTATTGCGCGAACCGCGCTTGCGCCGTGTCCTGCAACAACTGCCGGGCAAGAAGGTGGTGTTTTCCAATGCGCCCGAACACTATGCGCGCGCGGTGCTGAAGTTGCTGCAGGTGGACGACCTGTTCGACGATGTATTCGCGCTGGAACACGCGCGCTACCGTCCCAAACCGCAGTGGCAGGGTTTTGTGCGGCTGATGCGCAAGCACCGGCTACAGCGCGGACAATGCGTGATGGTGGAAGACAGTGCGGACAACCTGCGCACCGCCAAACGCCTGGGGATGCGCACGGTGTGGGTGAGCAACGCCCTCCGTCCGCCGGGCTGGGTGGATGTAAAGATCAGTGATGTGCTGGAACTGCCGCGTATCCTTGCGCGGCTGAATTGAAGGAGAAGAACATGGCTGCTGCAAAACCGGGCGAACGCAAACTACAGATCCTGCAGACCGTCGCCGAGATGCTGGAACAACCCAAGAGCGAAAAGATCACCACCGCCGCGCTGGCCGAAAAACTGGATATCTCCGAAGCGGCGCTATACCGCCACTTCGCCAGCAAGGCACAGATGTTCGAGGGTCTGATCGAATTCATCGAGCAGACCGTGTTCGGCCTGGTCAACAAGATCAGTGCGGAAGAGAATGACGGCCTGAAACAGGCGGAAGGTATCGTCGCCCTGCTGCTCGGTTTTGCCCAGAAGAATCGCGGCATGACCCGTGTGCTCATCGGTGATGCGCTGGTCAACGAGAACGAGCGCCTGCAATTGCGCATCAACCAGTTCCTCGACCGCATCGAGACCACGCTCAAACAATCACTTCGTATCGCCACCACGCAGGGTAAACTGGCCGCCGACACCGACTCGGGTGCCATGGCCAATCTGCTGGTGTGTTATGTCATTGGCCGCTGGCAACAGTTCGGCAAGAGCGGCTTCAGCCGCGATCCGATGGCGCAATGGCCGCAGCAGTGGGCACTGCTTTCCGGCCGCTAATCCCAGCTACGCAAGGAGGATGTACAGATGATCCTGATTTTGGATGCCAATGCGAAATTGAAAAGCGCCGAATATCAGCGCCTGATGGATCATCTGGCCGGGCTGCAGGGGGTGCAGGTACGCGTGCACAAGGAGCGCGGCGCCGAACAGACCCTGACCGAGATCTACCTCATTGGCAACACCAAGACGCTGGAGATCGAGGATATGCAGAGTCTGCCCTGTGTAGAGCGGGTGGTGCGGGTGTCGCAGGACTATCGCATCCTCGGACGGCACAAGGACGACAGCCGCGCGGCACACTTCTCCTACAACGGGGTGCGTTTCGGCCAGGACACACTCAACGTGTTCGCCGGACTGTGCGCGGTCGACAATGCCGAACATGTGGAGCTGATGTTGCGCGCGCTGCGCGACAACGGGCAGGTCTGCACCCGCATGGGGGCCTACAAGCCGCGCACCAGCCCGTATGCCTTCCAGGGCCACGGCAAGAACTGCCTGCCCTTCGTGTTCGAGCTGGCGGGCAAATACGGTATCAAGGTGATCGCCATGGAGATCACCCACGAATCGCATCTGAACGAGATCAATGAAGCCCTGTTGCAGGCGGGCAACCCGACCGGGGTGATGTTGCAGATCGGCACACGCAACACACAGAATTTCGAGCTACTCAAAATTGTGGGGCGTCAGCAGGAATATCCGGTGCTGCTCAAACGCGGCTTCGGTATCACGCTGGACGAATCGCTGAACGCGGCGGAGTACCTTGCCTCCGAGGGCAACCGCAACGTCGTGTTCGGGTTGCGCGGCATGAAGACCAACATGGGCGATCCGCACCGCAACATGGTCGATTTCGCCCATGTGCCAGTGGTGAAACGGCTCACGCGTATGCCGGTGTGTGTCGATCCCTCACACTCGGTCGGCACTCGTGCCGCCTCTTCCGACGGCATCCTCGATGTGATGCATGTCACCGCGCAGGGCGTGCTGGCCGGTGCGAACATGGTGCTGGTCGATTTCCATCCGGCACCGCCGCAGGCGCTGGTGGATGGCCCCCAAGCGCTGCTGTTAAAAGAACTGCCCTATTTCCTCGAAGATGTGCAGATCGCACGCGCAGCTTATCTGAAGCGTGTCGAACTGGCGCAGCAATACAACGCGCAATAAAAAAGGGCGGCAACGCCGCCCCCTTTCTTGGCCTGATGCCCTGTGCTTACCAGCGCAGACCCAATTTGACACTATAGGTCGCGATGTCGCCGGTGGTGTCCGCCTCGATCGCAAAGTTGGGCAATCCCAGATTGATATTGAGTCCGACGAACACCTTGGACTGGGTGAAGGCTTCGCCCTTCAGGCCGAGCGTGGTCAGGGTCGCGTTCGAGGTCGAACTATCCACCCAGACCTGTCCGGCACCGATGTACGGCGTGAAGCCGACAAAGCCTTTGGAGAACGACACATCCAGACTCCTGGTGCTGAACGAAAGTTCGCTGACACCGCTCAGATTGCTCATCGCGGCGCGCACCGCCAGAGCCGGTTCCAGCGCATCACCTTCGAGGATCGCATAACTGATGGCGGCTCCGGTCAGTGTGATGTCGGTGGTGGGCACTGCGGTATAAAAGGCCGAGACATCGATACCGAAGGGCAGGCCCTTGGCGATAGTCAGCTTGGGAACCGGCAGGGTGCCCGGCGAGCTGGTGCCGGTCAACGTTTGCCATGCCGCCGAACTCTTGGCGATATCCGTTGCGGAGATCTCCACACCAACATCGAAACCGGTGATGCCCAATGCAGCCGCAGGAGTAACCGGCTTGTAACTGAATGCCGCGCCAAAATCTTCGGAGAAAGCGCGGAAGCTGGTCTGTGCCGCAGCGACACCACCCGTGGCCAGATTCTGCATCGTGAACGTAGTCGCGGCCATGCCGGATTGCGCGTAACAACCCAGGACACACAGGAGCAGGAGTGATTTTTTCATGATGTTTACGATTCCTCTAAGTAATGATTCCAGTTGGTATCATCCGCCGGAACATGTTGCCGGACAGATCATTGGCGCGGAGTTAATCGTATCCCCCTTAGTCTTGTCAAGCTTCTGTCGCACTTTATGCCCTGCCAGCAAACGGTGCTAACCCTGTTATTCCGGCCCCCGCAACGGCCCTGACCTGCAATTCAGACCGGACCGGTAAAATATCGGTTGTAAAACAATCCATTGTTTTGCTAGAATCGCGCCCTCAAATTTTTTGTGCAAGGTAGTTCGTTCATGACAACCATACGTGTTAAAGAGAATGAGCCGTTTGAAGTCGCGATGCGTCGCTTCAAGCGCTCTGTAGAAAAGACCGGTCTGCTGACCGAATTGCGTGCCCGCGAGTTCTACGAGAAGCCCACTGCCGAACGTAAGCGTAAACTGGCCGCCGCAGTGAAGCGTCACTACAAGCGCCTGCGCAGCCAGACTCTGCCTCCGAAGCTGTATTGATCGATTCCATTAAGCGACGCCGCAATCCATCGAGGTTGCGGCGTTTGTTTTTGCGATGAGCCTGAAACAACAGATCACCGATGACATGAAGACCGCCATGCGCGCCAAGGAAACGGCGCGTCTGGGGACGATCCGTCTGTTGCTTGCCGCGATGAAACAACGCGAAGTGGATGAACGCATCGAGTTGTCCGACGCCGACATCCTCGCCATCATCGACAAGATGCTGAAACAGCGCCGCGATTCTATCAGCCAGTACGAAGCCGCCGGTCGCCAGGATCTGGCCGATGTCGAGAAGTTCGAGATGGGTGTGCTGCAAACGTATATGCCGCAACAATTGACCGAAGCCGAGATCGAAGCGGCGGTGGCACAAGCCATCACCAGCAGCGGTGCGGCCAGCCCGCAAGAGATGGGCAAGGTGATGGCGATCCTCAAGCCGCAGCTGGCCGGTCGCGCCGATATCGCCAAAGTATCCGGCCTGGTCAAGACCAAGCTGTCCAAGTAGTTCTGTCGCCCGTGCGCGGGTTTGTTCTCCACACCACGTGATGCGAGGGCCGGAGTGATCCCAAAAAGTTTCGTTCAGGACCTGCTCAACCGGCTCGATATCGTCGATGTGATCGAGCGTTACGTTCCCCTCAAAAAAGCAGGCGCCAACTACGTCGCCTGTTGCCCGTTCCATAACGAGAAATCTCCGTCTTTCACCGTCAGCCAATCGAAACAGTTCTACCATTGTTTCGGCTGCGGCGCACACGGCACCGCCATCGGTTTCGTCATGGAACATGCCGGCATGGGCTTCGTGGAAGCGGTCGAGGATCTGGCCAAAGGTATCGGTGTCAGTGTGCCGCAGGAGGCCTCCAACACCCCGCAACACAAAGTCGCCCCCGATCTTTACGAGCTGATGCAGACCGCCACGCGTTATTACCGTGAACAGCTGAAGAAGACCCCGCGCGCCATCGACTATCTGAAAGGCCGCGGCCTCTCCGGTGAGGTCGCGGCACGTTTCGGCATCGGTTATGCGCCGGATGATTGGCAGAACCTGAAACCTGCCGTGCCGAACTATCTGGATGCCAGCCTGGTCGAGACCGGGCTGGTGGTCGAAGGTGAGGGCGGCAAGCGTTACGACCGCTTCCGCGACCGCATCATGTTCCCCATCGTCAACGTGCGCGGGCAGGTCATCGGCTTCGGCGGGCGCGTGCTGGATAAGGGTGAACCCAAATATCTCAACTCGCCGGAAACCACGCTGTTCGAGAAAGGCCATGAACTCTACGGCCTGTTCCAGGCGCAGAAAGCCATCCGCGCGCAGCAGCGTGTGATCGTAGTCGAAGGTTATATGGACGTGGTGGCCTTGGCCCAGCACGGTGTGGAATATGCCGTGGCGACGCTGGGCACGGCGACCACTCCCTATCATGTGCAGAAGCTGCTGCGCCTGTGTGAGCAGGTCGTATTTTGCTTCGACGGTGACCGTGCCGGCCAAAAGGCCGCCTGGCGCGCGCTGGAGAATGCCTTGCCGCAACTACAGGACGGTAAACGGATCGGCTTCTTGTTCCTACCGGAAGAACACGACCCCGACACCTATATCCGCGAATTCGGCACTGAGGCGTTCGAAGCACAACTGGACGACTCGTTGCCACTGTCCGGTTACCTGTTGCGCGAACTGACCGCCCAGCTCGACCTGCACACACCGGAGGGGCGCAATACCCTGCTGCAGAAGGCACAGCCGCTGCTGACCGCGATCACCGCGCCCACCACCGCGCTGTTGTTGCGCAAGGAAGTGGCAGCTCTGGCCGGTGTCACACAGGCCGAGCTGGAAGCGCTGTATGCCATCAAACCCGTCGCCGCTCCGCAACGCGCCGCACCGGCCAAAGCAAAACGTGCCGCGCCCTCCGGATTGCGCATTCTGTTGCGCTGCCTGGTGATGCATCCGGAACTGGCGCGTGAACTGCCCGCTGAATGGCAGGCAGAAGGCCAAGAAGGGGCGGCCATCGCCGCCTTGGCCGACTGGCTGCGCGAATCGGCCGACGAGACCAGCACGGCGGCGATGATCCAGCACTTTCAGGGCACAGTCCATGAAGCTGTACTGGCCACTGCCCAGGGCGAGGTGATGCAGTTGAGCGGCGAGTTCGATGTCGCGGCAGAGTTCTCCGGCGTGCTGCGCAAGATTCGCATCGATGCCATCGAGGCGGAGATCGCCGCATTGCTGGCCGGAAATCTCGGCGGCATGAACAAGGAACGTTACAGCCGGCTGAGTGACGAGCTTAAGCAACTGAAAGCCCCCGCCGCTTAACGGACACGGGCAGGCACGTTATTTGCAGCGGTCAGAATATGGGCAGAAGCAGCTAACCTTCGGAAAAATTTTAAGAATCTGCTATAATCGTCGACCTTTTTGGCAGCGCGCGCACCATTTTGCTGCAAGTGTTTGAAAATTTAATTTGAGGATCCACCGATTATGGCGACTCAGCAACAGAACAAAAAATCCGCTCCCGCAAAACAGGCTGCCGGCAAGACCAAACAAACCTCCTCCAGCAAACAAGACATCAATCCCGCCCAACAACTGCAGGATGTGGAAGAACGCCGCACGCGCCTGAAGGCGCTGATCCTGCTCGGCAAAGAACGCGGTTACCTGACTTACGCCGAGATCAACGACCATTTGCCGGAGATGCTCGAAGTCGAGCAGATCGAAGGCGTGGTGAGCATGATCAACGACATGGGCATCAGCGTCCACGACCAGGCTCCCGATGTCGAGAATCAGATCATGTCCGAGGCCACTCCCGTGGTGGCGGACGAAGATGCGGTGGCGGAAGCCGAAGCCGCGCTCTCCACGGTGGATTCCGACTTCGGTCGCACTACCGATCCGGTGCGCATGTATATGCGCGAGATGGGTACGGTAGGTCTGCTCACCCGCGCGGATGAGATCGTCATCGCCAAGCGTATCGAGGAAGGCCTGAAACACATGATCCAGGCCATCTCGGCCTGCCCGGCAACCATCGCCGAGATCCTGACCCTGGCCGACAAGGTCGCCAAAGATGAGCTGCGCATCGACGAAGTGATCGACGGCTTCATCGACGCACAGGACGATGTGCTGGCCGCGCCCGCTGCGACAGGCGAAGAAGAATCCGAATCCGAGGCTGAAGAGGAAGAAGACGAGTCTGAAGAAGATGTTGATGCCGCTGCCGCCGCCAATCTGGCACAACTCAAAGAAGACGCGCTGGCCCGTTTCGCGCTGATCGCCGACCTGTTCACCAAGCTGGGCAAAGCCTATGAGAAACACGGCTATCGCAGCAAACAATACGACAAACTACAGTCCCAGATCTCGGAAGAACTGATGCAGTTCCGCTTCTCGGCCAAACAAGTGGACGCCCTGTGCGACATCATGCGCAGTCTGGTGGAAGAAGTGCGCAGCTATGAACGCAGCATCCAGGAACTGTGCGTCACCAAGGCGCATATGCCGCGCCCTCACTTCATCAAGGTGTTCCCGTTGAACGAGGAGAATCTGGACTGGGTGAAGCAAGAGATCGCCGCCAAGAAGCCCTACAGCGAGACTTTGTCGCGTTATCAGGCCGCGATCATCGACCAGCAGAAGAAGATGAACGAATTGCAGCAGCGTGTTGGTATCCCGATCAAAGATCTGAAAGAGATCAACAAACAAATGACCAACGGCGAAGCCAAGGCACGCCGCGCCAAACGCGACATGATCGAGGCCAACCTGCGTCTGGTGATCTCCATCGCCAAGAAATACACCAACCGCGGCCTGCAATTCCTCGACCTGATTCAGGAAGGCAACATCGGCCTGATGAAGGCCGTGGACAAGTTCGAATACCGTCGCGGCTACAAATTTTCGACCTATGCGACATGGTGGATCCGTCAGGCCATCACCCGCTCCATCGCCGACCAGGCGCGCACCATCCGTATCCCGGTGCATATGATCGAGACCATCAACAAGATGAATCGTATCTCGCGCCAGATCCTGCAGGAAACCGGCCTGGAAGCCGACGCCCCGACGCTGGCCGTGAAGATGGAGATGCCGGAAGACAAGATCCGCAAGATCCTCAAGATCGCCAAGGAACCCATTTCGATGGAGACTCCGGTGGGCGACGACGACGATTCGCATTTGGGCGACTTCATCGAAGACTCCAACACGCTGGCGCCTGTCGAGGCAGCTGTATACGACAGCCTGCGCAACGTGACCAAAGACATCCTGGATTCACTCACCGCACGCGAAGCTAAAGTCTTGCGCATGCGTTTCGGTATCGAGATGAACACTGACCACACGCTGGAAGAGGTCGGCAAACAGTTCGATGTCACCCGCGAACGTATCCGTCAGATCGAAGCCAAGGCACTGCGCAAGCTGCGCCATCCTTCCCGTTCGGAAAAGCTGAAGAGCTTCCTCGACGGCGAAGAGTAACCGTTTCGGGCCGTTAGCTCAGTTGGTTAGAGCAGAGGACTCATAATCCTTTGGTCCGCGGTTCAAGTCCGCGACGGCCCACCAAACAGGACAAAAGGCTTGCAGAGATGCAGGCCTTTTTTATTTTTCCCCGCACTATTATATAGTTGCATCAAATGTGGCAATAACACTACATCTAGTGATGTGGAAGGTTATTTAATACTAGCGATTGTGTTATCCTGCTTCCGTCGTTCACTTTTCTGGAGGGCATAACCATGAGCCATCAGTCCCGCAAAAGCATGAATATGGAATTAAGCGACAGCTTCGCGAACGATGCGGAGTTTCACCTGTCGCCCGGCTTGGCCGTAGTGATCCTTGTCGTGCTGGTATTGTTGCTGACAGTGGTGAAATAGCCTCATCGCACCACAGGCACTGACTGTCGTAAAAAAAAGAGAACCGTCTAACGGTTCTCTTTTTTATTTCCCACTGTTGCAGGGCCGTCTAGAAACTTTCATCCGCGCGCAAGTAGCGCCATTGTCCGACAGGCAGATCGCCCAGTTTGACCTTGCCGATACGCACACGTTTCAGTCCGGTGACTTTCAGCCCGACCAGTTCGCACATGCGCCGGATCTGGCGTTTCTTTCCCTCACGCAAGACGAAACGTAACTGATCTTCATTTTGCCAGGTGACTTTGGCCGGTTTGAGTTTCTGTCCGTCCAGCGCAAGGCCGTGGTTGAGCATATTCAGGCCGTTGCCAACCAGCTTTCCGGTGACGCGCACGAGATATTCTTTGTCGATGAGCGAATCTTCACCAATGAGTTGCTTGGCGATACGTCCGTCCTGGGTGAGCACCAGCAAACCTTGCGAGTCAATATCCAAGCGCCCGGCCGGAGCCAAGCCGCGCAAT
This sequence comes from Gallionellaceae bacterium, assembly GCA_030823955.1. Taxonomy (GTDB): domain Bacteria; phylum Pseudomonadota; class Gammaproteobacteria; order Burkholderiales; family Gallionellaceae; genus PALSA-1006. Next base: position 42,814 of record JAVBYO010000010.1, read on the forward strand.
TGTTGCGGCGTGAAGCGTAGCGCTGTGGTGTCGTTCGCCCAGCGGGAGTCGGCCTTGATGAGTACCACCGCGGGTTGATATCCGTCTTCCGCCTGCCCGGAGACATAGCTGATGGGCTTGTTCAGCAGGATGGTCACCTGCGTCTGTTGCTGGGTCTGCGCCGAGTTATTCAACGTGACTTTCTGGGACGGAAAGACCTTCGTGCCGAGTTCGCTGACCGGCTCACCGTCGACCAACACCCAGCCTTTTTCGATATAACGGTCGGCTTCACGCCGCGAACAGATGCCCTGTTCGGACATCAGCTTGGAGAGTCTGATTTTTTCCATGATTTATTAATCCAATAACACTTTATGGAGCCACCGATGAGCGCGGATGAAACACGGGTTGCCTCATTCTGTTATCCGTGAAAGTCCGTGTTCATTCGTGGCTAAGATTTTTTCTAACCCAATGCTGGGAATAATCCGCGCAGCCCGCCCGCGATGAATTCCACGGCGATCGCCGCAAGCAACAGTCCCATCAGCCGCGAAAATACGCTGGTGCCGATACGCCCCAGCCGTTGCGATATCCACGGTGCGACGAGGAACGTGAGCCAGACGGTGAAACCGAGCAAGAGTATCTCCAGACTGAGTACCGCGTAATGCCCGATGCCTTGGCCTTTGTGCGCATCCAAGATCACCGCACTGATCGCACCCGGCCCCGCGAGCAGGGGTGTGGAGAGCGGCACGATGGCAATGGAAGAAGTTGAATCTCCGTCCGTCGAATCACCGGGGTCAGGCGCTGCTTTGTTGCCGAACAACATGGTGATAGACATCAGCAATAACAGGATGCCGCCCGCGACACGGAACGAATGGATGCTGATGCCGAAGAATTCCAATACCCATTCGCCGATGAGCAAAGCAACCAGCAGGATACCAATCACCGATAACGAGGCCAAACGCCCGACCCGCGCCCGTTTGAGCGGACTCAATCCGACCGTGAAAGCGATGATGATGGGAATGATGCCGATCGGATCGAGGATGGCGAACAGGCTGAGGAATATCTTGGAGTATTCGGTGAAATCGAGCATGGCTTATCCCGCGTGGTCGACCAGTTTTCCTGCTGCCATGCGCATCCTGCGGGACAGACTGACAGCGATGGCCCGCAATATCTGGGCTCCGACACGGGGCTGTTCCTCCAGCATCGTATCCATCGCCGCCTTGGAAAGCGTGAGCAACACGCAGTCACTCGCCGCCACACAGGTAGCGGAGCGTTGCTCGCCATCCAGCACCGCCATCTCGCCGATCACATGGCCGGGTCCTTCTGTTGCCATCATGACTCCGTGTTCGTCCTGATTGCTCTTGATCACCGAGACGCAGCCCTCGTGCACCACGCACATGAAGGTCCCGCCATCCCCCTCTTCGAATATCGTCTCACCCTCGCCGAACCGGTCACAGCCGAAATACCGCGCGACAGCGCGCATATCCGAGGATGGCAAATGATTGAACAGCTCACAATCCAGCAACATCATGCTGATCTCCCTGAGCAAGGCGGAATCTTGTTGCATAGCGACACGGTAATGAACGAGAGGCGCGGAAGTTACACCGTATAATCCGCGTAATCAACCCTGAAGCAGACCCGGTGAACAGCTTGCGCATATTTCATTTCGTTCTTGCCGCGATCGGCGGCGTTTTCGCCGTGGCCGGTTTCGCGCCCTGGAACGTCTTTCCCCTACCGGTGGTCTCACTGGCACTGCTGTTCTTTCTGTGGAATCGAACCGATCGGCCACGGGTCTCGGCGGGATTGGGCTTCGCCTTCGGACTCGGATTGTTCGGTGCGGGAACAGGCTGGATATATATCGCGCTGCATGATTTCGGGCATATGCCAGCGGCGCTGGCCTTTCTGGCGACCACTCTATTCGTTGCCTTGCTTGCCGCATTCCCCGCGCTGGCCGGTTATCTGCAAGCAAAACTGCCTTTGCCAAGCTGGCAGCGGCTCACCTTATTATTTCCCGCACTCTGGGCCTGCGTCGAACTATTGCGCGGCTACCTATTCACCGGCTTTCCTTGGCTCTCCTTGGGCTATTCGCAGGTGCCGGACAGCCCGCTCGCCGGCTACGCTCCGATACTGGGGGTATACGGCGTGTCGTTGCTTCTCGCGCTAAGTGCGGGACTGCTGGCACTGTTGGCGCAACAGCGCTGGAACAGGCACGGCAGACGGGCCTTGATCCTCTTGTCCATACTCTGGATAGGCGGAGCGGGTGCGGGCATAATCGAGTGGACATCTCCGACAGGTCTGCCGCTCAAAGTGACCCTCCTGCAAGGCAACATCACTCAGGACGAAAAATTCGAGGAAGAGAGGCTGATAGGCACCCTGGAGACTTATCGCCGCCTAGTGGAGGGCAGCGACGCACGTCTGATCGTCTTGCCGGAGACAGCCCTGCCTCTGCTACGCGATAGCCTCCCGGCAAGTTATCTCGATATTCTGAAGAGCCATGCACAGACACACGACGGCGATGTACTGCTTGGCGCATTCGAGGAACAAGATGGACGGTATTACAACAGCATGTTCTCGCTGGGCACCTCGCCAAGCCAGAACTATCGCAAGAACCATCTCGTTCCGTTCGGCGAATTCATCCCGTTGCGTAGCGTGTTTGGCTGGCTCATCAACGATGTGCTGAACATCCCGATGTCCGATCTTTCCAGCGGCGGCGAGCATCAACCCCTGTTACATCTGGCCGGACATCATATCGCGATGAACATCTGTTACGAGGATGTGTTCGGTGAAGAGATCATTCGCGCCCTGCCGCAGGCGACCCTGCTGCTGAACACCAGCAACGACGCATGGTATGGCGATTCCTCGGCAGCGATGCAGCATAACCAGATCTCGCAGATGCGTGCACTCGAAACGGGGCGCATGATGCTGCGCGCCACCAATACCGGAGTGACCTCGGTGATCGGCCACAACGGGCGCATACTACAGATGCTACCGCAACACCAGGAAGCCGCGCTCACCGCGCAAGTACAGGGCTACAGCGGTGCGACACCTTATGTCGTCTGGGGCAACATGGCAGTGGTCGTATTGTTGCTGGCCATGTTTGCGGCAGTATGGAGGTGGCGGATCCGATGAACTGGTACTGCTACCTGTTGCGCTGTGCCGATGACACCCTGTATTGCGGCATCAGCAATGATCTGGAGAAACGCCTCATCACCCACAATGCCGGCGAAGGTGCAAAATACACGCGCGGACGCACTCCGGTGACCCTGCTCTATCACGAATGTTGTGCAGACAAGTCCGCCGCCCTTAAACGCGAACTACAGATCAAACGGTTATCGCGCATACAGAAATTGGCCTTATGCGATAACCTGTTAGCTGATGATTGAATTTCTTGCCGCACCCCCATCCCCATAGCGGCGGAATGGGTATTGGATTTAATCGGATTGGCGGGTTGTCTGCCATGTTGTTTTAGGCTTTAATGCGCGCCGTGAATTGGGAGATCGAACATGAAATTTCTGGAAAGTCTTTTTGAGAGCAGTCTTTGGAACAGCCGCTTTGTCATTCTGACTGCGGTGATCGGCAGCCTGTTTGCCGGCTTTGCGATCTTTTACATGGCCACCATCGATGTCTGGAATCTGGTGCTGCATGTCCTGCATTACGGCGATGCCGATCTGACTGCAGAAGCCCGCAAGGTCCTGCATGACAGCACCGTGACCCACATCGTCGAAGTGGTCGATGGTTACCTGCTGGCGACAGTGATGCTGATCTTCTCCCTCGGCCTGTATGAGTTGTTCATTAGCGACATCGACCAGGCGCATGGCAGCAAAGCCGCCAGCAAGATATTGGTCGTCAACAGTCTGGACGACCTGAAGGCCAAACTGGCCAAGGTGATTTTGATGATCCTGATCGTGACCCTGTTTGAAGAGGCGTTGTCGATCAAGATCGAAAATCCGCTGGACTTGTTGTATCTGGGTGCAAGTATCGCACTGATCGCCGCCGCCCTTTATCTGTCACATATGGCCGAAGCTGTCGGCCACGGCGGCCATGCAGATGAAGGCGATAAGAACGAAGACGAAAAGGCGGCACATTGATGAACGTATCTCGTGCCATTGCTCTGTTTTTGCTGTCGATGATGGCCGTCACGGCCTCGGCAAAAGAGTTCAGCTTCAAGGACACACAGGGAAACCTTATCCGCCAGGCCGACTATCGCGGCAAATGGATACTGGTGAATTTCTGGGCCACCTGGTGCCCGCCCTGCGAACAGGAGACACCTGATCTGGTCGCCCTGCATAATGCCCATAAGAATTCAGATCTGGTCGTGATCGGCATCGCGCTGGACTCGAAACGCTCCGCCGTCGCCGCATTTGCGGCCAAACATGCGATCTCCTATCCGCTGGTGATCGGCAGCTACACCATGGCCGAATATGAGGTCGGGCCGGTACAGGCGTTGCCGACCTCGTACCTGTACGATCCGACAGGGAAGCTGGTGAGTTTTCAGGAGGGAATGGTGACGCGGGCGGAGATCGAGACCTATCTCTTGCTCAAGAACAAGCACAGTACCCCGGCGGGAACACAATAGATCAGCCGGCCCGCCCGGTTTGCGCATCCGCGGTACGTTGCTGCGGATTCGTCCAGTGTTTATGCCAGGCTGCCTTCACCATATTGGGGTAGGTCGGCTTTCCCAGACTGCCGTTGTAACGCCCCAGCGCCCGATACAGACTGCCTTTCTCGATATCCAGGTAATGCCGCAGGATAGTGCAGCCATAGCGTAGATTCGTGCGCAGGTGGAACAGATCGTGGTCTTTCGTGCCTATGGTCTTTGTCCAGAACGGCATCACCTGCATATAGCCGCGCGCGCCGACATTCGACACGGCATATTTCCTGAAGCCGCTCTCCACCTCGATCAAACCCAGCACCATGTGCGGATCCAGTCCGGCACGGGTCGCCTCGTAATGCACCGTACTGAGGAAGTCTTCACGATACTCTTTGTCCGGCATACGTTTGGCCAGACGCTGCGACATCTCGCCCAGCCAGGCCTCACCTTCCTGATGCGAGGCGAATACCGGACGAGCAACGGCCTGATCGGACACGGCGCGCTGCAACACCGCCTGCACACTGGCGGAAAGACGTTCTTCCGCCTGTGCTCCGGCATAGGTCAAGGAGGGAAGACACAGGCAGACGGCAAGGATTAAGAAATTAGGATTGAGGATTGAGGCAAAAGCAAAGCCGCCGGACTTCTGAGCGCCGATGTCAAATCCTGATTCCTCGATCCCACATCCTGTTTTCATAGTTTGGATTGTACGAGCTTCACCACATCTGACAAGGGGATGACTTGCGCTGCCGGATCGCGGCGCCCCTGATATTCCACATTGCCTTCCTTCAGCCCGCGATCTCCAATCACGATACGATGCGCAACACCGATCAACTCCAGATCGGCGAACATCACACCGGGACGTTCGTCGCGGTCATCCAGCAACACTTCGATACCCGCAGCGGCAAGTTCGGCATAGAGCTGTTCCGCCGCATTACGCACGGCTTCACTCTTCTTGAAACCGATAGGCGCGATAGCAACCTGGAACGGAGCCATGCCGGCAGGCAAAGTGATGCCGCGCTCGTCGAAGTTCTGCTCGATAGCGGCGGCCACGATGCGCGATACGCCGATGCCGTAACACCCCATCTCCATCACCTGTGCTTTGCCGTTCTCATCCAGATAAGTGGCATTCAGCGCTTCAGAGTATTTAGTGCGCAACTGGAAGATATGCCCGACTTCGATGCCGCGACACAATTCCAATATGCCTTTACCGTCGGGCGAGGCATCACCGGTTACCACGTTGCGCAAGTCGTGCACGTTAGCTTCATCCAACTGCACGTCACGTCCAAAGTTGACGCCGCTGAGATGGAAGCCATCGTCATTTGCACCGCAGATAAAGTCACTCATCGCCGCCGCGGTACGGTCGGCAAGTACGCGCACCTTGGCGTTCACCGGGCCGATGTAGCCGGTGCGACAATTCATGTTGCGATGCACCTCGTCTTCGCTGGCAAAGCGAAACTCTCCCAGTACTTTGCTGGCCTTGATCTCATTGAGCTGATGGTCGCCGCGCAACAGTAACAGCACGAATTCGCCTTCATGGTTCACCACGGCGATGGCTTTCAACACGTTCTGAGCCCCTGTACTGAAGAACGCCGCGACTTCCTCGATGGTCTTCTGTCCGGGTGTGATGACCTTCTGCATTTCATGTGTCGCAGGCGCTCGTGTCTTGGCGGGCGCGACCGCTTCGGCCAGCTCCACGTTGGCCGCGTAATCCGACTCCGGGCAGAACGCCAGCGCGTCTTCACCGGAGTCAGCCAGCACGTGGAACTCATGTGAGCCGCTGCCGCCGATGGCGCCGGTGTCGGCGGCCACGGCACGGAACTGCAAACCCAAACGGGTAAAGATGCGCGCGTAGGTCTCGTACATCACGCGGTAAGTCTGCTCCAGACTCTCGAAGCTGCTATGGAAGGAGTAGGCATCCTTCATCACGAACTCGCGTGCGCGCATCACACCGAAACGCGGACGCACTTCGTCGCGGAACTTGGTCTGGATCTGGTAGAAGTTCAGCGGCAACTGGCGGTAACTCTTCACCTCGCGCCGTGCGATATCGGTAATGACTTCCTCATGGGTAGGGCCGAAGCAGAACTGGTTGTCATGTCTGTCCTTGATCTTCAACATCTGCGGACCGAAAACTTCCCAGCGCCCCGTCTCCTGCCACAGTTCGGCGGGTTGCACGGCGGGCATCAGCAGTTCGATACCGCCGCTCCTGTCCATCTCCTCGCGCACCACACTCTCGACTTTGCGCAACACACGCAAACCCAGTGGCATCCAGGTATACAGGCCGCTGGCCAGCTTGCGGATGTAACCCGCGCGCAACATCAGACGATGACTGGGCAGCTCCGCTTCGGAAGGGGCTTCTTTGAGGGTGGAGATGAAAAATCTTGAGACGCGCATGACGATTTCCGTAAAGTTGGGTGTTAACGAGCGCGCATTCTACCGTAACTGACTTATAACCTAGAAACCGCAGTTGACCGCTCCATTGAGGCCGCAAGCAAATAAACAGAAAAGGATCTCGTTTTTATCCACGCACACCCCTGGGGTGAGTCGCTACGCAACGTTCAACTACGGTTTCTAGGTTTAATTCTTTCCTGTGCGCACGAAATATGGAACAATCCGTCCCATCGATAAACAATTGAGTGGGGCGAATTATGATAGACCGTGATGGTTATCGCCCGAACGTCGGCATCATTCTGACTAACGCAAAGAATCAGGTATTTTGGGGCAAACGTATCCGCCAGGATGCGTGGCAGTTTCCGCAGGGCGGAATACAACACGGTGAGACCCCCGAACAGGCCATGTATCGGGAACTGCATGAGGAAGTCGGCTTGCATGCCGACCATGTTGAGATCCTTGGCCGCACCCGCGACTGGATGCGTTACGAAGTGCCGCAGAGTTGGGTGCGCCGCGATTCGCGCGGCAATTACAAGGGACAGAAACAGATCTGGTTCCTGTTGCGACTGATTGGGCGCGATTGTGATGTGTCGCTGCGTGCTTCAGGTCATCCCGAGTTCGATGCCTGGCGCTGGAACGACTACTGGATAGAGATGGACAGCGTGATCGACTTCAAACGCGAGGTATACACCATGGCGTTGAATGAACTGGTTCGTTTCCTGCCCGCGATCAAGAACATTTCCAGCCGGGGAAACAAACCCAAACATCATGGTGGGAATATGCAATCGCTTGGCGGTTGATACCCACATATTCATTTCCCGCCCCGATACTCTATTGAAAGAACCCGACGTGAACTTATCTTTTTTACGCAACCTGACATTCTTCATATTTGCCTTCTTGGGCAGCCTCAGCACCAATCTGCACGCCGGCTGGTTCGATCCCTCTGATTCGGACAACGCCATCCAGGTCGTTGAAAACAACAAACCGAATCCCAATACACCTCTCGTCAAATACGCAGCGACAATACACGTTGCCGGATACTCCGATGCGCGTGCAGGCATACCCCCGAAGAAGATCGGTGATTCGACGCAACGGATATCCGGCATCTGGGGAAAAGAACTGGTGCTGGACCGCGCTGTGACCGAGGTTGTCGCCGATTCGTTGAGGAAACGCTTTGACGATGCAGGTTTCCCGCTCATCAAGGAGCGCAGCGGTGCTTTGTACGAACTGAGTGGTGTGGTCAAGGAATTGACCTATAACGCCAAAGCGCGCCATGAAACCGCCATCGCCGTGGAGAGCACCCTGAAAGAGGTCGCCACAGGGAAAGTCGTCTGGTCCGGTGTGGTGGTAGAAAAGAATGAGCGTGATGCGAGTGCCGCCAGCAGCAAAAGCGATATCGCCAATCGTCTGCGTTATACGCTGGGTATCGTCACCCAGAAGACTGTCGAAGCGATCAGTGGCAGCCTGATGGCTTCGCGCCCCGACCTGTTCAACCTCGCTCCGGGAACCAAACCGATCAATGGGGTAACCGTACTCCAAGCCGCAGGTAGCCCGGTCGTTAAAACAACATCCGCCGCGAATGGCGCCCTCGCGCTGACTACCAAGCCAGCACGCGCCAAGGTCTATCTGGACGGAGTGTATTTCGGCATGTCACCGTTGCGGGTGGAGATCGAGAGCGGCATCCACGATGTAAGCGTCAAAGCGGAAGGATATAAGACCGCTGCGGAAAAGATATCGATACGCAAAGGCGACACCACCGAGTTGGAACTGGTATTGGAACGCTGAGTGGCAAGTTGAGCGCACAAAAAAGCCCGCGTTAACGCGGGCTTTTTTGTGCGCCAAAATCGGGTCAATGTTTGCCGGTGCTGCCAAAACCTCCGCTACCGCGCTGACTCAACGGAAATTCTTCCACGACATTGAACTGCACCTGGGCAACCGGAACAACCACCAATTGCGCCATTCGCTCCAGCGGCATCAGTGTAAACGGATGGTGTCCGCGGTTCCACAGCGAAACAAAGATCTGCCCCTGATAGTCCGAGTCGATCAGGCCAACCAGATTGCCCAGCACGATGCCGTGTTTGTGCCCCAGACCGGAACGCGGCAAGATCATCGCGGCATAACGCGGATCGGCCAGATGAATGGCGATGCCGCTGGGGATGAGCTCGCACTGACCCGGCTGTATCACCATGTTGTGGTCGATACAGGCGCGCAGATCGATACCCGCCGAACCCGGGGTGCCGTAGCTGGGGGGTTGCTCATGCAGCCTTTTGTCGAGAATCTTCACATCCACTTTCTTCATTGCGACCTCCCTTTTTTGTAGAGCGTGGCGGCGTGAAGCAACAATGCCCGCGCCAAAGTCAGTTTATCCGCCTGCGGCAGATGGTGTTCACCCGCATCATCGAACAAGACCAGTTCGTTATCCTCCGCGCCGATGGCCCGCTGTGCCAGATTCGCGGCCAGCAAGGGCAGTCTTTTGGCGCGGCGTTTCTGCTCGGCGTATGCGTGCAGATTCTCGCTCTCTGCCGCGAAGCCCACACAAAACGGCGCATCCGGCAAGGCCGCGACATAAGCCAAAATGTCGGGGTTGGGAACAAGCTCCAGCGTCAGCTTGGCATCACTCTTCTTGATTTTCTGCTCGCTGGCTTGCTCCACGCGGTAGTCTGCCACGGCAGCCACAGCGATGAACATATCGGTATCCGTCACGCAGCGCTTCACCGCTTCGAACATCTCGGCGGCGCTGGTGACGTCGATGATCTGCATACCTTGCGGACGGGGCAGTGCTGTCGGGCCGGAAACCAGCGTGACGTGCGCCCCCAGTTCCCGTGCTGCCTGCGCAACGGCATAACCCATCTTGCCGCTGCTGCGATTGGTGATGCCACGCACCGCATCGATGGCCTCGTAAGTGGGGCCAGCGGTAATGAGTATCTTCACCCCGCTCAATTCCCTCTCCCTTCGGGGGAGGGTTAGGGAGGAGGAGCCCTCGTTCAGTGCATCGCTGTTCTGTAAAGCTCCCACCACATCCCGCGCCAGCTCCTCCGCTTCCAGCATGCGCCCCATACCCTCTTCGCCACAGGCTTGCACACCGCTCACCGGGCCGAGCAGCAACACACCATCGGCATTAAGCTGCTGCACGTTGCGCTGCGTCGCCGCATTCGCCCACATCTGCTTGTTCATCGCGGGCGCGACCAGCAAAGGGCAGTCGCGTGCCAGACACAGGGTGGAGAGCAGATCATCGGCCAGCCCGTGTGCCAACTTGGCGATGAAATCCGCCGTAGCCGGTGCGATCACGATGGCATCGGCCAGCCGGCTGGACTGGATGTGCGCCATTCCCTTATCGTCCTGCCACTGGTCGATCAACACCGGATGTCCGGTCAGCGCCTGCATGGTCGCCGCCGTGATGAAATGCGTCGCCGCCTCGGTCATCACCACTTGCACATCGATACCCTGCTTCACCAGCAGACGCGCCAATTCCGCCGCCTTGTAGGCCGCGATACCGCCGGTGATACCGAGCACGATGCGTTTTTGTTGGGCTTGTTCCATAATGCCGCGCATCTTAGCAAGAAAGCCAGTTTATTGGCGAAAGTGTTAAGGTCGGTTAAAGTTCACATTCAGGTGAGTGAGTATATTAAGTTGGGGCGGTAATTAACGACAGCGTTACGAAAATTGAATAGCCATTTTGAGATGTAATCTTGGGTTTTGGTTGTTTATCTTTATGCGGGGAGCAAATGGAATGAATAGTCTCAAATCTTTTGTTGTTTTCTCTGTCATGACAATCATTTCTACGGCTTCATATGCGGAGGGGTCTCCCATAGTAGAGGCTACATCGTCATCAGTAGCTGCCTCATCTGCAGTGGCAGTTACCTTGGAGGCTATTCCAAAGAATGCGCGTATTCGTTTATTTGGTCAGAATGGTATGGGGGTTGTTTATTATCCAAACTCGAAGTGTGAAGGCGGTTCAAATGGCGTTACTGTATCGGGAGGGCTAGGGTCAACATTCTCATCATTTTTAGGCACTATAACAAACGAATCTATAGGAATGCCCGAAACGGAAACAACAAAAAATCTGGCTAAGCGAAGTGGTCTATTGTCAAAGGCTTACTTTCGTGAATATCAAATCAATGCAGGCGAGCCGATAACCGTCGCGCTTAGCTTTAATGATGTTGGATTGCGCAAAAAATGTGATGTTCTTGTGAATACCTTCACTCCGGAGTCTGGCGCTGATTATGAGGGGCGACTTGATGTTGATGCCGAGATATGCACATTTGTCATGAATCGCGTGAGTCTGGATGGTTCATTACTTCCTGTTAGTCTCTCCGGCGCACCATCTTGTAAGCATTGAGGCTTTCATCAGCTTATTCGGATTTGAACGACAAGAAACTCAGGCGTTTTACAATAGGTCAATATTCAACAACGGCAAAGAGGTGACATGGGCATCACTGACTGGCCCGTCGGCGAACGTCCGCGCGAGAAGTTGTTGCAGCGCGGTGCTTCTTCGCTCTCTGATGCCGAATTGCTGGCGATCTTTCTGCGCACCGGTGTCGTTGGCAAAAGCGCGGTGGATCTGGCGCGCGAGTTGCTTACGCGCTTCGGCAATTTGACGCAACTATTCGCCGCTAGCGAAAAAGAATTTTGCGCGATTCACGGCATGGGGCAGGCGAAGTTTGTGCAGTTGCAGGCGGTATTGGAGATGTCGCGGCGTGCCTTGCAGGAAGAGATGCGCAACGGCGATGCCTTGAACTCGCCTGCCGCGGTCCGCGATTATTTGCAATTGTTGTTACGCGGGCGCGAACAGGAAGTGTTTCTGGTGATCTTCCTCGATGCGCAACATCGCGTCATCCTGGCCGAAGAGATGTTCCACGGGACACTCACACAGACCAGTGTCTATCCGCGCGAGGTGGTCAAACGGGCCTTGGCGCTAAATGCCGCCGCCGTGATCTTCGCACACAATCACCCTTCCGGCGTGGCGGAGCCGAGCCAGGCGGATCGACTGCTGACCGATGCCCTGCAACAGGCATTGCAACTGATCGATGTGCGTGTACTCGACCACTTCATCGTAGCCGGAGCCGGATGTCTGTCATTCGCGGAGAAAGGGATGTTGTAGCAGCGTACCGCTCAACGGTGCAGGATGACTTCCAGCACGAACTTCGTGCCCAGATAGGCCAGAATCAGGAAGCCGAACCCGCTCAGAGTCCAACGCACTGCCGTGCGTCCACGCCAGCCCTGGAAAGTGTGGCCCAGCAACAACACGCCGAACACAGCCCACGAGATGAAACCGAACAACACCTTGTGGTTGAACTGCCAAGGCTTGCCGAATATCTGTTCGGAGAACACCACTCCCGAAACCAGAGTCAGGGTCAGCAACACCAGGCCCACACTGATGATGCGGAACAGCAGGGTCTCCATGGTCAGCAGCGGCGGCAGGTTCTTCAACACTCTGGGCAGGGTGGCGTGATGCAGGCGTTTCTCGACCAGCGACATCAATCCTGCATGCAGGGCGGCGATAGTGAACAGGCTATAGGCCAGCATGGCGACCAGTACGTGTGCATCGAACATCCACGAGCTCGGCTCGGACAGATGGAGCGCCGGAAACAAGGCGGGCAGCGCGACGCCGACCGCTGCCAGAGGTAACACCAGCGTCAGCAGACTGGACAACGGGTAAAAGAAACGTGCCACCCAATACACCAGCATGGTCAGCCACAGGATCAGTGACAATGCATACACCAGCCCCAGATTGAGGCTGCTGCCGATGAACAGATTCTCGTATAGCAACCAGGCATGTAATGCCAGCGGAAGGCCGACGGCATGCCCCAGCGCGCTGCGATTCAGCGCTTCCGCATTGCCCGCGACCTGCGCCCGCCAGAAGACGACAGCCAGCGCGCTGTAAGCCAGGAAAGCAAGCAGTGTTGGAACGAAGTTCGACATGATGCGGGCAGATGTTTTAGACTGGGCGGATTCTACACTAACTCATTCTCAGCCAGAACGGGAACGCACACCATGTTGGACAACCTTACCCAGCGCCTTTCCGGCCTCGTCAAAAACCTGCGCGGCCAGGCACGCCTCACCGAAGACAATATCCAGGATGCCCTGCGCGAGGTGCGTCTCGCCCTGCTTGAAGCCGACGTGGCGTTGCCCGTGGTCAAGGAATTCACGGCACAGGTGAAGCAGGCCGCACTCGGCCAGGAAGTCATCGGCAGCCTCAGTCCGGGACAGGCCCTGATCGGCGTGGTCAGCCGCGAGCTGACCAAATTGATGGGCGAACACAACGATGCGCTCGATCTCGCCGCCGTCCCGCCCGCCGTGATCCTGATGGCCGGTCTGCAGGGCGCGGGTAAAACCACCACCAGCGGCAAACTGGCCAAACTGTTGCGCGAACAGAACAAGAAGAAAGTGCTGCTGGTCAGCTGTGACGTGTACCGCCCCGCCGCGATCGAGCAACTGCGCACGCTGGCGCAACAACTCGACATCGATTTTTTCCCTTCCGACATCTCGCAAAAGCCGCAGGATATCGCGCTGGCCGCACACGACTATGCGCGCAAACACCACCACGAAGTGCTGATCGTCGACACTGCCGGACGTTTGGCGGTGGATGCGGCGATGATGGAAGAGATCAAACAATTACACGCCGCACTAAAACCGATCGAGACGCTGTTCGTGGTCGACGCGATGACCGGACAGGATGCGGTGAACACGGCCAAGGCTTTTGGCGACGCACTGCCGCTGACCGGCGTGATCCTCACCAAGCTGGACGGCGATGCCCGCGGCGGTGCGGCTTTGTCGGTGCGGCATGTCACCGGCAAGCCGATCAAATTCGTCGGGGTAAGCGAGAAGATGAACGGCCTGGAAGCCTTCCACCCCGACCGCATGGCACAACGTGTACTCGGCATGGGCGACGTATTGTCGCTGATCGAAGAAGCCCAGCGCGGCGTGGACCATGCCGAGGCGGAAAAACTGGCCAAGAAGATGCAAAGCGGCAAAGGCTTCGATCTGAACGACTTCAAGATGCAGATCGTGCAGATGCGCAAGATGGGCGGCATGAGTGCGCTGATGGACAAATTACCCGCGCAACTGTCGCAGGCCGCGGCAGGCGCAAAAGTGGATGACCGCCAGATCAACCGTACCGAAGGCATCATCAACTCGATGACCCCGTTCGAACGTACGCATCCCGAACTCATCAAAGCTTCGCGCAAGCGCCGCATCGCGGCGGGTGCGGGTGTGCAGGTCATGCACGTCAACCAGTTGCTCAACCAGTTCGAACAGACCCAGAAGATGATGAAGATGTTCAGCAGCAAGGGCGGCATGGCAAAGATGATGCGCGGCATGAAAGGCATGATGCCGGGCATGGGGAGATGATGACATGAGCATCAAAGCCATCATCTTCGACGTGGACGGTACGCTGGCCGATACCGAAGACGGTCACCGCCAGTCGTTCAACAAAGCCTTTGCCGAAAACGGGCTGGACTGGAACTGGGACGTCGCGCTGTACGACAAACTGCTCAAGGTGACCGGCGGCAAGGAGCGCATCCGTTATTTCGTAGAGGACTTCCTGAGCGGCTTCACCAAGCCGGTCGACTATGACGAGTTCGTCAAACATCTGCATGCGGTGAAGACCGCTCATTACACTGCCATGCTGCGCGACGGCCTGATCCCGTTGCGCCCTGGCATCAAACAACTCATCCGCGAGGCTCATGCCGCCGGAATCACACTGGCTATCGCCACCACCACCACGCCGGAGAATGTCTCCGCCTTGTTGGAGGTAGGCTTGGGTAAAGACTGGGCGGACTATTTTTCCGCCAACGGCTGCGGCGATATCGTACCCGCCAAAAAACCCGCACCGGATATCTACAACTGGGTATTGAACGAACTCAAACTCGCGTCGCGGGACTGCATCGCGCTGGAGGATTCCAACAACGGGCTACGCTCTGCGCAGGCAGCGGGAATCAAGACCTATATCACGGTCAATCCCTATACCTGCAAACAGGACTTCACCGGCGCGGCGGGCGTATTCGATGACCTGAGCGACCTGCCCGGCTTTTACCGGACCACCGGTCTGCCCCTTCCCAAGTAAACGATTTGCCCTTAGGATTTATCCGCTCGCGGGGGTGTAGCTCAGTTGGGAGAGCGTCTGGTTCGCAATCAGAAGGCCGTCAGTTCGATCCTGATCACCTCCACCAGCACAACGATTCACGCGCGTACCGTTGCTGAAGATGGAAATGCTGTGAAAACCATTTTCTGCATTGATAAAAAAACTCCGGCCTGTTAGGGCCGGAGTTTTTTAATTTGGTAAAGCGCTTGTTTAGTTCTTGAACAGCTCTTTGACCATGAACAGGGAAAACCATACTGCCATGATGACGGTAGTAACTGCACAGAACGTTGCGACGATGCTCATTGTTATCTCCTCCACAGAAATATATCAAACGACCTACTAACTTCGGACGCAATCCTAGCATAATTCTTTGCGGGTACAAGCCTTTTTCGATAGAATAACCCCAAGTTATTTAGTCGGTTATTGCAATATTCCTGCTGCTTACTCGGCACGGACAACCCCGCATCCATTAACGCCTGCCGACCCTGTTGGCCACTGCCCGAGACCTCGCGTGACCCAAAAACTCTTTATCAAAACATTCGGCTGTCAGATGAACGAATACGACTCCGACAAGATCACCGATGTGTTGCGTGCCAAAGGAGACGTGGTGCTCACCGAACGCGCGGAGGAGGCCGATATCATTCTGTTCAACACCTGCTCGATACGCGAGAAGGCGGAAGAAAAGGTATTTTCGGATCTGGGACGGGTGCGCCCGTTGAAGCTGGCCAAACCGGATCTGATCATCGGCGTGGGCGGGTGTGTCGCCAGCCAGGAGGGTATGACCATCTTCCGGCGCGCGCCTTATGTGGATGTCATCTTCGGTCCGCAGACCTTGCACCGCCTGCCCGAATTGATCGCAGCCCGCCGTGCCAGCGGACGGGTGCAGATGGATATCAGCTTTCCCGAGATCGAAAAGTTCGACAGCTTGCCGACACCTGCCCTGAGCAAAACCGAAGGGGCACAGACAAATAGCGGCGCTGCCTTCGTCTCCATCATGGAAGGTTGCAGCAAGTTCTGCACCTTCTGTGTCGTTCCTTATACCCGGGGCGACGAGATCTCGCGTCCGCTGGACGATGTGTTGCGCGATGTTCGCGGCCTGGTGGCACAGGGCGTGGGAGAGATCACCCTGCTGGGGCAGAATGTGAACGCTTATGCGGGCGAACATGACGATGGCGAAACAGTGGATCTGGCTTATCTGATCCGCACTATTGCCGCACTCGATGGGGTGCAACGGATACGTTATATGACATCTCATCCTCGCGAGATGACCCCGCGTCTGATCGAACTCTACCTTGATACCCCGAAACTGGCGAACCATTTGCACCTGCCGGTACAGTCCGGCTCAGATCGTGTGCTGGCCAATATGCAACGCGGCTACACGGCACTGGAATACAAATCCGTCATTCGCAAAGTGCGGGCATTACGCCCCGACATCTCTATCACTTCAGATTTCATCGTGGGCTTCCCCGGTGAAACGGAAAACGATTTCGAAGCGACCATGAAACTGATCGAAGACGTGCAGTTCGATGTCAGCTTCAGCTTTCTGTACAGCCCAAGACCCGGTACTCCGGCGGCAGAAATGGCAGACGAGGTATCTTATGAGACCAAGATGGCGCGCTTGAAACGCCTGAAAGCCCGCATCGATGAATTGGAAAATTCCTACAGTGAAAAGATGGTGGGAACGGTACAGCGTGTCATGGTCGAAAACATCTCAAAGAAGGATGCTCGAGAACTGGCCGGGCGCACCGACAACAACCGCATCGTAAATTTCGTCGGCCCCGCCAGTCTGGTGGGGCGCTTTGTCGAGGTCGCCATCACTTCGGTATCCATGCACACCCTGCGCGGCGAACGGGTGACGTGATCAGATCAACAATATCCCAGCAATCTTTTGAATTCTTTGCGCACGACCTCGTAACATTCGCAGCATTGCGCTTCCAGCCCCGCCCGATCGATCACTCTGATATGGCCACGCTTGTAATCGATCAGCCCCTCCTCGCGTAATTTTACGGAAGCGTTGGTCACCCCCTCCCGGCGCACCCCCAGCATGTGTGCGATAGCCTCATGCGTCAGCAATAATGTATCGGATAGTGATTTGTCGTTGACCAGCAACAGATGCAGACACAGCTGCTGGTTGAGGGTGTGATGTTTTCCGCAAACCGCCACTTGCGCCATCTGCGTCAGCACGGCTTGGGAGTAAAGCAACAGCGTCTTGCGCAAAAATCCCTCATGGTTGAACTCTTTTTTCAAGAGACCGCGATCTATGCGGAATGCATGTCCTGCGGTTTCGACGACGGCAGAATACGGCAGCGATTCGCCGCCCATGACCTGGGCCACACTGAACATGCCCTCGTTGCCTATCATGGCGATCTCAACGGCTTCCCCATTCTCCATGCGATAGTAAAGAGAGACGACACTATCCACCGGAAAATACGAGTGGCTCGGACGTTTACCCGGCTCGGCAAGTACTTCGCCGACATTCAGCAAGACCGGCTCAAGATGGGGCTTCAATATCTTAAGTTCCGCAGGCGGCAGTGTCGCAAGCAAGTGGTTCTGTTTCAGGTAATGTTCTTGAGGCATATGATTTGAATTTGTTCTTGCGGAGTCTGATCGCTGCCGACGTAAAGACCGGCTTGGGTCTGTATCTTACACAAACTATCCGCAATATTTTGTACGCCAGCGCACACAACAAACCTCGCGACATCCGCGACACGGACGCTCTGTGCGTTGGCGCACAGAGCAATGCATGGGGGGTTTGTTATCATGTGGCATAGCCACGCAGTTTATCTTCGGCCTGTGCCCGACAACCCTCTCGACACAAAGTAAAGCTGACTGATAGTGCTCGTTAAAATATAATCCACACTGCGGAAGTGGTGATTTGCGCCACCATACCCGCCTAACCACACGAGCCATTATGCGATCCCGACCCGGCAGTATCGAACCAAACACCCTTTTGATCGAGATCGCCACCCGCAATGTCGCTTATCTAGGCCCCAAGGATGCGGTCGGTGAAGCCGCGCGCATCATGTCCGAAAGACACATCTCATCACTCGTGGTAACAGATACCGGAGCACATCCGCAGGGTGTCGTCACCGAAAGTGATGTGTTGCGTGCCATGTTGGCCGGCACACCGCAGGACACCCAGTTGCAAATGATCATGTCGGCACCGGTGATCACCGTACCGGACTCGATCTCCTGCCTGGAGGCATACCAACTCTGCCTGCTCAAGGGTATCCGGCATCTGGTGGTCGTGGACAAGGACAATCGCCTGTCGGGAGTGGTCAGCGAAACGGACTTTCGGCTGCATATCAATCTCACCGCCCTGTCCGGACGGCGTTTGGTCGCCTCCTCGATGAACCGTTCCGCGCTCAGTTTGCCGCGACAAGGCCGTTTGCTGGACGCACTCGGTCTCTTGCAAGCGCACCGCGACTGCTGTGTCGTGGTGGTCGAAGAAGGATGTCCGGTGGGCATCCTGACCGAACGTGACATCGTGCGCCTTTATTGCAACGATCCGGCACACACCGATGTCGCAATCGGGACAGTCATGACCACCCCTGTTCTGACGATTCCGCTCGGCTCCACCACCAGTGCGGCAGCCGAGCTGATGTTGCGCGCCAAGGTGCGCCATCTGGTCGTGACCGATACCTCGGGGAAGCTGGCCGGACTGGTCACCGAACACGATCTGACCCAGACACTGGTACAAGGGCTGACAGACGAAAGATCCGTTGTCGATGGTTTGTTTCTGCGCACGCTGATCAACAACATTCCCGACCTGATCTGGCTCAAGGACACCGACGGTGTCTATCTTGCCTGCAATCCGCGTTTCGAGCGCTTCTTCGGCGCGCCGGAAAAAGACATCGTCGGCAAATCCGACTTCGATTTCATACCCGGCGAACTGGCCGAATTCTTCCGCAGCCATGACCGCAACGCCATGGAAAGTGACGAGCCGTGTATCAATGAGGAGTGGGTCACCTATGCCGATGACGGGCACCAAGAGCTGCTGGAGACCATCAAGACACCGATGCGCGATGCGCAAGGAAAACTGATCGGCATTCTCGGTATCGCCCGCGACATCACCGCACGCAAACGCATCGAAACGGCATTGGCGGAAAGCGAACTTCGCTACCGGACTCTGGTCGAGAACTCCCCGTTCTGCATCCATGAGATCGGCCTCGATGGTCGTTTACAGTCCATGAACCCTGCCGGACTGAATATGCTCGGACTGGATGACGAACATAGGATCTGTGGCATCCCCTATCTGAGCGCCGTCAGTGAACAGGACGGCGGACGCATCAAAGCGCTGTTGTCGGAGGCCCTCAACGGCACAGCGAGCCATTTTGAATTCGCCGCCTCCGGAACGGCTCCCCTGTATTTCAAATCGTGTTTCATTCCGATCAAGGATGCCGACAACAACATCGTCAGACTGATGGGTATCACCGAAGACATCACCGAACGTAAACGCACAGAGAGCGCCCTATATTTCGTCGCACAGCGCGGCTGGGAGGACCATGCCGAAAACTTCTTCGATGCGCTTGCACAATATCTCGGACAGGCACTCGGGGTGGATTACGTTGTCATCGACAGACTGGATACGGATCCGTCCGTCGCGGAAACAATCGCCTTATATGCACGGGGCACCATTATTCCGAACATGCGTTACGCCCTGAAGGGGACACCTTGCGAGAACGTGATAGGCAAGGATTTCTGTCTTTACAGCAAAAACGTCCAGCAGTTGTTCCCGACAGACAACCTGCTGACGGAAATGAGGGTGGAAAGTTATGCGGGCATACCTCTGTGGGACTCTACCGGACAAGCCCTAGGACTGATCGCGGTAATGGATAGCAAACCGCTGCATGACGAAGCGATGCTGGCCCAGATACTGAGCGTCGTCGCCACACGGGCAGCGGCAGAACTGGAACGCAAGCTGAGTGAAGACAGGCTGCGCAAAAGTGAAATCAAATATCGCGAGTTATTCGAAAATGCCGGTGACGGCATCTTCATCCAAAGCACCCGCGGAGTCATCGACTGCAATGAAAAAGGCGCCAATCTTTATGGCCGCTCCCGAACCGAGCTTCTGGGTTGCCATCCCGCCGAGTTGGCACCGCAACGACAGCCCGACGGACGCCTCTCCACCGAGGTCGCCGAAGAAATAATCGCCGCCGCACTGAATGGCGACTCCCGCCAATTCGAGTGGCAGGCTCTGCGCGCCGACGGCACTTTGCTGGACGTGGAAATCAAGCTCAACCGCATGGAACTTCAAGGCGAGATATGCCTACAGGCCGTCGTACGCGACATCTCCGCGCGCAAACAAGCCGAGATCGCATTGCGGGAAAGCGCGGAGAAACTGCGCAATCTATATGAATTGTCGCCCCTCGGTATCGCACTGACCGACATGAACGGCCATTACGTGGAATTCAACGGTGCCTTTCAGCGTATCTGCGGATACACCCGCGACGAGCTGAATAAGCTCGATTATTGGGCACTGACACCGAAGAAATATGCTGCCGAGGAAACTGTCCAGCTGGAATCTCTGGCCAAGACCGGTCGTTACGGTCCCTATGAAAAAGAATACCTCCAGAAGAGTGGCGCTCTCATTCCATTGCGTCTGAATGGCGTATTGGTAACAGGCAAGGACGGCCAGCAATACATCTGGTCGATAGTCGAAGACATCACAGCCTCCAAACTGGCCGAGGACAATCTGCGTATCACGGCCAGTGTGTTCGATACCACGCAGGAAGCCATTGTCATCACCGATGCGGACAACACTATCATCGACGTCAATCCGGCGTTCAGCACCATCACCGGCTATTTTCGCGACGAGGTATTGGGACAAAATCCAAAAATCTTGAACTCCGGCAGGCAAGACCGCGCCTTCTATACCAACATGTGGCGCTCTTTGACGGAGACCCGCACCTGGCGAGGAGAAGTATGGAATCGTCGCAAAAATGGCGAAGTCTATGCCGAAATGCTCTCGATCTCGGTGATCTGTGATACGGATGGGCGCGTGCAACGCCATGTCGGCGTGTTCTCTGACATCACCTATTTCAAGGACCATGAAGCCGAATTGAGTCGCATCGCCAACTACGATGCACTCACCGGCGTACCGAACCGGCGGCTGCTGGCAGACCGCCTGCGCCAAGCCATCGCCCATGCGCGGCGCAATCACAAGTTGCTGGCCATCTGTTATCTCGATCTGGACGGCTTTAAAGACGTCAACGACCACTACGGCCATGAGGCCGGCGACAAACTATTGATGGATATCTCGCGACGACTACAGGAGATGTTGCGTGCGGGAGACACCCTGGCACGCTTGGGCGGTGATGAGTTCGTGGTGTTGTTCAACGATCTGGCGCGCGAACAGGAGTGTTATCAGGTGCTGGATCGCATCTTGAATACCATTTCCTCGCCAGTGGATGTCGGCACCGGGCATGTGACCGTATCCGCCAGTATCGGCGTAACCTTCTATCCTTCGGAAGATGCGGATGGCGATACCCTGTTACGGCATGCCGACCAGGCCATGTATACCGCCAAACAGACCGGCAAGAACCGTTACCATCTCTACGATTCCGCGCACGACCGGCGGGTACGCGCCCTGCACGAATCCAGGCGACACATCCTGGCGGGACTGAAGAACACCGAATTCGAATTGTTCTATCAGCCGAAAATCGAGCTGACATCCGGAGATATCATTGGCGTCGAGGCATTGATCCGCTGGCACCACCCCGAACGCGGCCTGCTGCTGCCCGCGGAATTCCTGCCCTTCATCGAAGATTCTGATCTCGAGATACAGCTGGGTAACTGGGTGATGGATACCGCCATGGCCCAGATCGACGCCTGGCACAAGGACGGTCTCGATCTGGAAGTCAGCATCAATATCTCCGCGAACCACCTGCAATCCCCCGGCTTCGTGGCAGACCTGGCGCGCAGATTGTCCCGATATCCGCAGATGTTGCGCAACAGGCTACAGATCGAGGTACTGGAGAGTGCGGCACTCGAAGACATCGCCAGCTCAGCCGAGACCATAAATGCCTGCCGCGAATTAGGGGTCAATTTTGCGCTGGATGATTTCGGCACCGGATACTCCTCCCTCGCCTATCTGCGCAAACTTTCCGCCGAGACACTCAAGATAGACCAGTCTTTTGTGCGGGGTATGCTGACTGACGAGGGGGATCGCGCCATCGTGCAGGGCATCATCGCGCTCGCCAAGACGTTTGGCCGCAAAACGGTGGCAGAAGGGATAGAAGCCGCGGAATTGACCCAGATGCTGATCGAGGTAGGCTGCATGTACGGCCAGGGTTATGGCATCGCCCACCCTATGCCGGCGGAAGATTTCATGCTGTGGCGCAAAAAAAGAAAGTAAACTTGCGCGCAAAATGTGCCGACTCTCTCTTTCCGTACAATACGCCAGCAACAGTAAACACCTTCCGACACGGACCCAACTCCGCCGCTGGGTGCAAGTCGCACTCGAACAGGATGTGCAGATCGCCCTGCGTATCGTGGACGAGATCGAGGGGCGTGCGCTCAATCTGGGTTACCGCAACAAAGACTACGCCACCAATGTGCTGACTTTCGTTTATGACGACACCGCCCCCCTGTACGGTGACGTCGTCATTTGCGCCCCTGTCGTGGCACGCGAAGCCAAGGAGCAGGGGAAAGATCTGCTTGCGCACTATGCCCATCTCACCATTCATGCGGCATTACATCTGCAAGGTTATGACCATGAAAAGAAGCGTGACGCTGAAAAGATGGAAGCGCGCGAGACTGCATTGCTGCTCAAATTAAGGTATCCTGCGCCCTATCTTATTAGTTGATGTTTGGTAATGGACGGTTCAGATAGTAGTCACAAACCCACCTTGTTAGAACGGCTCTCCACGATGTTGTTGCGCGAGCCGGAAGACCGCGAACAGCTGGTCGCACTGTTACACAGCGCCTACGAGCGCAACCTGCTGGATGCCGATGCCCTGTCCATGATGGAAGGCGTCATTCAGGTCTCCGAGACCCAGGTGCGCGAAATCATGATCCCCCGCGCGCAAATGGATGTCATCGACATCAGCCACCCGCCGGAACAGTTCATCCCCTACGTCATCGAAACCGCGCACTCGCGCTTTCCCGTTACCGATGGCGACAAGGACAACATCATCGGCATCCTGCTGGCCAAAGACCTGCTGCGTTATTACGCCGGGGAAGAATTCGACGTGCGCGACATGCTGCGCCCGGCCGTGTTCGTGCCCGAATCAAAACGCCTGAACATATTGCTGCGCGATTTCCGCAGCAACCGCAACCACATCGCGCTGGTGGTGGATGAATACGGCGGCGTGTGCGGCATGGTCACCATCGAAGACGTGCTGGAGCAGATCGTCGGCGACATCGCCGACGAATACGACTTCGACGAAGACGAAGACAACATCATCCGCCAGAACGAGATGCACTGGCGCGTCAAGGCCGACACCGAGATCGCTGATTTCAACGCGGCACTGGGCACCGAATTCAGCGATGAGAACTGCGACACTGTGGGTGGCCTGATACTCAAAGCGGCGGGACAACTACCCAAACGCGGCGAGGTGATCGAACTGGGCGAATGGCGCTTCACCGTGCTGCGCGCGGACAGCCGCAGGTTGCATGTATTGCTGGTGGAACGCAGCCTGATTGTATCAACCGACGAGAAGGCGGTCTGACGGATTGCGCAAAGCTGGCCTAACGGCCCCGCGCTAAGCCTTCTTTTCCGTTTTCACCTTCGCCAGAAAAACCGCATCCCCCTGTTTGCTGCCCCATTGTGCTTCCAGCATCCTGTCGCGCCGGTTTTCCGGCAGATGTAACATGGCGGGGCAGTCTTTGCGGTGCAGGGTGATGCCTCGGTCGCGGGTGACGTAACCGACGATGACATCCGGCGGCGCAGGATGGCAACATTGCGCCGTCTTGGTCATCAGATTGCCGACACCGCCCACCAGTACCCCCGTGGGTGTGGTGCTGGTCGCCACGGTGCGAACCTGTACCGGCTTGCTCTCTTCGATCCTGCCCGGCATCTCTTCCTGGATCGCAACAACGATCTGGTGCTGCGTGACCTCGTTGCGCCCGATGGCCGCCAGAAAATCCTCCAGCTTGTTGAAGTGCAGACGCTGCGCGATTTTTTCCTGGTTGACCGAGGTCACTCCGAGCCGGTGTAACTCTTTGTCCAGCTGTGCACGGCCCTGTGCCACGTTCTCGTCGAAGTTCTGCATTTTGAACCATTGCCGCACCTTGGCGCGCGCACGAGCGCTTTGCAGATAACCCAGATTCGGGCTGAGCCAGTCCCGGCTCGGCGAACCGATCTTGCTCGTCAGAATCTCCACGCGCTGCCCGTTCTGCAACTTATAGTTCAGCGGCACGATATTGCCGTTCACTTTTGCGCCGCGTGTGCGGTGTCCCAGATCGGTATGCAGGGTGTAGGAGAAATCCACCGGGGTGGCACCTTTGGGCAGATCGATCACTTTGCCTTGCGGGGTGAGCACGTAGACGTGATCCTGAAACAACTCGCTCTTGAATTGTTCCAGCATGTCGCCGCTGTCCGCGATGTCTTCTTTCCATTCCAGTATCTGGCGCAGCCAGGCGATCTTTTCGTCGAACCTGGCATCGGATTTGCCGCCTTCCTTGTAACGCCAGTGCGCCGCGACACCAAGCTCGGAATGCTGGTGCATCTCGATCGTGCGTATCTGCACCTCGATCGCCAGATCGCGCGGGCCGATGACGGCGGTGTGCAACGAACGGTAACCGTTGCTTTTGGGGTTGGCGATGTAGTCGTCGAATTCGCCGGGGATGGGTTGCCACAGGTTGTGGATCATGCCCAGAACAGTGTAGCAATCGCGCAACTCCGGGACGAGTATACGCACCGCGCGCACATCATAGAGCTCGCTGAACTCCAACTGCTTGCGCTTCATCTTGTTGATGATGCTGTAGATGTGTTTCGGGCGTCCGGTGACATCGGCCTGGATACCCGCTTGCGCCAACTCGCGTTTTAGCAACGTCAATACATCGGCGATGTACTGCTCGCGGTCGGCGCGGCGTTCGTCCAGCAGCTTGGCGACCTGTTTATACAGTTGCGGCTCCAGAAAGCGCAGCGACAGATCTTCCAGCTCCCACTTGATCTGCCACACACCGAGACGGTTGGCCAGCGGCGCGAAGATACCCTGTGTCTCGCGTGCGATGAGCTGCTGCTGTTCAGGACTGGCATTGGCCAGACGGCGCATAGTCTGGGTGCGCTCGGCCAGTTTGATGAGTACCACGCGGATGTCTTGCACCATGGCCAGCAACATCTTGCGCAAGACTTCGATCTGTTGGGCCTGGTCGCCTTTCCTGCTTTCGGAAGACGGCAGGTTGCCCATCTCGCTGAACTGCCGTATCTGCTCCATGCGCGAGATACCCTGAACCAGATCATGCACATCGTCACCGAAATCGGCCCGCACCCGCTCTGCCCAATCCTTGAGATATTCCGGCAAAGCATGCAGGATGACCGCGTTGATCGAGGCACAGTCCATGTTCATTCCGGCAAGGATCGTGGCCGCGCCAAAAGCATGTTGCAACAGCGGGGTATTGGTCAGCTCGGCCTTGTCGGCATACAGCGGTGCGGCCAACTCACACGCACGCAGCACCGATGCCACCTCTTCCGCCGAGAAACTTTGCGGCAAGGTATCGAGCAAGGTTTGGATTTCATTGCCCGGAACGGGCACTGTCCGCGGCATGGGATCAGTCGGCCAACGAGGTACACACACTGGGACGTTCGCTGATACGGGCGAACCAAAGCGCGAGTCCGGGGTGGGTCGTGCGCCAGTCGCGTTCCGCCTGACGCAGATCCAGATATAACAAAGCACTCACCAGCGCCAGATCGGCCAGAGTAATGGAATCGCCTTCGCACCATACGCGCTGGCCGAGTTGATCTGCGACATGGGCCAGTGCGCGGGTGATGTTGTCGTTATGCAGCCGCAACACTTCAGCGCTTTGTTTCTCTGCGGGGCGGATAACTTCGGTGCGCACCACAACAGCCGAATCCATGATGCCGTCGGCCAATGCCTCCCAACGCCTGACACGCATCCGCGCCAGCACATCTTGGCGCGGAATCAAAATTGGGGTGTCGTTCAGCGTGTCGAGATATTCCGCGATCACCGCCGAATCGAACACACATGTCCCGTCGTCCAGAATCAGCGCGGGGATACGTCCCAGCGGATTCACACGCGCCACCTGACTGCCCGGATCGTTCGGGGCATCCACGACATAGTGATGCGCGAGTCCTTTCTCCAGCAGGACCAGGCGCACCTTGCGTGTATACGGGCTGGTTTGTGTACCCAATAACTTCATACTTCCTCCCGAGCGTCAGACATCGCCGCCGCGCAGACGCCGCTCTGCCGCGTCCAGAGAGACCGGCTCACCCAGCAACATCAGCACGTCTCCCGCACGCAGTACCATGTTGCCGGAGGGATGGCTGCCTTCGACATTGTGGCGGCGCACCGAATTCACCTCGACGTTCAATTCGGCCAGATTGATCTCATCCAGCGTCTTGCCCACCGCATCGTCGTCTTTATTGAGCAACAGGCTGTTGAAACGCGGCTGCAGATTGTCCGTATCGCTGGCCGGTTCGGGTACCGCACGGAAGAAGCCGCTGAACACGCTATAACGTTTGGCCCGCGCCTCCTGGATACGGCGGATGACCCGATTCAGCGGCACACCGGAAAGCAACAATGCCTGCGAAGCCAGCATCACGCTGCCTTCCAGCACTTCGGCCACCACTTCGGCCGCACCCGCGCGTTTGAGCGCTTCCACATGGGTGTCATCCGCGGTACGCACCACCACCGGCAAACCGGGGCGAGCATGTTTGACGTGATGCAATATCTTCAGCGCGGAAGGGGCATCGTCATAGGTGACCACCAGCGCCTTGGCGCGCATCAGTCCCGCCGCTTGCAACACTTCTCTTTTGGTCGCGTCGCCATACACCACCTTTTCTCCGGCAGAGACAGCATCGCGCACACAACGCGGATCAAGTTCCAGCGCCATGAACTTGATGCCTTCCTTGTGCAGGAATTTGCCCAGTGCTTTGCCGCTACGGCCGTACCCGCATACGATGATATGTGCATCGGAGCTCATACTTTGCACCGCGATCTGGTGCACCTGCATCGCCTGGTTCATCCATTCTTCCGGCGACAACCGGCGCACGATGGATTCGGCGTGCTGAATCAAGAAAGGCGCGATCAGCATGGAGATGAGCATGGCGGCCAGCACGTTCTGCATGATGTCGGGCGGCAACAAGTGAACCTCGCCCGCCAGCGTCAGCAACACAAAACCGAATTCGCCCGCCTGCGCCAAGCCCAAGCCGGTGCGGATACCCACCCCCCAGTCTTTTGCGAACCAGCGCACCAGAAGCGCGACCACCACCGCTTTGAACGGCAACAGGATCAGCAACACCAGCAACACCCAGCCAAAACCGGAGACGACGCTGTTCATATCCAGCATCATTCCGATGGTGACGAAGAACAGCCCCAGCAACACATCACGGAACGGCTTGATGTCTTCTTCCACCTGATAGCGATATTCAGTTTCGGAGATCAGCATACCCGCCACGAAGGCACCCAGCGCCAGCGACAACCCGCTCAACTCGGTCAGATAAGCCAAACCCAGCGTGAACAACAACACGTTGAGCATGAACAGCTCGGAAGACTTCTGCTGGGCGACCAGATTGAACCACGGGCGCAACAGGCGCTGCCCGAATATCAACAGCACCGACAGCAGCAGCACCGCCTTCAGGGTGGCATAACCAAGGGTCGCCGTCAGATCTCCGGAATCACTGCCCAAAGCGGGGATCAGGATGATGAGCGGCACCACGGCCAGATCCTGAAACAACAACACGCCCATGATCTTGTGGCCGTGCCCGGAATTCAGCTCGGCACGTTCCACCAGCATCTTGCTCACGATAGCCGTGGAAGACATCGCCAGCACGCCGCCCAACGCCAGCCCCTGACGCCAATCCAGATCGAAGAACAAAGACGAGAGCATGACCAGCAGCATGGTGAAGGCCACCTGCGCCGTGCCCAGACCGAAGACGATACGCTGCATCGAACGCAAACGTGCCAGACTGAACTCAAGCCCGATACTGAACATCAGGAACACCACGCCGAACTCGGCGAGATGGCGGGTCTCGGGCGCGTCCGGTATCCAGCCGAGTGCATGCGGCCCGATCAGGATGCCGACGATGAGATAACCCAGCATGGCGGGCAAACGCAAGATACGGCACAACACGACCACGCCTACAGCGACGGCAAGAAGGATCAATACAAGCTGGAGAGAATTATTCATCGGGTTCGATACGGGGCTTTATTATCGGCAAGAACAGGTTCTGCACATGAAACCGTTCCATGACTCGGATAATGCCTGAACTTCAATGGGTTTTCAAAATACTATCGCCCGGGGATGCGCCGATTTAATCCCTCCCTCCGGAGGGGATTTGCCCAAATAAACGGACATAGCGATAAATGGTTGAACGGGGCAAGCGTTTAGGGTAGAATCGCGCCTCTTTGAAAAACTGGTTGGAGTTGAGTCATGGCAAGAGTCTGTCAAGTAACGGGAAAACGCCCGATGGTGGGTAACAATGTTTCCCACGCAAACAACAAAACAAAGCGTCGTTTTCTGCCGAATCTACAGCGCCGCCGCCTGTGGGTCGAATCCGAAAACCGTTGGGTGTCTCTGCGCCTGACCAATGCCGCGCTGCGCACCATCGACAAGAACGGCATTGATGCCGTGCTGTTCGAGATGCGCGCCAATGGCGAAAACATCTAAGGGGTACTGAGTCATGCGTGAAAAGATCAAACTGGAATCCAGCGCCGGTACCGGCCATTTCTACACCACCAACAAGAACAAGCGCACCACACCGGAAAAGATCGAGATCAAGAAGTTCGATCCCGTGGCGCGTAAACATGTCATGTACAAGGAAACCAAGCTGA
Organism: Gallionellaceae bacterium; assembly: GCA_030823955.1. Lineage (GTDB taxonomy): Bacteria > Pseudomonadota > Gammaproteobacteria > Burkholderiales > Gallionellaceae > PALSA-1006. Next base: position 71,810 of record JAVBYO010000010.1, read on the forward strand.
AGTAATTTTGGCCCGGTCTTCAATAAAAAAGCCCGCATTGCGGGCTTTTTTATTGCCTTCAAGTCCGCCGGTGAATTGTTGCCCCACCGCGTCTTGTCGGGTTTGCTACAAATTTTTGCCATATAAAGCCTTTTGAAATCAAAAGACTGCTCTTGGCACGGCATTTGCGAATAGAGGGGTGTCATTAATCGTGAGCCACTGCCATGCAAGCCAAGGACATCGCCGAACTGCTGAACGAACCGGCCTGTACGCATAACAAGAAGGAGAAATCCGGTTGTGCGCGCCCCAAGCCCGGCGCGACTGCGGGCGGCTGTTCGTTCGACGGGGCGCAGATCGCCTTGCTGCCCATTGCCGATGTGGCGCATATCGTGCACGGCCCTATCGCCTGCGCGGGCAGTTCCTGGGACAACCGGGGTACGCGCTCGTCCGGCCCTACGCTATATCGCATCGGCATGACCACCGATCTCACCGAGCAGGATGTCATCATGGGGCGCGGCGAGAAGCGTCTGTTTCATGCCATCAAGCAGGCGGTTGATTCATATGCCCCGAAAGCCGTATTCATCTACAACACCTGCGTGCCCGCGCTCACCGGCGACGACATCGGCGCGGTGTGCAAGGCTGCTGCGGAAAAGACCGGCGTGCCAGTGATTCCGGTGGACTGTGCCGGTTTTTACGGCACCAAGAATCTGGGCAACCGCATCGCGGGCGAAGCGATGTTCAAATATGTGGTGGGTACGGCGGAACCGCTGCCGGTGCCAGAAAGCGCACAACGCCCCGGCATCACCGTGCACGATGTGAACCTGATCGGCGAATACAACATCGCGGGCGAATTCTGGAACGTGGCTCCACTGTTCGACGAACTCGGCCTGCGCATCCTGTGTACCCTGTCCGGTGATGCGCGCTTCCACGATGTGCAAACCATGCACCGCGCCGAAGCCAACATGGTGGTGTGCGCCAAGGCGCTACTCAACGTGGCGCGCAAACTGCAAACCGATTACAAGACTCCGTTCTTCGAGGGTAGCTTCTACGGTGTCACCGACACATCGATGGCGTTCCGCGAATTCGCCAAGTTACTCAACGACCCGTCACTCACCGAACGCACCGAGGCGCTCATTGCGCGCGAAGAAGCCAAGATCAATACCGCGCTCGATCCGTGGCGCGAGAAGCTGCGCGGCAAGCGTGTGCTGCTCTACACCGGCGGTGTGAAGTCGTGGTCTATCGTTTCTGCCTTGCAAGACCTCGGCATGGAGGTGGTCGCTACCGGCACCAACAAATCCACCGAAGAAGACAAAGCGCGCATCCGCGAGATCATGGGCGACAAGACACGCATGATCACCGACGGCAGCCCCAAGGCGCTGCTCGGTGCAGTGAAGGAATATCAGGCCGACATCCTCATCGCGGGCGGACGCAACATGTACACCGCGCTCAAGGCGCGCATCCCTTTCCTCGACATCAACCAGGAGCGCGAATTCGGTTACGAGGGTTACAGCGGCATGGTCGAACTGGCGCGCCAATTGGCGCTGACTATCCAAAGTCCGGTGTGGCCGTCGGTGCGTAAGCCTGCGCCGTGGGCGAAGTCGAATGTGCCAGGTGTGGAGTTGGGGGCGTGATGATGAATAAGCATTTCACACTGAGCGCTTACTCCCTTCGCCCGCAAGCGGGAGAAGGGCAGGGGATGAGGGGCTGTGAGCACAAAGTAAGTATGTGTAAGTTTGCCATCCCTCACCCCAACCCCTCTCCCGCTTGCGGGCGAGGGGCTTACACGACGGGAGCACAACATGGCTGAGATCCTGAAACGCAACAAAGCGCTCGCAGTGAATCCGCTCAAGGCCAGCCAACCGGTCGGCGCATCGCTGGCTTTCCTCGGCATCAACAAAGCCATCCCGATGCTGCACGGCTCACAGGGCTGCACCGCGTTCGGCAAGGTGTTCTTCGTGCGCCATTTCCGCGAACCCATTCCCTTGCAGACTACGGCGATGGATCAGGTATCCACCGTGATGAGCGCGGACGAAAACGTGATCGAGGGTTTGCGCGCGGTGTGCGAGAAGAGCAAACCGGCCTTGATCGGTTTGCCGACCACGGGTCTATCCGAGACACAAGGTACCGATATCAAACGGCTGGTGAAGGACTTCTACACCGCACATCCCGAGTTTGCGCACATCCCCGTGGTGCCGGTGAACACGCCCGATTTCACGGGTTGCCTCGAAAGTGGTTATGCACTGGCGGTAAAAGCAACACTGGAAGTGATGTTGCCCCACAAGAGCAACGATATCGGCAAGCGCAAAAAACAAGTTAACGTTCTAGCCGGATCGTTCCTCACCCCCGGCGATGTCGAGCACATCAAGGAACTCATCGAAGCCTTCGGTCTGCGTCCACTGGTATTGCCGGACATCGGCGATTCGCTCGACGGTCACCTCACCGAGATGGAAAGTTCTCCGCTCACCGTGGGCGGCACACCGGTCAGCGACATCTCCAGCATGGGCGAATCCATCGCCACGCTGGTGCTGGGCAACTCACTGTACGACGCAGCCGACTTCCTCAAAGCGCAGACATCGGTGCCGGACTTCCGTTTCAACAGTCTGATGGGGCTGGATGCAATGGATGCTTTCGTCTCCGCATTGGCGGAGATCAGCGGCAAACCGGTACCGGAGAAGATCGAGCGCCAGCGTGCGCAGTTGCAGGACGCGATGGTGGACTCGCATTTCATGCTCGGTTTCGCGCGCGTCGCCATCGCCGCCGATGCCGATCTGCTCTATGGTTTCGCACGTTTGGTAAGTGAGTTGGGCTGCGAAGTGGTGGCGGCGGTCGCACCCGCACGCGCCCCTATTTTGCAGGACGTAAGTGCGGCTCAGGTCAGCATCGGCGATCTGGAAGACCTGGAGATCGCGGCCAAGCACAACGGTGCGCAACTCGTCATCAGCAATTCGCATGCGGTGGAGACGGCGCGCCGTCTCGGTGTACCGCTGCTGCGCGCGGGGTTTCCGCAATACGACTTGCTCGGCGGTTATCAGCGTTTGTGGGTCGGCTATCGCGGCACACGCCAAGCCTTGTTTGATCTGGCGAACATGCTGGTGGAGCACGGCCAGCATGAGCCGGAACCCTACGTCTCCATCTATGCACAGCGCACGGGAGAAGGCTATGCGACATCTGCGCCTGATAAAACCCACTAAGGAGGCGACCATGACAGTGAAGATCGCATTCGCGACCAGTGACCGCAAGGCGGTCAACCAGCATTTCGGCGCGGCAGAATCGTTCGCCATCTATGAAGTGAGCGAGGCCGAGACCAGGCTGATCGAAGTGGCCGAATTCATCGAAACGGCGATGGATGGACACGAAGGCAAGCTCGCCGCCAAGGTCGAGCTGCTGGGCGATTGTGCGGCGGTGTATTGCAACGCGGTGGGAGCATCGGCCATCCAGCAATTGCTGGCCGCGAGCATCCAGCCGATGCGGGTGGATGAAGGTGTGCTCATCGACGAATTGCTGCTGGGCCTGCAAAAGAATCTGCTGAGTGACACGCCGGTGTGGCTGGCAAAACATCTGAAGAAACAGTCGGGCGGCAAGAGTTTCGCGGAAGACGAGGAGTGGCAGGAATGATCTCCGCACCCGTGCGCGTGATCTCGGCAGCCGACGGTATCGCACAGGTCGAGCCAACTGAGACGTCCGGTTGCGGCGGCTGTGTCTCGCGCAGCAGTTGCGGTGTGTCCGGGCTAGGCAAGTATTTTTCCAGTCACCGTAAAGCGATTTCCGTGCAGTGCGATGCGAACGTGCGCGCGGGCGACGAGTTGCAACTGAATCTGAGTGAGGCTGACCTGCTCAAAGCAGGGATGCTGGCCTACCTGCTGCCGAGTGTATTGGCGTTGATCGGCGCCGGCCTGCTGTCTTCTTTCGGACTGGGTGATGTCGGCGCAGTGATAGGTGCGGCAGGCGGTTTTGTAATGGGATTTATTCTGGCGCGCGTGTCGCATTGGGTACCGCGTCTGGTTGTGCAAGGAAATTCATCTAAAGGAGATACACCATGACTCAAGCAGCAGATCCGTTGTTGTCCACCGATTTCATCCAGGAGATGGTCAAGCAGATGCGCGCCATCGACAGCTACGGCACCTACGACGGCTGGCCGGTGGATCGTATCCTCGCACCATATGTGGTGACCAAGGAACAGCGCCGCGAGATGCCGGTGATCGGCGATCCGGACGAGATTCTGCTGTCGCGCATCAAGGCGTTCTACAACGCCATCGCTTCGCTGATCGAGAAAGAGTGCGGCCTGATGGCAGTGCCGATGATCAACATCACGCACGAAGGTTTTGGCCGTGCGGTCATCACCGTGGGCAAGCTGGTGGTGATGGACAAGACGCTGCGCGACGTGCATCGCTACGGTTACGAGAGCCTGTCCAAGATGAAGGATGAGGCAGACAAGCTGTTGTCAGTGGCGCTGAGCATGGTGGGTAAGTATCCCGAAGTCGCAGGAATGTAATTTTAGGATTGAGGAAGAGGCGGAGCTGCGGTTTTTACTTAATCCTAAATCCTAACAACTAAGGACTAGTTTTATGACTGAAGAAGAATTGAAGGCACTCGACAAGGAAGTGAAGAAGCTCAAACGCATCTCCAGCGAATGGGCGTCGCAACTGCATGATCTGGTCGAGGACAAACTGCCCGCCGGATATAAAGAGATACCCGGCATCGCTCAATCCACTTATGACGCTTGTCAGGCGTGGGCCGAGGCGAATGCCAAATTGATCGCAGCACAGAAAGAAACACAAGGATAACTAGAGGAAGCTATGGCCAACATCACCGGAACCACCCGAGGCGGCACGCCTTATGAACCCACTTTTGTCACCGAACTGAACGCGGCGAACTGCATCGGCTGTGGCCGTTGCTATAAGGTCTGCCCGCGCAAAGTGTTCGAGCTGGTAGAACGCAGCGAGGATGACGAGAACTACGACGAGGACGAAGACAACAGCATGGTGATGACACTTGCCAATATGCTGGATTGTATCGGCTGCGGTTCGTGCGGGCGCGTTTGTCCCAAGCAGTGCCATACGCACCAAGCTTTACCGGCAGGAGCATAATCATGCCCAAACCAGCGAGACACGTATTTGTCTGCTCCCAGAATCGTCCGGCCGGACATCCGCGCGGTTCCTGCGGACAGAAAGGTTGCGCCGAAGTGGCGGACGAGTTCATGAAGCAATGGCAACAACGCCAGGCGTTCGCCCAGGTGCTGGTGACACCGAGCGGCTGTCTCGGCCCGTGCAATATGGGAACGAACGTGCTGGTCTATCCCGAAGGTGTGATGTACAGCAATGTCACCAAGGCGGATGTAAGCGAGATATTCGACGAACATCTGCTGGGCGGAAAACCCGTTGAAAGACTGAAGACACCTTCGGACATATGGTAGTCATCGCGACACCGCGCGTACTCCCTGTCGAGCTGGATGTTCTGGCTGGACGTATCGTGCTGGCATTACAGCAGGAAGCGGAACGTTTCAGCGCGACCGGGGCGGCACCGAAGATCGCACTGGCTGGCGCACGCTTCACCCAGGTCACCGACCCGGCCAACCAGCGCGCCGGGTACGAAGGTGTCTGGCGCAATGCCCGCAATGACCGCTGCGGCACGCTGACCTTTAACAGCGACGGCAGCTTTTATGCCGAATATGATCTGTTCTGCCCGCATCCGCGCGACACGCGTTGGTTCGTGGAGATGGTCACCGCATGGGGAAGCGATGGTGCGATACGCTGCGAGGCAAAACTGATTCCCAATCTGTGAGGTGAATAATGAGCAGGTTCCAGATGGGCGACATGGTGTTCGCCGCAATAGACCTTTATAACGAATCGCTGGAAGAGACCGGCGAGAGCAGCATCCCCGGCGTGGCGCCTGATGCGCTGCTGGCGGCGGCAGGCACTCGCGGCGTGGTGGTCAACGTCGGCCATGCCCAGGAGATGCCGGATGAGGAGATCTATCTGGTGCGCTTTGAAACCGATGCGGAAGGCACGCTGGCCGAACCCATCGGCTGTCTGGGTGACGAGCTGAACGGCCTGAACTAACGATGTCTGCTGCCCGTGCCGCTACCGTACTGGCCTATCACACGCGCAGCAAACACGCACTGGATCAGTATGCCGCAGGCCCCGGTACATTGGATTGGGACACACAACCCGCAGCGTTCCGCGACTGGACTGGTACTTCACAAACTCCTTTGCCGCGCGATATCAGCGTAGCCGATATCACCTGGAATGCACTACCCGCCGCGCGAGCCCCCATGCAATTCAACGCCGCCAATCTCGGCTCGCTGCTACGACTATGTGTCGGCCTGACCGCATGGAAAGAACATGCCGGAGCACGCTGGTCGCTGCGCGCACATCCCTCTTCCGGCAATCTGCATCCCACCGAGACCTGGTTGATCGCCTCCGGCGTGACGGGACTCGCTGACGGCCTGTATCACTACCACAACCTGCATCACGCTCTGGAGCGCCGCGCATGGGGAGGGGCGACAGGCAACGGGGTATGCCTGGGCTTCAGCTCTATCCATTGGCGCGAAGCGTGGAAATACGGCGAGCGCGCATTCCGTTATTGCCAGCTTGATATGGGGCATGTGCTGGCCGCAGTGAGTTATGCGGCGGCATTACACGGCTGGCAGCCGCGCTTATTAAACAGAGACTCCGCCGCCGTGGCGCATGATCTGGGCCTGGATCGCACGGATGACTTTGCCGGAGTGGAAGCCGAAGAGGCGGAAGTGATGGTGGCATTACAAGCTGCCGCGACCTCTTTGCCGGAGCCTCACTGGCAACAGTGGGCGGGCAAGCCCAGCCTTCTGGATGCGCGCCCTTTGTATCAATGGCCGGTCATCGAAGAGGTCGCGGCAGCCACGTGCGGCGCTCCACCTGCGACAGCAGCGGCACCCGCACCTGCCGCAATAATCAACGATGACGGTACCGACATTCGCGCCGCGCAGGTGCTATTGAAACGCCGCAGTGCCCAAGCATTCGACGGGCAATCGGTGCTGCCGTATGCCGTGTTGCATCGCATACTTTCCGCGTTATTGCCGGGCGGCTCACCGGTTTGGAAGCTGTGGACACATCCGGCGCGCGTGCATCCGGTGCTGCTGGTACATCGTGTGGCAGACATCGCGCCCGGCGTGTACGTGATGCCGCGCAGCGATACGGCCAGGGATTCGTTGCAGACGGCATTTCGCTCCAGTTTCTCATGGCAACCCGCAGACACTGAATTGCCGTTGTTTCAACTCGTCGCGGCACGTGCCGGCAAGACAGCGCGCACGTTATCCTGCCATCAGGACATCGCCACACAATGCGCGCTCACTTTTATCATGGTCGCCGAATTCGCCGCCCCTATCGCCGCCGACCCGGCGGCTTATCGTCATCTGCATTGGGAGGCGGGCATGCTGGGACACATTATCACGCTGCAAGCCGAGGCTGCCGGATGGCGCGGCACCGGTATCGGCTGCTTCTTCGATGATGCCGTGCATGAAGTGCTCGGCATCAAGAGCGATGCCTTCCAGGTGATCTACCACTATGCAGTGGGTATGGCGCTGGATGATCCGCGCATCGCCACTGCGCCCGCCTACCCATGAATCAGGAATCCCGGATGAACGATCAAAAGCTTAACGCGTGGCTGTTGCAAAACAAGTTCGATATATCCGAGCCGTTGCAGATCAACCAAACCATCACCAATGCCACCACACCGCTGATGCACGCAGCCCGCTTGGGTGACCTTGAGGTGCTGAATGCCTTGCTGGCGCGCGGCGCCGATCCGGCTTTGCTGAATGCCGATAACAACGGCGCGCTGTGGTTCGCCTGCTTTGCCGACAGCGAAATTTGTGCCACCACACTCATCCGTGCCGGTGCAGCGCTCGACACCCGTAATGTGAACGGTGCGACCGCCTTGATCTATTGCGCATCGGCGGGCAAGTCGCCGCTGGTGCGCTTGCTGCTGGATGCCGGTGCCGATACGGAGCTGATGACACTGGATGATTTCACCGCACTGGAACTGGCCGCAAATCGCGAATGTATGAAGATGCTCAAACCGGCGAAGGTCACGGCGCATGTCTGAACTCTCCGCGCTGCCGTTTAAAGTAAGCGCCATACAACACCGCTTGCTGGGCAAACAGATACACCTGCAATTGGCTGATGCTTTCGTGTTGAAGCTGACTCAGGCGGAGGCTTCCAGCCTGTCTTTCGCACTGGTTGCGGTAAAGAATGGCGTCAGTCCGGAACGCGAGATATACATGAGCCCTATCGCCAGCGATGTCGCATTTGTCGGCACGGTGGATGAAGCGGGCATAGGTATTGCCACCGCCGGAACAGGGTTAAAGCTGAGTTGGGACGAGGTCGAAGCACTGGCAATGGGGTTGGCAAGCCACCTCAACTGACACAATATTTCAAGTTTTTGCGGCGATTGCCGCAAAGGAACAGGTATGGATGAATTTTCATTTCGCCTGCAATCACAATTCATCTCCTGGGAGAGATCATGCTAAATACATTAAGTCTCAAGCAACGCTTTGCAGTGCTGGTCGTGGCCGTGGCACTGGGCAATCTGGTGCTGGGCGGATGGTTCTACAAAACTCTGGCTGAAATGAAGGTGGGCGGTCCGGTCTATACCGAGATCGTTTTGGGCAAAGATCTGATAGCCGATATCCTGCCGCCGCCCGAATACATACTGGAGTCCTATCTGGTGACGTTGCAGATGACACGCGCCAAGCCGGATGACATGAATGCGCTGGCCGACCGCCTCAAGACGCTGCATAACGACTACAACACCCGTCACGAGTTCTGGAAACAGCAGACACTTGATGGTGATATCAAGCAGACTTTGACCGAGACCGCTCATGCGCCCGCCGCACGCTTCTACGAGCTTGCGGAGCAACGCTTCATTCCCGCCGCCTTGTCCGGCGACCACGATGCCATGTCGGAAGTATTGAGACCCATGAGTGCCGCCTATGAAGAGCACCGCAAAGCCATTGATACCGTGGTCAGCCTCACCAACGCGGCCAATGCCCGCATCGAAGCCGAAGCTTCGGCCACTTTGACCCGTGCGAACTGGGGTGTGCTCGCCGTATTTGTGCTGGCCTTGGGTGTCGTCATCACCATTGCGATGCTGGTAGCCAACAGCATCATGCGCCGGCTTGGCGGCGAGCCGGACTATGCGGCAAACATCGCCGCGCGTATCGCCAAAGGTGACCTGAGCGGCTCGATCCAAATTGACGGAAAGAACCAAGACAGCCTGATCGCCTCGCTCGGCGCCATGCAGAACCAGCTGCGCAGCATGATGAGCGATCTGCGCAACAGCTCGCAAAAGCTGTTTCAGTCTTCCGGCGAACTTGCCACCACCATGAACGCTCTGTCCGAAACGGGCAAAGCACAAGCCGATTCGGCCACCGGCATGGCGGCCAGCGTGGAAGAGATGACCGTGAGTATCAGCCACATCAGTGATCGCGCAGGCGAGGCGCATCAAATGTCGGAAGATGCGGGACGCAAATCCAGTGCATCGGGGCAGGTGGTAAAACAGTCCGCCGACGAGATGCGCCACATCTCGGAATCCGTCACCGAGGCCGCACAGAAGATTTCCGCACTGGAAGCGGCGGCGACCGAGATATCCACCATCGTCAAAGTCATCCGCGAGATCGCCGACCAGACCAATCTGCTGGCGCTCAATGCGGCCATAGAGGCCGCACGTGCCGGCGAACAGGGGCGCGGCTTTGCGGTGGTTGCCGATGAAGTTCGCAAACTGGCGGAACGCACCGGGCACTCCACACAGGAGATCAGCACAATGGTCGAGCGCATTCAGGGCATCACCCGCGAGGCTGTGAGCGGAATGTCAGCAAATGTCGCCCAAGTGAATCAAAGTGCCGGACTCGCCCAACAAACAGGGCAGTCTATCAACGACATCCAGGAAGCATCGCAGCGCGTGCTCTCTGCGGTAAACGATATGGCCTCAGCACTGTCGCAACAATCAGCGGCCTCTCAAGACATCGCGCGCAATGTAGAACATATCGCGCAGATGACTGAATCCTCGTCCGCCGCAATGGCCCAGGCCTCGTCGCTGGCGGGAACACTGGAGCAATCGGCCAGCGAGTTGGATAACATGGTGGGCCACTTCAAACTCTGATCGGATCGGGCTTTTGGAGCGGGGCGCGGTAGCGGATGACGTTACGCCTGCCAGACCCCGAAGCCCGATTCGCGCAGATCGATTCCCAGTTCCACTTCTTTGTCCCGGGCTGATTCATAGGACATCGGGTTGTACGCCTCGTAAAGGTCTGGCCACAATCTCAGGCCATATTGCTTCACGTAGCGGTTGGCCTGGATACCGGCTTTGTGTTTGTCAAAACGCACATCCGGATCCAGTCCGGTCATGCCGACATAGACACACGGCTTGCCCGCTTGATAGTTCGGATTGCATTTCTTGAATTTTCCCTCGTGCAGCACCTCTCTGGACAGCTCGACCACGTAGACACTGTAATGGTTGCGTTTGCCCATTCTGGTACGGGGTATGGCGGACAATCGGCTCAGACCGCCGGAGAGAATCGCTTCTGCAAATAAGCAATGATCTTGCCAGATTCGTATAACCACTGGCTGTCACCCTGCTCATCCACGATCTGTAGGCAGGGCACTTGCAGCGTTCCGCCGCCCCGCAACAATACGCTGCGATTCTGTTCGTCATGCTGTGCATCGCGCAGCTCGATGTTCAGCGACAAGCGGCGGATCTCGCGCCGGACTTTGATGCAGAACGGGCAGGTTTTGAATTGATACAACACCAGATTGTGCGTCTGTGCATCAACACGCTGCTGCTCATCAGCTGCACGGACGATACCTTTGGGTGTTGTCACGATCTCCCATAGCAGCATGAACGGCGCGAGTACGATACGCAGCGTTCTAAAGAACATTCTGATTGTCCATCTCATCCGAGAATACTCCGGCAATGTGCAGCTCCCGCTTCAACCCGCATCATTCATCCGTGGCGGTGAACCGACCATCCATCCAGCCACCACGATACCCGCCTCGTACAGCAGCCACAGCGGCATCGCCAGCATGAATTGCGACACCACATCGGGCGGAGTGAAGATTGCGCCGGCGACAAAAGCGCCGACGATGACGTAAGGGCGGATCTCGCGCAATTTGGCGGTGCTCACCATTCCGGTCTTGACCAGCAATATCACCGCGATGGGAACCTGAAATGTGATGCCAAAAGCGACGAACATGCTCAGTACAAAGCTGAGGTACTTGTCGATATCGGTCATCACCGCCACACCTGCGGGCGCGCTTGCGGTGATAAAACCGAACACCACTGGGAACACCGCAAAGTAGGCGAATGCCATGCCACTGAAGAACAACAGCAGGCTGGCGGCAACCAGCGGGAACACCCAGCGCTTCTCGTGCTCATAGAGGCCCGGCGCAATGAAACGCCACAGCTGATAGAGGATGTACGGTAACGCGACAAGGAAAGCCGCCATCAAGGCGACCTTCAGCGGGACGAAGAACGGCGTGGTGACATCCGTGGCGATCATCTGTCCGCCCTTGGGCAGTTTGGACAACATCGGCTGCGCCAGCAGTGAATACAGATCTGCGGCCCACGGAACCAGGCAGATAAACACCAACAGCAGCGCCACGACAGAATTCAACATGCGCTTGCGCAGCTCCAGCAGATGGGCGATCAGATTCTCGGTGGCACTCATCAGTCGATGGGAAATCTTTGTTGTTCGGGAGGCTTTGTTTCCGGTGCAGCCGGTTCTCTGGCACGCAGTATCTGCTCGGTGTAGTTCTTGGTGGATGCAGGCTGGGCTGTGTCGAGTTGCTGCAGGTGCTGATCCAGTTGTTGCACTGTTCTTCCGACCGCTTGTTCGGCGGAGTCCACTTCCTGTTGCACCTGCTGTTGTGTCTGGCGCAACTCATCCAGCGCCATATCGCGCGAAATATCGCTCTTGATTCCGCTCACATAACGCTGCAAACGGCCCAGCAAGTGACCCGCAGTTCTGGCCACCTTGGGCAGCCGCTCGGGGCCGATGACGATGAGCGCGACCACTGCGATCACCACCATCTCGGAAAAACCGATGTCGAACATATCGGAAAGTCAGACTCAAACCTTGGTTTGGGTCTTCTCTTTCACTTCGCCCTCGATGGTCTTGTCGTCATGGGTGACCTGCTTCGGGGATTCTTCGCCATTCTTCATGCCATCTTTGAATCCCTTCACCGCACCACCCAAATCTTCGCCGATGTTGCGCAATTTTTTGGTGCCGAAGATCAGAACCACAACCAGCAACACGATCAACCAATGCCAGATACTGAACGAACCCATGATGCGCTCCTTATGAGATTAACTGCGTTTGACCATAGGCGGGATATTGCCGCCGCCGATGACATGAATATGCAAATGAAACACTTCCTGCCCGCCACCCTTGCCACTGTTGATGACGGTGCGGAAGCCGTTCTCCAGTCCCTGCGCTTTCGCCAATGCGGGGGCCAGTACCAGCATCTTGCCCAATAATGCCGCATGGCACTCTTCCGCCTCGAGCAGAGAAACCAGATGCAGCTTCGGCACCAGCATGAAATGTACCGGTGCGACCGGGTTGATATCGTGGAAGGCGAACACTTCGTCGTCTTCATATATTTTGCGACTGGGGATCTCGCCGCGCACGATCTTGCAGAAGATGCAGTTATCGCTCATTTGCGGCTGGCCTTTTCTGCGATGCCTGATACACCTTCGCGTCTGGCCAGTTCGTTCAACACATCGTCGGCACTCAGCCCTTTTTGTGCCAGCAACACCATCGTGTGGAACCACAGATCGGCAACTTCGTATACCAAATGTTGCTTATCTGCATCCTTGGCTGCCAGCAGCACTTCGCCCGCTTCCTCGATCACTTTTTTCAGAATGGCATCATCACCCTTGCTGAACAGCTTGGCGACGTAGGACGACTCCGGAGCTGCACCCTTGCGCGCTTCCAGTGTCTCGGTCAATCGTTGCAGGATGTCGTTGTTCATTTTTTATATATCTCGTCGGGAGATTTCAACACGGCATCGACCTCGAGCCATTGCCCCTGTTCCAGTTTGCTGTAGAAGCAACTCGCGCGCCCGGTATGGCAGGCGATACCGCCCTGTTGTTGCACCTGCAACAGGATTACATCACCGTCGCAATCGAGCCGTATCTCTTTCACCGTCTGAATATGTCCGGACTCTTCACCCTTATGCCACAGTTTCTTGCGCGAGCGCGACCAGTATATCGCCTCGCTCTTCTGCCAGGTCAGTTGCAACGCCTCGCGGTTCATCCAGGCCACCATCAGCACACGGCCGGTCGCCGCATCCTGCGCGATGGCGGGAACAAGGCCGTCTTCCGACCAGTTCACTTTATTCAGCCAGGCTTCACTCTTTGTTTTCATCAAAAACAACCCTAAAACTTATCCGCAGATTTCGCAGATTAACGCAGATTTCAAAACCGCCCGCTTACCCAAATCTGCGTAATCTGCGGGCAAGGGTTTTACAGTCTCACCTCGATACCTTGTTGCGACATGTACTGCTTGGCTTGCTGCACGGTGTATTCGCCGAAGTGGAAAATACTCGCGGCCAGCACGGCATCCGCGCCGCCTTGTTTTACGCCGTCGGCCAAGTGTTGCAGATTGCCCACGCCGCCACTAGCGATCACCGGGATCTCCAGTGCGTCGGTCACCGCACGTGTCAGTGCCAGATCGAAACCGCGCTTCTGCCCGTCCTGATCCATGCTGGTCAGCAGGATCTCGCCCGCGCCCAAGCTTTGCATCTTCTTCGCCCACTCGATCACATCCAACCCGGTCGCCTTGCGCCCGCCGTGCGTGAACACTTCCCACTTGCCCGGCGCTGTTTGTTTGGCATCGATAGCCACCACGATGCACTGCGAACCGTAGCGCGCCGATGCATCCGCCACCAGTTGCGGATTCACCACTGCCGAGGTGTTGATGCTGACCTTGTCCGCTCCGGCATTGAGCAGGTTGCGCACATCCTGCACCTCGCGCACGCCGCCACCAACGGTGAGCGGAATGAATACCTGCTCCGCGACCTGTTCGATGATGCGGAAAATGATGCCGCGATCATCGGAACTGGCGGTGATGTCAAGAAAGGTAAGTTCGTCGGCACCCTGCTCGTCATAACGCTTGGCGATCTCCACCGGATCGCCGGCATCGCGCAGCTCGACGAAGCTGACGCCTTTGACCACGCGACCGGCGGTCACATCGAGACAGGGGATGATACGTTTAGCGAGCATCAGATCACGACGGGCGACAGCTCGTCCGCCAGCGCTTGTGCCGCGCGGAAGTCCAGCGTGCCTTCATAGATGGCGCGGCCGGTGATCGCACCTGTGATACCTTCCGAGCGTACCGCGCACAACTTGCGCACATCATCCAGATTGGTGATGCCGCCGCTGGCGATGACCGGTACATGCAATGGCCGCGCCAGTTCCACCGTGGCTTCGATGTTCACGCCGGTCATCATGCCGTCGCGGCCGATGTCGGTGTAGATGATGGCTTCCACGCCGTAACCTTCGAAACGCTGTGCCAGATCGGCCACATCGTGGCCGGTGAGTTTCGACCAGCCATCCACCGCGACCTTGCCACCCTTGGCATCCAGACCGACCATGATGTGCCCGGGGAATGCGTCGCACGCTTCATGCAGGAAGCCAGGCACTTTGACTGCGGCGGTGCCGATGATGATATAACTCACACCGATGTCGAGATAACGCTCGATAGTTTCCAAGTCGCGGATACCGCCGCCCAGTTGCACCGGCACCTCGCTGTCGCCCATCGCTTCGATGATGCTGCGCACCGCGGCTTCGTTCTTGGGCTTGCCGGCGAACGCGCCGTTCAGATCGACCAGATGCAGGCGGCGTGCGCCCTGCTCCAGCCAGTGTCGCGCCATCGCGGCGGGATCGTCGGAGAACACGGTCGCGCCCTCCATCACGCCCTGCCTCAGGCGCACACATTGACCGTCTTTCAAATCGATGGCGGGAATGATCAGTGTTTTAGTATCCATAATTCAGGGCGGTTATACAGGATTCCAGTTGATAAAATTCTGCAGCAGCTGCAAACCTGCTGCCGCACTCTTTTCCGGGTGAAACTGAACAGCGAACAAGTTATCACGCGCCGCCGCACAGACAAAGGGCTGTGGGTAATCGCTGGTGGCCTGCACCAGCCCCGCATCGCTCGGCTGCACATGATAGCTGTGCACGAAATAGAAGCGCGCATCCTGGGCGATACCCGCCCAAAGAGGGTGGTCGCCATGATGCACTTGATTCCAGCCCATATGCGGTACTTTTAGTTTGTTGCCTTGTGCGTCGTGCAAACCGGAGGCGAAGCGTTTGACTGGCCCTTGGAACAGGCCGAGGCATGGCGTATCGCCCTCCGCACTGTGCTCGAATAGCACTTGCAGTCCCATGCAGATACCCAGGAAGGGTTTGCCTTCGCCGACCACACCCGCGATCACCCGGTCAAGATGGCGGGCTCGGATCTCGCGCATGCAGTCGGGTGCGGCCCCCTGACCGGGGAATACCACCCTAGCGGCCGATGCGATCACGTCGGGTTCGCCCGTCACAATGATGTTTGCGCCCGGCGCAACCTTGCGCACGGCCTGCTGCACCGAGCGCAAGTTACCCATACCGTAATCGACGACTGCGATATCAACCATGATGAGGCGTTATAACGTTCCCTTGGTGGAGGGCATCACCCCCGCCATACGCGGATCGAGCTCCAACGCGACGCGCAGCGCGCGACCAAACGCCTTAAAGATGGTTTCGGCCTGATGGTGGGCATTGTCGCCAGCCAGATTGTCGACATGCAATGTGACCAGGGCATGATTGACGAAACCCTGGAAGAACTCGCGGATCAGATCGACTTCGAACTCGCCGACGTTGGAGCGCACGAACTCGGCGTTGAACACCAGACCCGGGCGCCCGGAGATGTCCAGCACCACACGCGACAACGCTTCGTCCAGCGGCACATAGGCGTGGCCGTAACGGCGCAGCCCCTTCTTGTCGCCGATGGCTTGGACAAATGCCTGCCCCAGTGTGATGCCGATGTCTTCCACGGTATGGTGGGCATCGATATGCAGATCGCCCTTGGCGCTGATGTCCAGATCAATCAGGCCG
This sequence comes from Gallionellaceae bacterium, assembly GCA_030823955.1. Lineage (GTDB taxonomy): Bacteria > Pseudomonadota > Gammaproteobacteria > Burkholderiales > Gallionellaceae > PALSA-1006. The sequence continues at coordinate 87,917 of JAVBYO010000010.1, forward strand.
TGGCGGGCGATCTGATCCAGCATGTGTTCCAGGAACGCCAGACCGGTGTCCAGTTTGACTTTACCCGTGCCATCAAGATTGATCTCGACGCTGATCTGGGTCTCCAGAGTGTTGCGACTGACTTTTGCGCTACGCATGATCCGCCTTATGCGAGTTGGTTAATAGTGTCCTGCAATGCCGCGATGAACCGCCCGTTCTCTTCGGGAGTGCCTACTGTAACACGCAGACAATCCGTCAATGCCGGATGTCCGCCGTTCAGGTTCTTGATAAGTACGCCGCGCTGTTTCAATCCTTCGAACACCTGTGTGGCCTGTGCCACGCGGAACAGAATAAAGTTGGCCTCACTGGAGTAGGCGCACACCCCGGCGATTCCGCCCAATGCCGCCAGCAAACGGCTACGCTCCAGCTTGATCTTCTCCGCCTGCGCCAGCAACACATCGTGGTGCGTCAGCAAACTTGCCGCGACCACTTGCGGCAGAACGCCGACATTATACGGCAAGCGCAGCTTTTCCAATTGCTCCAGCCAAGCTGTGGGACCGGCCAGAAAACCGAGGCGCAAGCCCGCCATGCCGAGCTTGGAGAAGGTGCGCATCACCAGCAGATTGTCGTATTGCCCCAGCTGCGGGATGAAGCTGTCTTTGGCAAAGGCATAATAAGCCTCATCCACCACCACCAGCCCCGGCGTAGCCGCGATGATCTGTTTGATCGCCGCTGCGTCAAACAGATTGCCGGTCGGATTGTTGGGATAGGCGAGGAACACCAATGCCGGTCGTTCGCGGGTGATGGTATCCAGCATGGCCGGCAGATCGAGTGAGAAATCCCGCGTCAAGGGCACGCCGACATATCTCATGCCCACAAAAGTGGCGATCATTTTGTACATCACGAACGAGGGTTCCACACTCAACAACACCGCATCCGGTTTGGCGACCGCCAGCGCCAGAAGCTGGATGATCTCGTCCGAACCGTTACCCAACAACACTTCCATGCCGGACGGAAGTGCAACGACCTTGCGGATGTCGGCTTTGAGTTGCCGCGCAGCGGCATCGGGATAACGGTTGATCTCCGCCCCGGCGACAGCCTGCGCGATCTGCTCGCGCAACGCCGCGGGTAACGGATAGGGATTTTCCATCGCATCCAGCTTGACCATGCCATCGCTGGTCGGCACATGATAGGCATGCAGGGCCAGCAATTCCTGGCGGATCAGATTCTCGGGTGTAACGGTTTTGTGCAGGGACATAACTTTTGAAGACTTGCTGACGGGCGCATTTTACCCCAATCATCGCCCGCGCCAGATGGTTTTCTGACCCGTAAACCAAATATGGTCATTCAGAATTGCCCAAAAGCGCCGGACTGTAGTAACCTCAGCTTCGTGCAACCTAAACGTATCTGACGAGTGACAGCAGCGCATAACGACTGACCGTGGCCGACACCCCACCCAAACCCCTTCGTCTGGACAACTTCATCGCCAACCTTCCGTGTATGGCGTTCCAGTTGGTACTCGACCAGAACAATTACTTTTCTTTCTCGTATATCGGCGACGGCAGTCAGGCATTGCTTGGTATCGAACCCGCCGATCTCGCTGCAGATGCCAACCAGTTCCTGAAGCTGGTCCACCCCGAAGACAGCCCGTCCTTCACCGAAAGTATGCAACTTTCCGCACAGAATCTCAGCTTCTGGAGCTGGGAGGGCCGCGTCGTGTTGGCCAGCGGCGAGTTGAAATGGCTGACGCTGGGCTCTTCCCCGCAGACCCGCGTAGACGGCGGGGTGGAATGGGAAGGGCTGGTGGTCAACGTGACCCAGACCAAGCTGGACGAACTGGAGCTGGTTCGCTCCCAGCAACAACTGCGCGAGTTCTCTTCCCATATTCAGGATGCCAAAGAGCAGGAGCGCCTGCGTATCGCGCGCGAAGTGCATGACGAGATCGGCGGACTACTCACCGCCATCAAGATGGATCTGGCCTGGCTGAAAGAGCGGTTGCCCAAGACCAAGAAGCTGCTGACCGACAAGACCACCACCATCGAGAATCTGGTGGACAAAGCCATGACTGCCGCCCGCAATCTGGCGCACAGCCTGCGCCCCGGCTACCTCGACAGCTTCGGCATCGTCGCAGCCATCGAGATGGAGGCCTGCGAATTCGAGCAACGCACGGGGATCAAGTGCCTGCTCACTCACAATGACGAGGAAATGGAGATCGACCTGCATCCCGATGTCTCCATCGCCATGTTCCGTATCTTTCAGGAATCTCTGACCAACATCATGAAACATGCGCAGGCCAGCGAAGTGCGCATCCTCATCCAGAACAGTCCGGACAACATCGAACTGACCATCAGCGACAACGGTCGCGGCTTCAGCCAGGATGCCCGCCTCAAGCCCCGCTCGTTCGGCTTGCGCGGGATACAGGAACGAGTCGCCCACTTCGGCGGACAGGTGACGTTCATCAGCGCGCCCGGACAGGGAACCACGGTTTCGGTCACTGTTCCGCATATCCCGCTGGATGCGACTCCGGGTGATACACTAACGCAACCGCAACAACCCCTGTTTTAATAAAATATGCGCAACGGAGTTCAATGATGATCAATGTGCTGATAGCTGACGATCACACACTCATCCGCAAAGGGCTGAAACAGATTCTGGATGACACCGCCGACATGCGGGTGACCGGCGAGGCGGAAACTGGGGCGCAAGCCATACAGATGGCGCAAAAAGCCGCTTTCGACATGATTCTGCTCGACATCAGCCTGCCGGACAAGAACGGTATCGACGTACTCAAGCAGCTCAAGATCATCAATCCCGATGTGCCGGTACTGATGTTGAGTATGCATGCCGAGGATCAATATGCAGTGCGTTCCATGAAGGCCGGTGCAGCAGGCTACCTCAACAAACAGAGCGCGCCCTCGCAACTGGTCACCGCCATCAGCACCGTGGCTAGCGGCAAGAAATATATCAGCGGCGAACTGGCGGAACAGCTGGCCAACGGACTCTCCCAGGGCTATCAGGAGCTGCGTCATCAGGCTCTCTCCGACCGTGAATACCAGACCCTGTGCCTGATGGCCTCCGGCAAAAAACTAAGCGAAATGGCCAAGATCATGTCGCTCAGCACCAAGACGGTCAGCGTATATCGTGCCCGCCTGCTGGAAAAGATGAGTCTGAAGACCAATGCCGAAGCGATCCATTACGCCATCAGCAACCATCTGATCGAGTGAGCGCTGCACCCCGCCCCGGAACAGCGGCGGAAAAGCACTGCTATTTGCAATTTTGCGCAGACTGTTCATCTTCGATAATGGCAACAGCTCAACCAAGGTGTCGCTCCATAGATGACGATGAAAAAGACCTCGAATCCCTCTGAAACCGCACGCGAGACGCTGATCGTCCTGGCTTCGCGCAAACTCGCTCCGACCCCGGAGAACTACAGTAAGGTCTTTCAGGAGATCGGCGGCTCATCGGAAGGTGCGCCACAATCCCCCGGCACGCCGCAACTGGAGCCGGCTTGGGCCGATCTTATCCAGGATCTGCTGCGCCAGCTGGAAACTCCGCACAAAGGCATCACCATCACCCGCAAGAAAGAGGGGCTGGAAACGGTACTCAACCGCTTCGCCTCCAAACCGGACGAGTTGTTCGGAAAGTTGCAGGGTCTGCTGCGCTCCTGGGCTGCCGCACCCACGGTGGCGCTGGATGCACCGCCGCTACCGGCCGATATCACGCCGGCGGCCACTGCCGTCAAGACCGCCCACACGCCAAAAACCAAAGGGGGTGACAGCTCCCAAGCCCATCAGGAGTTAATCCTGCAATTGCGTGAGCTGCTGGCGCAATCGCTCGAGAACTCGCTTTCCACCCAACCCGAACTGAGTGAAGAGATCAAAACACTGGCGCATCAGGTGCGGGCCACCGACAACAGCCAGATCTTCGAACTCACCAGCAAACTGCGCAATTTCTGGCTCAAACTGGAGTTGCGCGGGGGTGACAAGACCAAGATCCAGGAAGGCTTGGCGCGTCTGCTGCGCCTGCTGGTGGAGAACGTCGGCGAACTGGTAGCGGACGACCAGTGGCTGCACGGACAGATCGTCACACTGCAGGAGATCATCGCCAATCCCATCGACAAACGCGTCATCGCCGATGCCGAGCGTAATCTGCGCGATGCCATCATCAAACAAGGCTCACTGCAAAAAAGCCTGAGCGATGCCAAATCGACCTTGAAAGGCCTGATGACCACATTCATCGACCGTCTCGGCGATTTGAGCGAGACCACCGGCCAGTACCACACCAAGATCGAAGGTTACGGACAGAAGATCGGCGGGGCCAGCAATCTGGCCGATCTGGGGCACATCCTGGAAGACATCATGCACGATACGCGCATCATCCAGGACAGCGCGCTGCGTTCGCATCAGGATCTGTTGTTCGCCCGCAAACAGGCGGACGAAGCCGAAGCACGCATCCGCCAACTGGAACAGGAGCTGGAAAAAGTCAGCGATCTGGTACACGAGGATCAGCTTACCGGCGTGCTCAACCGGCGCGGCATGGACGAGACCTTCGAGCGCGAACTGCACCGCGCCAACCGCAGCAGCGCCCCGTTATGTGTCGCCCTGCTCGATATCGACAATTTCAAGAAGCTGAACGACACGCTGGGTCACCAGGCCGGCGATCAGGCACTGGTCCATCTCGCTAATGTGATCAAGGAGTGCCTGCGTCCGGCCGATACCGTGGCCCGTTATGGCGGCGAGGAATTCGTCATCATCCTGCCGGACACCCCGCTGCAGGACGGTATCGATGCCGTCGAACGCCTGCAGCGCGAACTGACCAAGAAGTTCTTCCTTAATAACAACGAACGTATCCTTGTCACCTTCAGTGCGGGTGTCGCGCTGCGCAATGGCAACGAAGATCAGGAAGAGCTGGTGGGACGGGCGGACAAGGCGATGTATATCGCCAAAAAAACCGGCAAGAACCGTGTTGTCGCCGCAGACTGAGCCCAGATCACCAACAATATTTTTTACTAAAGCTAAAGTTTTTCCCGAAGACTCCGATAACTGGACTAACGGCGGTTGAAATGCCTGAAAAGATAAAGGCAGACCGAAGTGAACGGCTGATACGCCGGATGTGCAAATCGAGTCAAAAGGAGAATTAAAATGCCCTCATATATCAATACCAACCTTGCATCGCTGAACGCTCAGCGCAACCTGAATGCATCTCAAGGTGCGATGCAGACTTCCTTGCAACGCCTGTCTTCCGGCTTGCGCGTGAACAGCGCCAAGGACGATGCCGCAGGTATGGCGATTGCTTCCCGTATGGAAAGCCAGATCCGCGGCTTGAACCAGGCTGTGCGTAACGCCAGCGACGGTATCTCTCTGGCGCAGACCGCCGAAGGTGCCTTGGGCGCGATCCAGAACAACCTGGCCCGTATGCGGGAACTGGCAGTGCAAGGCGCGAACGCGACCTCGAACGCCGACGTCGGTTCGATCAACTCCGAGTTCACCCAGCTCAACGCGGAAAACACTCGTATCATCGCGGGCACTTCGTTCAACGGTATCGAGCTCCTTTCTCAGCCGGTCAGCCAAGTGTTCCAGATCGGTGCGAACAGCACGGCGGGTGTGGATTCTCTGACCATCGCGACATCGGCAGCCATTGCACCGACCTCGACTTCTTTGGGAGCCTCTTCGACTACAGCCCAGGCCGAGATCGCCAAGCTGGATGCGGACATCGCCAACGTCGCCTCGGCACGTGCCGTGTACGGTTCGGTACAGTCACGTTTTGAGTCGGTCATCTCCAACCTGCAAATTGCAGCGGAGAACCAGACCGCAGCGCGCAGCCGTATCATGGACACTGACTTCGCTGCGGAAACCGCATCGTTGACACGCGCCCAGATCCTGCAACAAGCCGGTACCGCAATGTTGGCGCAAGCGAACCAATCGCCCAACACCGT
>JAVBYO010000024.1 GCA_030823955.1 Gallionellaceae bacterium
ACGACAAGGACGACAAGGACGACAAGGACGACAAGGACGACAAGGACGACAAGGACGACAAGGACGACAAGGACGACAAGGACGACAAGGACGACAAGGACGACAAGGACGACAAGGACAGCAGTGACTCTAAGGATTCCAAGGACAGCAGTGAGTCAAAGGGCGGAGATAGCGAGCACGGTTCGAAGGAAATTACAGGAACCGCCAAGACTGACAATCTGAGCGGCTCCAGTGGCAACGATAATATTCACGGTGGTGCTGGCAACGACACGATTCACGGCTCCGGTGGCGATGATCACCTATACGGAGATGCTGGCAACGATACCTTCACATTCGGGGACTTCAACGGCCACTCAACTGTGGATGGAGGTTCTGGGTGGTCAGACGTGATTGAAATGGACGTCGGTGGAGGCCCGTCTGCACAGGGCGGCTGGACTGTGGAAATCGACGGACAACAGATATCCAGCAACCAAGAGCACGGATCTATCGATACTGGTGGTCACTCTGGCACTATCACCACTGAAAATGGAACTATCGACTTTAGCAATATCGACAAGATCGAATGGTAAAACGATAAGATCCTTCGCCCGAACCGAGCGGAATTCCTGTCAAAGGAGTTCCGCTTTTTCATATCAGCACAGTTAACTGATATTATCTGCTAATAAAAACTTAGTTATTGCATGCCGCAAGGTATGGGGAAACATTCGGCATCAAACCGTCACTGGAGAGCTAGGCACTATGGGCGTCATCAAAAAGACACTTTATCGTAGCAACATTCTGGGAAAACCTCGCCACCGCAATCTTTTCCTCGACATGGAAGAGAACATCCATATCCATTACCGCGACCTGCGTATCGAGATGAGCCGAGGCGAATTCGAGGACTTCTCTGCCGTATTCCTGAAACAGTCCAAAGAGCTTCAGGCCATCATCCATCAAAAGAACTATCAGGATGGAAAACTGCCGAATGCCAACCAGGATGACGTGCGGATATGGACCGAATCCAGGCTCAAACATGACGTGAAATATCATCCGCAACGCTTCTCATTGGAAGAATGCGGGGATGGCTACCACTTCCACTACCGGAACTACAAGATATTGATCGACTCAGCCGAATTCAGGCAGATCGCCCAACTGTTCAAAAGTCTCGACGTGGACGGTGCCTATGCCAGCACCTACGATGAAGTATTGGAGCTATTGGAAGATAACGACGTCGATTTCATGCTTGATGCCGGCAACGTACCGGGAGAGACTCTGGCAATCGCAGTCGCGCAACACCACATCCCCAAGATACGGGACATTTTCAACTACATCGACTTCACCCAGGAAATCAAGGGCGAGGAGCGCCGTTATATCGGCAAACGCTTGACCGTAGTCGCCAACATCGACAAGTCCCACAGTGCACTCGATTACAAGCGCTTCCGGGGCTTCAGTCATGCGGGCAGATTGGTCGATTATCTCTCGCGCAACGGTACCGGAATTGATGCCAATGAGTTGAACCGTATCAAATGCCAAGTTATCGACCTGTACTCATCGCTCAAATCAGGTAAAAAACTCAATGTCGAGACCGACCACCAATTGTGGATGTATTCTCCCGCCAATAAACAGGTGATCTTCCCCTACAGCCAGATTGCACGTGGTGGTATCAATGAAGCCGAAGCACTTTATAAGGCCTGGAGCAGCCTGCTCGCCCGCTTGCAACTCGGTTTTATCAAGCCCACCAAGGAGATATTCCCTGCCGACAAACAAGCCATATTGCAACAGAAGGTGGTCGATACCGTGCGCAAAGAAGTCGCCGCTTTTATCGCGGTCGACAAGATCCACATGATGGGCTCCGCGATACGCCGCGACATGGGACGTTATTCCGCACCTTTCGTACATGGCAAACTCGCCAAACTTGGCTCCGATGTCGACATTCTGGTCGAGATTAACCCTGAACGAGAGCAAGACATTCCGGCACATTGGCACCTGATTAATCCAGAGTCATCTAACCATTGTGCTGTCTATCATGTCGCCCAGATTGCACTGGCCGATGGTATCGCCGAATGGACTAAACAATTCCCCAACATGGAGTTCAGCCACCATATCGTTGATGCTTATGTCTATCTGCCCTCCCGTGGCTACCAGGCTGAAAAGGATGCATTCCTGAAAAAATTCGGCGCGACGCTATTCTACGACCGTGAGCGCGACGGCATCATCTCGCGCGGCGGGGAGGACGATAGAATCGCGGAACGCATAAAAACACTGCATAACTTCGATCAGATCATGGTGGAGAAAATGAAGGTCTCCACTGAAAATGCGATCTATAAAGTGTTCTCCGGGGGGCACGACTACATCCTTAAGTTATTCAAAGTCTCCGGCAACTATAGAAGTAGCAGAGTCGCCGAACATACCTCCTATGAAGAGCAACTGGTCAATCAGCTCAAAACACTCGATATCCCAACGGCAGGCATCATCCCGACCCCACCCGGCGTAGACAGCACCATTGAGAATTTCCCGGCCCTGTTATTCGAACGTATTCCCGGTGTCGTCCAACAGCGGCCGGAATATGCCATGGATATCATTGCCCCGGCCCTGGCGAAAATCCATCAGGTTCAACTCGACCACCCGCTGGATTTGCCTCGCGACTTTACGTTTGACGATATCTGCATGATCTGGCTGCCGCTGTTCCAGACCTATATCAAAGAACCCGGCCTGACTGCGGAGCTTGCTCAGGCCTTCAGCAACCTATCGCCCATCATCGAACGCTACAATCCGGGTACCGTTCGTGCTGCAATGTACGCGCGCAGCCCCTCGGTGCATAACCATGGAGATGTCACCCCGAAGAACGTGATCGTCAGCGACACGGGGGAAGCGCGTTTCTTCGACTTCAACAATGCGTTTTACGGCTCACGTATGGCAGATATCATTGACGGCGCGTTTGAATTCTCCCTGTCTGAAAAATATATCCACCTGGCAGATTTCACCCGCTTCGATTCCTTTATTTCCCACTACGGCAATACCTCCGCCCTATCCAGCGAGGAGCATCAAGATCTGCCAAAATGGGCCGAACTGATCGGTCTCATCAAATTCATCAAGGAAGTTCGCGTCTTTGTGGAACGCCCCAAAGAAGAATTGCGCAAAAAACGGGCTTTAGCCGTAGCTGGTTTCCTGCTCTCCCGTCAGGACAACAACTAATCTTGTGGCAATGAGTAAGCGATATGCCGCCGTATTAGCAATGGTAACGTGTCTCAGCGCGCCTGCCATGGCGGAAACGATAGGCATCCGCTTCATCGTGAGTGATGAATTGGGGCTTTCTGCCCAACAGCAACAATCCACACAACACAAACTCAAAAAATACATCGATACGCTGAACAGCTACTTTCTCAACAGCGAGGTGATGCTCAAGGCGGAGATCGTACAGATTGAATTCTCCCGCATCGGATCGACTGTGGACACCGAGATCATCGCGGACATGGCACATGAGCGGAAGGGTTTCGAGGGCTTATTCCTGAAAGCGCGCGAACATGGCGCCGACTACACCATTGCGATGGCCAGCACCTTGATGATGAAAGGCAAGCCAGGCTGCGGGCGCGCCTATGCGGTAAACAAGACCATTGCGGATATTTCCTCAACACGCACGGCATTTGCCGTCGTCAACTTCGTCTGTGGTGCACATACTCTCGCTCACGAACTGGGACACCTGATGGGACTGAACCACGGCACACTGGTTGATTCCTGCCATCCCGGCAAAGGACACACCTCGGCCATCACTCCGTATGCAAACGGTTATGCCGAAGGGACGTGTGACGGCCTGCCGCAAGCCGGTGAGTTTGGCGATATCATGGTAGGCGGATATATGCACGAGATCAGCGGCGGCAAGAATCTGCCATTTTTTTCCAATCCGCGCATCAGCGATAAGCGTTGCGGAAACGCAATGCGTTGCGGCGACACATCGATCGGAGATGCTGCCCGTGCTCTAAATGAGAATAAACACCACTACGCTGCGCATGAAACGCGGAAGATTGATGCCGGCGCAACTCCTTGAGGGCGCATATGAATCGCCCCGAATTTCGTGAAGGCTGTTTGGTTTAAGTAACGTCGGCAGAATTCGTATTGGCTAACGGTAGTATTGTGCCCACAGCTTCTGTGGGCGGGATATAGCCGATAGATTCTAGCAAGCGTTGATGGTTGAACCATAACACCCATTCCAGCGTGACCAGCCCCACCGATTCCTAGCTTTTCCATGGCCCCTTGTAGATCAGCTCCGTCTTGTTTGTACAGACTGTTGATTGTCTCGGCTAGGGCGTTGTCGTAACTGTCGCCTCGGCTGCCCAGAGAAGATTCTGTAATCACAGGACATATGCAGACCGCGAAGAGGCTAGGTCGGATGTGTTCGATTGCATTGAGGTGTTCTACAACCCAAAACGTCGTCATGGGTACAATAACCGCCAGTCTCCCGTCGAGTTCGAGAGGTTGGAGAATGTCTAGTTAATCAGGGGCGATTCAAGTGATACGTTTTTTGCTACAGGAAAAGAAAAAGGGTTAAGCATTTCTGCCTAACCCTTTGATATGTGGTGCGCCGGAAGAGATTCGAACTCCTGACCCCTTGGTTCGTAGCCTACACAAGATTTTTGTAGGCCTTATATATCAATATGTTAAAGCAACACTTCTCAATTATATTGCCTAGTAGTGCTTATCAGTGCGGTAACAGTCGCGCAAAAGTCGCGCAACTAGCGTTATAGTGCAACGCTCGTCGAAGGCAGTCCGCTGGACGAACGGACAGGCTGAAACTTTACCGATTCTTTGTAGAGCCACTCGAAGTCGCCCCAGAAATCTTCACCGTCCTTTTCACGACGCGCGCGAATGAGTGGAAGCGCCCCAAGCCATGATTTTCCTATTGTCATGTGCCAACCGTGAAGGACAGGCCCAGGAGGCACCATATCGCCCTTGACCATCATGCCAACAACATCGAAGCTTTGGCATGCAACTTCGACAGCCTTCTTTTCTGAGTCTGTCCAGTCAGAAAACGGCTTCTTCTCGTCGAGTGAAATACGAAAAATGACTTCACGCGCCCTTCGTACGCTCTCTTCTTGAAGTCTGTCAACCACTCGGAGAAAGGCCTCCGTGTCGGCTGAACGCCTAGCCTCTTCCAGTTGCTTGCGCAGTGTTTCGGCTTGGGCGGCAAGCGAAGCTTCTGTCTTTTGCTGAGCGACGCGGGACAACTCCATTTCCTGCCGAGTAAGGCGCAGTTCATAGCTTTGCACAGTGATTGTAAGTAGCAGAGCCAGTAGCGCTAAGAAGCTCAGAATTGGGTTCAGTGTCCCGCCCATGAAGTCACCAAACTGCCCCCAAGCTGTCGAATTGCGCGTATTGCTGACCCATCAGTTGCATCTAATTTGAACCCACACCTTAGTCTATCTCTGAACGTTTCCTGCTGTAGATAATTTTCTGTTTTTGACCTCCTTTCCTGATTGCGTTGAGCTGTTTCTGAATCGATAACTATCGTTGCCGGTTTCAATGATGTGGCAGTGATGAGTCAGCCTATCGAGCAGTGCTGTTGTCATCTTGGCATCACCGAAGACACTTCCCCATTCAGCGAAACTCAAGTTAGTCGTGATGACCAGGCTGGTTAGTTCATACAGTTTTCCAATGAAGTGAAACAACAATGCACCGCCTGCTTGGCTGAAGGGTAAGTAGCCCAACTCATCCAAGATCACCAAGTCGGCATACACCATCCTGCTGGCGAGTTGTCCTTGTTTGCCAGCGGCTTTCTCTTGCTCCAAGGTATTAACTAGTTCGATGGTTGAGAAGAAGCGAACTCGCCGATGCTGGTGTTGCACTGCTTGAACACCCAATGCCGTCGACAGATGCGTCTTGCCCGTACCAGGGCCGCCGACCAACACAACGTTGTGAACCTGATCCATAAATTCACAGCGATGCAGCTGCCGAATCAGCGCCTCATTTACTGCACTTTGGCTAAAGTCGAAACTAGACAGGTCTCGGTAGACAGGGAATCTAGCCGACTTCATCTGGTAGGAGATGGAGCGCACTTCTCGTTCTGCCATCTCCGCCTTGAGCAACGTCCCCAACATTTCCTGCGCACTTTGGTACGCCGGTGAACCCTGATTGGCAAGTTCATCGACCGCCTGTGCCATGCCATACATCTTGATCGCTTTGAGCGATGCCACCATAGCTTCATGCTGCACGACGCACCTCCCTCAGCTGGTCATAGCGGCTGACGTTGGACTGCGGCTCAACCACCAGCATCAGCGGTGTGGGCGTATTGACGGGTGCGATTGGTGCAGGTTCGATCAGCCGGCTAAGGACATTCAGTACATGCTGCTTAGAGGGCGCGCCGCTCTCTAATGCCAATTCCACTGCCGTCAGTACCGTCGCTTCATCGTGTTGCAGAACCAGCGCCAGAATCTCCACCATCTCGCGATCCCCGCCCGGTCGCTTAAGAAGGATAGTTTGCAAGCGTCTGAAACCCTCCGGCATTTCTGCAAAGGGTGCGCCGTTACGTAACGCTCCCGGCTTGCGTTGCAATACGCTCAGGTAGTGATGCCAGTCATAACGCGTGACACCAGGCCCGTTCTTTTTAGAGATCACTCGGACATGCTCGGAAATGATTTGTGCTTCGGCTACAAACACTAAGCGGTCGGCATATACCCGTAAACTGATGGGACGATTGGCGTAGGAGGCTGGCACACTATAACGATTACGCTCGAATAACACTAAGCAGGTGGGCGATACAGGTTTCGAGTGTTCAACAAATCCATCGAACGGACACGATAACGCCATCAGGCATTCCCGCTCGTCGAGATACATATCGGCGATGCTGCGTCCGCTCTGATCGGGATGTTTGATCTCGCTCCACAACAACAGGCATTTGCGCTGAAGCCAATCGTTGAGTTCCTCCAAACTACGGAATTCAGGCAGTTGATTCCAGATTCGGTGACGAGAATCCTGCACGTTCTTCTCGATCTGCCCCTTCTCCCAGCCAGCGGCTGGATTGCAGAAGTTAGCATCGAACAGGTAGTGGCTGACCATCGCAGAGAAGCGGATGTTGACGTCACGTTCCTTACCCCGTTTTACTTTGTCCACGGCGGTCTTCATGTTGTCGTAGATACCACGCTCAGGCACGCCGCCGAAGGTGGCGAAGGCATGATTGTGTGCATCGAACAGCATTTCGTGCGTCTGGATCGGGTAGGCACGCAAGTAGAAAGCTCGGCTGTAGCTGAGTTTGAAATGTGCGATTTGCAACTTGGTTCGCTCGCCCGCAATAACCGCCCAATCCTCACTCCAGTCAAATTGGAATGCTTCTCCGGGAGCAAATTTGAGGGGGATGAATGTGCCGCGCCCAGCAGTTCTGGCGAGTTCCTGTTGTTCTAACCGCCATCGTTTGGCGAAGGCGGCCACTCGGTCATAAGAACCCGTGAAGCCCAGTTGCACCAAATCTTGATGAAGTAGCTTGAGGTTGCGCTTTTGTTTGCGCCCCTTGCCAGCCTCGGTCTTGAGCCATGCAGTTAGTTGGACCGCAAACTCATCGAGCTTGCTGGGCGTCTTGCGACTAGGATACTTCGGCTCAACAACCTTGTTGAAGAGGTACTTCTTGATTGTGTTGCGAGCTATGCCGGTCTTGCGGGCTATCTCCCGTATCGGCACGTTATCCCGAAAATGCCATCGTCTGATGCTGCTTAATATCGCCACGTTTATCACTCCTGTTACTCCTGCTCAAATATTGAGCAGGGAAGTTTTACACGTGGGTCAAATTCGGATGCAACTTACAGCAATTTATTGCCTTGAGTGGGTCAGCTTTGGGTGCAATTCAACAGCTAGGCCATCGGAATGGTGACATTACATCGCATTATTCTGTTGCCGAGATTGAGGAGCTGCTAGAGGCCTCAAATCGAATTTGCCGGGAGAAGTCCGGCAAAAGTCCGGCAGTGACTTTGCTGAAAAGAAAAATCGCCTAGCAGCTCAGTGCTAAGCGATTGATCTTGATGCTAAATATGGTGCGCCGGAAGAGATTCGAACTCCTGACCCCTTGGTTCGTAGCCAAGTACTCTATCCAGCTGAGCTACCGGCGCATTTTTTAAAACGTTACTTCTGTGTGGCGGAGAAGGAGGGATTCGAACCCTCGATACAAGTTTAAGCTCGTATGCGCCCTTAGCAGGGGCGTGCCTTCGACCACTCGGCCACCTCTCCGAAGGCCGCGAATGATACTGACTAGAGGCGGAACGGTCAAACGATTTATGCGTCTTCCTGATCTAGGTCGAACGCCTTGTGCAAAACACGCACGGCCAGCTCCAGATACTTCTCGTCGATGACCACCGAGATCTTGATCTCGGAGGTAGATATCATCTGGATGTTGATGCCTTCTTCGGCCAGGGTGCGGAACATCTTGCTGGCGATGCCCACGTGTGAACGCATGCCGACGCCAACCACGGAGACTTTGGCGGTCTTGTTGTCGCCGATCACGTCGCGCGCGCCGATGTGCGGCTGCACTTGGTTCTTGAGGATGTCCATCGCTTTGGTGAATTCGTTGCGATGCACGGTGAAGGAGAAATCGGTGGAGCCGTCCACGCCGACGTTCTGGATGATCATGTCCACATCGATGTTGGATTCGCTCACCGGCCCCAGGATCTGGTAGGCGATGCCGGGCTTGTCGGGCACGCCGCGTACGGTGATCTTTGCTTCATCGCGGTTGAAGGCGATGCCTGAAATGATGGCCTGTTCCATTTTATCGTTTTCCTCAAAAGTGATCAGCGTGCCTTCGCCTTCTTCGGCAAAGCTGGAAAGCACACGCAGTTTGACTTTGTATTTTCCGGCGAATTCGACCGAGCGGATCTGGAGCACCTTGGAGCCCAGACTCGCCATCTCCAGCATCTCTTCGAAAGTGATGCTCTTCAGGCGGCGCGCTTCCGGCACCATGCGCGGGTCGGTGGTGTAGACACCGTCCACATCGGTGTAGATCTGGCACTCGTCGGCACGCAGCGCGGCTGCGATGGCGACGCCGGTGGTGTCCGAACCGCCGCGCCCCAGCGTGGTAATGTTGCCGTCTTCATCCATGCCCTGGAAACCGGCCACCACGACCACGTTGCCGTTGGCCAGATCGGTGCGGATGTTCTGCTCGTCGATGCTGACGATGCGCGCTTTGGTGAAGGCGTTGTCGGTGAGGATCTTGACCTGTGCACCGGTGTAGCTCTTGGCTTCCATGCCGGCATCTTTGAGTGCCATCGCCAGCAGGCCGATGGTCACCTGTTCACCGGTGGAGATGACCACGTCGAGTTCGCGCGGGTCGGGATGTTTCTGGATCTCTTTGGCCAGCGCGATCAGGCGATTGGTCTCGCCGCTCATGGCGGAGACCACCACCACGACCTGATGCCCCTGCGCTTTGTATTTTGCCACGCGTTGCGCAACGTTCTTGATGCGCTCTGGACTGCCGACAGAAGTGCCGCCGTATTTCTGGACTATCAATGCCACAATAATGCCTGCGTTGTTTTGGAAGTGGCGCGCATTTTAACTTAACTGGGGATAAAAAACATGCCGGCCGTTCCGGCTGTGGAAAAGCGGCAGGGACGGGGGAGATTAGCCGGGACTGGTGCTCAGCCCGTGCCGGATTTTGGCGTATGATTGCGCCATCGAAAAAAGCCAGTCAGAAGTTGGAACATCATGGATAAGAAAACAATCTTGATCAAAACCCCCGAGGGTGTTGCCGAGGTCGGCGGCAAGGGAAATGTATTGGCGGGAGACCTCAAGCGCGCGCTGTTCCTGATCGATGACAAATCGACATTCGAGGAGATATCGAAACGTGCGGCTCCCAGCTTGCGCGCCGTCCTGCCGGAAGTGTTTGCGCAGTTGTTGGCGGAAGGATATGTGCGCGACAGTGCCGCAGCGCAGATCGTCAAACCCAAGGCCGTGAACGTGCCGGTCAACGGGGAACTGGATTTCACCGCGATGCCGACTAACCCGCCGGTGAACAAGGACGCGGTGGCGGGAGTTGCCGATACCCGTGCCGCATTGGAGGCTGCGGTCGAAGCCGCCAAGGCCAAGGCACGGGTGGAAGCCGAGGCCAAAGCGGAAGCGAATGCCAAGCTGGCCGCCGAGAGTGCCTCCAAGGACAAAGCAGCAGCGGAGGCACGTGCGCGGCAGGATGCCACGGCGCGGGCACAAACCGAGGAGCGTCTCAAACAGGAGGCCGCAGCGCGGGTGCGCGCCGAACAAGTCGCGTTGCAGACCAAGCTGCAACTGGAAGCGGCGGCACAGGCCACGGCCGCCGCCGAAGCGGAAGCTGCCCGTGCCAAAGCCGAACAAGCGAGGATGGCAGAGGAAGCCGCCAGAGCCAAGGCGGAAGCGCAAGCCAAAGCGCTGGCGGAAGAGCGTGCTCGCCAAGAGGCCGCAGCTTTGCGTCTACAGGCAGAACAGGCCGCCGCACAAGCCAAAGCAGAAGCCGAGGCATTGGCGCGTCAGCAGATAGAAGCCGCACAGGCGCAGGCCGAAGCCGCCGCCAAGGCGAAAGCAGAGGCCGAAGCGGCCCGCCGACAGGCAGAACAAGAGGCCGCACGGGCCAAAGCTGAACTGGAAGCCGCCAGAGCCAAGGCGGAAGCGCAAGCCAAGGCTCAGGCCGAGGAGCGTGTGCGGCAGGAGGCGGAGGCCGCGCGTCTGAAAGCGGAGCACGAGGCGGCGCGGAAAAAGGCGGAGCAGGATGCTGCACAAGCCCGCGCCGAGGCGGCTGCGCACAGCCTGACGGAAGAACGGGCCAGAGAGCAAGCCGAGCTGGCACGAGCGCAGGCCGCAACGGAACACTTGCGCGTACAGGCTGAGCTGGAGGCGATGAAAGCGGCATCACTCGAACAGGAGAAGCTGGCACGGGAGCGTGTCTCAGCGGGGGCGGCGGCAGAAGTTCCGCCGCGTGATGCCGAGGCGAGCGCCGCTGCGCGACAAGCGGATCAGGTCACACAACAACGTCTGGCGGATGAGCAGGCCAAGGCATGGGCGGCGGCGGAACAACGCGCGCAAGAACTGGCCAGAGCGGAAGCCGAGCGGCCAGCGCAGGCGACAGCAGCCGAAGCGCCCGCCAAAGTCACCCCGCCAAAACAGCGCAAACGGCGCAGTCCCTTGCCTTGGGGCAAGATCGTGGCCGGTTTGGCACTGTCGGCTGTGATCGCAATCGTATCGCTGCCGTACGTGATGCCGCTAGACCGTTATGTCGCACCGCTGGAGCAGGTGTTGAGCGAACAATTCAAACAGCCGGTACAGGTGGGGACGTTGCAGGCGTCAGTGTTGCCCTGGCCCACACTGCGCTTGGGAAAAGTGACTTTGGGTAAGGCGCAGGAACTGGCCGTGGACAATGCCGAGCTAACGTTCGATCTGTTGGCGCTGTTCTCCGAAGTCAAGACGATACGCGAGGTGGAGCTGCGCGGAGTCACGGTACAGGCGGCGGCATTGGCGAGGCAATGGAGTTGGTTGCAGGTGATCGGTGCCGATGCCACTCATCCGGTGCGGCATGTGACGCTGTCGCAGGTGCGGATCGACGGTGCGGATATCCCGTTGCCGGAACTGGGCGGCGAGATGATGCTCGACGGGCAAGGACGTATCGAGCGGATGCGCTTTACCACTGCCGACGCGAAACTCGATGCCGAGTTACACGGCGGGCAGGGGCGCTGGCAGCTGGTGTTAAATGCCAGAGAGAATGCGCTGCCGGTATTTGCAGATGTGGCGTTGGATGATTTCACCGGGCAAGGCGAAGTCACGGCTGCGGGGATCGATCTGACTTTGTTCAAAGCACAGGCATACGGCGGCTTCCTGGAAGGGAAGGGCAGATTGGGCTGGCAACAGGGCTGGCAACTGCAAGGCAACTTCGAGGCCAGAGGCATAGAGCTGGGCAAGCTATTCCCGGCATTCGGGGTGTCGGGAGAACTGGCTGGCAAGGCACGTCTTGCAGCGACGGCGAACAAGCTGGCACGCCTCGCGGCTAGCCGGCAACTGAGCGCTTCGTTCGTGCTCAAGAAAGGTGTGATCAACGGTATCGATATGGTCGAGACCGCACGCCAGGGGACACATCCGGCTTCAGGCGGGCGTACCCATCTCGACGAGTTGAGCGGTGAGTTACAGATGAATGGCAACGTGCGTCATTTCGGCCCGTTGCAACTCTCGTCCGGGATACTTCGCGGCACGGGTGCGTTCGATGTCATCAACGGCGGGCAGTTGGCGGGACGTTTTTCAGTTGATCTGAAGGCGGGAGCGGGGGGGGCGGTACCTTTGCTGCTGTCCGGCACACTGGGTAAACCGGTGCTGCGTGCAGGACGTTAATACGAGTTAACGTCCTGCCATCTTTAGGAAAGCACTTTTGCGATACGCTCCAGCGCATTCCTGAGATTGTGATTGCGGCATAACCTGAAGGTTGGCCTTCACCGCAACCTCAGGTCAGCGCCTTCGCTATGCGCAGCTTTGGGGTTGTGGTTGCGGCATAACCTGAAGGTTAGTCTTCACCGCAACCTCAAGCCAACGCCTTCGCTATGCGCTCCAGCGCTGCTTTGAGGTTGTCCATCGAGGTGGCGAAGGAGATGCGGAAATAACCTTCGCTGCCGAAGGCCGAGCCGGGCACCACCGCTACACCGGCTTCTGCCAGCAGGTATTCGGACAAAGCGATGTCGGTAGTGTCCTTGATCTTGCCCTGCTGGTGCAGGCGAGCGATGGCCTCGCGTGCATCAGGGAAGGCGTAGAACGCGCCGCCCGCCTTGATGCACTTGATTCCCGGTATCTTGTTGAATGCCTCCACCACGAACTCATGACGCTCGCGGAACGCCTTGATCATCGGCGCGAGGCAGTTCTGGTCGCCGTTGAGTGCGGCTTCGGCAGCCACCTGCGAGATGGAAGTCGGATTCGAGGTGCTCTGTGATTGCACGTTCTCCATCGCGGTGATGATGTTCTCCGGCCCCGCTGCGTAACCGATGCGCCAGCCGGTCATGGCATACGCCTTGGACACGCCGTTCAGCACCATGGTGCGCGGATACAGGTCGGGGCAGGCGTCGAGGATGTTAAAAAACTTGTCTGCGCCGAGCCGGATGTGCTCGTACATATCGTCGGTGGCGATCAGAATGTTCGGATGTTTGCGCAGCACCTCGCCCAGCGCTTTCAGGTCTTCCAGCGAGTACATCGCACCGGAAGGATTGCTCGGGCTGTTGATCACGATCATGCGAGTCTTCGGCGTGATGGCCGCTTCCAATTGCGCGGGTGTGAGTTTGAAACCCTGTGCGATGTCGGCTTGCACGATCACCGGTTTTCCCTCTGCGATGATCACGATATCGGGATACGACACCCAGTACGGCGCGGTGATGATGACTTCATCGCCGGGATTGATGGTGGCCAGTACCAGATTGAAGAAACTCTGCTTGCCGCCGCAGGAAACCAAAATCTGTTTCGCCGTGTAGTCCAGCCCGTTATCGCGCTTCAGTTTGGCGATGATGGCCTGCTTCAGCGAGGGCGTGCCGCCCACGGCGGTGTATTTGGTGAAACCCTTGTTGATCGCGCCGATGGCGGCATCCTTGATGTGTTGCGGTGTGTCGAAATCCGGTTCGCCCGTGCCCAACCCGATGATGTCCTTGCCTTCGGCTTTAAGCTTCGCCGCGCGTGCCGCGACAGCGAGAGTGGGAGAGGGCTTGATGGCTTGTACGCGCGTGGAGAGAGTCAAGATATTTCCTTGGGGTTTGAACAGTGCTGCGGATTATACCTTTGCCGGGGCAAGTAATGAACCGTGCAATGGTTTCTCACAACGAACTTGGGCCTGATGCTGTCTCAATCCTGCACTGTAACCCCCGTCGGCGCAGCTTCCATTCCGTAAACCTCATTCAATATCTCCACAAAGCGCCGTGCCTGTGGTGACAGGAACCGGCCTTTGCGCAATACCAAGCCATAACCGCGTTGCGGGAAATATTGTTTGAGCGGAATGCGCGCGAGTTTCTCGTTTCCGGTGAGGCAGATGTCGGTGACGATGGAGATGCCCATGCCGAGTTCGACGTATTTTTTGATGACTTCCCAGCCGCCCGCTTCGAGGGTGACGGTGAAGTTGAGGTTGTGTTGTTGGAACACGTATTTGACCATGCGCCAGGTGGAGAGGTGGTGCGGCGGCAGGATGAGGCCGTATTGGCTGACTTGTTCCAGTGTGACGTTTTCGTGTTGCGCCAGCGGGTGGTCGAGCGGCGTGATAAGTACGGGGTCGAAGGTGACCACGGGTTGATAGGTGATGTCATCGGGCACGTCGAGCATGGAGCCGACCACGAGGTCGATCTCGTCGGCGCGTAACATCTTCAGGCCGTCGCGGCCGGTCTCGTTGTGGATCTTGAGGCGGATGCGCGGGTATGCGGCGACGAATCGTTTCACCGCTTCGGGCAGGATATAGAGGATGGTGGACTCTCCGGCGCAGATGTTGAGGTCACCGGAATCGAGCTTGCCGTGTTGGGCGGCGAAGTTCTCCTGCAACCCGTCTATGCCTTTCACCAGCGGTTCGGCCAATGCGTATAACGCTTCGCCATCGGGGGTGAGTTTGAGTACCGGGCCGCGTCGTTCGAACACGGTGACGCCCAGTTCGCGCTCCATCGCCTGGATCTGCAAGGTGACCGAAGGCTGGCTCAGAAACAGATGTTGTGCCGCTACAGTGACACTGCCGCTGCGCACGACTTCGCAGAAGGCGCGCATCTGTTTGAGTCTGTTGTTTTTGTAGTAACTCTGTTTTTCTTCAGCCATCTCTATTCCCCCCTAAAGGGCACTTCTAAAAATTCATATTTCATCCCAACTGATGAAGCTACTAGCCACTCCACTAAGCCCACAAGCGGGCAAGTGGCTGGTTATGCTGCGTTGCGGAAAAAATTTCTTGCTTACATATCACGCATATGCGGCGCTGCGAAATTTTTTCCGCGCCTTGCATTTGGGCGAAATCTGCATTTTTAGAAGCGCCACAAACTGAATATTTCATTTTTTAATAATCAAGATTGAAACAATTGATTCGCGAAATGATTGTAGCTTGGATTAGTCTCTCTTCCACAATAAAAACACCAGTAATTTTATAGAGTTGCAAGCTTACATGAGGCTTACAGAAGAGCGTTCTGTCGGTCTTTTTGTACACATACTTTAGTGGCGGGAGAGACATTGAAATGGCTTACAGCGTATTGATAACGGGAGCATTCATGGCCGGTCTGGGCGGCCTGCTGGCGTTGCTCCTGACGCTTGCCAGTAAGCGTTTCTATGTATTTGAAGATCCCCGTATCGAGCAAGTCGAAGAACTCCTTCCCCATTCCAATTGTGGTGCCTGTGGTACTGCCGGTTGCCGTAACTTCGCCGAACAGGCGGTGGCGGGTAAGATCGAACCGGCCCGTTGTACCGTCAATACCCCGGATCAAAACAAGAGCATCGCCTCATTGCTGGGTGTCGCTTTGGGCGCGGTCGAGAAACGTGTGGCGCGGCTGGCCTGTGCCGGTGGCGCGCACGTGGCCAAGACGGGTGCC
>JAVBYO010000005.1 GCA_030823955.1 Gallionellaceae bacterium
AAGATGTCGCGAGCAAGGCTCGCTCCTACATAAAATCCTCCAACGAAAAAAGGCAGCCGAAGCTGCCTTTTTTATTCACCACATTCCGCTTAAGCGCGCTTCTTGAATTCGTTGGTGCGGGTGTCGATTTCGATCTTGTCGCCGATCTCGATGAAGGCGGCAACCGGCAATTCAAAACCGGTGTTGATCTTGGCCGGCTTCATCACCTTGCCGGAAGTGTCGCCGCGCACGGCTGGCTCGGTGTAGATGACTTCGCGCACGATGGTGTTGGGCAACTCAACGGAGATCGCCTTTTCGTTGTAGAACACCACTTCGCAGGTGTCTTCCATGCCGTCGGCCAGATAGTTCACCGCGTCGCCGAGGTTCTCTTTTTCCACTTCGTACTGGTTGTATTCCGAATCCATGAACACATACATCGGGTCGGCGTAGTAGGAGTAAGTGCACTCCTTCTTGTCCAGAATGATCTGGTCGAACTTGTCGTCGGCGGCGAAGATCGCTTCGCTGGGCGCATCGGTCAGCAGGTTCTTGAACTTGAACTTGACCACCGAGCCACTGCGGCCGGAGCGGCTGTATTCGGCCTTTTGTACGACCAGCGGCTGGTCTTTGACCATGACGACGTTACCTGCGCGGAGTTCTTGAGCGATTTTCATTGGAGTCTGCCTGAAAGCTAAATTTCGAAGGCGCGCATTTTATGCAACCTGACGGGAAAAAGCCAGCAAATTCAAAGCAAGGTCGTTCGCGGCCAATTTCGCCGACCACGCCGTTGCATGGTGCTCCAACGGCTCAAGCTGCGCGGCATAAGCCGACCAAGCCGCGCTGATGTCACCCTCCCCGTTCCACGCCAGCCACAAAGCTGCGTTCGCCTGGTGTGCGGCAGCGGGCAAACCCACACCGTACAAGTCGCTCAAGGCGCGCAGCTTCTGCATATGCACACCGTCATGCTGCGGATAGATGTGCCACACGCAAGGTTTGCCTGCCCATTGCGCCCGCACACAGGAATCCTCACCGCGCACAAGGTTCACATCACACGCCCATAACAATTCGTCATAACGTTCCTGCTCGACGAATGGCAGCACGTACACAGACAGATTGCCGCGCTGCCAGGCATCCCCCGCCGTGCCATTTGCTTGTCCAAAGAATGCCGCCACCTGCGGCAACACCCGCCCCTCCGGTACACAGCACACGACACGCATCGCCCCCTGCTCCCATGCCCGCAGCAAACCTGTGACGGCATCGTTCTCGTAACTAAACAGGGAGACACGCAACTCGTCTGCCGCCCGCTCCGGCACGCCCACACTACGCCAAAACTCCCTCTCCCTCTGGGAGAGGGCTGGGGTGAGGGAAGCGCGGTCAGCCTGAAATGCATCACGCCGCGCCAGCAAACCACGTTCCAGCAGCAGACCGCCGGTCTTTGCTGTGAAGCCGGGGAAGAAAAAATATTTGGTCAGCGGCAAACGTGAATGTGGTGAAGGCAAACGATGCGCACCTTCCACCCACTCTTCCGCAGAAAGATATTCGAGATTGAGCCAAACAGGTTTGTGTTCCTGCGCCGCCATCGCCTCAACGTAAGACTCCGGCAACTTGCAGGCAAAGGCTTCGATCACCAGGCCCGCAGGCGTAACTGCGGGGAAATCTTTATCCCAGCGCCGCACTTCCACCTCGCGACAACGCTGCTCACCCAGCGCCGCATCCACTTCCGGGCACAGCTTGCCGAAACTGGCTAGATCATCCACCCACAAGCGCACGCTGATGCCGTGCTCATTGGCCAACTGTCGCGCCAGCCGCCAGCTCACGCCGATGTCGCCGTAGTTGTCCACCACGGCACAGAAGATGTCACAGGTTTCAGGATTGGCAGTCATCGTGTGATTTTAGTCGGTTAGCTATTTATTACTCATCAATTCGATCGTCCAGAAAAAAACAAGATGTCTTGCCATCCATTCCCGATAGGATTAGTCTGGTATCACTTATTCTCCTCAAGGAGGTATGTCATGAAACCCCAACCTCGCGCGCAATCCCAGTCCGAACTCATTTCCTGTGATATCTGCAAGAAAGAGGTGCCGCTATCCGAAGCCAAGAACTTTGAGGTCGAGGATTATGTGGCTCATTTTTGCGGCATCGAATGCTACTCCGAGTGGAAACACCAGAGCGAGCCTATTGAAGGTCAGACTAGGGCAAACGGTAAGCTGTAAATATCGCGTCTGATGTAACTCTCACCTTGCAAGATCAAGGAGTCCTTCGTGTGACTTGGCGTTGTTGCAACCGATAGAAAAAATACGGCGCAACCAACACCCACAGCAGGATCAGCGGCCACAAACGCCCGCTCGCCATATCGTAGTTCGCCAGCAGCGCCTCCCACGAATGTCCGCCGACATAGTGAAAGAACAGGAACTCGAACGCCAGCGTCAATAGCATCCAGAACGCACCGATGAACCACGCCTCGCGCGCCGAGGCAGGCGGCCAGCGCTGCACAAATTGATGGATGACAATAGCGAACAACAGGATGCCAGTCACACAGGAAAGCTGATGTGCCGATAATTCTGAGATGAATCTACCGTAGGTGAACTCGCGCAACGCGCCATTGAACATGGCGACTGCAAGCAATACACACCAGCCGATCAGATAACGCGGTTTCATACGCGCTCACTCCGCATGCAACGCCTCCACCGGATCGAGCCGCGCCGCGCGCAACGCGGGCGCGACGCCTGCCGCGAGGCCGATGGTGACGGCGGTGAATTCGGCCAGAAACACATACAGCCACGGCGTGTGCACGGGGAACGAGGGTACGAAAAAATGTACGGTCTGCGCGATGCCGATGCCGACGGCCAAACCCATGATACCGCCCAGCGCGGAGAGCAGGATGGCCTCGCCCAGGAACAGCACCAGCACTTGTCTTTCCTGCGCGCCCAAGGCACGCAGCAGGCCGATCTCGGCGGTGCGTTCGGTGACGGCCATGGTCATGATGGTGAGGATGCCGACCGCGCCGACCAGCAGCGAGATACCGCCCAGCGCGCCAACGGCGAAGGTGAGGATGTCGAGTACCGAACTCAACACTTCCAGCGCCTGCTCCTGCGAGATGAGGGTGAAGTCTTCGCGCCCGTGCCGCTCTTTGAGGCGTTCGGTGAGGATACGGATGATGATGTCGGCATCCACATCGGCGCGGTAACTGACATTGACTTCCATCAGGCCGGGACGGTTGAACAATTCCATGGCGCGGGCGGCGGGAATGAACACAGCATCATCCATGTCCATGCCGAGGATCTGTCCTTTTGATTCCATCACTCCGATGACGCGATAACGCTGCCCGCCGACACGCAGATATTGTCCGAGCGGATTCATGCCGCTGAAAAGTTCCTGCTGGATCTTGGCACCGATCACCACTTGCGCGCGCGCCTGTTCGTTGTCTTCATCCGTCCAGAAGCCGCCGCTCTGCACCTTCATGGTGAAGGCTTTGTTGAAATCGCGTCCCTCGCCCAGCACCATGGTGCGCCGTGTCCTTCCGTTGGCGCGCACTTCGGCGTTGCCCGCGAGGCCGGGGATGACGTATTCCACATAGGGCAGGCGGCGCAAGGCATCGGCATCTTCCAGCGTGAGCGGGCGCGATGAGCCGAAGATGCCGACATTGCCGCCCTGCGTCTGTGTCTTGCCGGGTTGCACGCTAATGATGTTGGTGCCGAACTGGGAGAACTCGGACAGCATGAACTGGTGCAAGCCCTCGCCGATGGAGGTGAGCAGAATGACCGCCGCGATACCGATGGCGATACCCAGCCCGGTGAGGAAGCTGCGCATCCGGTAGGTGAGGAAGCTGGAGGTGGTCAGCGCAATCAGATCGCGAAATAACATGACATCACCTCCCCGCCAGTGCCGCGACCGGATCGAGCCGCGCCGCGCGCCGCGCGGGCCATACGCTGAACAGGATGCCGGTACCCAGTGCCGTACCGCAAGCGGCCAATACCGCCCACCACGGCGGGCTGACCGGCAGGCTGGGATAGATGTACCCGATGATCATGCTGCCCGCATAACCCAACACCAACCCGCTCACACTGCCGATGCCGGAGAGCAGCGTCGCTTCGGCAAAGAACATGTTGCGTATCTGCCGTCCCGGTGCGCCCAGCGCCTTGAGCAGACCGATCTCTTTGACGCGCTGTGCCACGGCGATAAGCATCACGTTCATGATGAGCACCCCCGCCACGGCAAGGCTGATCGCGGCGATGCCGCCCACGGCCATGGTGAGTGCGGTGAGGATGCGGTCAAAGGTCTGCAACAACGCATCCTGGGTGATGACCGTCACATCGCGTTCACCGTTATGGCGTTCGGTCATGATGGTCTCCGCATCGCGCACCGCCTGTGCGATGTAGTCGCGGTTTTTGGCTTCGATGAGCACACGGAACAGCCCTGCGGTATTGAACAACTGGTGTGCGGCTGCGACCGGAATGATGACCAGCTCATCGGTGCGCAGACCCATGGATTCCCCCTGTGCAGCCAATACGCCGATCACACGAAAACGCCGGTCGCCCAGACGTACCCACTGCCCCACCGCCTGCGCCTTGCCAAACAACTCCTGCTTCATTTGGTTGCCCAGCACACACACTGAAGCGCTTTCGTGGATGTCACCCGCCGGCAGGAAGCGTCCTATCCCCATGCTCATGTGGCGCACTTCGAGCAGACTGGAGTTGGACCCCAGCACCACCACTTCGCGGTTCAAGGCATCGAGCGACAGCGTGGCCGAACCGATGGTCAGCGGCGCGATGCGTTTGATGGCCGTGCTGCGCAGCAGTGCATCGGCATCGTCCAGCGTGATGTCGCGCGGTGTCTGTCCGCTCAGCATACCGGGCCCGATACCCGCCGTTTCGGTACGTCCGGGCAGCACGATGACCAGATTGGTTCCAAGCGAGGAGAACTGGTTGACGACATAACGGCGCGCGCCCTCGCCCAATGCGGTGAGTACCACCACTGCGGCGACACCGATGGACATCGCCAGCATCATCAGCAGGGTGCGCGTCGGGCTGCCGCGCAGACTGCCGGAAGCGAAGTGCAGGGTGTCGGTGAGTTTCATGACGAATGTGATTCGTCGGAAAGGATGCGCCCGTCCAGCATATGGATCTGGCGTCTGGCACGCGCACCGATCTCGGCATCATGAGTGACGATGACCAGCGTGATGCCGCGCTCGGTCAACTGCTCAAGCAGTTTCAACACCTCCCAGCCGGTGGCTCGATCCAGATTGCCGGTCGGTTCATCGGCCAGCAACACACGCGGTTGCATCACGGTGGCACGGGCGATGGCAACGCGCTGGCGTTGCCCGCCGGAGAGTTGATCCGGCCTGTGGTCGGCACGCGCGCTCAAGCCGTAACTGGCGACCAGTTCGGCGACACGCTGTTTGCGCTCCTCGACCGGGATACCGGCCAGCATCATCGGCAGTTCGATGTTCTGCGCAGCCGTGAGGCGCGGTACGAGATGGAAGGACTGGAACACGAATCCGATCTTTTCGCTGCGCACCCGCGCTTGTTGTTCGTCACTCAGGTCGGAGACGTTGCCGCCATCCAGCAGATAGACACCCGAGCTGGGCCGGTCAAGCAGCCCCAACATGTTGAGCATGGTGGATTTGCCGGAGCCGGACGGCCCCATGATGGAGAGATATTCACCTTCGCCCAATTGCACATTGATGTCGCGCAAAGCGGTGACTTCCTGGTCACCGACTGTGAAGGTGCGGCTGACGTTCTGTAGCTCGATCATAGTGTAAAGACTTGTGACAGGTTAAATGAGAAATGTGAAACGTGGAAAATCACCTCGCAGCTAACAGAAGGGAGACGGCACCAATCCATATGAGCACGTTTCACATTTCTCAATTTCACCTTTCACGTCTCACTTCGGGTTGGACAATCACGCCCGCTTTGACGCCCGGCCTGTCCAGAGAAGAAACGATCTGATCACCTTCGTTCAGGCCCGAAACGATCTCAGTGTATTCCCAGTTCGCCAAACCGGTGGCGATGGTGCGCTCTTCCAGCTTGCCGTCGCTGCCATAGAGCAACACTCGTTTACCCTCCAGCAGCGTCTGCGTCGGGATGCGCAATGTCTTTTCATGCGCCTCATGCACGATCTCCACATCGGCGCTGTAACCCACCAGCAGGTTGTCGGCATCGGGCAGTTCGCCGAATTCGACTTCGACCTCCACCGTGCGCGCCTGTTTCTCCAGCTCCAGCACATACGGCGCGATACGTTTCACTTTGCCCGCGAAGGTACGGCCCTTGATCGCATCCAGCGTGATGCGGCTGCTCTGCCCGACTTTCACCTTGGCGGCATCCACTTCGTCGATGGGGGCACTGACGAACAGGCAGCTGTCATCGATGAGATCGACGGCTGGCAAAGTCAGGATGCCGGGGGGGGACGGGGTGGCGTATTCGCCCTGTTCGCCGCTGATGTCCGCCACGATACCGGCGAACGGCGCACGCAACACCATACGCTCCAGATTCTTCTTCACCACCTCGATGCGCGACTTCGCTTGTGCGATGTCACTGCGCGCGCCATCGCAGGAAGCTTGCCGCGCTTTGGCATCGGTCAGGGTGCGGTCTAATTGTTGCGGGGAGATGAATCCTTTTGCGACGAGTTCTTTGGAACGCTCCGCATCGCGTTGCGCGGCTTCGGCCATGCTGCACACTTCATGCACGCGCAACTCGGAAGTCTTCAACTGGTCGCGCGACAGTCTTTCCTGCGCGTGCAGGTCTTCGTCCCACAATTCCAGCAATATCTGTCCGGCCACCACGCGCTGACCTTTCTTCACATGCATCTTGGATATCTGTCCGCCCGCGGGTGGCGACATTTTTGCGCGGCGGCATGCCTTGACGGTTCCCGCGCGGGTATTGCTGACAGCGGCCTCGACATTGCCCCTGTCCACCTTCTTCAATTCGACCAAGATCGGTTTACTGCGGGAAAGATAACCCAGCAATGCCGCCGCTGCGATAGCCAGCAGCAACACAATAAGGAAGGTTCTCAGGGGGAAGCGACGCTTACCAGATTGCAACGATGACATTTGATCTCCCAACAGGCGCACAAAACGACAGATGCTGATTCTAGACTACGCGCAATGCCTCAGGTTAGCGACCGACGCTTTAGTTGATACAAAGTTCATTGAATGCATCAGACAGAACCACCCGTCAAAATTCTCACCAATCCTAACATATTGACCAAGCTACCGGCGCAAGTGCTTGATCTCATTCAGCGCTTCCTCTATTCAATTTGGTCGCGATAGTGTAGTCTGCGCCACCAATTTAATTTGTAGTTGTCGCACTTGGTCAGACATGTGACATGGAACAATGAGCGATAAACCAGAGGCTACGCCCAAAAAACCGACTTCAGGAACGGCTACTCCCCCGCCCAATCTGGGTCTGCGCGAGGACCTGTTACTGCACGATCCGCTGCTGGAAAGCCTGCTGGAAGTCGCTCGTATCCACGGCAGACCCAGTACCCGCGCGGCGCTCTCCGCCGGACTTCCCCTGCAGAATGGTCGCCTCACTCCCGCCTTGGTGGCACGCTCGGCCAATCGTGCCGGGCTCAATTGCCGCCTCGTCCGCCGCCAACTGGACAAGATCGATGCCGTGCAGATGCCGGTCATCCTGCTGCTCAAGGACAACGAGGCCTGTGTCCTGTTGGAATGGAACAAGGACAACGGACAGGCGCAGGTGCTGTTTCCCGAATCGGGCCAGATGGCGTTCAATCTGCCGCATGAAGACCTCTTTGCACGATACATCGGCATCGCCGTTTTTATACAGCCACGTGTCAAGTTCGATAGCCGCACTCCGGAGATCGCGAAACTATCCAAACGCCACTGGTTCTGGGGTGCCATACTGGAACAGTGGCAAGTCTACCGGGACGTATTGAGTGCCGCGCTGCTGATCAATGTTTTTGCACTCTCGATCCCGCTCTTTTCCATGAACGTGTATGACCGCGTGGTGCCCAACCATGCGGTGGATACCTTGTGGGTCCTCGCGATCAGCGTCATTCTGCTACTGGGTCTGGATATGTTGCTGCGCCTGATGCGCGGACATTTCGTCGATCTGGCCTCTTCGCGCATCGATATCCAGCTCTCCTCTTTATTGATGGAGCGTGTGCTCGGCCTCAAGATGGAAGCCAAACCCTCGTCGGTGGGTGCCTTCGCTTCAACGATGAAATCATTTGAGACGGTGCGCGATTTCATCGCCTCGGCGACTGTTTCGACCCTGATCGACATCCCTTTTGCCTTGTTGTTCTATATCGTCATCGCGTGGATCGCTTGGCCGCTGGTGTTCATCCCCTTGCTCGGCTTCGTTGCCGTGCTGATCTACATCTATGCCCTGCAACAAAAGATGCATGAGCTGTCGGAGACCACCTATCGCGCCGCCTCGCTGCGTAATGCCACGCTGGTCGAGAGTCTGACCGCCATGGAGACCATCAAGGCACTGAGTGCGGAAAGCCATGTGCAGGCGACCTGGGAAAAGACAGCCGCGTTCCTGTCCAAGACCAGCAACCAGTTGCGTATGTTGTCGGCCTCCGCCACCAACAGCGTCCAAACCATCCAGCAAATCGTCAACGTGGGCGTGCTGGTGGGCGGTGTCTACCTGATCCACAGCGGTTATCTGAGTCAGGGCGGATTGATCGCCTGCACCATGTTGACCGGTCGCGCCATGGCGCCGCTGGGACAACTTGCCGGACTATTGATCCAATATCAGGGCGCAAAGACGGCACTTGATTCTCTGAACAAGCTGATGGAGAAACCCATCGAGCGTCCGCCCGAATCGTCTTTTGTACATCGCCCTGAGATCCGTGGCGGCATCGAGTTCCGCAATGTCACCTTCGGTTATCCCAATTCGGATCCGATCCTGAAGAACGTGACGTTTAAGGTCGAGCCCGGCGAATCGGTGGTGTTCCTCGGACGTGTGGGTTCGGGCAAATCGACCATACAGAAGCTGGTGCTGGGTTTCTACGAACCGCAGGAAGGTTCGGTACTGGTCGATGGTATCGATCTGCGCCAGCTCGACCCTGCCGACCTGCGCCGCAACATCGGCTGCGTCGATCAGGATGCCATCCTGTTTTACGGCACCCTGCGCGAGAACATCGCCTACGGCGCACCTTATGCGGACGATTCAGCGATCGTTTCCGCCGCAGAGTTGGCTGGTCTGCGCGATTTCGTCAACAAACATCCGCGCGGTTTCGATATGCATATCGGCGAACGCGGCGCGTCTCTTTCCGGCGGACAGCGCCAGTGTGTGTCCATCGCGCGTGCTTTCCTGATGGAACCGCCCATCCTGCTGCTGGATGAACCGACCAGCTCCATGGATTACACCACGGAGAACGAATTCAAGATCCGCCTGGGGCGTTTTGCCAAGCGTTTCAGCCCCGGCAAGACACTGTTCATCGCGACCCACCGTTCCAGCCTGATCGATCTGGCGGACCGTATCATCGTGATCGATGAGGGGCGCATCGTCGCCGACGGCCCGCGTGCTGAAGTGCTGGAAGCTCTGAAGGCCGGGAAGGTGGGGCACAAGTCATGAGCGAGAAGAACGTGAACGCCGACAAACCGGAACAGACTCCGATGCCAGCCAGCACAGAGCCGCGTCTGTGGTGGCACATCATCGCCGCACGTCTCGCCAAGGCACGAGCCCTCGTGGCACGTATCAATCCCACCGCCGAACGTGTCGTCGAGGCGCTGCCTTGGCTGCAAGCTGCGGGAAACCGGATCAAAGGCTGGCTAGAAGGCCCGCAGCGACAGTTGCAACCGTTATTCGATTGGTTGCTCAGCAGGGGAAGAGAAAAAGGCGAGAAATTCGATGATTCCAAACTCCAGGATTTTGCTGCCGAAGCCGATTACGCCATCGTCCAGCAGGAACCTATCCGCGCCCGCGCGCTGTTGCGCGCACTCATCTGGATCACCGTACTCTTCCTGATTTGGGCCAGTCTCGCCAAAGTCGCCGAAGTCACACGCGGCGAAGGCAAGATCATCCCCTACAGTCAGGTGCAGATCCTGCAAAGCCTTGATGGCGGTATCGTCGAAGAATTGCTGGTACACGAAGGTGACGAGGTCGAAAAAGACCAGATCCTGCTGCGCATAGACCAGACCCGCTTCCTTTCTTCCGTGAATGAGAGCCGAGCACAATATCTTTCCATGGCGGCCAAGGTCGCCCGCTTGCGTGCGCTGGCGGAAGATAGCCCGTTCGAGATTCCGGAAGAGGTGCTCACGGAAGATCCCGCGACAGCCGAAGAAGAACGCCGTCTTTATGAGGCCAAACGCTCCGAATTGGACGGTATCGTGTCCCTCACCAAGCAACAGATGATCCAGCGCCAACAGGAACAAAGGGAGCTGGAAGCCAAAGAAGAACAGGCTTCCAAAGCCTATGACCTGACCTCCAAGGAGTTGGTCGCAACCAAACCATTATTGGCGGCGGGCGCCGTATCCGATGTCGAGATTCTGAGACTGGAACGTGACGTGGCACGTTTCCGCGGTGAGCGCGATATGGCTTCGGCCCAGATCTCGCGCGTTCAGGCTGCCGTGGTGGAAGCCAGCCGCAAAGTACAGGAGGTCGAGATCGCTTTCCGCAATGAGGCGCGCAAAGACCTCAGCGAAGCGATGGCCAAATTGAACAGTTTGTCCCAGGGTAGTACCGGACTCACCGACAAGGTCGCCCGCTCCATCCTGCGTTCGCCGGTAAAAGGGATCGTCAAGCGCCTGATGGTGAACACGGTCGGGGGGGTGATTCAAGCCGGCAAAGACATCATCGAGATCGTTCCGCTGGAGGACAATCTGCTGGTGGAAGCCAGAATACAGCCCAAAGATATCGCCTTCCTGCGCCCGGGACTCAAAGCCACGGTTAAAGTCTCCGCTTATGATTTCGTCGTTTATGGCGGATTGGAAGGTACCTTGGAAACCATCGGTGCAGATACGGTGATAGATGAAAAAGGCAATGCCTTCTATACTGTACGCATCAAGACCCATCAATCCAATCTGGGCAAGGGGCTGCCTATCATGCCCGGCATGGTGGTGGAGGTGGATATCCTCACCGGGGAAAAATCGGTATTGAGTTATCTGCTCAAACCCGTGCTGCGTGCCAAGAGCCGCGCATTGTCGGAACGATGATGGTTATAACCAAAGCGTGAAGGGGATGAAAATAGACCACGTCAGACATCTTTTTGTCGCACCGGACAGCACACTTCGAGACAGTTGGCTGGAGGCCTTTCCGGATGCTTCTTTGTGCGCATACCTACCGGCCACACCCAAAGCCGATGTCATCTGGGTGTTGTTACCCGAAGAAGGCGACTTCGTCAGCCAGCTCATCGCCTGCCGTGCTGCCGCCGGAAACACGCCCGTCGTTGCCATGTCCGATCTGCCTAGTGACCCTCAAGGTTTGGCGGCATTGGGCGCGGGCGTCGTCGGATACTGCAATGGCCATGCGGCCCCCTCCGTGTTGCGGCAGGTTTCCGATACCGTTCAGAACGGCGGCTTATGGATCGGTCAATGGCTGATGCAAAAGCTTCTGGCCGGCGTGGCACGCGCTGCGGCACAAAAATTCCCTACCCCGGACCCATCGACCTGGGCATCGGCACTGACTGAACGTGAGGTCGAAGTCGCACAGGCAGCAGCCACCGGCCTCGGCAACAAAGAGATCGCCAATCGACTCAACATCACGGAACGCACGGTGAAGGCGCACATGGGCTCCATCTTCGACAAGTTAAAACTGCGCGACCGCATGCATTTAACTTTATTAGTCAATGGGATAGTAAAGAATTAAATATCTTACCCGATCACCAGACCTGCTCCCCCTTCCGTTAATCTCTCGCCAATCAACTTTTATTCATCTCATTGAATCTGCGAGAGATTCAAAATCATTCCGGCATTGGACTTCAGTACAATAGATTCATTTGCCTCCCGCGCTTAGTATCCGCATCATCAGCGTCTTTACGTAACTCATCAATTCATCATTTAGGGGATAGTCATGGCTCAGTTCAAAGCAACCAACGTTCAAGGCAAAGCAACCGTTACCAACGCCAAATGTGAAGTTCGCCAACTCCAGCAGGGTGAATTGGTCGAAGAAGGCGAGGTCATCAAAACGGCTGAAGGCGCCAAGGTCAATCTGGAGACTGAAGACGGTGCAGAGAAAGTCATCAAAGAAAAACAGATCGTCACCTTGGATGAAGAGTTCTTCCCCCTCTTTGGTAACGGCGCCAAAGACAGCGTCATGGGTAACAACAGCGACATCAGCGCGATCATTGACGCGCTCAGCAATGGCCAGAGCATAGATAACCAACTGGAAGCAACCGCATCCGGTTTGGACGCTGGGGATCAAGGTGAAGGGGATAACAACGGCGGGGCTGACTTGGTGTTGCTGAAAAGCGTGATAGAAACTATCGCGCCAACCCCAAAAACTATCGACATCACTCCTAGCCGCAGCCCCGAAAGCACCATTTCTGAGGCTGCTGCACAGGCTGCTGCCCAGGCTGCTGCCGCTCAAGCCGCTGCCGCTCAAGCTGCCGCTCAAGCTACCGCCCTCGCCGAAGCTGCTGCCAAGGCTGCCGCTGAGGCCGCCGCCGCTCAAGCCGCTGCTGATGCTGCCGCTGCGGAGGCCGCAGCTCAAGCTGCTGCCGAGGCCGCTGCAGCAGCTGCCGCACAAGCGGCTGCTGAAGCCGCCGCCGCTGCCGCCGCCGCCATTGCTGCTCTCACTGTTGCCGCTCATGCCTCCGCTGCTGCGGCTGCGCTATCTGCGTCTGATGCCGCTGCCGCTGTTGCAAGAGAACCGGCAGGTGCTGCGAACGCCGCTGCCGCACAAGCCGCTGCCACCGAGGCTGCAACTCAAGCCGCTGCGGCACAAGCCGCTGCCGAAGCTGCCGCAGTAGCAACAACTATTGCCGCAGCACAAGCGGCAGCAGATGCTGCCACTGCCGCCGCGACCGCCGCTGCAACTGCGGCATCAACCGCTGTCGCCACTGTGAATGCCGACATCATTGCGCGGGATGTCGCAGATGTCGAAGCCGCCGCGCAACAAGTCGCCTCTGCTTTGGCCAATGCAGCTAACGCCGATCTCGCCGATGAAGTTGCTGATGCCGCAGTCATTGATGCGATGCAAGCGGCAGTCGCGGCAGTCGCGGCTGCGACTCAAGCCGATGCAGACGTTGCCGCTGCTCAAGCTGCGGTCGACGCAGATCAGGCAGCGATTGCTGACCTGACTGCCGTCTACAACCAAGCCGTAGCGGATGCTGCTGCAATTGATGCCTCGATTGCACAAGCTGCCGCAGCTACTGCTGCCGCAAGTGCCAGCGCGGCACAAGCTGCTGCCGATGCCGCCGCTGATGCAGCCGCAACTGCAGCGACACGTGCTGCCGCCGCTGATGCAACTGCCGCTGACAAGGCTGCTGCCGCAACCTCTGCTGCAACTGCCGATGCTGCCGCTGATGCTGCTGCAACTGCCGCAGCCGAAGCTCAAGCTGCCCATGCCGTCGCCGCAGAAGCTCAGCTC
>JAVBYO010000020.1 GCA_030823955.1 Gallionellaceae bacterium
TACACCGGCCAGTGTGGCATGTACGCCGGATTGCAGCAGCGCATACCATAGCAGGGTCGCCACACCGAAATAGGGCAGCACTTTGCGGATGCCCGCGAAATTGAATACGAATAGCAGCGCCACCAGCATGGCAGCTGTACCCAGCCAGCCAAGTGCCAGTTGCTGGGTGTAGAACAAGGCGATCACGATCACCGCGCCCAGGTCGTCGGCGATGGCCAGCGCGACCAGAAAAGTGATCAGCGCTTTGGGTACGCGACTCGCCAGCAGTACCAGCGCCCCGACGGCAAAGGCGATATCGGTCGCCATGGGAATGCCCCAGCCGCGCGCGGCATCGGTGTCCTGATTGATCGCGAGATAAATCAGGGCGGGTGCCACCATGCCACCGATAGCGGCGATGATTGGTAGTGCTGCTTGGCGTATATCGGCCAGCTCTCCGACCAGCATCTCGCGTTTCAATTCCATGCCCACCACAAAGAAGAACAGCGTCATCAATCCGTCATTCACCCAATGATGCAGACTCATATCTATGGCCCATGCGCCGACATGTATACCCAGCGGGGTGTGTAGCACATGTTGATATGCGTCAGCCAGGAAGCTGTTGGCCAGCAGCAAGGCGATGATGGCCGAGCCCATCAGCAACAGGCCGCTGGTGGTTTGCCTGTGGATGAACTCGTCGAATGGGGAAAGGATGCGGGTGAACGCTTTTTCCCAGGGGGCATAAATGATCCCTTTTTCAGGAGTGGGTGACGTGGGTTCGGTCATCGTTTTAATTCCGGTTTGTTCGTGTCGAGCAGTTCTGTCTGCATCAAGCGCAGTAGCAGATCGTCAAAAGTGTAGAAGCCGTTTTCGCACTCCGTCAATTGTGTCAGTGCAAAGGCGGCTCCGGTCCCGAACGCCTCGCGCCGAATCGATTCGTGGGTGAGGCGCACGGTCTGGTGCGGGAAGCCGAAGATCACTTCATGATGCCCGACGATGCCACCTAGTCGTAACGAAGTGATGCGTTCACCGTCCACTTCCAGTGTCTCGGCGATCTTGCGGGCGGTGCCGGAGACCTCCGGTTTGTCTTTGAAATGTTGTTCGAGTATCTCCACGTCGGCGAACGGTGCGATCTTGCGCAACAATTTGGCAGCCACGATCAGAAAATTGATGCCCAGTGTGATATTGGGTGAGCACAACACACGCGTATCCGCTGCCAGGCTGCGCGCATAGGCCAAGTCATCTTCAGAGTAAGCCGAGATCGCGCTGACCAGCAGGATGCCGCGCTTGCGTACCTCATCCCCGTAGGTGCGGATACTTTCACGCGAGGAAAAGTCGACCAGCGCATCCACTGGGTCACTTTCGAGCAATTCTGAAAAGGGGCAGCTTTCCAGCCCGAGGATCGGAATGTCGGTTCCCGGATGGGTTTGAGGTTTTCCGCTTGAGGTACGCCGCGCGATCCAGCGCAACTCGAAACGGGGGTCACTACTTAATACATTGGCTACCGCGCTACCTGCTTTGCCATAACCGACCAGGCCGACGCGTATCTTCTGAGGCATGAGAGTCTCCTTGGTTGCATTGACTGTCGACGCATAAACGCCACTCGGGAGTGACCGATTGTAACACCGTAAAAATCCCTTCCCGTCCAAGTGTCGGATACAAAAAACCGGCATGTATAATCCGTCGCCTATCAAACAGGAGGAAGCTAATGTCTACAACTATCCTGGTCATCGGCCTGATGGTGTTCTTCGCACACTTTCTGTCGTTGCAATTTCGCAAAACAAACATTCCTGATGTGCTGGTGCTGATGCTGGTAGGCATCGTGATCGGCCCGTTGCTGGGCATCGTCACCCCCGAGGATTTCGGCAAGATCGGTTCGCTTATCGCTACCATCGCACTGGTGGTGATCCTGTTCGAGAGCGGTACCTCATTGAATGTCACCATGCTGGGCAAATCGCTGGGCACGACCGGCCTGCTGGCCACGCTGTGTTTCGCGTTGACCACGCTCATCGTCGCAGTGATTGGTTTCGCGGTGCTAGGGCTGGCGCCGCTCCCCGCGATCTTGCTTGGCGTGATTCTGGGCGGCACATCTTCCGCTGTGGTTATTCCTATGGTCAGCGCGCTGCAATTGTCGGAAAAACCCGCCACCGTGTTGGTGTTGGAGTCGGCTTTGACCGATGTGTTGTGTATCGTCGGCGTATTCGCCTTGTTGCAGATTTACACGCAAGGCGGAGTCGAGCCGGGGCGCTTGATCGGAGGTGTGTTGTCGGCGCTGATCTTCGCCGCCGTGATCGGTGTGGTCGGTGGCATCGGTTGGTTGTTGGTGTTGGGCAAGGTGCGTGATTTTCCGAACACTATTTCATCCACGCTGGCCTATGTTTTCATTGTGTATGGCGCAACCGAATTCCTCGGTTTCTCAGGTGCGATTGCGGCACTCGCACTGGGTATCACACTGACCAATTTTCAAAAGTTCGGCTTGCATCGCATTCCGAGCATAGGAAGCAACATTGTTCCTTTGAACGAGATGGACTTGGGTTTTTACCGAGAAGCGGTGTTCTTGCTGAAAACCTACTTCTTCGTTTATCTCGGCATCTCGATCCATTTCGGTGCGGCTGAACTGGCGCTGATCGCCCTGCTCATGGTGATGCTGGTGTACTTGATGCGTCTGGGATTGACGCGCATGGTGTTCCGCAACGAGAGTTACGGTTTGCGCGACGCGGCGATCACCTCCATGCTTGCGCCCAAGGGACTCGCGGCGGCAGTATTGGCAGCCTTGCCGCTGCAATACGGCGTGGCGGGCGGTGATGTGATTCGCGATACGACTTATATGGTGGTGTTACTCAGCATCAGCACCACTGCGATCCTGGTGATGCTCTATCCCTTGCCGCAGGTGCGCAGCTTTTATTCGCGTGTGCTGGGCAAGCCTCCCGGTGACACCATGAAAGTTCCCGCGCACTCACCCCCGCAAGAATGATTGCCCGTGAGTGGAGTCAGAGTGAACTGTTAAACGAATTGAGCGCGCAGCTCCTGTTTACTCAGTTATGGGGTTTTGTGGGCAGATGGTTGCTATCGCAGCCTGTTAAAATATGCGCCGCATGAATTGAAATAGGATTGGAACAAGTACAGCCATGCCAAATCAAGAATCATTCGAAGAGGAAGTAACCCCCGCGCTCTCTGAAAAAGAGATGGACGAGCTCGACAGCTTCCTGATGTCCGACGCTACAAGCAGCGAAGTTATGCTACTGGATTGCTTGGATGGATTTCTCACTGCCATCGCTTCCGGCCCGGCGCTGCCCAAGCCGCAAGAATGGATTCCGCGCGTATGGGGGCCAACAGCAGCAGACGCGCCGACATTTGCATCCGCAGCCCAGGCAGAACGAATCACCGACTTGATGACGCGCCACATGAACGCGATCGTCTGGAGCCTGCAACAGGACGCGGAACATTTCGAGCCGGTCTTCGATCTGCAAGTCTATGAAGGTGACGAGCGCGAATACATGGACGGCGAGATGTGGGCGCACGGATTCATGACCGGTATCGATATGCAGCGCACTGGCTGGAAGGCCCTGTTTGAATCCAAGCACGGCCCCGTGGCATTGCGACCGATCTACCTGCTGGGTGCGCCTGAGATCACCGAGGCAGAAGAAACGCTGGTGGAAACCCCGGCCCAGCGCGAAGCGCTTTCAAGACAGATACCGGAAAGCATAGGCTGGATCTACAAATTCTGGGCACCGCAACGCCGTGCAGCAGACAGCGCCAATGGCAAAGCCGCTGGAAATGAGACTCCAAAAATAAGCCGCAATGCACCTTGCAGTTGCGGCAGCGGAAGGAAGTTCAAGAAGTGCTGCGGAGCAGCTCAGGTTGAGGATTGAGATGGCTTTGATAAGCCGGAGGGCGTGGTTGAAAACACCGCCCCAGTTCCTCTTCAAGATTCGTGGCGTAGATAATCTTCTGCCCTTCGTTAAGGTCCGCGCTTTTTCAGGAACATGACCAACGCGCCGTCCATCATCGCCAGATGGGTGTCGAACCACTCCGGCAGACCTTCCTTTACGTAAGCGCGTACTAGCGGCAGATGGCCGCGTTTGAGTGTGCGGTTGAGTTGTTGCAACTCGCCTAACACACGGTGATGTTCGCCTTCATGCACGCCCAGCCCCTGATATTTGGCTTCGCGCATCAACCGTCCTTCGGCCATGAAGTGTTCGCGCGTGTGGGTGACGAGCGCCTGGAACAAGGCGGGGAACTCCGCATCGCTGGCCGCGATGAGTGCGGCGACCTGCGTGATGAATTCGCGATGTGCATCATCCATCTCGCCTACCCCCAGGGTATGGCGCGCCTCATCCCATTGTGCCGGGTGTTTGCTCATGCGGCGGCGAGGCTTCCGTTCCAGGCTTGTGCGGCAGTCAGGAAGTCTGCCACGTCAGCATTCACGATCTCGATGTTGAGACGATCCAGATAACGTTTCTCCTTGTCGGTCGGATGCGGGATCAGCGCCCAACCGGCGGGTTTGTCCGCGCCGAAGATGATGTCGGAGAACACCATGCGGTCGGTGTCGCGGTTCAGGCGCAGCCCGAGCAGCACATAACGTTTGTTCTGGCGCGAACGCTTGACGAAAGAAGGGATGGCAAAGCCGCCCATCAGCTCGGTGATGTAATCGACGAAGTCGGCATCCGAAGCGATGTAGTTGGATTCCGGCAAGGGCGTGCCCAACGGTTTGAACAGGATGGGCAGCGAGGTATCCACTGCTTCCTGCTCGATGGAGGAATAGGCTGTGCCGTCGTAGTTGAAGATGCGGAAGCGGAATTCCTTGCCGGACATGCGCGCGATGCCGACGATCAGGGTGTGCGGCGTGTCGGCATATTGTTTCTGGATCTGCGTGTCGCGGTTGGCATCGATCAGATAGGGCAACTTTTGCTGTGCCAGCCAGGCGTGCAGGGCGGAAGTGCTCCATTGTGTGCCCTTGTAGGTGGCATCGAGGAACTTGTTCACCGCCGAACGGCCACGCTTCAGTTCCACATTCATCGCCGCACGCGGAAATTCGTACATCAGCTTGGGGGCCATCGGCTGGCCGTTGTTCATCGCCAGGATCAGACTGTCGCTGTCGGCGGGAATGGCTTTGCCCGTGGCGGGGTCTATCACCCCGTTCAATGCTCCGGGGCCGAGATACGGGACGACGCTGCCGTCAGACAGGCCGGAAAAGATGTTGTCGAAAGTGCTGGTACTCATCGGAATGGACTCCTGTGGATAGGGATACATAATCCATCGCAATAAACGCGCCAGCAGCGAATCCCTGTATTGGCGGGCTATGTAGCCTGTCCATCTTTGGCGCAAATGCGACAAAGCCGGGAAAGTTGTCCGACAAGGGGGCGAGGGTAGGGCGAGATTGGTACCCGTACCCGGATATGCGCCAGACCTTCCCTAACGGAGCGCGCGCCGCAAAATCTGCGCCAGATGTCGTGCTTCGCGTGCCGCACCATCACGAATCTGGTGGCGGCAGCTGGTGCCATTGGCGATCAGCAGCGTGTTCGCAGCGGCGGCGCGCACCTGCGGCAACAGGGAGAGTTCGCCCATCTGCATAGCCACGGCGTAATGTTCAGCTTCCATGCCGAACGAGCCAGCCATGCCGCAGCAGCTCGACTCGATGAATTCGACCTGCAAGCCCGGCACCAGTCCCAGCACTTTGCCCATCGCGGGCATCGCGCCGAAGGCCTTCTGGTGGCAATGCCCATGTACCAGCACTTTTTCATTTAGTGGTTTGAGCGCAAGTTCAAGCCGCTTCGCATCGTGTTCACGCGCGAGGAATTCTTCCAGCAACAGCGCAGATCTGGCGAGCGCCGCGACACGGACTCCCAACCCAAGCGCGTGATATTCGTCGCGTAACATCAGCAGACAGGAAGGTTCCAGTCCGATGATGGGAAGTCCGCGTTCGGCGTAGGGCGCGAGTGTGGCCAGCAAGCGGCTCGCCTCATTGCGTGCCTCGTCTATCAAACCGTTGGAAAGGAAGGTGCGGCCGCAGCACAGTGCGCGCTCACCTGCCGCTGGCTGCGCGATGTGCACCGTGTAGCCCGCAGCCTGCAACACTTCCAGTGCCGCCTGTGCGATCTGCGGATCAAGATGATTGGAGAAGGTATCGACTAACAGCACGACTTCACGCGCGCCCTCGTTCACCGCGACGGAGCGCGGTTGTGATGAAATGAAATCCTGTGCTGCCGCTCTGGGCAGCGAGCGTTTGGCCGCGATGCCCAGCCAACTTTCCATCGCCTTTGCGATCAGCGGAAGGCGTTTGCGCGTCGCGCCCACCCAATTGAACAGTTTCAAATATTTGGCGTAGCGGGGCGTGTAGGCGAACACACGCTCGCGCAAAGGAATACGCCCGAGTTGTTGCCAACGTTGTGCCAGCGCTTCCACACGCAGCAGCGCCATATCCACACCATGCGGACATTCGCTCTTGCAACCTTTGCAGCTCACGCACAGTTCCAGCGCGTCAGCCAGTTCCTCGTTCAGAAAGGGATGCTCGCCAAACTTGCCATCCAGTGCCGCCTTGAGCGTGGCAGCGCGATGATGGGTGGAATGTTTCTCGTCATCGGTGACGCGGAAGCTGGGGCACATCACACCATTGTCTTTGCGCTGGCAATGGCGCTTGCCCATACACACCGCTGCCGCCTTGGCATAACCGCCGCCGCTTGCAGGTGCAGCCTCCGCATCGCCAAAATCGCCGAAGCTGCCGTGGCTCTCATAGGCCGACCAGTCGAGCTGCGTCTTTATCTGTAGCGGTTTCTCGCTCATACCCGGTAACCTTCTTCCATCAGCACCCGGCGCACTGCGGGGCGTTGCACCATACGCTGGTAATGCATCAGGCAATTCGGCGGCAGATCCAGCTTGATCTTGTCGGCCCAGAATTCGACATAGAACAGCGCCGCATCGGCGATGCTGAAACGGCCCGCCACATATTCTTTGTCTGCCAAAACATCGTTCATCAGCGCCAGTCCTTTGGTCACGATCTCGCGTCCGCGCGCCTGGATGGCTGCGTGCTCCGTCTGGTTGGCCGAATAATTGTCGGTGGTGAAGATGCGTGTGTAGCCCTGCCCGTGGATCGTGCCGATCACGTAATCCATGGTTTCGATCACGCGCACTTCGCTTTCGATATCTTCCGGCAGCAACTTGGCTTTGGGATACGTGCGTGCCAACCACCAGGCGATGGCTTGGAATTCAGTGAGGGACGAACCGTCGTCGCGCACCAATGTAGGAATGGTGGCCTTGGGATTCACCGCCAGATTCTCGGGTTTGAGATGGTCGCCCGCCATCAGGTTGACCAGATATACCTCGAACACCAATTCCAGCTCTTCGAGCAGGATGTGGATGCCGGTCGAGCATGAGCCGGGTGTCATGTAGAACTTCATCGTTGCTCCAGATAGAGGTTGCGGGAACTATTCAACAACAAGCGCGGGTGATGTCGGATTGCCTACAGGCAGATACGGCGCACTGGCGCCGGTGCGGACAAATGGCAGTTGTTGCAGATAGCTCCTGCTGGATGAAGAGCAAGAAACCGGCCAGAGGGAAGCCACGTCGCTTAGGCTTTGCTCAAAAGATCCTCGAATGCTTCCAGTGATACCGGTTTACTGAACAGGTAGCCCTGATACGTCGTGCAATCGTGGCGTTGCAGGAAGGCGCGTTGAGCCTCGGTCTCCACACCTTCGGCGAAGATGTTCATGTCCAGCGATTTCGCCAGGTCGATGATGGTCTGCACCAGTTGGGCATCGTTGCCACCTTGGGTGATACCCTGCACAAAATCCTGATGGATCTTGATCTGGTCCGAGGAAAGTTGTTTCAGATAGGACAGCGACGAATACACCGTGCTGAAATTGTCTATCGCCAACCTGACGCCGAGCGCCTTCAGTGCATCGATCTTTTCCATGGTGCCGTCGATGTCGGCCAGCACCAGTTTTTCGGATAGCTCCATCTTCAGGCGCGTGGGATCGGCTTGATGGAGGCTCAGGGTATCGGCGACCAGGTCAACAAAATCCGGCTGGGAGAACTGTTTGGCACTGATGTTCACCGTCAGAGTCAGATGGCGCATCTTGTCATCTTTGCTCCATTGCGCGAGTTGCTGGCATACGGTCTGGAGCACCCAGTTGCCGATATCGATGATCAGTGAGCTCTCTTCGGCGACCGGAATGAACTGGCCGGGCATCACCATGCCACGCTCCGGGTGTGTCCAGCGCAGCAGCACTTCCGCGCCGATTGGACGATCTTCGTTGTCCACCTGTATCTGGTAATGCAGATGCAATTGTCGCAGCGCGATCGCGTGATGCAGGTCGTTCTCCAGCGCATCATGTGACGCCACGTTCTGCTGCATGACGGGATCGAAGAAGCGCACCGTGTTGCGTCCCGCCTGTTTGGCCTGATACATGGCCATGTCGGCGTGTTCGAGCAGCGTGTCCACCGACTCTTTGTTGCCCTGGAACAGGCAGATGCCGATGCTCGGTGAACTGTGGTGTTCGTGATCTTTGAGCATATATGGCTTTGCCAGCGCCTCGCGTATCTTTTCGGCGACCAGCGCCACGTTGCGCGAGGCATCGTCCCGCTCTTCACTGACCGATTCCAGCAGCACCACGAATTCGTCACCGCCGAAACGGGCGACGGTATCCATCTCCCGGACACAGGATTTGATACGCACGCCGACCTCTTTCAGCAACAGGTCGCCGCATTCGTGGCCGAGTGTGTCGTTGAGGGTTTTGAAACGATCCAGATCGATGAACAAGGTCGCGCCATAGTTGTTGCGTCGCGCCGAGGCGGGTAGTGCGGCATTGAAGCGATCCAGGAACAAACGGCGGTTGGGCAGCCTGGTCAGCGCGTCGTAGAAAGCCAGGTTGCGGATCTCATCTTCGGCCTGTTTGCGCGCGGTGATGTCGCTGAAGATGGCCACGTATTGGGTGACTTCATGCCGTTCGTTGCGGATCGCGGTGATCGTCATCCATTTCGGATAGAGGTGCCCGTTCTTGCGTCTGTCCCAGATTTCCCCGGCCCATCTGCCTTCGTGCAGCAGGCGCTGCCACATGTCGATATAAAAATCGCGGTCGTGGCGGCCCGAGCTCATGATGCGCGGGTTGCGCCCGAGGACTTCGCCGGGCAAATAGCCGGTGATCTCGGTGAACGCCTGATTGACGCGGATGATGTTGGAGCGCGGA
This sequence comes from Gallionellaceae bacterium, assembly GCA_030823955.1. Lineage (GTDB taxonomy): Bacteria > Pseudomonadota > Gammaproteobacteria > Burkholderiales > Gallionellaceae > PALSA-1006. The sequence continues at coordinate 9,162 of JAVBYO010000020.1, forward strand.
TCGGTGATGACGATGGCCTCGTGGCTGTCGAAGGTCGCGGCGGCGATGCGCAGTTCCTCTTCGGCCCGTTTGCGTTCGGTGATGTCGCGCACCACCGATTGCAGGCGACCATCCGGTAACATGCGCGCGCGCAATTCGACCTGCACACAGCTCCCGTCTTTGCGCATAAGGCGGCGTTCTGTCTCGATGGTCTGTCCCGCCCACATATCCCCGAATCTGATGGGTGTGCGGCGAATGTCTTCCAGGCAAACGATATCCTTGATCCCCAGTTCCAATAGCTCATCACGCGTATAACCGAGTAACTCGCAGGCCGCCTGGTTCACGTCGAGATAACGGCTGCCTTCATGGTCGGCCACAAAGATCGCATCGGCTGCCTGCTCCATCAGTTCGTGATATTGGTTTTCGCTCTGCCGCACCAGCGCTTCGATCTGTTTGTGCTGGGTGATGTCTTTGATCACGCCAAACAGGATGCGTTTCTCTTGGTCGAATTCGGCGATGGAGTGGATGTCGCGTATCTCGCCGTCGTCGGCTCTTCTGATCTTGTATTCAACCGACATGGGGCGCCCGTGTTCCATCAGTTCCTTTAGGCCGATGTCGATCAAAGGCCGGTATTCCGGCAGCGGGATACTTTTGATGTAAGCGTAACTGAACTGGTTCTGGTCGAGGCCGTAGAGTCTGGCCGCACCATCGGAACCGATAATGGTCTGGGAGTCCAGATGCAGCTCCCAGTTACCGCACTGCGCAGCCAGTTCGGCGCGTTTCAAACGTGTCTCGCTGACGCGGATGGCAGACTCCGTTTCTTTGCGCACCTGGATGACCAATGCCAGTGTCATGCCGACCATCGTCAGGGTGAGCATGTAGAGCCAGAAGTTGAACAGATGGGTGTCGGCGATATCCGTGCCGAAATATCCGAGGTTCAGGACTGCACCGGTCAGTGCTTGTGTCGCTGTCATACTGGTGATGAGCAGGACGCCGTGTTTCCCAAAACTCAAGGCTCCCCACACCACGAACACGAACATCAGAAAAGCCTTGGCGTAAGGGGCGAACAACGCAAATTGCCATCCCAGAAAGATAATCTGTCCGGCGATGAGGGCCGAGCCGATGAACATGATCGTCTCTATGCCGCGTCGGCGTGTGAACCAATCCACGGGAGGGTATCGCCAGATCAGAATCAGCGGGGTGACCAAAATGATGCCGAGGGTGTTGCCCTGCCACCAGTGGAACAGGCTGTCCGCGATGGACGGCGAGACCAGAGTGTCGGAGAGCCATAAAGCCGACACACCGGCCATAGTGCTGAGCAGAGTGACGAGTGCGGCGACGAGTGTCAGACGATGCCAGTCGCGCGGATGGGTCAGTGTCAGGTCGATGCGGGCGAGCCCGAGCAGCAGCCAAGCACCGACTACCGCCTCAAGCGTATTGCCAGTTGCGATGAGCAGGGCGGCAGCGAGCGGATTGTCCGCCAGCAAAGCGCTGGCGAGCGCCCCGAGCAGAATAGCGGGCCAATATTTCTTGCCACCGAGCAGCAACACGGCCAAGGCGAATCCGCTACACGGCCATACGATGCAGATGATGCCGTTGATGGGAAAAAAGCGCAGTGCGAGTTCGGAAAGCAGGATGTAGATCAGAGTGATGCCGGACAGTCGTGCCAGATCAGCTAATTGGTAGCTCGGTGCATAGTTCATAAGGCCCCCCTTTATGATCAACGCCGCACCAATAACCAACTGATTTACTGTGGTAAAGATGCGTGATTAAAAGTGAGGCCGAAGTCGCTCGATCACACTCAAATCAATTTTTTTGTTGCAGTTTGCAGCGAGTCTTCTTGCGTCTGTTGCGCTTCATGCTCGGTCAGCAATTGTCGCATCTTCGGGGAGGAAGGTACAAACGACCCCCAATGATACGAACCAGAGTCCAACTTGTTATCGTCGTCATGCTTGGGTGATGGTGCCGTTGTCGGCGGTTTTGCGGTTGCCATGATCGTACCTCAATGTGTTGAGGCGACCAGAAAACCCATCATCCGGCGGCCCCGCTGTCGTAGGTTTTACCCTTTAGACCGGAAACTTTGCGTCCCTGCCTTTCGGCAGGTTTGCCCTGTACTGATGGCACTATACCCCGCAGGGAATTAAAGTCAAAGGAATGTGAAGACATGTCTGCTCCGCATGTCTCAGGGGCTGCGGGCTGCGGACAGCACGCGCTTAGTGAGTCGTTCTATGAGTGACGAGGGACGCCCAATTTTGCAGGTTGCCCCCTCTTTTATTGCGGCGCTTTAAGAAATTATGCGAAAGGATTTTTTACAATCACACCTTCAATCTTCAGGCCGTGCTGCATGTCTTCCGACAAGAGCATCTTTGCACCGGCGGAAATCGCAGATGCGAATATATTCGAGTCGTAAATTGAAAGTTGATAACGCTTGGCAATTTGCACGGCTTTCTCGTGCGATTCCAATGTGAGCGGAACGACATCGCATGTTGCTTTGACGGCCAACAACACAGTATCAACCTCATCCCAGTTCATTTTGAGTTTGCGCAGACAGACAGAAGCCACCTCATTTAGCACTTGCACGCTGATGAAGCCGCCTTTGCTTAGCAGCGCCTCGGCACGGTTTGCTTTGGCAGATTCGCCTGATAGCAAATACAAGATCACATTGCTATCAATAAAAACGGCACTCACTTGGGCTAGCCCCGTTCGTTGGCGTCAAGACGATCGAAGTGAAAGTCGGCAGGCAGGCGTCCGCGAAATTGATGCAAGCGGGCAAGCAATTCCTTCACCTCTTTCTTTTTGGAAACCTCAAAGGTTCTGGCGTTGATGGCATGCAGGGAGATTTCTTCGCCTTCCTTCAAGTCTAGCGCCTGTACCAGCGCGGCAGGCAACCGTACCGCCAGTGAATTTCCCCATTTGGCAACTTGCATGAATAACTCCTTGTGGATATACGATTCTATAAAAGTATATCATCGCTGAATTGCGGGCAAGCGTTTTGTGGCGGTGCAATAACCAACGGGCATTGCGCTACGCTTTGCACCCTATATTTGTCTAATACGCCGCAATACTCACCTCATACAACCCGCCAACCACGGTGTACTCATCCTCACCCTGCAACACCCCCGGCAGCAATCTGGTATGGCAGAACACTTTGGCCAACGGTACTTTTGCGGTGAGCAGGTAGTCGCCGAACTCGTCGGCGCGTTCGCGTTCCGTGGTGAATGAGCTCAGGCTGTTGAACAACACTACGCGGTGAGTGTCGTCCAGTGTCGCCAGCGTCTCGTAGTCATCCACGCGATTCACGCCACGGTACAGGGTGAGGTGTGTGATGCCCGGATGTTGGCGTGCCAGTTCGTATTGGCAATAGGAATAGAGCAGGTCGAGCTGCGCTTCCACCGCATTGGTGCCGTAAAGCGCACTGGCGCGCATCTCCAGATAACGCCGGTAGGCCACGCCGGAAAAGTCGCGGATCGGCCCGACGTGATAGCGGGGCAACAGGCCGAAGCGTGATTCCACCCAGCCTTTTAATGCCGCACCCTCCCTGCCGTCCGCATCGAAGCTCCAGCCGCGCAGCATGCGTAGGTAGTCCGCCTTCTGTCTCTTAAGGGTGGCATCTGCGCTGTATCCGGCCTGTTCCGGATCATCCAGATAGAAGGCGGCGTTCATGTGTACCGCAAAAGCCTGTGCGCGTTCCTGTGTATCGTCGAGAGTGTCCAGTAGTGAAAAGAACCCGTGGTGCAACGAGGCCACGCCGTCCAGCTCCAAGGCGACCGGTGTGCGCTGGAAGGTCATGCCGCCGAGGATGTCGGCGGGCAGGTTGCAGCGGTTGATGGGCAAGCGTGCGGTGCGGGGAAGTGCGACGGACTTGATGTT
>JAVBYO010000014.1 GCA_030823955.1 Gallionellaceae bacterium
CGACGCTGGGCGGGGGCCAGTTGCCCGGCCTTTCCACCGACTGTATGGGGGGGGGCTGGGAAGAATTTTTGCCGCAACTCCGGGATGTCGATTTCAGCGGTAAGACCGTCGCATTGTTCGGCCTTGGTGATCAAAACAAATATCCGGATGAATTCGTGGATGCGTTGGGCGAGATATATCAGTTCGTCGTTGCGCGCGGCGCCAAAGTGGTTGGTCGATGGGCGGCTGATGATTATGATTTCATCTCTTCCAAGGCATTGGTGGAAGATGAATTTGTCGGCCTTGTTCTGGATCAGGAAAACCAGAAATTACTTACGGATACGCGCTTGGCGGCTTGGCTGAAACAAATTGCGCCGGAGTTTGGCCTGCCGCTCTGAGTTACTACGTTTGGCAGGAGCGGCAGCCTGGGACGGTCTTCATTCTTGCGGTTTTGGTCTGGGCCGTTTGCCGACTTTTACCTGAACGACGAGCTCGGTCTGGTTGCGTCGCAGTTTGAGTACGACCACTTTGCCGGGCGTCAGCGCGGAGATGGTTTCCAGCATGGTGCTGGAATCGGTCAGGGCTTTTTCCGCGACATGGGTAAGGATGTCGCCGGCTTTGATGCCGGCCTTGTCCGCTGGACTGCTGCGCACAACCTCTGAGATCAGCACTCCTTGTGTATCGCGTAATTTGAACGACTCGGCCAGTTCGGGGGTGAGTTCCTGTACTGCCACTCCGATCCAGCCGCGCGTGACGGAACCGTTCTGGATGATCTGCTCCATGATTTTCTTGGCGGTGCTGACCGGGATGGCAAAACCGATGCCGAGTGAGCCCCCGTTGGGGGAGTAGATGGCACTGTTGATGCCGATCAGGTTGCCGCTCACATCGACCAGTGCACCGCCGGAGTTGCCGGGGTTGATCGCTGCGTCGGTCTGGATGAAATTCTCAAAAGTGTTCAATCCGAGATGGTTGCGTTTAAGCGCGCTGACGATGCCCATCGTGACGGTCTGTCCGACACCGAACGGGTTGCCGATAGCCAGCACGATGTCGCCGACGCGTGATTGTTCGGCGTGGCCGAAGGTGATGGCGGGCAAGTTATTCGCAAGGTCGATCTTGAGGACGGCCAGATCGGTCTCGGGATCGGAGCCGACGATGTGGCCCTTGGCGTTACGGCCATCGGCCAGGGCGACCTCGATCTGGTCCGCTCCCTCGATGACATGATGATTGGTGAGGATGTAGCCGTCGTGGCTGACGATGACCCCGGAGCCGAGGCTGGAGCTTTGTTGCGGCTCGCCTTCCTCAAACTGGTCACCGAAGAAGAAACGAAAACGCGGATCGTTCATGAACGGATGTGTCGGCGCTTTAACTTCATTGCTGGTGTAGATGTTCACCACTGCGGGCATGACTTTTTGTGCGGCAGCACTGAAACCCACGGCGGGTACCTGACCGCCATGGTCGGCGGTGGCATTTTCATACAGCGTGACCACGCCGTTATGCGCCGCGCTTGGCAACAAGGAGGGCTTTAGCGTTTGGATGATGAACAGGGCCGCCAGACCGATCGTGGTGGCTTGGGCGAACAGGAGCCAGAATTTGCGCATGATATGATTGATTCGGTAAATGGACTGGGGCGAATCGAATGCAGTTAAATGAGTTGCGCGATTATATCGGAAGCTTGCTGGCCGTCGCCCGTTTTCGCGACTATTGCCCGAATGGTGTGCAGGTCGAAGGGCGCTCCGAGGTGCTGCGTATCGCGACGGCGGTCTCCGCCTCGCAAGCCGTGCTGGAGGCTGCGACAGCCTGGCGGGCGGATGCCCTCATCGTGCATCACGGATATTTCTGGCGCAACGAGGAAGCCAACATCACCGGTATCAAGAAACGTCGCATCGCACATCTGTTGCATCATGAGATGAGTCTGCTGGCCTACCACTTACCGCTGGATGCCCATCCCGAGCTGGGGAATAACGCTCACTTGGCAAAACAACTGGGCTGGCTGGAGCAGGGGCGATTCGGGGAACAGGAGATTGCCAGCTTCGGTACCCTGCAACAGATGCAGACATTGGCACAGTTGGCGGCACAACTGACGACAGAGTTGCGACACACACCGCTGGTCATCGGCGATCTGGATCAGGGCATTCGCCGCATCGCTTGGTGTAGCGGCGGCGGGCAAGGTTATTTCGAGCAAGCCACCGCGCTGGGTGTGGACGCTTTCATCACCGGCGAGATATCCGAGCAGAACGTGCATATGGCGCGGGAGACCGGGGTGGCTTTTATCGCTGCCGGCCATCATGCGACCGAGCGGGGTGGCGTGCAGGCGCTGGGGAGCCATCTTGCCGCCCATTTTGGTATCGAGCAGCGTTTCTTCGATCAGGATAATCCGGTCTAAGCAGTCGTTGCATTCCGCACGGTCGTTGCGTAGTATTCCCCCTTGAAGGTCAATTCTCAGGATTGGCCTTTTTGTTAACAGGGTCTTTGATGCCTCGTTCGTTTCAGGGGGCGTGTCGTGGGGCAGCGCCGTTCCGCTGCACAGGTGGGGCTGGTGGTTTCTCCGGGTCAAAGGGTGAGCAACCAGGAATAAAAGGGGAGCAGGCATGAAAATTAGAAAGTTGCTGGGCGGGGCGATGTTGGCTGCGCTTTCGTTCAATGCGCTGGCGGCGGTAGGTGATTCGTCCGCACCAGAACAGGGATCGCTCAAGGTGTTGAGCAAAGAGGAAGTGAGTTTTAAGAGTGATGTGCAACCCATCATTCACGATTATTGCGTGAATTGTCATATGCCCGGGGGCAAGGGTTATCTCAAGAGCGGCCTGGATCTGACTTCATATGAGAATCTGATGAAAGGAACGCGGTTCGGTAAGGTCGTCATTCCCGGCAATAGTGAAGCCAGCACTTTCACCAAGTTGCTCACCGGAACCAACAAGGGTCTGAAGATGCCTGCCGGGCTCAACGCCGGCGGCACACTGGACCGCCAGTATATTTTGACTTTGCGCAAATGGGTCAAGCAGGGTGCCAAGAACAATTGAGTGTGCCAAGGTTTGCCGCAGCTAATTTAGCTGTGTAGTATTCATCGTTGGTACGGAGCCTGGCTGGCAACAGCCTTTAATAGTTGTCCAAAACAATAATCACTAAAAGGACGATATCTGCGCCATTCCGATGAGGGTGCCTCGGTGTAAATGCGGCGCGTCTTTAATAACGATTAGATGCTTAACATGAGGGATGAGGGAAATGACTGATAATGTGGATCACAGCAAGCGGCGACTATTGATCGCCGCTACGACAGCGGCGGGTGGTGTGGCTGCGGCAGGTGCCGGTGCACCGTTCGTTTTGAGTTTGATGCCGAGTGAGCGCGCCAAAGCAGCGGGCGCTCCGGTCGAGGTGGATATCGGTGCGATTGAGCCGGGCACGATGATCAGTATCGAATGGCAGGGTAAGCCGGTATGGATCGTGCGCCGCACCAAAGAGATGCTGGATCTGCTGGCTAAAAATGATGGCGATTTGGCCGACCCTTCTTCATCGGTTCCCCAGCAGCCTGATTACTGTAACAACCCCACGCGCTCGATCAAACCGGAAGTTCTTGTGGTGTTGGGGATTTGCACCCACTTGGGTTGCTCTCCGACCTTCCGCCCCGAAGTTGCTCCGGCGGATCTTGGTGCCAATTGGGCTGGAGGCTGGTTCTGCCCATGCCACGGTTCCCGCTTCGATCTGGCGGCACGCGTGTTCAAGGGCGTTCCCGCACCTACCAACCTCATCATCCCGCCGCACAAATATCTGAGCGAGACACGCTTGTTGATTGGGGATGATAGCAAGGGAGCCAAAGCATGATGAATCTAATTCAAAAACTGATTGGTTGGGTTGATGAGCGGTTTCCGGTTATTGAAACCTGGAAATCCCAGATGACCGAATATTACGCGCCCAAGAATTTCAACTTCTGGTATTTCTTCGGCGGCTTGGCCTTGTTGGTGCTGGTCATCCAGATCCTCAGCGGTATCTTCCTGACCATGAACTACAAGCCGGATGCGCTGTTCGCCTTCGCTTCGGTGGAATACATCATGCGCGATGTGCAGTGGGGCTGGTTATTGCGTTACATCCATTCCACCGGCGCATCGATGTTCTTCATCGTGATCTATCTGCATATGTTCCGCGGACTGATGTACGGTTCATACCGCAAGCCGCGCGAGTTGTTGTGGATCATCGGTATGATCATCTACCTGGCCTTGATGGGCGAAGCATTCATGGGCTATCTGTTGCCATGGGGGCAGATGTCGTTCTGGGGCGCACAAGTGATCGTGAACCTGTTCGCGTCGGTTCCGTTCGTCGGCCACGATCTGGCGATTCTGATCCGCGGCGACTTCGTGGTTTCCGATACCACGCTGAACCGTTTCTTCGCATTGCACGTGATCGCGATCCCGCTGTTGCTGGTAGCGATCATCGGCGCGCATCTGGTCGCTTTGCGTCAGGTCGGTTCCAACAATCCCGACGGTATCGAGATCAAGAAGAACAAGGATGCGAACGGCGTTCCGCTGGATGGCGTTCCTTTCTTCCCCTACATGGTCATCAAGGACATCGTGGCTGTGATCGCCTTCCTGATGGTCTTTGTCGCGATCATCTTCTTTGCACCGGATATGGGCGGGTACTTCCTGGAGTACAACAACTTCGTGCCGGCCAATCCGATGAAGACGCCGGAACATATCGCTCCGGTGTGGTACTTCACGCCGTATTACGCCATCCTGCGCGCGGTGCCGCCTTTGTTCGGTTCCCAGTTCCCCGGCGTGGTGGCGATGGGAGTGGCAACCATGATCTTCTTTGCCCTGCCTTGGCTGGATCGCGGCAAGGTCAAGTCGATCCGTTATCGCGGCCCGATCTACAAAGCGTTCTTGGCAGCGTTTGTGGTCAGTTTCGTTGGTCTGGGCTGGCTGGGTCTGATGCCCGCAACAGAAACCTACACACTGATCTCGCGCATCCTGGCCGTGGTGTATTTTGCGTTCTTCCTCTTGATGCCTTGGTACACCAAGATCGACAAATGCAAACCCGAGCCTGATCGTGTGACGTTCAAATAATTGAGAAAGGTTCGTTGACATGAATGCAATCAAGAAACTATGGGTGCTGCTGATGGCAGTGCCGGCTATCGCGGTCGCCAGTACCGAGATCCACTTGGATAAAGCCCCGGTTAATCTGAACGATCAGGCATCGTTGCAGCGCGGAGCGAAACTGTTTACTTCAAGATGTCTGGCCTGTCACAGTGCGTCGTACATGCGTTACAACCGCCTGCACGATATCGGCATGAGTGAAGAGCAGATCAAGAAGGATCTGGAGTTGCCCGAGGATGTAAAGCTCGGCTCGACCATGCAGGCGGCGATGGATGCCAACTCGGCCAAGCTTGCCTATGGTGTGGCACCTCCGGATCTGAGCGTGATCGCACGTTCGCGCAGTGCCGACTGGTTGTACACCTACATGCGCAATTTCCATGTGGATGCTTCCCGTCCCAGCGGTTGGAACAATACGACATTCCCCAATGTGGGCATGCCGTTCGTGCTCGCCGATCTGCAGGGAGAGCAGGTCTTGGAGGTTGAGAAACATGAGGGCCACGAGACCAAGAAGCTGGTATTGAAGACGCCGGGTTCGTTGACGCCTGCCGAATATGACAGCGCGGTCGGCGATCTGACCAACTATCTGGTATTTATGGGTGAGCCGGCCAAGCTGGTGCGCCATCAGCTTGGCTGGATCGTACTGGCCTTCCTTGCCATCCTGCTGGTATTGACCTACGCCTTGAAGAAGGAAATCTGGAAGGACATCCGCTGAGCCGATTGAATCGCAGGGTCGGTTTGTGGTAAGTTGCAGGTAGTTGCTTTAAGTGCCAGATGGCGGAGCTGATCGCTCCGCCTTTTGGTTTTTTGTTGTAGTGATGTAATTGCGGGTGCTTTGATTATGATGACACTTTATTCCGGGACAACAGATCCCTACAGCCATCGTTGCCGTTTCGTGTTGTTCGAAAAGGGGATGGATTTCCAAGTGATTGATGTGGACGTGTTCAACAAGCCGGAAGATCTGGCGGTGATGAACCCGTACAACAAAGTGCCGGTACTGGTCGAGCGCGACTTGATCCTGTACGAGGCCAATATCATCAACGAATACATCGATGAGCGCTTCCCGCATCCGCAACTGATGCCTGCCGACCCGGTGATGCGCGCCCGCGCCCGCTTGTTCCTGCACCGTTTCGAGCAGGAGTTGTTTTGCCATATCGAGGGCTTGGAGAGCGGCGTGGCAAAAACAGTCGAAAAGGCACGCATCGCAGTGCGTGAGAATCTGACCCAGATCGCGCCGGTCTTCGCCAAACAGAAGTATATGTTGGGCGACGAGTTTTCCATGCTGGATGTGGCCATCGCTCCGTTACTCTGGCGTTTGGATCACTACGGTATCCAATTGGACAAAGAAGCTGCGCCCCTGATGAAATATGCCGAGCGGCTGTTCTCCCGCCCGGCCTACAGCGAGGCGATGACGCCGTCAGAAAAAGCGATGCGTAAGTGAGCGAGCTGTCCACCAAGCCTTATTTGATCCGCGCGATCTATGATTGGTGTGCAGACAGCGGACTGACGCCGTATCTGGCGGTACAGGTGGATGAATACACCCATGTACCGATGGCTTATGTGAAAGACGGCAAGATCGTTTTGAACATCAGCGTCGATGCGGTCAGGAACTTGCACATCGGCAACGAGGACATCAGTTGCAGTGGGCGCTTTGGCGGGGTCTCGCATCAGATCGGCGTTCCCGTCAGTGCGGTCATGGGGATATTTGCCAAAGAGAACGGGCAAGGTTTGGTGTTTCAGGGGCAAGACTCGATACCGATCTTGAGCGGACTCACGTCGGGAAGCGGGACGGATGGTGAAGATCCGCCGAGTAGTCCGGCCCCACAGGGCAAACCGAAACTCAGAGTCGTAAAATAAAGAAGCCGCAGAATCTCTGCGGCTTCTTTTATGCGCTAACCTTTTCTCTCAGGCCATCGCCATCATCGAGGCATGCATCTTGGCCATGGCTTTCTGCTCGATCTGACGGATACGTTCAGCCGAGACAGCGAACTCGGCGGCAAGATCATGCAGCGTCAAAGCCTTGTCCGTATTCAGCCAGCGCGCCTCAATGATGCGGCGACTGCGCTCGTCCAGACTGTCCAAGGCCTGTTTTAGACCCGCACTCTCCAGCTTCTCGAATTCGACACGCTCAAGCACTTGATCGGGCTCATTCTCGCTATCTGCGGCCAAATAGGCGATTGGCGCGAAGCTGTGTTCATCATCCGTGCTGTCCGGTTCCAGCGACATCTCATGATTGCCGAAACGCGTCTCCATTTCGACCACATCATGCTCGCTCACATTCAATTCCTGCGCGATACGGGAAACCTCCTGAGGCCGGAGCGCACCCAGACCCTGTTTCATGCTGCGCAGATTGAAGAACAATTTACGCTGTGCCTTGGTGGTCGCGATCTTGACCAGACGCCAGTTACGCAGGATGTATTCATGGATCTCGGCGCGTATCCAGTGCAAAGCGAACGACACCAGACGCACACCGCGGTCAGGGTCGTAACGTTTGACGGCTTTCATCAGTCCGATATTGCCTTCCTGGATCAGGTCGGCCTGGGGCAGGCCGTAGCCCGCATAACCGCGCGCGACACTGACTACGACGCGCAGATGCGAGAGCACCAGAGAGCGTGCCGCATCCAAATCGTTGTCACGACGGAAGCGCGAAGCCAGCGTCAACTCCTCCTCATGCGTCAGCACGGGGATGGCCTTGACGGATGTAATGTAACTATCAATGCTGCCGACGGCTGACGGCATAGGTAACGACATGTTGTAGCTCATGGTTGATACCTCCTGTCGAGAATTCTAGCACTCACCCATCGAGAGTGCCAGCCCCTTGAGACACTTAAAATTTTGGCTGGTAAGAGGCTATGCGCTACGGACAGATAATATATAGATATTGTACGAATCAAAGTTGATAAAACTGAGGCATAATCCATTCATCTAGGATGGGTTCTAGTGAGCATTACGGTCAAAGCGAGCAGGCCTCGTAAAATATAAAAAGAGTCGTTAAGCCGGGGGTAACGGAGTCCGTACATGAACAAAGAAGAAGAATTAAGGGCTATCAGCAAACTGGTATTCGAGCTGACCATCACCAGCAGCCTGACGTCGGATCTGGATGTGCTGCTGGAGCGATTATTTTCGATTTTGCGGGATTATCACGATCTTCCGCTGGAGCCACGCGGTGCGGTGGTGTTGCTGAATCCGCGCGGACGTTATTTCCAGGTCGCGCAATTTGGTATGGAGCCGGCCTGGAAGTCCAAGCAGCGCTGGGATTTCCAGGCGCTGGTGCCAACCGGGGATTCCGTAACCAGCCGGGTGGAGACTGTCTCCGTCAAGAGCGAGACCGGGCAAGAAGAATCACAGCAGCGGCTATTTCTTCTCCCCCTGTCTATCGACGGCAAGGGGATCGGCTATACAGTACTGTTCGTGCCCTTGGCCTATCAGCCGACGGTCATACATTTCGACTTCATGAACGATCTGGCGCGCGCGCTTTCCGGCTTGGTGAATCGGGCATTGACCAGCGAAACGTTGCGTATCCGCGAGCTTGAGCTGGAAGAGGCGCGTGCGGATGCGATACGCAGCCTGGGAGTGGCATCGGAATATCGTGACAACGAAACGGGTTGGCACATCATGCGCATGACCAACTATGCCCAGGCGATCGCAAAGGCGCTGGGCCTGTCTTCGGAGCTGCGCGACCTGCTCTACATCGCGGCTCCCATGCATGATGTCGGCAAGATCGGCATCGCCGATGCGGTATTACTCAAGCCTGGTAAATTGACCAGCGATGAATATGATGTCATGAAGACGCATACCAAGATCGGCGTCACTATCCTGACCGGCAACGATACATTGATTGCGGCTGCGCGTGACATCGCCGGGTCACACCACGAGCGCTGGGATGGAACGGGATATCCGCAGGGTTTGGCCGGAGAACAGATTCCGATACTGGCACGGATCTGCTCCGTCGCCGATGTATTCGATGCGCTCACCTCGACGCGTCCCTATAAACAGGCATGGTCGATGGAAGAGGCGAGAGTCTGGATCATTTCGGAATCCGGCAAATATTTCGACCCGGCCATCGTGGAAGCCTTCAAGAGCGCGATGCCAGAAATATTGCGAGTACGTGAGTTATACCGCGACGACATCATCGATCCCAAGCAGGTACTGACGCTGCCCCCGCTCAAGCCGCGCGAGAACGCATGGATACCGTGGGACGAAAGTCTCAGTGTCGGCATAGACATCATTGATGAGCACCATCGTTACCTGTTCGATCTGATCAACGACCTGTTCGAAGTCGTCACCAACAAACAGGGTGCGCGCGAAGTCGCGCGCGTCATCAAAGCGCTGGATGCTTATGCCAAAGTCCATTTTCGGGCTGAGGAGCAGATGATGGCACACTATGCGTTCGCGGGTGTCGAGCAGCAGGAACAGCAACACCATGCTTTCGAAGCAAAGATCAGGGAGTTCTACGAAGAGTTGCATGCCAATCCGCTGGTTGCCCAGTTCGATGTGTTGGCGTATCTGCGTGACTGGCTGGTGAAGCACATCCAGGTGGAGGATGCCAAGCTGCGAGTGTTGGTCGAAGCCTGAGTCGGTTAGCGTTTCGCCATCTGCAGTGCGATACGCTGCATCATATCCAGTCCCTCGTTCACAACATGCTCCAGCATCGGGGCAAGGTAGGGCAAAGATAGCGCCAGCGTGGAGAGACCGACCGCCAGTGTGATCGGAAAGCCGACCGCGAAGATGTTGAGCTGCGGCGCACTGCGCGTCAGGATACCCAGCGCAAGATTGGTGATCATCAACGCGCCGATCAGAGGCATGGCAAGTTGCAGGGCGTGCGAAAAGATCGTGCTTCCCCAGTCGACCAGCGTACGGAATGCCGCCGCCGAAGGCAGTGACGAACTGATCGGAAAAGCCTGGAAGCTGTCTGCCAATGCCGCCAGCATATAGAGGTGTCCGTTCATCGCCAGAAAAGCGAGCGTGGCGATGACGCCGAGGAATTGCGCGATGACCGGCGAATAAGAAGCGTTCACCGGGTCATAGAAGCTGGCAAAACCCAGACCCATCTGCATACCGGCAAGATCGCCCGCCATTTCCACTGCGGTGAAGATCAGCCGCATCGCAAAACCCATCGCCAATCCGGCCAATATCTGTTGTATCAGGATCAGCAGTCCTTGTGCCGTGGCCGGGTCGATGCCGCTGGGGACATCGATGTTCGGCGCGATGATGAAGGTGAGTAACATCCCCAGAGAGATCTTGATGCGTATCGGGATCTGTTTGTTGCCGAGAACGGGGGCGCTGGCGATCAGCGCCATGATGCGCGCCAACGGGAAAACAAAGGCGGCCATCCAAGCTGTGAGTTGCGCGCTGGTGACGCTAATCATGACTGCACGGAGCGCAGAGAAGTCGTTGTAGACATGGTTGCCTGTACGGAGGTCAGCCGACCATCCACGGGATACTGCTGAACAGGCGCTGCATGTAATCCAGCAACAGACCCATCATCCAGGGACCGGCAATGATCAGTACGACGAACATACCCAGCAGCTTGGGAATGAACGACAGGGTCATTTCGTTGATCTGGGTCGCAGCCTGAAAGATGCTGACGATCAGGCCGATGACGAGCGCTGTCAGCAGCAGTGGTGCCGAAACCAGCAGGGTGAGTTCCAGCGCCTGCCTTCCTATGGTCATTACGGTTTCTGGGGTCATGGTTCAGCCGTCAGGTATAAAAGCTCTGCACCAGCGAGCCGATGAGCAGGTTCCAGCCGTCGGCCAGCACGAATAACATGATCTTGAACGGTAGCGAAATGACCGAAGGCGACACCATCATCATACCCATGGACATCAGCACGCTGGCGACCACCATATCGATGATCAGGAACGGGATAAAGACCACGAAACCGATCTGGAACGCGGTCTTCAGTTCGCTGGTGACGTAAGCCGGAACCAGTATCTTCATCGGTACCTCCTCGGCGCTTTGCAGCGGCTCGCTATTGGAGATACGCACGAACAAAGCGAGATCGGTCTCCCGCGTCTGTTTCAGCATGAACGTCTTGAGCGGGGCACTGCCGCGGTCGATAGCCTGTTGCAGTGACATCTTGTTCTCACTGTAGGGCAGGTAGGCATCGGTATAGATCTTGTCGAGTACCGGGGACATGACGAAAAAGGTAAGGAACAGAGCCAGGCCGATGAGGACTTGATTGGGCGGCGAAGAAGGAGTGCCGATCGCAGATCGCAGCAGGGATAACACGATGATGATGCGGGTGAACGATGTCATCAGCAACAGCACCGCAGGCAAAAAAGACAGCGAGGTGAGCAGGATGAGCGTCTGCAGGCTCAGCGAATAAGTCTGTCCACCGCCGCCGGTCGGGGTGCTGGTGAAAGCGGGTAATCCGGCGTCGGCAGCGTGTGCAAAAGGCACCAGAGCCAGCAGCACCGCCGCCAGCAACAATCTAAGCCGCATTGCGTTTCTCCATCACCACCTTCAGCCAATTCTTGAACTTGTTGTCCGCGTCCGGGGTGGTAGCATCGGTGACAGGCAGAACGTTCTTGGGCATCGTGTGCAAAGCGGTTACTTGCCCGGGCGCGACGCCGACCACCAGCCAGGTATCGTTCACTTCGACCAGTACGATACGTTCGCGCTGCCCCACGGCTACGCCGCTGACCACTTTGAGCGCGCTGCCCGCGCTGTTTTGGGGAAGGTTGATGCGCTTCAGCAGCCAGGCGACCAGCACGATGGCCGCCAGCACCAGCAGCAGGCTCAGGATGACCTGCATCACGCTGCCGGAGGAGACTGCGGAGGCGGGCGGCGGCGTGAACGCCGGACGGACCGGATCAGCCGCGTAAGTCAGAGATGTACAACATAATGCAGAAAAGAAAACGGATAGTCGTGTGAACATAAAGTTAGCGGTTGATACGGCGCAAGCGTTCGGATGGCGTGATGATATCGGTCAGGCGTATGCCCAGTTTATCATTCACCACGACCACCTCGCCCTGGGCGATCAAAAAGCCGTTGATCAGCACATCCAGCGGCTCACCTGCCATACCGGCGAGTTCGACCACCGAGCCTTGTGCCAGTTGCAACAGATTCTTGATCGGCATCTTGGTACGCCCCAACTCTACCGTGAGTTGTACGGGGATGTCCAGAATCATATCCAGATCATTGTGCGCGGTCGCGCCGCCGGCACCGCCGAACTGTTCGAACACATGGGGCTCAACTTTGGGAGCCGCCGCCTGTTCCGACATCGCAGCGCCCCAGTCGTCGGCTGCGGGTGGAGTGGTAGCTTGTTCAGCCATCGCAGCGCCCCAGTCGTCGGCGCTAATTTCTGTGGTTTCGTCAGCCATTTCTTCCTCCGTTTGATTGTTCGCTGTTGTCGGCAGCCACCATTTTGACTACTTTGAGTGCGTATTGATTGTTGAAGACCCCGTATTTGCATTCCATCACCGGCACACCGCTGACATGGGCAACCACATTCTCGGGTACATCCATCGGCATGAAATCGCCCACTTTCATCTTCAATACCTGATCTACGGTGGTCTTGCTCTTCCCCAGCACTGCGGTGAGCTCGATCTCGGCGGCCTGGATCTGTTTCGACAGCATATGCAGCCAGCGCTTGTCGGCGACGACATGATCGCCTTGCATCGTGCTGTAGAGTAGCTCGCGCAGGGGTTCGATCATCGAATAGGGTTTGCAGATATGGATCGATCCGCCCACGCCGTTGAACTCGACCTCGAAGGTGGTGATCACCACCACCTCGTTGGGCGTGGCGATATTGGCGAACTGCGGGTTCACCTCGGAACGCACGAATTCGAACTCGAGCTTGTGGACAGCTTCCCATGCCTTGCCGTAAGTCTCGAACACCACCCCCAGCATCTGCTGGATGATGCGATGTTCTGTCTGGGTGAATTCGCGGCCTTCCACGCGGGTATGGAAACGGCCATCTCCGCCGAACAGGCTGTCCACCACCAGGAACACCAGATTGGGGTCGAAGATGAACAGCGAATTGCCGCGCAGCGGTTTGATCTGAACCAGGTTCAGATTGGCCGGTACCGGCAGATTGCGGATGAACTCGGAGAATTTCAGTACCCGTACCGGACCGACAGATACTTCTGCACTGCGGTGTATGAAGTTATACAGCCCGATACGCAACAAGCGCGCAAAACGCTCGTTGATGATCTCCATCGTCGGCATACGCCCGCGCACGATGCGCTCCTGCGTCGCCATATTGTACGGGCGCACACCGTCTGCGGGGCCGGCATCCTGAGCGGTGTCCTCGGTTTCACCCGTGACTCCCCGCAGTAGCGAGTCGACTTCGTCTTGGGAGAGGAATTCTTGGCTCATGGCATCATCACTGGATAATGAACGAGGTGAACAACACGTCCACCACTCCCTTCATTTCCGGCATGGCCGGAGCTGCGGGTACGGGTGCGGAAGGAATAGCAGGAGCCTCGGCCGCGCCTTCTGCCGGAGCTTCTTCACCTTCTGCCGGAGCAGGTGCTGTCGCCACCTCGGCTACGAGGTCCGGTGTGGCCACGGGTGCCGAAGCGGGTGCATGGGCTGCGGGCGCGTTGTGGATACCCAGAACATGGTTGGTCTCAGCCATGATCTCTGCCGCCAGCGCCTTCTTTCCTTCTGCCGATGCCAGTTCGGAGGCGCGCTTGCTCGACAACAACAGGTTCAATTTGCTGCGAATCTCGGGCAGCACAGCTTTGATCTTCTCCACCAGCTCCAGCTCGAAAACCTTGAGCGAGAGAGTGATTTGCAGGTATTGGTCACCTTCGTCCTCGCGTTGCAAATTGACAGTGAAAGCATCCAGTGCGATGAAAGTGGGAGTCTGGGACACTTCCACTTTGGGCGCTTCGCTATGGGAAGCATCGTTGCCTTTCATGAAATACCAGCCCGCAGCGCCGGCAACAAGCAGACCCACCACCCCGATGATGATGAGTTTCTTCTTGCTTTTGGGCGCGTCCGCAACGACTTCTTCTTTCTTTGCGGCGGCTGGTTTTGCTGGTTTGGCCATGCTACTTTCCCTTCTTAGATGTGGGTGATTATCGAACTTATCGCCTGGTCACCATCCGTGGAACAGACGAAGAAATCATCCCCAATTCCGCGTGTTCAGGCAAAGGTGTCAACTATACCGTTATGCCGGCTGATTGGGGAGACGCGCATACTGGCGTTGCCTGTCGTGGCCGAGTCACTGATGCCATTGATGCCCTGGCGGGAATTGCCCGATCTGCCCTCACTGTCGTTCTGCCGGTTACGCGGGGCCTGATCGTTGACGGTCGCATTGCCGAGCATGATGCCGCTGTCGGCCATCATTTCACGGAGCTTGGGCAATGCCTGCTCGATCGCTTCACGTACCGCAGCGTGCGGGGAGGAGAACATGGCGGTCGCCTGGTCTCCGCTGACCTTGAGCACCACATCCATCGGCCCGAGTTGCGGCGGGTTCAGGTGTAACTCGGCACTTTGTTCTTTTTGTGTGGAGAGCCAAGTGATCTTCTGGTTGAACTCGTCGCCCCATTTCTCATTGGTCACCGGAGTATTGATAGTTACCAATGTTGGTGCCACGATGGCCGGGGCCAGCGTGGTGTTATTGGCTTGCATGGCGGCCAGAGCTGAGGCATTCGGTTGCGGTGCCGCAGCCAGAGCGATGGCTTTCTCATCCGCAGCGGAATTTTTGTTTGTCTGTGTTGCGCTCATGGTAGCCATCATGCTGGCAAAGACGGCATCCTTCTTCGAGTCGGCAAGCGCCTCACGTCCGCTATTCGCAGCACCTTTGGCAGCAGCGGGGATTAGCGATTCGGTTCCCGCGCCGGTTTTTGTACCGACAGCGGCGGGAGCGGCTTTTGCTGTTCCGCGTTGTTCTGCCGCGTTATTTGCCGAAGACGATCCCGGCAGTCCGGGTCTGGCCGATGATCCCGATTGGCCGAGCAGCCCCGACAACTCCGCTGCCGCCTCATCCTGCCCCAACTGCTCGGACGATTCGGCTGCCGATACAGAGGTAGTCGCTTGAACCGTGGCAGCACCTTGCGGGAGCAGTGCGGCGAGCATGTCGCCGGGCAGATTGGCGGTTGTATCCGTTGGCGCCTTCGTATCTTCTGCCTTGAGCAACTCTTCTGCGGATTTTGCAGCGGTCTTTGCCGTGACTTTCTTCAATGCCGGAGCGGGTTCATCCGCCGGAGTGGTCTCGGAGACCTGGCGTGCCAACACATCACCGAAAGGCTTGCTTTGTGTAGAGGCCTCTTCGGCAGGGGCCGCTTGCGTCGGTTTTGCAGCAGTCTGGGGGGCACTGGCAGTGATGGGTAGGTTAGTCATGGTTCGCTCCTAAAAGGGTTTGTTCCTGTTCGTCGTTGTTTTTCTCTATCGCCTGGTATGCGGCAAAACGTCCCGTATGTTCATCCTGCATCTTTTGCTCGATCTTGGCTTCCCGCTTCTTTTCGGTCTCGATATGGCGCTGTGCCAGTGTCTCGAACGATTGCATCTTGCGTTGCGCGTCTTTAAGTTCCACCCGTCCCGCATCGAGCGAAGAGACCGAGAAATCGACGGCGTTCTGCTGTTGTTCGATCGCTTTGTCCAGGCGATAGATAAAGTCCTGGAAGTTGCGCAGATCTGCCGGAGCCATGCCGTTTCTGGCTGCCTCCTGGAACTTTTCCTGATAGTCGCGGCGGAACTGTTGCAGCATAGTCAGCTTGGTTTCGGCAGACTGATGTTGCTGGTTCAACTTGCCAAGGGTCTTGATCGCGGCTTCGTTCTTTTGTTTCGCCAACTGCACCAGTGGTTGTAATGAGAAGGGTTTGGACATGGTCAATTCCCTTGTTCAAATAATCCGGAGAACGCCGCCATACTGGTGTCGAAATGGTCGGCTTCGTACATGCCCTGCTTGAGGAAATGGGACTGGTGCGGATGCATCAGGATCGCCTCGTCCAGCAGGGGGTCGCTACCGTGCACATAGGCACCCACGCTGATCAAGTCATGGTTGCGCTGGTAATGCGCGTACAACTGCTTGAAGCGCTGTACTTTGAAAAAATGTGGCTGGTCGACCAGATTGTTCATGGCGCGGCTGATCGATGCCTCGATGTCGATGGCCGGGTAATGCCCCTGCTCGACCAGACGGCGCGAAAGCACGATATGCCCGTCCAGGATCGCACGCGCACTGTCCGCGATCGGATCCTGCTGATCGTCACCTTCCGTCAGCACGGTATAAAAGGCCGTGATAGAGCCGCCGCCCTCGGTGCCGTTACCGGCACGCTCCACCAGTTGCGGTAACTTGGCGAAGACCGAGGGAGGATAACCTTTCGTAGCGGGCGGTTCGCCGATGGCCAGCGCGATCTCGCGTTGTGCCATCGCATAACGGGTGAGCGAATCCATGATCAGCAACACGTTCTTGCCCTGGTCGCGGAAATATTCGGCGATGGTGGTGGCGTAAGCCGCGCCCTGCATACGCAGCAGCGGGCTGGTATCGGCAGGCGCTGCAACTACCACCGCACGTTTCAGACCTTCTTCGCCGAGGATGTCGGTGATGAACTCTTTCACTTCGCGGCCACGTTCGCCGATCAGACCAACGACGATCACATCGGCAGTGGTGTAACGCGCCATCATGCCGAGCAACACACTCTTGCCCACGCCGGAACCGGCGAACAGGCCCATACGCTGTCCGCGTCCGACCGTGAGCAGCGCGTTGATGGCGCGCACGCCGACGTCCAGCGCTTCTTTGATAGGAGCGCGGTCGAGCGGGTTGATCGGGCGGCTCTGCAAAGTGGCGCTGGGGCCGTCCGGCAACGGGCCGAACTGGTCGAGCGGACGTCCGGCACCGTCCAATACGCGGCCCAGCAGCATCTCGCCGACCGGCAGATGGCGTGCCAAGTCCTCACTGTGGCGGAGTGTTTGAGCCGGTTGTCCGGGTGTCGGAGCGTTGCGCGTAGCCTCGAAGGGAATCACGCGGGCGCCGGGGACGAGACCCTGTACATCGTTTTCCGGCATCAGGAATAACTTCTCGCCGGAGAAACCGACCACCTCGGCCTCGATCTGGCTATTGGGTAGCTGGATGATGCAGGTGCTGCCGACGGCCATGCGCAGACCGACCGCTTCCATGACCAATCCGGTCGCCTTGGTCAGGCGCCCGCTGGTGAGCAAAGGCGGGCTTTGCCTGGCCGCATCGCGGTTGGCTTGTAATACGTTGTGCCAGCGTTGTTGGTGGCTGTTCATTTCATCAACCAAGCAGAATCTTGGCCCAGGTTCGCGGTGATGCGTTTCCAGCGTGTCTCCAGCGTGGCGTCGATCTGACAGTGTGCCGTCTCGATGCGCGCGCCGCCGGGGGTGATCTGGTTATCTTCGAAGATCTTCCAGCCGGAATGGGCCAGTTGCTCGCCCATACGGGCACGCACGATCTCGGCATCGGCGGGATGCAGGACGATATGTGCACCGGGATTGAAATGCGGCAGACTGGCGATGGCCTCGCGGATGATATCCAGCAACACTTCCGGTTGCACCTTCAATGTTTGATGCAGCATCTGTTGTGCCAGTTCCAGCGAGAGATCCAGCAGGCTCTGCGAGACTTGCTGGTCAACGTCCTGCTCCAGTGCGGCCAGCAGAGAGGCGAAACGCTGCGTCTCCGCAGTCGCCTTTTGCAGACCTTCCGCGTAGCCGGCCTGGAAACCTTCGGCATGGGCCTGTTGCTGGATGCTTTCCAGTTCCGAAGCGGTCGGCAGCTTGATGCCGTTGGGATTGCCGGAGACACGGATGCCGCTGCTTGTGTCGAACGACGGCAACTCCCACCGCTCATAGGCGGTGAGTTGGTCTTTGGGGGTCAGGACATCAGACATAAGCCTCATCTCCTCCGCCACCTATCGAGATCTGGCCTTCGTCAGACAGACGGCGCACGATCTTGAGGATCTCTTTCTGTTCGGCCTCGACTTCGCTGACCTTGACCGGGCCCTTGGCTTCGAGATCCTCGCGCAACATCTCGGCGGCACGTTGCGACATATTCTTGAGTATCTTCTCGCGCAACTCTTCGGTGGCGCCTTTGAGTGCCACGATCAGGGATTCGGACTGGACTTCGCGCAAGATCAACTGGATGCCGCGATCTTCGATATCCATCACGTCTTCGAACACGAACATCTCGTCCATGATCTTCTGCGCCAGCTCGGCGTCGTGGCCGCGCACTGAATCCAGCACGGCATCCTGTGTGCCGCCGATGAAGTTGAGGATCTCGGCAGCGGTGCGCACACCGCCTTTGATCGATTTTTTGCTCACCGTATTGCCGGAAAGCAACTTGGTCAACACATCATTCAGTTCGTGTAATGCGATGGGCTGTACGCTATCCAGTGTGGCGATACGCAGCATCACGTCATTGCGTGTACGTTCGGTCAACAGGGCAAGCACGGTGGCGGCCTGTTCCGGTTCCAGATGCGCCATGATGGTGGCGATGATCTGCGGGTGTTCGTTGGCGACCAGGTCGGCCACAGAAGAGGGGTCCATCCATTTCAGGCTTTCGATACCGCTGGTGTCGCTGTTGTGCAGAATACGGTCAATCAGGCCGGCCGCCTTGTCGTCGCCTAATGCCTTGGTCAACATGTCCTTGATATAAGCATCCGAATCCATGCCGAAGGTGGTCTTCTCGGAAGCGACATCATTGAAGTCTTCGAACACCGCCGCAATCTCTTCGCGGCTCAGGTTCTTGAGCGAGACCATCGCCGCACTGATCTTCTGCACTTCCTTGGGTTCAAGGAACTTCATGACCTCGGCCGCCTCGTTGGCACCCAGGGTCAGGAGCAGAATGGCACTTTTGGTAACTCCGGCGTCACTCATTCTTTATTCACCCATTCTTTTACTACTGAAGCGACGATCTTGGGGTCGTCCTTGGTCAGTTGTTTGGCGAGTTGCAGATTGTCCTCATAGGAATTCTTCGTTTCATGCAACTGGCCCATGCCGTGGCCGTGGTGCAGGCGTGCCGCTTCGGCGGCTGCGGCTGCGGCTTCGGCCTGCGCCGCCGCCTGTGTCGCCAGATTCTTGAAAGCGGGGCGGATGATGCCGAACAACAAGAAGCCCACACCTCCGGCGATCAATACATATTTCAGGATATCTTTGGCGAGCGCGATGATATCGGGTTGTTTCCACAGCGGAACTTCCGGTAAGGCGACTTCCGGCTCGCTATTAAACGCCCTGTTGAGCAGATTCAGGCTGTCTCCGCGTTTTGGATCGAAGCCCATGGCATCTTTCACCAGCGCGGTGATCTGCGCGTTCTCAGCCTCGGTATAAGGCTTGGATGAGACTTTGCCGGTCTTGGCGTCGGTCACATTGCGGTTATTGACCACCACGGCGACCGAGAGGCGGCGGATATTACCCACCGGCAGCTTGGTATGCTGGATGGTACGGTCCAGCTCGAAGTTGGAAGTGGCTTCTTTGCGGGTATTGGCCGCATTGCCGGAAGTGGCGTTGGCTACTTGGGCGCCGGTGGTGATCGGAGCCGTGGCCGCCGGAGCGGGCTGGTTGGATAACGCACCCGGTACGCCGCCAGCCTGGGCGATCCCGTTCAGCGCCTCCAGTGTCTGTGTGCTGCGTATCGCCGCAGTATTGGGACGCTGGTTGGGTTTATAGATCTCGGCAGTCTCTTCCACCTGGGCAAAGTCGATATTGGCGGTGACCTGCGCTTTTACGTTCTGCTGGCCGGTGATCGGGGAGAGGATCGCTTCGATACGCTTGATGTAATCCTGTTCGATCTCGCGCACATATTTGAGCTGGGTCGCATCCATCAACAACTCGTTGCCTTCGCGCGCCGAACTCAACAGATTGCCGCTTTGATCGAGCACGGTCACGCTTTGCGGCGGCATGTTGGGGATGCTGCTGGAGACCAGATGCACGATACCGTTCACTTGGCCGGGGTCCAGCTCGCGACCGGGATGCAGCGCCAAAACCACCGAAGCGCTGGGCTTTTGCTGGTCTTTGACGAAAACCGAGGGTTTGGGGATCGCCAGATGCACACGGGCGTTCTGCACCGCGCCTATGGTCTGCATCGAGCGTGCGAGCTCACCTTCCAGCGAGCGCTGATAGTTCACCTGCTCAAGGAACTGGCTGGTGCCGAACTTTTGCGATTCCATCAGCTCGAAACCTACCGTACCGCCCTTGGGCAGCCCTTGGGAAGCCAGACGCAGGCGCACTTCATGCACCAGATTGCCGGGAACCAGCAGCGCACCGCCGCCCTCGGCGAATTTGTAGGGGATATTCTGCTGTTGCAGCGATTCGATGATGGCACCGCCGTCGCGGTCGGACAGATTGGTGTACAGCACGCGGTAGTCGGGGGTCTGTCCCCACATCCAAAAGCCCGCCAGCACGGCGATGGTGGCAGCGATGGCGACCATGAAACCCATCTTCTGCTGGCCGTTGAGGCCCAGCAGCAGCGTGGCGATGGATGGAGTCGGATTGTTGGCTGTATCGGTCATGTTATCTTTCCAAGGGGAGCAAGAGCCTTACCTCACGCTGCACATTATCGGCGTCTGTGACAAGTTCAGTGTGCCGAAAAGCGGGGGAATTCTATAGCTTTTCTCGGGTTAATGATGGCGGACGGGTGATATTGTGCGAACACTGGATGAAGGAGGTGCGGAATGAACGTTTCGAATGTGGATAGTTTGCTTGCGCAGATGCGCGCCGCGATGACGGCTGCGCAAGGCGGGGCGGCTCAGGCTCCGGCAGCGGGCAGTACCGGCGGGGTGGACTTCGCCAATGTGCTGAAGTCCTCGCTGGACGGCGTATCGCAGGCACAGAATAACGCCGAGCAGATGCAAAAAGCTTTTGTGATGGGCGACGACAAGGTGAGCCTGAGCGATACCATGATCTCCATGCAAAAAGCCAGCATCCAGTTCCAAACCACCCTGCAAGTGCGCAACAAAGTCGTGGCGGCCTATAACGACATCATGAACATGCAGGTGTAAGCGGCCTGTTCAAGCAACCTTAAGCCTTGTTCGTGGCAAGGCTTTATTCGGGCCGAGCCCGGCCTTCCAGAAGTTATACTTCACCTCCCATTAACTCGCATTACGGATCGCGGTACACCCGCAACCATCCGGCATCCCATGCCCCAAGATTTCGCTGCACGACTGATCGCATGGCAAAGAGCGCATGGCCGCCACGGCCTGCCGTGGCAGGGTGCGGATGCCTACCGCGTGTGGCTGTCCGAAATCATGCTGCAACAAACGCAGGTGGTCACCGTCATCCCCTATTTCGAGCGTTTCGTCGCTTCGTTCCCCAACATCGCCGCGCTGGCCGCTGCCAGCGAAGAACAAGTGCTCGCGCATTGGAGCGGCTTGGGCTATTACGCACGCGGACGCAATCTGCACAAAGCCGCGCAGCTCATCATGGCAAAACATGGAGGCGAATTCCCGCGCGACTTCGAACAGATACTCGAACTGCCCGGCATAGGCCGCTCCACCGCCGCTGCCGTTTGTGCGCTGGCTTATCACGAACGCCGCGCGATTTTGGACGGCAACGTCAAGCGTGTCTTGGCGCGCTACTGCGGTATTGCGGGCTGGTCGGGCAACAAACAGGTGGAAGAAAAACTCTGGCAACAGGCCGAAGCATTGCTGCCAGAGCGCGATGTCGCCACCTACACCCAGGCACTCATGGACATGGGGGCCACCGTCTGCACGCGCAGTCGCCCCAAGTGTGCGCTCTGTCCGGTGCAGGCCGACTGCGTAGCACTGCAAACAGAGCGCATCGCCGAGCTGCCCGCGCCGCGCCCGCGCAAAGCCGTACCGGAAAAACAGGCGACCTTCCTGCTGCTCATGCACGGCAACGACATCCTGCTGGAGAAACGTCCCGGCAGCGGCATCTGGGGCGGGCTGTGGTGCCCGCCGCAACTGGAAGACGGGCTGGAGAGTGACTATGTGCAGCGCAACGGCATGGTATTGAGTGATCGCACCGAACTGCCGGTATTCACCCACACCTTCACGCATTTCAAATTACACATCACGCCGGTGCTGTTGCGCATGAAGCAAAAACCGCAGCGCGTGCAGCAGGCGGGCAGTGTGTGGCTGGATGTGGAAGAGGCGTTGCGGGCGGCGATACCGACCCCGGTGCGCAAGATGCTGGAGGGATTGATTTAAACGTAAGGGCAACACAAAGTGATGTTGATCTAAAGCAATGTGAAGTGCTGCTAACGACTGCGGACAGTCGCTTCTAGGGAAGGCGAACATACATTTTCGCTATTGACGCTGGAGCTTTGGCAGACTTCTTTAAGCCCATCAAAATTCGTTTCCTAATTCGGCCGCGTCTGATTTCTCCGGTTTCATCGCATTCCATCAGGAGCGTTACTGAAACATCGCCGATCTCAGAGTCACAGTTGACCAGACTATTTGCTTCTGGGTTTCATTTCTTCCCACTGTTTAGCTGCTTCAGGATTGTCCCTCTTCCATGCTTCAAGTGCTCTCCCTCTTAGCCAGGAATCAGGTTCATAGCCATAGGTATTGGGACTCACAACTTCTTTTAATGAGCTGGTTAATTGTGGGGGAGTTTTGGCACCACCGCTTCCGAGCGATTTCGAAAGCGCATTTGTGAGTTCAGGAAACAGCAGCTTCAAAAGCCTATCGTATTTCCTATCACGTTGATATGTATGCTCACCGGCATTGAGGCTTCGCAATACATTAGAGCGCCACTTCGCCACTCTTTCAGTTTGTTCCTCATTAAGTGTTGGCAGCCACGCCTTGATGCCTATCAGATAAAGTGTTTGCCATTGTGCGGACCGTGCCCTCTCTTGCAGGATTGCATTTATGACCTGCCAAGCACTATCAAGCTTGTAACCCACAGCTTTATTCAATTTCAAAGACAGCAATCGTTCAAGGATATTTCCTCGCTGCCGGAATAACTCATCATCGTTTGCCTCAGGATACCCGTGGATGGCAAGTTTCTCAGCATATCTCCGTACGAGACTGATTGCGTTTGATAGCAGCAATGGATCGCTATCAGGGTCATCAGCATTCGCCCTAATATTTCCGTGAGACATCACAGAATCCAAATACAACCTCGCCCACTCGTTCACAGGAGTTGAAGTGGTTTCCGAATATAATCGCTCCTGCTCGATAACTTTGGCTGCTTCATCAGCAAGCTCAGCTTCAAGCAACGACCTCTCCTGCTCGATTCGAGGATGGGAAAGCCAACGCTTCCCGGCCACCTCTTCAATGATGAGTTGCGTAAATTCGGCTTCTGTTACAACACCCCCCATACGGGATATATCGATTTCAAGAGCTGGAATGTTCTCACGTCGAATACGTTCGATTCGCTCCTCAGTAATTGTGTTGGTTACGGTAATTTCAATCAGAATCTGTTCGTCTAACCACTCGCCAGTAGGTATCGCGTTTGCAACCACATCTGGCCTAATACGACCGATACATTTTTCCAAGGTTACAGATTCAAGCTGAGCAATGTGTCCTGACAATATTTTGCTTTTCGTAAGAACGTGTCCACTCGGCAGCACTGTTTCTACTTCCACAACAAGGGAGGGTAGGCAGATTCTTTTTTCTCGTTCCAAAATCTCCTTTGCCTTGATATGCAGAAGAGTCTCGCGCTTTAATTCAGTGCTTATATCTGCCGGTATGTCTGGTATGTCGCCAAGCCAGTCGAGTGCAATTTCAGCTTCTCTCTTTGCAGCATCCATAGCTGCATCGATTAATGCTTTGTTGTCCCAATAAGAGCACCAGATACCATCAACTGCTATTAGTTGAAGTCGCTTTCTCAAATCTTCGGGTGACATGGCAGCAATGCTCGGTTCGTCCACGACCAGAAGTATTGTGGGTGTTAGCGAAACCGCAAAATTTGCCCCGCTTTCATCAGCTTCAATTCGACCAACCAAGCGTACTGTCAGTTGCCTACCATCATCAAGCGTCAGAATTGCACTTGCCTTGTCATTAAAACCAAAGTTTGAAATGCTAACTCGCTCAGGAGGTGACTCAACCCACGCCTCGTAATATTTCCCGCTTAATCCTGTGACACTCGCTGATTGGCGATGACGAGGCAATTCAAGAACTCCGTCTCTTTTTAACATCTGCAAAGCGGCAAATCTTGCAGCTAAGACAAGGCAAGCGTTCTTTTCGGCACCAGCGGGATGACGAAAATGGGGGCGTTTTTTAAATTCTGGTTTTGCGGCGTTTACAGCGGTAAGCGGAAGTTTGCAACTTGTGCACCTGCAATTACACTTTGAACCGCGTTGGTCAACACTCAACTCACCTATATAGCGTGGCTCACCAGAAATCTGATCTTCCGCCCAAGCCATGATGAGATCATCAGCCAACAAATTCTCTGGTGATTCATCTGACTTGGTAATAGCCCAGCGCGATGGAGAAAATGGATTTGAGAAATGATCTGGATCAGTCATTCAACATCACAGTTTATAAAGCGTTTAATGTACTCATCACTAGTGTCCAACAGTTATTAGGCGGACGCGCCAGTCATTATTATTGGCATGAGTAAAACATACACTATTTTGTTAACAACCGATTCATTGAGCGCCCTCAGGTTATATCTGTCCACGTATGCATAATAGTACGGGCAAACGCGAACGTCTCCTTCTGGCACAAATCCGCCCCTCGCTTGGTGAAGAACTCTTTGCTGGCAACGTTGCGTATCCAATACTAAGCAATTTACTTGGCAGCTTTAAGCTGCTGCAAATACAGCTACTCGCCCCTCTCTCTTGCCCACGGTGTTCTGCGCAAGAATTTCAAACTGGATTTGATGCTGGGTTCAATCGTTCATTTTACAGAGTCTGGTGCGCAAGCGTTTACAATGACGCCCCATGCTTCCATCATTCATCTCATGACCGCCCCCGTCCGTCTCGCCAAGCGTCTGGCCGAAATGTTGCCTTGCTCGCGCCGCGAAGCCGAGCTGTATATCGCCGGGGGTTGGGTGACGGTGGATGGACAGGTAGTGGAAGAGCCGCAGTTCATGGTGTCGGAGCAGAAGGTTGCATTGCATCCAGAAGCCAAACTTACGCCGCTGGAGCCTGTGACTATCCTGTTGCATCAGCCGCCGGATATTTCCTTCACGCCGCAACTGATATGCGCGGACACGCAGGCGGCGGATGACCATTCCGGCATACGCATCCTCAAGCAGCATTTTGTGCGCCTCACGCAATGCCTGCCGCTGGAGGTTGGTGCGGGTGGTCTATCGGTGTTCACGCAAGACTATCGTGTGTCGCGCAAGCTCGGCGACGATGCTGCGACCATCGAGCAGGAATATGTGGTGGAGGTCGCGGGCGAGCTGATCGAGGAAGGTCTTAAGCTGCTCAACCACGGCTTGAGTTATAACGGCAAAGCGCTGCCACCGTCCAAGGTGAGTTGGCAGAATGAAACCCGTTTGCGCTTCGCGCTCAAAAGCGTGCAGCCCGGTCAGATCGCGCACATGTGCAACAGTGTGGGGCTGCAAGTGCGGGCGATGAGGCGGCTGCGGATTGGTCGCGTGTCGATGGCAAAGTTACAGTCTGGGCAATGGCGTTATTTGCTCGGGTATGAGCGTTTCTAAGAATGTGCTGATTTAAGGAAGGTCTGATTAAGTCCGCAAGCCATGGTTCGATACATTTTCCGTTCGTCCCGAGTGCCGCACTTGTGCGGTGTATCGAGGGAGCGAACGGAAAATACTGAGCGTGTGCTGTTGGGGCTTCTGCCCCTTACAGCCACGGCCTACTCCTTGCGGGTACACCACGAGCGGACTTAATCAGACCTTCCTTAATCGTTTCTGCTCCCTCCCCCTCTGGGGGAGGGTTGGGGGAGGGCTGTGAGCGATTGTTTTCGGGCTTTCTTTAATTTGCCCACATCCTTGCATATTGAAAGGCTATATTTTAATATGCAGGCATGATAAGCCGAAGACTTCTTCCTCAGATCGAGCGTTCGCTGGGCGATTTTCCGGCAGTGGCCTTGCTCGGGCCGCGCCAAGCGGGCAAGACGACGTTGGCGCGCATCGTTGCGAATGCGCGACCGGACAGTGTGCATCTCGATCTTGAGCGGCCTTCCGATCTGGCGAAACTGTCCGATCCCGAGTTGTTCCTGTCGCGCCATGCCGGACAGTTCATCGTACTGGATGAGATACAGCGCCAGCCGGAACTGTTCGCGGTGTTGCGCGCGCTGATCGATGCGCAGCGCACACCGGGACGTTTCCTGCTGCTGGGCTCGGCCTCGCCCCAGTTGTTGCGGCAAGCCTCGGAGTCTTTGGCGGGGCGCATCTGTTTTCACGAACTTGCGCCTTTCGATGTGAGCGAGATCAATCCTTTGCATCGCCAGTTGCAGGATTTCTGGCTGCGCGGCGGCTATCCGCTGAGCTGGCTGGCACCATCCGATGCTTCATCCTTTGCGTGGCGCGAATCTTTTATCGCCACCCATCTGGAGCGCGATATCCCTGCTTTCGGTATCCGCATTCCCGGCACGACGCTGCACCGCTTCTGGCAAATGCTCGCGCATCTGCACGGGCAGTTATGGAACGCTTCGCGGCTCGCTGCGGGGTTCGGCGTATCGGCTCCGACGGTTCAGCATTATCTGGACATACTGGAAGCGACCTACATGCTGCGCCGTTTGCCGCCGCTGCAAGCCAATCTGGGCAAACGTTTGGTGAAGTCACCCAAGGTGTATCTGCGCGACAGCGGCATATTGCATGCGCTGCTGGGCATCGAGAATCTCAACGATCTGGCGGGACATCCGATCGTGGGCGCTTCGTGGGAGGGGTGGGTGTTGGAGCAGATCGCGCAATTGATCGGAGCGCAATGGCAGCTCTCGTTTTACCGCACGGCAAGCGGGGCGGAGATGGACGTGGTGGCAACACGGGGCGGCAGGAAAATCGGTTTTGAGATCAAATTCTCCAGCGCACCGGCATTGAGCAAGGGCTTCTGGTCGGCGCTGAATGATCTGCAACTCGACCAAGCCTACGTCGTTGCGCCGGTAGAGAGCGGTTATCCGCTTGCGCCGAATGTGGAAGTCGTTGCGGCGACGGAGCTGGCCAATGTGTTGGCGGGAATATGAGCGTGGTGATGAAACCGGAAGCCTCATTTTGTTATTGGGAAGAAGATACTTTGGTGCTGAATATCCTCGGGCGTCCGCGCGCCAAGAAAACCAAGATCGGCAAAGTCATCGGTAAACAACTGGAGATACACGTCGCCGAAAACCCGGTGCGCGGCAGGGCGACGGCGCACATGGTGAGGTTTTTGGCGGACGAGTTCGAGGTCACCGAGAGTGCGATCACCGTGGTGTTTGGAGTCTACAACGTGAACAAACAATTGCGCATCACGGCCCCCAAGAGTTTGCCTCCGTGTATCCCGCCGCCATCAACCAGCGGGAATCTATAGTGCGACACATGCCCATCTATCGTTCGCGTGCCCTGTTGCGCAGTTATCTGACAGCGGGTTACGCGCTGTTCATCGGCTATGCGAGCTTGTCGCCTTTTGCGGGTTGGCAGGAGCAGGGGCTGGAGTTCATGGCGGTGCTGGCCTCCCCGCTCGGCCAGACCTATTCCTGGTTCGATGCGGTCACCAACTTTCTCGCCTACCTGCCTTTCGGGCTGTTGTTCGGGCTGATGTTGCGGGCGCGGCTGAGCGCGGCGGCGAGCATTTTGCTGGCGACGCTGGTGGGGCTGATGTTCTCTGCGCTGATGGAATATTTACAGATGTATCTGCCCCACCGCATCAGCTCCAATCTCGATCTGTTGATGAATGGTTTCGGCATGTTGAGCGGTTCGGTGCTGGCGGTGAGCATCGTTCCGCGCGCTTGGTTCTTTTATCTGATGCACTGGCGCTTCCAGTTGTTCCAGCGCGGGCAGGGAGTCGATTTCGGTTTGGCATTGGTGTTGTTGTGGATGTTCGCGCAGATCAATCCATCTTTGCCGATGCTGGGCAACGTGTTCATCAGTGCAGTGGTGCGCCAGCCTTTTGTGCCGCCGCCGGTGGAGTCGTTCAGTTGGCTGGAAAGTATCGCGGTGGCGCTCAACCTGCTGATGTTGGGTACCTTGCTGCTGACACTGCTGCGCTCGCGTCGTCACGCGGTGGCAGGACTAATGCTGGTGCTGTTCGTGATCGCGCTGACCAAGTTCATTGCCGCTGCGGTGTTGCTCAAATCCTGGGCGCTGTTGTTGTGGCTGAACAGCGAGGCGATGCTGGGTGTCGCCATCGGCGTGTTGTTGATGTCCATCATCGGCTGGCTGGCGCGACCGTACCTGATCCGTCTGGCGGTGCTGGTAGCCTGCGCCTATCTGCTGTTGGCACACGGCATCCTGGATAGCGGCTCCCCCTCCGCTGCGATGCGCCTCTACCAATGGCGCTTCGGGCATCTGCTCAATTACAACGGTCTGTCGCAGACGGTGATGCTGGCCTTTCCCCTGCTCATGTTGGGGTATCTGTGGCGTGGTGTGATGCGACGGGAGTAGTAGAATACACGTCCCAAAACCGGCACGGGGTCATCATGAGCTATTTCGATAAACATGTTTTTTTCTGCACCAACCAGCGCGAGGATGGCAGCGACTGCTGCAATCGCTACGGCGCGCAAAAAGCACGCGACTACGTGAAGGACAAAGTGAAGCAGCAGGGCATCTCGGAGCGCGGCAACAAGATACGCATCAATTCTGCCGGCTGTCTGGACCGTTGCGATGAGGGGCCGGTACTGGTGGTTTATCCCGAGGCAGTCTGGTACACCTATGTGGATGAAAGCGACCTCGACGAGATTGTCGAAGAACATCTGAAGCACGGGCGCGTCGTGGAGCGCTTAAAGATCTGATGGCAGTGTTGCAAGCGTTTTCCACCACCGGAACAGCCGGGCATCTGGAAGGGGTCGTCCACACGCCCAGCCTTGCTCCGCGCGCCATCGCGCTGGTCTGTCACCCCTTGCCAACCATGGGCGGCTCGATGGAGAACAAGGTCGCGGTGACTTTGGCCAAGACCTTCACCGAGCTGGGTTGCGTGTCGTTGCGGTTCAATTTTCGCGGCGTGGGCGCAAGCGCGGGTGAGTTCACCGGCGGCGACGGCGAAGTGGAAGATGCCTGTGCCGTGACGGAATTCGCGCGCGAACAGTTCGGCGATCTGCCGCTTATCCTGTCCGGATTCTCCTTCGGCGGTTACGTCGCGGCACGTGCCGCGCAACAATTGCATCCGCGCCATCTCATTCTCGCCGCTCCGGCGGTGGGACGATTTTCCCCCGCGACGATGTTCAGGACCGGCATGCCCGCAGTCGCGGCAGACACGCTGGTGATACACGGCGAACATGACGATGTCGTGCCGCTGGCCGAAGCGCTGGAATGGGCGCGCCCGCAGCATCTGCCCATCGTGGTGCTGCCGCAGGCGGAACATTATTTTCACGGACGACTCACGCAGTTGCGCGACATCGTCAAGAAACATTTCAATGGAGTTGAATTATGAATACAAAAAATCGAAATCTCACCACAGAGACAGAGCGTGCGTTGTTGGGGCTTCAGCCCCTTACAACTACGGCCTACTCCTTGCGGGTACCGAGACACAGAGAAATTCAAAAGCGAAAGACTGAGAGAACATTTTGTAATGCTTGGGTTAGGTTTTCCTCTGTGTCTCTGTGCCTCTGTGGTGAAAGGTTGTAATGCAGTCCATTATCCAGGTTACCGGGCTGCAAAAATCCTACGCTGGCCAGCGCGTGGTGGATGGTCTCGATCTGTCTATCCATAAAGGCGAATGTTTCGGTCTGCTGGGCCCCAACGGGGCGGGCAAGACCACGACCTTGCGTATGTTGCTGGGACTGATCGCGCCGGATGCGGGCGAGGTGACGCTGCTGGGTTTGCCCGTGCCGCAAGCTGCGCGCGAGGCGCGTATCCGTGTTGGTGTGGTGCCGCAGATGGACAATCTCGATCCCGATTTCACCGTGGCGGAAAACCTGCTGGTGTACGGGCGTTATTTCGGACTGACGGATGGCGAGGTCGAGGCGCGTATCCCGTCACTGCTCGAATTCGCCAATCTGACCAACAAGCGCGACGCCAAAGTGCCGACGCTGTCCGGCGGCATGAAGCGCCGTCTGACTCTGGCACGTGCCTTGGTGAACGATCCCGATGTCATCTTTCTGGACGAGCCGACCACGGGCCTTGATCCGCAGGCGCGCCATCTCATCTGGCAACGTCTGCGCGAACTTACCCAGCAGGGCAAGACCTTGTTGCTCACCACGCACTTCATGGATGAAGCAGAGCGCCTGTGCCACCGCCTTGCGGTGATGGATAACGGCAGACTCATCAGCCAGGGTTCGCCGCGCGAACTGATCGAGCAGAACATCGAGCCGCAAGTGGTGGAGGTGTTCGGCGAGACATCCGCAGAATGGGCAAATGAACATGCGGCCAAATATGCGCAACGCTTCGAGCTGAGCGGCGAGTCGGCGTTCTGTTATGTGCAGGATGCGCAGCCGTTGGTCGCGCATTTACAAGCGCAGAGCGCATTGCGTTATGTGCATCGTCCAGCGAATCTGGAGGATGTGTTCTTGAAATTGACGGGCAGGGAGATGAGAGAATGAACATGCAAGAATTCGCACTCCCGAGATTCAGTCTGCGCTTCTTCCCCATCTGGCAGCGCCATTGGCTGGTGTGGAAGAAGATCGCGGCGGCTTCCATCATGGGGCATCTGGCCGATCCGGTGATCTACATGCTGGGCTTGGGTTATGGCTTGGGCAGTCTACTGCCGGAGATGGGTGGTATGTCGTATATGGCGTTCTTGGCGGCGGGTACGGTGTGTTACAGCACCATGAACAGCGCCAGTTTCGAGGCTCTGTATTCCGGCTTCGCGCGTATGCACGAACAGCGCACTTGGGAAGCGATCCTGAACACACCCATCTCGCTGGATGACGTGGTGCTGTCGGAGATCCTGTGGGCGGCCACCAAAAGCCTGATGTCCGGCGTGGCGGTGCTGGTGGTGATCTGGCTGCTGGGGCTGTCGCACTCACTCATGTCGCTGTGGATGATCCCGCTTGCATTGTTGATCGGACTGGCCTTCGCCGCCATCGGACTGATCATGACCGCACTCGCACCGGCCTACGATTTCTTCATGTATTACTTCACGCTGGTCATCACACCGATGATGCTACTATGCGGCGTTTTTTTTCCGGTCACCCAGTTGCCGGAAAGTGCGCAGATGGTCGCCAGCGTGTTGCCATTGACCCATGCCATTGATTTGGCGCGCCCGCTGATGAACGGTACTGTTCCGCCCCAGGCCCTGCTGCATATCGGGGTGCTGCTGGCTTACACGCTGTTCGGTTTTTATGTGTCGCTGGTGTTGTTCCGGCGGCGCCTGTCTAAATAGGAGAGCTCATGCTCTGGATCAAAGCGTTTCACATCATTCTTGTCACTAGCTGGTTCGCCGGGTTGTTCTATCTGCCGCGCATTTTCGTCAATCTGGCGATGGTCAGAGGCGAAGAGGAGCGCGCGCGGCTGTTGCTGATGTCGCGCAAGTTGTACCGTTTTGTCACGCCTATCGGTGTGCTGGTGTTGTTATCCGGCACCTGGCTGTGGCTGGGCTACGGCTTCGCGGGGGTGTGGCTGCATATCAAGCTGACACTGGTGTTGTTCCTTGTTGCTTACCATCTGTATTGCGGCAAATTGCTGGCTGACTTTGAGCAGGGACGCAACACGCGCAGCCATGTCTGGTTCCGTTTCTTCAATGAGATCCCGGTGCTGATGCTGGTTGCGGTCGTCATCCTCGTCACGGTCAAGCCGCTATGAGCGAACAATTCTTTGCGCCATGCCCGCGCGGCCTGGAGACGCCGCTGTGTAACGAACTGACCGCGCTGGGTGCAAGCGGGGTGAAGGCCACCGACGGCGGCGTGCATTTCGCCGGGGACTGGAACTTGTGTTATCGCGTCAATCTGCACAGCCGCACTGCCAGCCGCGTGTTGTGGCGTGTGGCATCGCGCCACTATCGCAACGAGCAGGACATCTACGACACCGCTTTCGCGTTGCCGTGGGGCGACTGGTTCGACGTGCAGGACACCATCCGCGTCAACATGGCGGCGATCAAATGCCCGCTCAAGAGTCTGGACTTCGCCACCCTCAAGATCAAAGACGCGATCTGCGACAAATTCCGCCAACTGTGCGGCGAGCGCCCCAGCGTGGATACACACGACCCGGACATGCGCATCCACGCCTTCCTCGAAGAATCGCGCTTCACGCTGTATCTCGATACTTCCGGCGATGCGTTATTCAAGCGCGGTGTGCGCCAATACACCAACATCGCGCCGCTGCGCGAGAACCTGGCGGCAGGGATCTTGTATCTCACCGGCTGGAAACCGGGCACGCCGCTGCTCGACCCGATGTGCGGCAGCGGCACTTTCCTCATCGAAGCGGTGCAGATGTCGCTGAACATCGCGCCCGGTATCGCGCGCCATTTCGCGTTCGAGAAGATGAAGAATTTCAATGCCAAAAAATGGCATGAGATACGCAATCAGGCCATCGCCGCGCAGAAGCCGGTCACACCGCTGCCCATCTTCGGCAGCGATCTGTATGGCGACGAACTGAAGACCGCGCGTATCAATCTGGAGAGCGCGGGACTGCTGGAGGCCGTGTCGCTCAAACAGGCCAATGTGCTGGAGATCTCCGCGCCTGCCGAGCAGGGCGTGCTGGTGGCGAACCTGCCCTATGGTGAACGCATGGGTGATCTGGCCGATCTGGAAGTGCTGTATCCGCAACTGGGCGACGCATTGAAGCAAAAGTTCGGCGGCTGGAACGCCTATCTGTTCACTTCCGATCTGCGTATGCCCAAATTCATCCGGCTCTCCGTGTCGCGGCGCACACCGCTGTACAACGGGGCGATCGAATGCCGTCTGTTCGAATACAAGATGGTGCTGGGCGGCAACCGCAAGTAGTGCTGCCATCCCGTCCGGGCAGGTTTCTTCGTTTGTCCTAAATACAGGCACGGAATTTGCTGCCAGATGTCCCGAGGTCGAAAAATGACGTTTCGACCGACAATATCGGGACAAATACGCTCCCGATGTTTCGTTTACTCCAACATTCACGGGACATATATGGCCATCAAAAACATCAAGGCATTCGCTGACAAAGCAAAAATCGACGCCGAATTAAAAGAAAAGCTGCTCGCCTGCCAGAAGGTGCGTGAATTACTCACGTTGGCAAAAGACAGCGGCTTCGACTTCATCGAAGACGAAATGTATCCGCCCAACGAACCGCAATTCACCGCCGACCAGCTTTCCGAAAGACTAGGCAAAGCCCTGTTGCGCGCCTGACAGCGATGGGTACCACGAGCAACGAGGACCGGGGCACGCTCCGGTTCTTTGTCACCTACACCGGCATCAAGCTGCCGCTCAAGCTAATCAACGAATTACAGCCTGACGAGGTCGAGAATCGCAACACCTTCTTTCGCGGCTATTTCGACGGGCAAGACCGCCTTACCAGCTTCGACAAACTCGCCTATGGCGAGGTCGAACTGAGGCACGACTACACCTATCACGACAACGGCAAGATACGCGCGGCGGAGATCACCGACATCGACGGCGAAGTGACCATGTTGCTGTTTAGTGCCGAGGGTGAAGCGGTTTGAGCAGTTTCGTTCCCTGCAAAGGCAAAACGGCCTGCCGCGATGACGGCAGGCATTGCCTGACCTGCGGGCGCAGTCTTGCCGAGATCGAGCAAACACGAAAACTGATCGACGCTTTGGCCGAGCTCGTCTGTGAGCGCGGCTACGACAACGTGAGCGAATTTTCCGCGTATGTTGCAGACAAAGTGGAGAAGAAGGTCGGACACCGGCGTGCGTCGGTGTAGTTTTGTCGTGGTGTGAACTGTTATAGTTCAGCCACTCAAAACCTGCCCTACGCCATGTCCAAACACACCACCCCCGATCATGCCCGCCTCGACCGCGTTGTGGCCGAGGCCAGACAGCAACGCGAATCACGCGAGGCCGGTTACCGCGAGCGCGCGCTCAAATTATTTCCGTGGATATGCGGTCGCTGTGGTCGTGAATTCGCCGGCGTGAGATTGCGCGAACTCACCGTCCACCACAAAGACCACAACCACGACAACAATCCGCCGGATGGCAGCAACTGGGAGTTGCTGTGCCTGTATTGCCACGATAACGAACACTCGCGTGAGATGGACGAGGCCGTGCGCAAGCGCGGCGCGGAGAGTCAGGCGGTGGCGACGCACAATCCTTTTGCCGACCTGAAGTCGTTGCTCAAGAAAAAATCGGATTGAGCTTGCGAAGATTCGGTGTCGGCTTCGCAGGGAAGAGTTATTCGCAACTTGCGCTCTGAACGAGCGCCTTGCGGTACAGGGGAATATAGCCGTCATACGGATCGTGTTCATTGGCGGCGCGGGTCTTGAAGACGCGCGCATCCAGTGTCGGCATGCGGAGTCGCGTATCGTGTTCGGCGAGTTCCATAAAAGCGAGATCGACTTCCTCGGGCTGGGAAAGATGCTGGCTCATGATGTTTCCTTTCGAATCAAATCAAGTCACAACAAACGGGTTCACCACATACGGCGGGCGCGAGTGTAATAAAATCAAATGAAGAAAATGTGACGGTCATCCATGAATCCACAACACCTGCAACTCTTGGTCACGCGCGAGATGCCATACGGCAAATATAAAGGCCGCCTCATCGCCGACCTGCCCGGCAACTACCTCAACTGGTTTGCCCGCAAAGGCTTCCCGCCCGGCGAGATCGGCCTGCTGCTCGCGCTGATGCAGGAGCTGGATCACAACGGACTTTCGGCATTGTTAGACCCGTTGAGAAAACGCTGATCCGTTTTGCACCCTAGCCGTTTAGTTCGTATTACTATGCAGCCTCACCTACACAAGGAGAACGATCATGGCCAAAGGACAACAGCGCAAGAACAAAGAAGCGAAGAAACCCAAGAAGAAACCGACTCCGGCGATTTGAGTTATTTACTTTGGATCGACTGTTGTGAACGGCAGCAGTCGGCCAGAATCAGCCCGTCATAACGATTGAGCTGTTTGCTCGCCACGGGCCGCCAGCCTCAATCTCAAATTCCCTGCTGCACCCACAATCAATAGTTGACAAAATTGCTCTGGAGTTTGAAGATGGTTCTGACGGCTGGCATCCTGCACGCCGTAGTCAGCAGGAGGATTCATCATGCTCGACATCAACAAAGCTATCAGCAATCAATCACGCTACGAACTCGATCCTGAAGGCAATATGGCCGACTTGGATTCATGGTCGCCCCAACATGCAAATCGCGCAGCAGCACTTGAAGGTATCGAGTTAACCGATGCACACTGGGAAGTTGTCTACTACTTGCGAGAACGCTTCCGCGATCATGGCAACAAGGATGCAGCAAGGGATGTGTTACATGACTTGGAAGAGAGATTTTGCGAAAAAAACGGACGCGAACATCTGTATGAACTGTTCCCACGAGGCCCAGTCGGTCAGGCCAGTCGAATCGCCGGTTTGCCCTTACCGCCGCACACACAAGATAAGTCTTTCGGCACCATGATGTAGTTCGCCAACAAATACGCGGCGGTGCGTATTCGACGTACACGGATAAAGCCGGGGAGACCTGCCGCTGAACTCTACCTTCCAAGCGCTGATGAGTCTCAGGACGATTTTAGGTGTTGAGAGTCCGCTTTTGATAATGCCCAAGGACTCTTATGGGTTATCTGGAGCCGGAAGATAAAATGCAAAATGAGCGGCTGATGTACTCCCAGATGCGGTCTTTCACATATGGTGAAGGTGTACTGGCGAGATCGGCCAAAAGCAGACTTTTAAAGTTGTAATCGATTTCTGTAAGTGCCACGACAGATGTATGAAAATATCCATCACAAACAATACAGGCATCTCAAAATGGAGCAAGAAGACACCACCTTCATCACTCTCTACAACTACACCAAGGCGTTGGCAGTTGCTTTGGGGCATCGCGATCTATTAACCCGTCTTCATTCTGATCGTGTGCTTGGTCTTGCTGGAGAAATAGCAGCGGCTCTTGGTATAGACAAGAAAGATTTGGCTATTCTTAAAGTAGCTGCCTTGTTTCACGATATTGGCAAGATTGGAATTCCTGACGCCATTCTTCTTAAACCTTCAAAACATGACGCTGCAGAGTGGGAGATGATGAAAGAGCACTCAGCGATTGGTGAAAATATCATGTCAGCGCTCGAAATCGAAGATTCGTCCCGTGCTTCCAAGGTAATTCGACACCACCATGAATACTACAATGGCATGGGCTATCCAGATAAACTGGTTGGAGAAGATATTCCAATTTGTTCACGCATTATCTCAATCGCAGATTGCTACGATGCGATGGCCGTAACAAGGTCATACCATAGCGCAAGAACGCATCCGGAAATCATGTCTATCCTGGAGTCTGAAACAGGGGTAAAGCACGACCCGAACCTGATGAAGATATTTTGCAAAATCATCGAATCCAGCAAATTTAAGGCGGCCTCCAATTAATACTTTAGATTCTGAGAAGGTTGATGGACGTCTGTTATCGGGAAGTCTGAATTTCTCAAAAGGGTAAAAGCGGCCGTTAATCTAATGCACTCGAAGCCTTCACCCAACTACCTCTCCGGCTATCCCGTCTCACTTGTCGCACAAGTGCAGTCCCTGATCGAACAAGACCGCCTCGCCGAGTGGTTGTTGCAAAGATACCCGCAATCCCATGATGTGCGCACCGACAGGGCGCTGTACGACTACGTGCTGGAGCTCAAGAATTCATATCTACGCAATGCGGGACAACTGAGCAAGGTGGCGTTTGACAGCAAGATCCACGTCATCAAGAACGCGCTGGGGACACACACCACCATCTCGCGGGTGCAGGGGGCGAAGCTGAAGACCAAGCGCGAGATACGTGTGGCGGTGGTGTTCAAAGAGATGCCGCCGGAGTTTCTGCGCATGATTGTCGTGCATGAGTTGGCGCACATGAAAGAGCGTGAGCACGACAAGGCGTTCTATCAATTGTGTATGAACATGGAGCCGGACTATGCGCAGCTGGAGTTTCATCTGCGCGCCTATCTCACTTATCTGGACGCGGGGGGCGTGCCGCTCTGGAAAACGTAAGGGAAGGTCTGATTAAGTCCGTTCGTGGTGAGTGTTTTCCGTTCGCTCCCTCGATACACCGCACAAGTGCGGCACTGATGAAACTACTAGCCATTCGACTAAGTGCGATAACGCATGCACTAAGTCGCTGGTTATCGGGACGAACGGAAAATTTATCGAACCATGGTTTTCGGACTTAGTCAGACCTTTCTAAGCGGATGCGCGGAAGCGTGTTATGCTCGGCGCGTTGTTTGCCTTTGCAGTTCCCTCCTTAACCAGTCTTGTGCCTGTTCGATCAGAACGTTCCCCTGACGCACGAGACCGATGAACAAACAGATCAGCACGCCCCCACCCGTCGCCCCCACCCATAGCGATCAGGACAATCATCTCTGGTTGCAATGTTGGCGCGAGCAGGACACCGATTTCCATCAAACCGAGGTCAACCCTTTGCTGAGCCGTTTTTGGCCGGGGCTGGGATTGGCGCGGGGCAGCCGTGTGTTCGTACCGCTTTGCGGCAAAAGTTTGGACATGCTCTGGTTGGCCGGACAGGGCCACGAGGTCATCGGTATCGAGCTGAGTCCCGTTGCAGTACACGATTTCTTTCACGACAATGGGCTACAGCCGGACAAAAGTCAGGTCGGGCCATTCACGTTATGGCGACACGGCAATCTGAGTATCTTGTGCGGAGACTATTTCGCGCTGGACAAAAGCCATCTCGGGCCGTTCGACACTGTCTATGACCGCGCCGCCCTGACCGCTTTGCCGGAGAACATCCGCACGTTGTATGTGGCCCAATTGGAGCGCCTCGTACCGAAAGCCGCCACGGTGTTTTTGCTGACCACGGAAGATGCGATAGAAGGCGCGACTTTGGCGCAGGCCGTCGGTGTAGACACGGAGATCGCCGGGCTGTATTCGGCGGGATTCGAGATCGACCTTGCTTATGTGGAAAGTGTGTTCGAGCCGGACCCGCAAGCGAGCGGAACGGTACGTCGCGTCGAATTCAAGGTCTATCGCTTGTCCGGCAAGGCCAAGCCGCCAGGCTAGAAGCGGCCGTTGGTGCGATTGATGTAATTGTTCATCTCGACCACTTCTTTGTTGGTGCGCCGGACGATATCGTGCAGGCTGCGCGCGACGCCGCGCATCATGTGATGGGCGATGATGGGTTGGGAGACGACCAGATCAAGGAATTTGTTCTGTGTCAGATTGAGCATCTTTACGTTTCCGCTAGCGTAAAGTTTGGCGCTGATCTTTTTGGGATCGCCGCCGACGAAAGTGATCATCCCTGCCAGATCGCCTTGCCTAAGCACATGATGGGTGACATCACCATCTTCGCCGCTGTTTTTCACTTCGATATTGCCTTGGGCAACAACCAGCAGGCTGTCGGGATGTTCGGCAGTCGAGGGGGATATCTCATCGCCGGGTTTGAATTCATGGATATCGAACAGGTTTTGGACTTGGCGAATGTCGTCATCCGACAGTTCTTTGGTTATGCTTGAAGCACGTAATGAATCGAACACTATTGTCATGTTATCCCCTTGCTGGTCAAAGCGGACTGGGGTGTTTGATGTTCCGATAGGACACTTGTTTACCCGCCCGCAAGCCTGATTCTACGTGGCACAAGCGGGAAATGAAACGTGCATGACGGTCTAGATAGTTCTCTAGACCGCGGGTGAATTGCTCGGTGCGGGATACTGAAGATCCTGTCTGGCTGGGTCAGGGGACGATAGAAAACAGCTTTGGTTGTGTACGCCGGTAATCGTTCAGATGATGCACGGTCATGGGTGTGAGCTCCTTGACGGCGACCCAGATCTGTAACGGAAATTGTGCCGGATCGGCCAGCTTCTTCGGCAATGACAGCCATGCCGCCCAATCGACCTGCGGCATCCGCCCGCGCACCTCGACCGGGATGTCGGCGGCGGTCTGCGCCATGCTGCCCAGCAGTCGCAAGGTCTCGATACGGGTCAACCGACTGTTGAAGAATTCGCGTTCGTCCAGCTCCTCGGTCAAGGTGATGACATCCAGCCCGAGCTCCCGCATCAAACCGAGTAGCGCCCCGATCAGCATCGCGCACCTCCCGTATCGAGCGCATCACGCAGCAACAGCGCGACATGGAACGGCTTCCGCTCCACACCCTCGCGTATCTGGTGGCGGCAGGAAAAACCGTTGGCGAGGATGGCCGCGTCGGGAGCGGCGCGTAATGCAGGCAGCAGGTCGAGTTCGGCCATCTGCATGGAGACGGTCGCGTGTTCGGCTTCCAGCCCAAAGCTACCCGCCATACCGCAACAACTGGCTTCGATGAATTCAAACTCGAACTCCGGAATCAGGCGCAACACTTTGCGCAACGACTTCATCGCGCCCACCGCTTTTTGATGGCAGTGTCCGTGTACCAATGTCTTGCCTTGCGGCAGTGGTTTGAATTCGAGCGTGAAACGTTTGCGGTCGTGTTCACGCGCGATGAACTCTTCGAACAGATAGACCTGTTTCGCCAACGCTTCGGCTGTTTCACCCAGCCCGAGTTTCAAATGATCGTCGCGCAGGGACAGGATGCAGGAAGGTTCCAGCCCGACGATGGGAATGCCTTTCTCCAGTGCCGGGCGCAAGGCTTGGTGCATGCGTTGTGCTTCACGCCGCGCCGCATCGACTTGACCCAATGAGAGATAAGTACGGCCACAACACAGGGCACGGTTTGGTTCGGCATCGTCGGCGAGCGGGCGCAGGGTGATGACGTTATACCCTGCCGCCACCAACACTTGATGCGCGGCCTGGGCGATCTCAGGCTCGAAGTGGGTGGCGAAGGTGTCGATGAACAGAATCACATCGCGGTCGTTCGATAAATCTGTGGTGCCTGATACAGGCGCGGCATAAGGTGTGGCGGAAGGCTCCGGTAATTGTCGTTGGGCGGAGATGCCGAAAAATCTTGCGCCCAACTGCGCCAGCCACGGCGCACGATTACGCCAGCGGATCAGGCCGCGCACAAGATGGCGGTGGCGTAGTTGCTGGGGCAGGCTTGCCACCAGCCTGTCGCGCCAGGAAACCCCCACGCGCGCATTGCGCTGTGCCTGATATTCGATCTTGATGGCGGCCATATCCACCTGATTGGCGCATTCGCGCTTGCAGCCTTTGCAACCGACACACAACTCCATCGCGGCGGCGAGGCGCGCATCGGCGAAAGCATCGTCGCCCAGTTCACCGTTCAACGCGGCTTTGAGCACCTTCACCCGACCACCCGGCGAATGCGCGGGGTCGTCGGTAGCGCGAAAGCTGGGACACATCACGCCTTTGGGTTTGCGCTGGCATTGTTTGTCGCCGATGCACACGGCTACCGCTTTGGCGAAATCACCACCCGTGGCAGGAATACCCGCGTAGGCGTCGCCTTGCCCGGCGGTTTCATAAGAAGACCAATCGAGATGATGTTTTTTCATATCAGGCGTAATTCCATTTCAATACTTGAAGTTACTCCCTTCTCCCGTAAGCGGGAGAAGGGTTGGGGATGAGGGTCTGTGCGCTGAATCAAAACGATTTTTAACTCAACGTCCCTCACCCTAACCCTCTCCCGCCTACGGGAGAGGGGATGCCGCCAGCTCACTATTGATCGAGAGATTGATTAAGACGCAAATACAGTGCCAGTGCATAAGGAATGGTGGTGAAGCTGCTCAACTCGCACCCCGCGCACCGGGTTGTGCACGGTTTTGTCGCCTTCATCACAAGCCATGTACCGAGTCATGTGCCATTTCTAACAGCACAGGATATGCGGGGTTATATAAAACAACGAGTTAATTCCGGGTTGGGGTC
Source organism: Gallionellaceae bacterium (assembly GCA_030823955.1). GTDB lineage: Bacteria > Pseudomonadota > Gammaproteobacteria > Burkholderiales > Gallionellaceae > PALSA-1006. The sequence goes on from JAVBYO010000014.1 coordinate 40,791, forward strand.
GGGCACGCAGTTTGCTCATTCTCTGGCAAACCCTAGTCGGAGGATAACAGCGTGCAACTACCCGTCATCAACAACACAGCAAGTGAAGCATCCCAAGGTGGCTGCTCCGCCGGATCGTGCGGCTCGACCGACGATCAGATGAACCACCTGCCGGAACATATCCGCCAGAAGGTGTTCAACCATCCCTGCTATTCCGAAGAGGCCCACCATTACTTTGCGCGTATGCACGTTGCCGTGGCTCCGGCTTGCAACATCCAGTGCAACTACTGCAACCGCAAATACGATTGTGCCAACGAATCGCGCCCCGGCGTGGTGTCCGAATTGCACCATCCGGTGCAGGCGGTGAAGAAGGTGCTGGCTGTTGCGGCGACCATCCCGCAGATGACGGTGCTGGGTATCGCCGGCCCCGGTGATCCTTTGGCTAACCCGGAGCGCACTTTCGAGACGTTCCGCATGTTGTCCGAGCAAGCGCCGGACATCAAGCTGTGTGTCTCGACCAACGGCCTGTCGCTGCCCGAACAGGTGGAAGAGTTGTCCAAGTACAACATCGACCACGTGACCATCACCATCAACTGCGTCGATCCCGACGTGGGCGCGCAAATCTATCCGTGGATATTCTGGAAGAACAAGCGCATCAAGGGACGCGAAGCGGCCGAGATACTCATCGCGCAACAACAGAAGGGTCTGGAGATGCTGGTGGCTAAAGGCATCCTGGTGAAGGTGAACTCGGTGATGATCCCCGGCGTGAACGACAAACATCTGGAAGAAGTATCCAAGATCGTCAAGGCCAAGGGTGCTTTCCTGCACAACGTGATGCCGCTGATCTCGGAAGCCGAGCACGGCACGTTCTACGGTCTCACCGGCCAGCGCGGCCCGACCAACGAAGAGCTGCAAGCTCTTCAGGACGCGTGCGAGGGCGACATGAATATGATGCGCCATTGCCGCCAGTGCCGCGCCGATGCGGTCGGTCTGCTCGGCGAAGATAGAGGTTCTGAGTTCACTATGGACAAGGTCGAACAGATGGAGATCAACTATCCCGAGGCGATGAAGATGCGCGCCGAGGTGCATGCGGCCATCAACGAAGAACTGGAGAGCAAGCGCCTCGCCAAGGAATCCAAGGTGCAGTTGGTCAGCATACAGGGCGTGCAGAAGAAAGAAGTGACGCGTCCGGTGCTGATGGCAGTTGCCACCAAGGGCGGCGGTGTGATCAACGAACACTTCGGCCATGCCGGTGAGTTCCTGATCTACGAAGCCTCATCCGAGGGTGTGCGTTTCATCGGCCACCGCAAGACCACCCCGTATTGCGAAGGCGGCGATACCTGTGGCGACGGCGAGAGCGCGCTGGATAAAACACTGAAAGTGCTGGCCGGATGCGAAGCCGTGCTGTGCAGCAAAGTCGGCTACGAACCCTGGGGGCCGCTGGAGGCGGCGGGCATCCAGCCCAACGGCGAGCATGCGATGGAGCCTATTGAGGAGGCGGTGCTCAAGGTTTATGAAGAGATGCGTGTCGCGGGCAAGCTGGCAGTGAAGGTTGTGGAGCAACAGAAGGTAGCCTGAAAACCATTTCACCACAGAGACACCGAGGCACAGAGAAAACCTGTTTGCATTATCTCTGTGCCCCCTCTGCGTCTCGGTGGTGAATGAATTAACTTGTGGAATGAGAGGGGCGAATAAATGGCACTCGAAATCATCGAATCTTGCACCAATTGTTGGGCCTGCCAACCGCTGTGCCCGAGCAAGGCGATCTACGAAGCGAAGCCGCATTTCATGATCGACGCCCAAAAATGCACCGAATGCGCGGGCGATTTTGAAGATCCGCAGTGCGCGACCATTTGCCCCATCGAGGGCGCAATCCTGAATGAAGACGGTGTGCCGCTGAATCCGCCCGGTTCGCTTACCGGCATCCCGCTGCAAAAGCTGGCGGCATAAGGAGCTCAATCATGGCGACCGTCATCTTTTACGAGAAGCCCGGCTGCGGCAACAACACCAAACAAAAGGTGTGGTTGGCTGCATCCGGCCATACCGTATTGGCGAAGAATCTGCTCACGGAGAAATGGAGCACGGAACGGCTGCGCGCGTTCTTCGGCGATCTGCCGGTGGCAAAGTGGTTCAATCCCGCCGCGCCCAAGGTCAAATCCGGCGAGATCGATCCGTCCGCATTCGATGACCGGGCCGCACTCGACCTGATGCTGGCTGAACCGTTGCTGATCCGCCGTCCGTTGATGGAGGTGGAAGGTGTGTTGCGCGTCGGTTTTGATGCCAAGGCGGTGGATGCGTGGATAGGGCTGAACGACTCGCAGCCGAAAGAAGAGCCTTGCCCGATCTGCCACCGTTCCGAGCCGTGCCCGACACCGGAAGTCGTCACATGAAATCCGCGCCGGATGCCGTCGAGATCGCACCCGGCACGCATTGGATCGGCGCGCTCGATCCCGGCTTGCGCGAATTCGACATCATCCTCAAGACAGCCAACGGCACCACCTACAATTCTTACTGTGTGCGCGGCAGCAGCGGTGTGGCCATCATCGACACGGTGAAACTGTCGCATGCCGGCGAATTCTTCGCCCGACTCGAACAGGTCGCGCGTTACGACGAGATCAGCACCATCGTGCTGAACCATCTGGAGCCGGATCACAGCGGTGCGTTACCCGAGCTGATGCGCCGGGCGCCGCAAGCCAAGTTGTATATCTCCACCAAAGCGCAGTTGATGCTGAAGGCGCTGGTGAAAGATACCGAACTTGATTACACCGTGGTACAGACGGGTGATACCGTGGATCTGGGTGAGCGCACGCTACACTTTTTCAGTACGCCGTTCCTGCATTGGCCGGACACGCAATGCACTTTGGTCGAGGAGCAGGGCATCCTGTTCAGCGGCGATGTGTTCGGCTGCCATTTCTGCGATGCGCGACTGTTCAACGATCAGGTGGGTGATTTCCGCTTCTCGTTTGAATACTACTACCAGCACATCATGCGTCCGTTCCGCGAGCATGTGCTGGAAGCACTCGAATTGCTTGAACCACTCGCGCTGAAACTCATCGCGCCAGCGCACGGCCCCATCCTGCGTGATGTGCCGCAAAGCTACGTGCAGCGTTACCGTCAGCTCGCATCGCCGCTGTTGGCCAACGAAGTGGGTGCTGACAACAAGTCGTTGCTGGTGTTCTACATCTCGTCTTATGGCAATACCGCACGGATGGCGCAAGCGGTCGCGGAAGGCGCCGAGACGGTGTCCGGCGTGCGCGTCTCGTTATATGACTTGCAGGCGATGGGTGATCTGCCTTTTGTTGATCTGATCGAGGAAGCCGACGGTATCGCCTTCGGTTCACCCACCATCAACGGTGATGCGGTGAAGCCGGTATGGGATCTGCTGTCGTCGCTGGTCGCCATCAAGGTGCGCGACAAGCTGGGTGCCGCTTTCGGTTCTTACGGGTGGAGCGGCGAAGCCATCAATATGATCGAAGACCGGCTACGCGGACTCAAGCTGCGCGTACCGATCAAGGGTGTGCGCGCAAGGCTGATTCCCACCGACGAGGAACTTGGCAAGTGCCACGATCTCGGCAAACAACTCGCCCAACACCTGACCGGCACCGTTGATCGCCGCGTCATTTCCATGTCTGAACTACTCGCTAGCAGCCATGTGTGAAATTATAAAAAATTCGGGATTCAGCATGTCTGCTTTCCCTCACCCCAACCCTCTCCCGAGTGATGCCCCTCTCTCTAACTCTCTCCCGCAAGCGGGAGAAAGGACGAACGTGAAAGGCAATTTTCAATTCTCGGGCGAGGGGGCAAAAGTCGCGCTACGCGCCTTTCATTCTCTGGAGCCGTCCCATGCCTAAGGCAAACGTCACATTTGAAAAACTTGGCATCACCGTGAGTGTACCTGCGGGCACACGACTTATTGAGATATCGGAGAAAGTGGGGGCCAGCATCACCTACGGTTGCCGCGAAGGCGAGTGTGGCACTTGCATGATGCGTATCGTCAGCGGCATGGAGCACATGAGTGAGCGCTCAGTGCTGGAAGACAAGGTGCTGCAAGAGAACATGGCCGGTCGCAGTGATCGCCTTGCCTGTCAGGCGCAGGTGCTGGGCGGTGACATCGTCGTCAAAGCTTAACCAACAGCCCGTACGATGGGGCGGGCGCAGGAATACCCATCGATTTATCAACTCTAAACAACAGGAGCAATCGCAATGCCTAACATCACTTTTTCCAGCCCGTTACACAAAGACAAGACCGTTTATGCCGTGGCCGGTAGCCATACCATGACCGTGTTGAAACTGGCCAAGGACAACCACATCCCCATCGATTTCGGCTGCGAGAACGGCGAGTGTTCAACTTGTCTGGTAAAAGTCACCAACCTCACCAACAAAGGTCCGATGGCAGGTCCGCTTACCGACCGCGAGATCAATGTGTTGAAGCAGGAAAACAAGATCACTGCGGCGCAGATCGAGGCGATGAAAGTAAACGACGTGATCACCACCGAATGGCGTCTGGCTTGCCAGATGGTGTTGCGCGACGAAGATCTGCTGATCGAATATCCCAGCAAGTAAACATCACCGTGCGTACCGGAACCATGCAGAAACAGAGATCACCGGTGCAGCCGCAGGGGCTGTATGGGGAGTTGATGGCACATGCGGCCGGTTCGCCGAACGACGAGCTGTTCGCGCAGATGATCGCCAGCCAGATCGACGGCATCGGCGCGTTGCCACCGGGTCTCGGCCTGGCGGAGCAGGATTTCTCCGCCTTGCTGGCGCGGCACTTTCCCGGTGCCGAGCTGGTCATTCGCAATGCGGGACAGACGGAAGATCCGCGCGCACTGGAGCGGGACGATGTGCTCGCGCTACTGATTGAACATCGTGCTTACCGGGATAGTTCGGAGGCGTGGATGGCAGAGATCGTCACCGCGGCCTGTATGGCCAGCGACCATCTGTGGCAGGACCTCGGTCTGCGCTCGCGCGACTATCTCGGCAAGCTGATGACGCAGAACTTTCCCTCGCTGGCCGCGAAGAACGTGCATGACATGAAGTGGAAGAAGTTCATCTACAAACAGTTGTGCGAGAAAGAAGGCATCAACGCCTGTCGTGCGCCGACGTGTGAATACTGTGCCGATTATCTGAATTGTTTCGGCCCCGAAGAATAAGCGGCCCATGCCTGTTACCGACCATGCCATCGCAGCCTATCTGGGATTAGCCATCGGTGATGCGCTGGGCTCCACGGTGGAGTTCATGACGCCGCGCGAGATCAAGGCGCAATACGGCCTTCACGACAAGCTCGTCGGCGGCGGGTGGCTGCATCTCAAGCCGGGACAGGTCACCGATGACACCACCATGTCGCTCGCGCTGGGTGAGGCTATCCTCGCGCTGGGTGACGTGGATGCACTGGCGGCAGCGCGGGCCTTCGATGCCTGGATGCGCGCCAAGCCGGTGGACATCGGCAACACGGTGCGGCGCAACTTGTTGCAGTTCCGCAAGACCGGCCATCCGGAAGCCGCCTACTCCGACCACGACGCGGGCAATGGTGCGGCGATGCGTGTGTTGCCCGTGGCGCTGGCCACCTTCGGCCAGGCGGAAGCGGAGGTGCGTGCCGCATGCCGGGCACAGGCGCATGTCACCCACCATTGCGCACTCTCCGATGCCGCATGTGAATGTCTGGTGTTCATGGTGCAGGATGCGATGCGGGGCGCGGACAAGAATTATTTGTTGCATAACCATGCGCATCCGCTTGCCGCCCGTCATCCTGAATTCAGGTTCCGTGCAGTAAAGCAGCAGAGCAATCCCAGCGGTTATGTTGCCGACACGCTGCAAGCCGTGTTCCAGAGTTTCTTCGATACCGATGATTTTCGCGATTGCCTGGTCGATGTGGTCAATCGCGGCGGCGATGCCGATACTACCGGGGCGATTGCCGGGATGTTGGCGGGTGCCTTATACGGGATGCGGGAGATTCCGGCGGAGTGGCTGAAGGATTTGGATGCACAGACAAGAGACCAGTGTGAGGCACAGGCGCGCAGTCTGTTTTCCGCTCACTAGATCGCCAGTACGAGTTCGTCGTAACTGAGGCCTTTCTCCTTCAAGATGTCATTCAGCAGCTTGGTCGAGGCGGCGACGGCGTTGGCGGCCCCGGCTTTGCGCTCTACATCCAGCATGGCTGCATAGACATCACGCATGATCTTCACTCCGCTGGCCTTGGGTTTGCGGCGCACGGAAAAGAAACCGGTGAGTTCGTTGGACAGATCGAACGTGGGCGTGACATTGGTGAACACCCAGTAGAAACTGCCATCCTTGTTCATGTTCTTCACGTAGGCGAAACATTCCTCGCGGCTCTTGATCTTGTCCCAGAGCAACTTGAACACCCCGCGCGGCATGTCCGGGTGACGGATGATGTTGTGCTGGCTGCCGATCAGTTCGGCCTCGCTGTAGCCGGAGAACTCGATAAAGATACGGTTGCCGTAGGTGATGCGGCCACTCATATCGGTGGTCGAAACGATGAAATCATCCTCGCGCATGGCGCGTTCGATGGCGGTCGGGGTGATGCCTCTCTTCACAAGTGTTCTCCAAAATCAATGTTGCGGTCTGTCTGCCGCGCGCCGTGACGGCACGGCGCGGCTTACTCGGTGATGTTCATGAATTTGCGCCGCAGGCGTTCCGGCGACAGGATCACGATCATTTCGCGCGAGCTCTTTCCTGCGGATGGCTTGACCAGGCTTTCTGCCAGGATGTTGCCGTTGGACAACATCGGTGAGACTTTTTCGATCCGCTCCAGCGGGATCTCGGGAATCTCGCCCAGCTCGTCCACCATCACGCCGATCAGCATGTCGTTCTTGCCACCCAGGCGCAGCACCACGATCTGCGGCTCGTGGCTGCTGCGGCGCTGGCTCTCTTTGTCCAGCATGCCCCACAGACCCACGACGGAGATGAGCTTGTCGTGGAACATGATGTAGCCGAGCAAGCTTTCTCCGGCCCCGGGAACACTGGTCAGTCCTTTGACATCGATGGACTCGACCACATATTCCGTCGGGATGCCCAGCCAGTGTTGTCCGACATAGAACGTCGCGATCTCTAGGCTTTCGCCGCCGGGACTGGTGGTCTGGGTCTCCGCGTTCTGCAGACGGCTGCGCACCGGCATCTGGTCCTTGTGCCCGTCCTGCCGGTATTCACCCAGTGGTACGAAGATCAATGCCACGACATCGTTGCGATAGGCATCGCGGGTGCCTTTATATTCGCGGTAGCCTTTGGACATACAGGCGCCCACCGCGTAGTAGTGCCCGTTGAATACCGCGATACCGGATCTTCTCTCGCCGCTACCGATGCGGAAGAAATGTTCTTCCAGCTCCAGCGTCATGCCCGGAGTGAGTTTGTCCATAGTGGAGGCGATGATGCGGCGCTCGCGGTCGGCGAATACGCCGAAACAGCCGGCGGGAACTTCGCCGTTCTCGTTGTGCGGCAAGGCATCGTTGAGCATCGCCGCGAACTGCGGCGCGGCATCGAACACGATACCGATACCGCCGACGATGTTCTGTTCCACCGACTGGTCGCGTATCGCGGCAGCGTAGATGTAGGAATGCCGCTCCTGATACAGCGGGCTGGGCACGAAGTCGGAAACGGCATAACTCTGACTGTCGCTTAACGACAGAGTGCGCCGCACCCATTCTTCGCCCAGCACTTGGCCGCAGAATTCCTGATAGATGGCATTGGATACCGCCAGCGCGCGACCGCTATGGTCGAACACCACCAGATTGTCATATACGGTGTAGAGGCCGTTGATATGCACCAGCGTCTTGGCGATCTCGCGCAACGCTGCGGTATCGACCGGCGACTTGGACAGGGCGCGCCGGAACACCGACGACAACGCCCACCAGCGCACGTCATTGGCGCGTTCGTACAGGTTGCGGTCCATGATGTCGATGGCCAATGCCGCCTGGAACTGGCTATCTTGCAGGATGCTGGAAACGACGGTCTGGTGCAGATTGCTGATCGACTGGTCGAACACGTCCTGTGTCTTCAGGCCGGTGTTGCTGATCTCCCACAGCAGGATCTTGGAGAACGCCGGATTCAGTGCTTTGTTGTCGCTCTTCTGGCTGACGTTGCCATTCCATACCGAGCGGTTCAGCGCGCGCTGGATCTTGGCCGCGTGGCAGGGGATCTCGCGCAGGGCATCACTGAATAAACGCGGGTTGCTCATCACCGCAGCCAGCGCGTTTTCCGGGATGGCCGCTTCCTGTAGCCGGGTTTCTTCGTGATTGAAAGCATGATCCAGAGGCAGCATCACGTGCCCGTACCAGCCCGGCCCCATATAGCCCTGATAACCCTGGGTTGCGCGAGTCACCGACAGATAACGCCGTCCCGCGAAACGGGCCACACTCCAGTCCCGCTCCGGGTGATGACTGACCGTCGCACCCACCGGGATGTGGAAAGCATCGCTGCTGGCGATGACCGTGCCATGCTGGTCGAGCAACGTAACCACGCTCCAGTCTTCCGCCTCCACCAGATTGGAGAATATCCGCTCGGCCTCGTTGGCGAAACGGAAACACAGACACAACACGCCCAGATTGTTCTGCCCGTCGGCGCTGGTGACGCGATAGGAATAGATCAGGCTGTTCGGTTGGGCCGGTTGCAGGTCGCTATGCCGGAAGGTCTCGACATAGGCATGGGTGCTGGTGAGTGATTCGGCGATGAGGGCATCGGTAGAGCGTTGTACCGGATTGTTTTCATCCAGTTGCAGCAACACGTTGCCGTCGACATCCAGCAGGATGATGTTGGCGTACACGGAATATTTCTGCACGTATTCGCGGAACTGTATCAGCAGGGATGCGTCGGATCTTTCCCGTTCCAGACGGGCTTCCTCGCCGATGACGCGGGATTTGAGCGGCGCGAAGCGGCTAAGATATGCGCGCACATCGTCGTCCATGGCCAGAAAGCCGATGTCGGCGGTGCGCTCGAACAGGTTGCGCACCATGATGTCCACCGCCACTTGTGCCTTGGACTTCATCGCCAGCGTGGTCTTTTTGAGGGTCTCGCGCGCGAGCTGGTTGAGCAGGCTGCCGCTCAACTGTTGGAAAGCGATGCGGGTATCGGACATATCGGTGGCTGTGCCGGAAAGATGGCCGAGTAACGTCAGACTGTCCCATACCGATTGGAGCGCCTGCAATCGTTCGCGGTATTCCTCCGCTTTGCCCATTACCCGAATCACATCAACCAGTTCCTGATCGACTTCCATCCCCTCATACGTAGCCATAGTTGCCCTCTCTGAGTTAGCCCCGGCCCACTTTCTGCAAGACCGATCTCATCAAGCGCGCAAGTTCTATGCCCGGAAGCCATGATGCTCTGATAAATATAAAAAATGCCAATAACGTATTGATAATAAATTGATAGTTTTTTGCTCGGGTGGTCGATAGAGAGCGTCGGAGAGGTATTAAGGGGATGTTACAAAAGAAACAAACTCGCTCCCTGTGTAGGATAAGCACCACTCTATATCTTGATGATATTTATCGTGTTTATGGCTGTGTAGTGGTACAGATACAGGGGGATGTCAATATCGGAACAGGACAGAAAAAATAGCGCTATTCGCATTGATGAAGTGGCAGATGCTGGGTAGAATACATTCCGTGGGAAAAAAGACCACAAAAATTGAGCTTCGATATCATGTCGGCATGGATGTGGAAACTCGGCCAGTCGAGCTCGCCGATTATTAACAATCAATAGGTTGAAAAATGATGAAGAAAAAACTGCTTGCGTTTGTTGTCTCCTCGGCGTTTGCGGCGCCTGTATTGGCTGCCGATGACAGTGGTCTGTATCTCGTCGGCCTGGTCGGCACTACGACCAACATCAGCAATGTCGACAGCGGCCAATCTTTCGGCGGCTTCTTTGGTTATCGTTTTAACGAGGTCGCTGCGGTCGAAGCCGGCATGGTCTCGCTGGTCGATAAAGCCAATTATCTGGTACCTCCAGTGGGTTATGGCGGCACCGGCACGTATACCTCTACCTCGCTGGCCGGTTCCGATCTTGCCGCCGTCCTCAGTCTGCCGGTGAGTGATTACTTCTCCGGCTTCCTGCGCCTCGGGTATGCTGGCATGGAAAGAACGGATAACCCTGCTCCGGCCGAAGTCGAGACCAAATGGTCGGGCTCGACCTACGGACTCGGGTTACAGTTCATGTTGCCGTATGATTTCGGCGTGGGTGGCGGCAAGATGCAGATTGGCTTCCGTGCCGGATACAACCTCTATAATCTGAAGGATTCGACCGGAACATTGACTGCCTCACCGAGCAACGCCTATGTCGGCGGCGTGATCATGTTCTGATGCTGCCGGACATCGTTGTACGTTGATAAGCGGGGATGCTTACGGGCGTCCCCTGTTCTACCCCAGATCGGAAAAGCATGATGGATCAGACTCCGCTGCTGCGCATCAAAGGCCTGACCCTGCATTTCGATGAGGGAAGGACCAAGGCATTGAACGGGGTTGATCTGGAGGTGCGCGCAGGTGAGTTCGTCGCCATCGTCGGGCCCAGCGGCTCCGGCAAGTCTAGCCTGCTCAACGTCATCGGCACTTTGGACCAGCCCAGTTCCGGTGAGATATCTTTCCGCGCACAATCTTATGCGGAGCTCAAAGATAGTTCGCTGTTTCGCCGCGCGCACATCGGTTTCGTGTTCCAGTCGTTCCATCTCATCCCGACCCTGTCGGCGCTCGACAACGTGATCGTCGCCACCATCGGCTGTGACGGTGCGACCGGCGAACACCGGGCGCGCGCCACAGAGCTGTTGACGCAGTTGGGTTTGCGCGACCGGCTGGGCCATTTCCCCGGCAAGCTGTCCGGGGGAGAGCGGCAGCGAGTGGCCATCGCGCGCGCCTTGATCAACCGACCGGAGATGGTGCTGGCCGACGAGCCTACCGGCAGTCTGGATAGCGCCAACGCGGCACAGGTGCTGGATATGCTGACCGGCATCGTCAAACAACAGGGACTCACGCTGATCATGGTCACGCACGATGCCAGCGTCTCGGCGCGCGCCGACCGCATCATCCATATGCGCGACGGCAGGATAGAACACGAGGTGACCGCATGAACCTGTTCCGTTTTGCGCTGGACAATCTGTACCGTCGGCCTGCGCGCACCATGCTGACCGTGTCGGCCATTGCGCTCGGCATCGCCGCCGTGGTGGCGCTGACCAGCATCGCATGGGGATTCGAGGCGAGCTGGCAGAGAGCCAACGATGCGCGCGGCACCGATCTGATCGTGACGCGGATGGCCAGCGAGAACACCATGCCGTCGCCGTTCCGTGCGGAACAGGTGCAGCAGGTAGTGAGCCAATTGCCGCATGTACAAGAGGTGGTCGGTCTGCTCAGCGAGATGCTGACCGTCAGTCAGGACGCGCCGCCGATGTTCGTGTTCGGCTGGGTGCATGGCAGCTATCTGTGGGAGCATCTGAAGTTGCAGGAGGGGCGCTGGCCGAACAAGTCCAACGAGCAGGTGGTCGTCATCGGTACACTCGCTGGCGAGATGTTGCACAAGAAGGTCGGCGACACAGTCGAGATCGAGGGACGCATATTCCCGGTGGTCGGCATATTCGAGAGCCCCGCACTGGTGGAGAACGGTGCGCTGATCCTGACGCTGGATCAGGCGCAGCAGGTTACCGATAAACCCGGCAAAGTGAACGTGCTGAACATCAAGGTGGACAGCGATACCGGCGAGGCCGACCTGGCGCGGATCAAGGAGCAGGTCAAGACGAGCCTGCCCGGTTTCATGGCGATCACGTCGGGAGAGCTGGTCAGCAAGAACGCGGTGGTACGCATCTCCAAGGCGATGAGTAATGCCACTATCCTTATCGCCGGGCTGGTCGGTGCCCTGGTGGTGTTCAACACCATGTTGATGAGCATCAACGAGCGCACACGCGAGATCGGCATCCTGCTGGCGCTGGGTTGGCAGCGCGCGACCATCATGAAGCTGATCGTCAGCGAGGCGATGATCCTGTCGCTGGTCGGCGGAGTGCTGGGCATCCTGCTGGGAGTCGGCATCGCCTGGGGCTTGGAACACATCGAGTTGATGCGCGGCAAGATCGACGCGATCTTCTCCGTGCCGTTCTTCTTCGCGGTGCTGGGGTTGTCGGTAGTGCTGGGGGTGAGCGGCGGTGCTTATCCCGCATTCAAAGCTTCGCGCTTGTTGCCGTCTTCCGCACTGAGGCAGGAATGAAACATTTTGTCCTGTGCCTGTTGCTCGGTTGCTTGTGTGTGCCTCCGGCATATGCGGCAGAGCCTGAAACGGCGGCCAGTCTGGTGGCGTTGATGCGGCAAGCGCAGTATTCGCAAGGTTTTGAAGCGCGTATGAATGTGTTTGTGACCAAGGCCAACGGTGCCCATCCTGCGCCGATGAAGATCGCCGTGATCGGACAGTTCAGCGCCGCGCGGCAGCGCCTGCTGGTGCGGGCAATCGCGCCCGAGGCGCTGCGGGAGACTTCTTTTGCCATCGCGAAACAGGCGAATCGCGGCATCAAAACGGTAAAATATCGTGCCGGGGGAGAGCTTATCGGCACCGATGCGCAGGCCCGATTATTCGATACCGGCCTGGTGGCATGGGACATGTTGAACCCCTGGTGGGAATGGGCCAGCCAGTCGCTGGAAGGAAAAGACCGCGTTGGCGGGCGCGAGTGTCTCAAAATGCGCTCACGCGCCGACGAGCAAGATAGCCCCGTGCGCGAAGTCGAGAGTTGTATCGATGTACAGGCTGGGCTGGCGCTGCGTACCCGCTTGTTCGATGGTGGGCACAATCTGTTGCGCACCATCACGGTGGAAAAGGTGCTGCGCAAGCACGATGGCAGCGGGTCTTTGGCCAAAAAACTCAACATCACCGGGCCTGCAAAGCTGCGTACGGACATCGAAGTTTATGCGGGTGATGAAGAATATCTGGTTTCCGATGAAACCTTTGCGGTGTTGGATCGTCCAATGCGCGCCGAATGACAGAGAGCGAGATGAATACACGGTCTCACCATGATGATGCCAATGTTGTGCCCGTCGCCTGGTGCAACGACGATGCGGTCACCTCTAGCGTGATGGAGGCGGTCAGCTTCGTCACGCCGGTGCTGGAGAACTTCTTCATCCGTACGGTGCTTGAGGGCATGCGCGAACACGGTGACCAGGCACTGGAAGCGCGTTGCCTCTCTTTTGTCCGCGAAGAGTCCAACCATACGCAGGCGCACCGCAAGTTCAATATCCCGTTGCAGGGCTATCTGGGGCGACAACCTCCCGGACTGGCTATGGTGGAAGTATTGCTGGATGCGGCCAAGCGGCATCTATCCCTGCCCAAACGGTTGGCTCTGGCCGCAGCACTGGAACATTTCGCGGCGGTGATCTCCAAGCTGTATATCAGCCACGAGGCCAAACTCACTTTCAAACTGACCTCTGCCAGGGAGTTGTTCGCCATGCATGCGCGTGAAGAATTGGCGCACCGTTCGGTGGTGTTCGATCTGTGGGAGGCGCACGGCTCGCGCGGTTTCATCGACCGTGTCACCACCATCATGGCGACCTTGGTAGTTGGTGCGGCCTATGTGGGTATCGCCGTGCCGTGGATCTTGCACCGCAAGATGAAACGCCGCTTCGTTCCAACGCTACTGGCACTGAGCGGTTTCACGGCGAAAAACATGAAAGACACACTCACACATACCCCGGTCAGGGAGCTGTTGTCCTTCGTGCGGCGCGACTTCCATCCGGAGTCGCTGGTCGACGACGGTCAGGCGAGCAAGGTGTGATGCATAACAGAGCGGGAGCAGAAGATGAGTGACGAGACACAACAGGTGAAAGTGTGGGATCTGCCGGTCCGATTGTTCCACTGGTCGCTGGTATTGGCTTTTGCCGCAGCTTATTTCAGCGCGGAGCTAAAGGTCGGCTTCATCCATGTCTGGATCGGTTATTTCCTGTGTGTGTTGTTGCTGGCACGGGTGGGCTGGGGATTCGCCGGCAACGAATTCGCACGCTTCCGTTCGTTCATCTTCTCCCCGGCTGAGACGCTGGCCTATGTGCGTTCCCTGCGACAGGGGCAGCCTGTCCATTACCTCGGGCACAATCCTGCCGGTGCGCTGATGGTGTTCGCCTTGCTGGGGCTGCTGGCGCTGACCTTTCTGTCCGGTCTGGTCACGCTGGCGGTGATCGATTTCGAAGGGCCGCTGTTGTTCCTGATCGACTATGTGGATGACGATACCAGTTATTTCGTGCGCCACCTGCACGGTTGGCTGGTGAATGGCATCCTGATCTTGATTCCCCTGCATCTGCTCGGGGTGGTCGCGGGCAGTATCCAGCACCAAGAGAATCTGGTGCGCGCCATGTTCACGGGAAAGAAAAAGAATGTCGCAGGCCATTAAGAACCAAGGAGAGAACATGACCGTTGCAAACAAACTGCACCGTCTGCTGCTGGCGCTGTGTCTGGCGAGTTGTGCCGGTGTGGCGTATGCCGCCGAGCCGTTGCTGGATCTGAGTCTGCCGCAGGAGCGCGAGCAGATTCAAGCGGCAAGACCGTTTCTGCTCGCCGCGAATGATGTCGAGAACGCTAGTGTCGGTCGGGATTCCTCTGCGGTAACGCAAGAGGCATTTGAGCCGAAACTGTTTTCGGGCAGCAAGATGCACCAGTATCTGGGCGTGGGAACCGCAGTGTTCGCTGCCGCCGCATTCATGACCCACCCGCATCCGACCGACCCCAACGCGCCGCGCGAGACCAACGGCACCCATGCGCAACTGGCCAAAGCCACGGTGGCCATGGCGGCGGCCACGGTGGCGACCGGTTTATACACACACTGGGACGATTTCAGCATGGAAGACGGCTGGAGCGACCCGGATAACCTGCACGTTCTGCTGGGCGCGACCGGTGCGGCGCTGATGGCGTATGCCACAGTCCGTTCGGCGAACTCATCGGTACCCGTCAGTCATGCCGCGATGTCGGAACTCGGCGCGCTCGGCATGGTCATAGCCATCAAATTAACCTGGTAATGGAGAGCATGAAGATGAAGCGCTTGTTTAGCCTGATGATCCTGAGTACCTGTGTGATCGCCCCGATCGCACAAGCCACCCCTGCCAGTGATGCCCTGCTGGCCAAATACAAGAGCGAAGGCGCGGGTAAAGCCGATCCCGCCAAGGCCAAAGCCGACTGGACCAAAGAAGCTGTCGGTGAAGACGGACAGAAGATGTCCTGCTCCACCTGCCACGGCACCGATTTCAGCAAAGCCGGTAAACATCACAAGACCAGCAAGGTCATCGAGCCGATGTCCAGACGTGTCAATGCGGAGCGTTACACCGACGAGAAGAAGATCGAAAAATGGTTCAAGCGTAACTGCAAAGATGCCTGGGGTCGCGAATGCACCGCCCAGGAAAAAACCGACTTCCTCACCTACCTGATCGCGCAATAAACAAGGACTACACATGAACCGTACAACCTACACCCTGGCGTTGTTCGCCGTACTGACCCTGAGCAACACCGTTGCATGGGCCGAAGAAAGTCTGGTCACCGCCGTCGTCACCCCGTTCCGCCAGAAAGAGATCGTCGCGGTGGACAACAAGACCTATCAGGACGAATGTGGCTCGTGCCACTTCGCCTACCAGCCGGGCCTGCTACCGACCAAGTCGTGGGAGAAGCTGCTGAACGAAAAAGCACTGGCCGAACACTTTGGTGAGAACGCCGAACTGGATGCCGACACCCTCAAGATCATCCGTGACTACGCCTTGGCCAATGCGGCGGACAAGAGCTACCACAAACGCTCGCGCAAGATCGCCATCGCCACGGAAAAGGGCGAAGCACCGTTGCGCATCACCGAAGTGCGCTACATCAAACGCAAACACCACGAACTCAGCGACAAGATGGTCAAAGGCAACAAAGACGTCAAATCGTTGAGCTACTGCGATGCCTGCCACACTCAGGCAGCCAAAGGGGTGTTCGACGAAGACACGGTGAAGATCCCCAACTATCCGAATTGGGAAGACTGAGCGAGTCCGTTGTCGCGCAGTACATCTGAAAACAAGAAGGGCAGCCTAGGCTGCCCTTCTTGTTTTTGCGGAGCACCTTGTTTAGCGCACGCCCAGCAACTCCACATCGAACACCAGCGTCGCGTTCGGCGGAATCACACCACCCGCGCCGCGTGAGCCGTAGCCCATCTCCGGCGGAATGACGAGAGTGCGTTGCCCGCCCACTTTCATGCCCGCCACACCTTCATCCCAGCCCCTGATGACATTGCCGCTACCCAGAGAGAATTCGAACGGTGTGCCGCGATCACGCGAACTGTCGAACTTCGCGCCCTTGTGATCGGGCGCGGCTGCGTCATACAGCCAGCCGGTGTAATGCACCGCCACGACGCGGCCCGCAACAGCCTCTGCACCCGTGCCCGGCTTGCGGTCTTGTTTGACCAGCGCGGTGACGTTGCTGGCTGCCAGCGGTGCGGATGCCTGTTGCGAACAGGCGGTGGTAGAAAAGATGCCGATTGATAACAACAAGGCCAAAGGTAAGGTAATGCGGTTTATTTTCATCGCTGAATTATTCCAAGTTAATTAAATCTGGGGTTAATAATCTTCTGCCGTGAATCACGGCAACTATCAATATCTGCTCTTTGCTTGCGCGGTAGATGAGGCGGTAACTATAGACAAAGCGTTCGCGAAACTGCGATTCACCAACTTCGGGAACAATGGATCCGGCAAGGGGGAAATTCCTTAGGTTATCCGCTGTACCCAGAATTTTTTGCACCACGGCAGAGGCATAGAATGGCGAATCTTTTGCGATGTAAGCAGCGATGGCATCTACATCATCCAGCGCCTCTGGAGACCACGTTACTCGCGTATCCATTTGGCTAGACGGGCTTCCGCATTTTGTTGCGAGACGGCACCTTCTGTCTCGGTGCGCGCCACACCGTTCTTGATCTTCTCAATCACGTAAAGGTGATATTGAATATCTTCCAGCGAACAATCATCCGGCAGTTTCTGGAGCATCGAAGCAACTTGCTGTTTTGCGACCTGCATTGCACACCTCCTGCAAACGGTTGAATGATTATACCGCGCACCTTGCGCCAATATTCACAACGGAGACGACATTACTGCACGTCCAGCAGTTCCACATCGAACACCAGTGTCGCATTCGGCGGGATCACGCCGCCCGCACCGCGCTTGCCGTAACCCATCTCCGGCGGAATGATGAGAGTGCGTTGCCCGCCCACCTTCATCCCTTGCACGCCCATGTCCCAGCCTGGGATGACACGACCCATGCCGAGCGGAAAGTCGAACGGCTCATCGCGGTCGCGCGAGCTGTCGAACTTCGTGCCCTTGTTGTTCTCTGCATTCTTGTCGAACAACCAGCCGGTGTAATGCACGGTCACCTGTTGTCCCGCAGTGGCTTCTTCACCTTCGCCGAGCTTGGTGTCGGTGATGTCGGTCTTGATGACCTTGAGCAGCTTCACCTCGAACACCAAAGTCGCATTCGGCGGAATATCGTCGCCCGCACCGCTGGCGCCATAACCCATCTCCGACGGGATGATGAGCGTGCGGTGTCCGCCTTCTTTCATGCCCTGTACGCCCTCGTCCCAACCTTCAATCACATGCCCCGCGCCGAGCGGAAAATCGAAAGGGTCATTGCGGTCGAGTGAGCTGTCAAACTTCGCGCCCTTGTTTTCAGGTGCGCTCTCGTCGAACAGCCAGCCGGTGTAATGCACGATGACGGTTTGTCCTGCTTGCGCTTCCGCGCCTTCGCCTAGTTGGGTGTCGGTTTTGATGAGGGTGGTCATGTTGCTTGTTCCTTAGTGGTTGGTTGTTGTAGGGTGCAATAAGCGTAGCGCATTGCGCCATTGATTGTGAATATACGGCGCAATGCCCGTTGGTTATTGCGCCCTACCAGGGTACGTGGCACGCTTGCTAAGCGCGTTATTAATTTGATGCGGAGATCCTTTGCGATTGGACTTCACGCAGATATTTGAGTTGGGCTATAGCTTTCTCAGTATGGTCTTCACGGAACTGTTTATTTTTGATTTGCTTGTCGAGAACACCCAAAAGGTAGGTTGGGAACTCTATAGCTTTTTTTAAATTGTTTTGTATCATCGCTTTGACATTTTCGTCTTTAACCGAATCATAGTTTGCTTTCTGAAGTTGTTTGGTATTCGCAACCATAAGCCAGAAAAAAACTTCAAAATAATCCAAGTATTCAGCATCATACTGGCCCGGCGACTGTTCAAATGCATTTCCGTAATTATGCCCAATAGGATTATATCGTTGGGTTAAAAGCCACAGCTTGCTGGGGTAGTCTTTCTCTTGGCTTATTTCGTCTAATACGTCGACAACCTTCTTTGGGCTTAAAATTGTCAGGGCAATATTCCCATTACTGTCACCGTACTTGATAATTTTATCGGGCATCTTATCTTGCTCAACCAAGTAGTCCTCAATCTCCTTTTTCAGTGAATCAAATTTTTCGCCTGCATAGGCGAATGAAGTATGTAAGATCAGAAATACGGCGAGGAATAACTTGTTCATCGGGAGTTCCTTTTACAAAAAATATCGAACAGCAGCTTTAGGATAGGCATACGCTGAATAAGCTCCGATATTCGGCAACTACGGCGCTTGTAGTAACTTTGCTCGAAACAGATGCGTGCCAATATTTCTTCATCGTGCTCAATGGTTTTGTTTCAGTTAAATTAGTAGCTCAACACCGGCGCCAACCACCGCTCCGCCTCTTCCACCGTCCAGCCCTTGCGCTTGGCGTAGTCTGCCACCTGATCTTTATCCACCTTGCCCGTGGCGAAGTATTGCGCCTGCGGGTGCGAGAAGTAGAAGCCGCTCACGGCTGCGGTGGGCAGCATGGCAAAGCTCTCAGTGAGCGTGATGCCTGCGTTCTTGGGTGCTTGCAGCAGCTCGAACAGCGGCCCTTTCTCGCTGTGCTCGGGGCAGGCGGGGTAGCCGGGGGCGGGACGGATGCCGCGATATTTTTCGGCGATGAGGTCGTTGTTGCTCAAGCCCTCATCTGCGGCGTAGCCCCAGAACTCGCGGCGCACGCGCAAATGCAAGTGTTCGGCGAAGGCTTCGGCCAACCGATCGGCCAATGCCTGCAGCATGATGGCGCTGTAGTCGTCGTTCTGCTTTTCGAACTCCTTCATCTTCTTCTCGATGCCGAGTCCGGTGGTGACCGCGAAGCCGCCGATGTAGTCCTTCACGCCGCTCGCCTTGGGCGCGATGTAGTCGGCTAGGCAGTAGTTGGGGATGTCGGCAGGTTTCTTGGTCTGCTGGCGCAGGTTGTGCCAAGTCATCGCCACATTCTTACGCTTCTCGTCGGTGTAGATCTCGATGTCGTCGCTGTTCACTGTGTTGGCAGAGAACAGACCGAACACGGCGTTGGCGCTGAGCCATTTTTCTTTGACGATCTTCTTCAGCATGGCTTGTGCATCGGCGAACAGTTTGGTCGCTTCCACGCCCACTACTTTGTCGTCGAGTATCTTGGGGTAACGTCCGGCCAGTTCCCATGCTTGGAAGAACGGCGTCCAGTCAATGTAGTCAACCAAAATCTCCAGAGGATAATTCTCCAGCTTCTGCACGCCGAGCAGTTTGGGCTTGGTCGGGGAGGCCTTCTTCCAGTCGGTTTTCAGCCCGTGTTTGCGCGCTTCGTCCAAGGAAACGTAACTCGCTTTGCCCTTCTTGCCTTCGTGTTGGTCGCGTGCTGCCTGATAGTCGGCCTTGAGTTCGGCGATGTAGCTGTCGCGCGTGGTGGTGCTCAACAGGTTGCTGCACACGCCCACGGCGCGCGAAGCGTCGGTGACATATACCACTTGGCCGCTCGGATAGTTGGGTTCGATCTTCACGGCGGTATGCACGCGCGAGGTGGTGGCGCCGCCGATGAGCAGTGGTATCTTAAAGCCTTGGCGCTCCATCTCTTTCGCCACGTGCGCCATCTCTTCCAGCGACGGGGTGATGAGGCCGGACAGGCCGATGATGTCGGCCTTGTGTTCGCGTGCGGCATCAAGAATCTGCTGGCACGGCATCATCACGCCCATGTTGATGACTTCGAAGTTGTTGCACTGCAACACCACGGTGACGATGTTCTTACCGATGTCGTGCACATCGCCCTTCACCGTCGCCATCACGATCTTGCCTTTGGTACTGGTGTCGCCGGAACGTAATTTTTCAGCTTCGATGTAGGGGATGAGGTGCGCCACGGCTTGCTTCATCACGCGCGCGGATTTGACCACTTGCGGCAGGAACATCTTGCCCGCACCGAACAGATCGCCGACGAAGTTCATGCCGGTCATCAACGGGCCTTCGATCACCTCGACTGGGAACTTGGCTTGCTGGCGCGCTTCTTCGGTGTCTTCCACGATGTAGGTGGTGATGCCGCGTACCAGTGCGTGGGTGAGGCGCTCTTGCACCGTGCCTTTGCGCCATTCCAAATCTTCGACTTGTTCCTTGCCGCCGCCTTTGACGTTCTCAGCCAGCTTGACCAGTTTTTCACCCGCGTCAGGATGGCGGTTGAGCACCACGTCTTCCACCGCATCGCGTAACTCTTTCGGGATCTCTTCGTACACGCCGAGTTGTCCGGCGTTGACGATGCCCATGTTCATGCCTGCTTTGATGGCGTGATACAGGAACACGGTGTGGATCGCCTCGCGCACCGGCTCGTTGCCACGGAAGGAGAACGATACGTTGGATACACCACCGCTGACCTTGGCGTAAGGCAGGTTCTTTCTGATCCAGCGCGTGGCTTCGATAAAGTCCACCGCGTAGTTGTTGTGCTCTTCGATGCCGGTGGCAATCGCAAAGATGTTCGGGTCGAAGATGATGTCCTCGGGCGGGAAGCCGACCTTGTTCACGAGGATGTCGTAGCTGCGTTTGCAGATGTCGATCTTGCGCTGGTAGGTGTCAGCCTGACCTGCTTCGTCGAACGCCATCACCACGGCGGCCGCGCCGTATTTGCGCACCAGCGTGGCGTATTTGATGAAGTTCTCCTCGCCTTCTTTGAGCGAGATAGAGTTGACGATGGACTTGCCCTGCACACACTTCAAGCCCGCTTCGATGATGCTCCACTTGGAGGAGTCGATCATCAGTGGCACTTTGGAGATGTCCGGCTCGGAGGCGATGAGGTTGAGGAACTTCACCATCGCGGCCTCGCCGTCCAGCATGGCTTCATCCATGTTCACGTCGATGACTTGCGCGCCTGTTTCTACCTGCTGCTTGGCGACTTCCAGTGCCTCGTCGTATTTGCCTTCCAGCACCAGGCGTTTGAACTTGGCCGAGCCGGTGACGTTGGCACGTTCACCCACGTTGACGAACAGCGACTCATCGCCGATGTTGAACGGCTCCAGCCCGGACAAACGACACTCGACCGGATTGCTCGGGATCTTGCGCGGGGCGATGTCCTTCACCGTCTCGGCGATGGCTTTGATGAATGCGGGCGAAGTACCGCAGCACCCGCCGATGATGTTGAGGAAGCCGCTCTGCGCCCACTCTTTGATGTGGCCGGACATGTTCTCCGGCGTGTCGTCGTAGCCGGATTCAGCCAGCGGATTGGGCAAGCCCGCGTTGGGGTGTGCGCTCACGTAGCAGTTGGCGACGCGCGACATCTCTTCCACATACTGGCGCAACTCTTCCGCACCCAGCGCGCAGTTGAGGCCGATAGAGATGGGGTTGGCATGTGCCAGCGAGTTGTAGAAAGCTTCGGTGACCTGACCGGTGAGCGTACGCCCGGAGGCATCGGTGATGGTGCCCGAGATCATGATGGGCAGCGACGTGCCGCGTTCGGCGAACACCGATTGCACCGCGAAGATGGCGGCCTTGGCATTGAGTGTGTCGAAGATGGTCTCGATGAGGATGGTGTCGGCACCACCGTCCATCAGGCCGCGTGTCGCGTCGGAATAATCGGCCACCAGTTGGTCGAAGCTGATGTTGCGCGCCGAAGGATCGTTCACGTCGGGCGAGATGGTGCAGGTCTTGTCGGTCGGGCCGAGCACGCCCGCGACGAAACGCGGCTTGTCTGGTGTGGCATATTCATCACAAGCCTCGCGCGCCAGTTTTGCACCGGCCACGTTCAGTTCGTAGTTCAGGGCTTCCATGCCGTAGGCTTTCAGCGTGGTGGCGTTCGCGCCGAAGGTGTCGGTCTCGATGATGTCGGCACCCGCTGCCAGATATTCGCAATGGATGGCCTTGATGACTTCCGGCTTGGTGATCACCAGCAAGTCGTTATTGCCTTTGAGGTCACGGTGCCAGTCCGCGAAACGTGTACCGCGATAGTCCGCTTCGGTCAGTTTGTAGCGCTGCACCATGGTACCCATGGCACCGTCGAGGATGAGGATGCGTTTTTGCAGGAGTTTTTCGATGTTGTGTGGTGTATGGCTCATGGTTTGGCGGCTCTTTGAACGAATGCGGATTTTAGCACGCTGATTTGGCGGCTTGCTGTTGCGGAGCTTTATCAATACTATTGGTGTGGTTATATGCTTCAGGGAGCCGTTGCGATCCTAAAGGGATCTTGAAATATCAAGGAGAATCAATGGCTAAGTTCATGTGGACAGAGCAGCTCAATATTGGCATCGAAGTTATCGACCAGCAGCATCGCCGTATCGTGGAGTACATCAACCAGTTGGATGATGCGCGTTCGAACAATCTCTCGCGGGAAGAAATACGCTGGCTTATCAATGATCTGGTGGATTACACGATCTCCCATTTTGCCTTCGAAGAAAGCATGCAGGAAGAGGCTAAATACCCGTTTTTCAAGTCACACAAAAAAGTACATGACTTGTTCGCCCAGCGGGTTGGGGAGTTCCAAGCCAAATTCGAACAGGGTGAAGATGTCACCAAGGGGCTGAATAGTATGCTGGTGACTTGGCTGTTTAATCACATCAAGCGCGATGATGCCGACTATGTCGAAACGGTCAAAGCACATTTACAGCGACAGACCGATTTTGTGGAAAAGAAGAAGGGTTTCTTCGCGCGCTTGTTCAACTGAGAGATTTCGCTCTGGTTGCTAGGCGTCTGGGTCGCGCGGGGCTTGCGGGTCACTCACCAGTTTGTACACCACGCCGATCACTAACAGCGCGGCGAGGAGCAGCCCATAATGCAGGGGATTGAAATTTGCTTCGCTTCCTCCGCTACTGATGACTTGTACTGGCTGCACGATCATTTCCCGTATCACCGAGATCATGGCGACTTCAACGAATACGCGCACATAGATGCGCCCGGTTTGCAGATAATTCATTTCCGCAGAGATGAGCGTGGACAGTGTCCACAAGATGAATAACGAGCCAAGCGCGTGAAAGAAGCCGTTCGCCGCATTGCCCGCTTGCCACGCTTCGGCAGCTTTAAGTCCGAAATCCCAGATCACCATCACACAGGCGACGCCCAGGGCGAGCGCCAGCAATACGTGGATGAGCTGGTTGAAGTTCTTCATGCCAGTGATGAGTTTCTGTTCGAACATGGTGTCCTTTCGGGGTGATGAGTTTATTTGTCCATGCGCCGATACTGCACGGCCTCGGCGATATGTGCGGTCTGGATATTTTCATCCCCGGCCAGATCGGCAATGGTGCGCGCCACTTTGAGTACACGATGATACGCGCGTGCAGAGAGATTCAAGCGCGAGATCGCCTGGCGCAGCAGGGCTTCTCCTGCGCCATCCGGCGCGCACAGCGTGTCGATCTCGGTGACGGAGAGTTGCGCGTTGGGTTTGCCCTGGCGCTTCAGCTGGTGCTGGCGCGCGCGTTCCACTCTGGTCTGGATGTCCGCGCTGCTTTCGCCGTCGGCCTGTTTGAGCAAGTCTTCTTGCGGCACGGCAGGCACTTCGATCTGGATGTCGATGCGGTCGAGTAACGGGCCGGAGATCTTGCCGCGATAACGCGCCACCTGATCCGGCGTGCAGCGGCACTTGCCGTTGTAGTGGCCGAGGTAACCGCACGGGCAGGGATTCATCGCCGCGACCAACTGGAACTGCGCTTTGAAATCGGCGCGGCGCGCGGCGCGTGAGATGGTGATGCGCCCGCTCTCCAAGGGCTCGCGCAACACCTCCAGCACGCCGCGATCAAACTCCGGCAACTCGTCCAGGAATAACACACCGTGCATAGCGACAGAAATTTCGCCGGGACGCGGGTTGCTGCCGCCGCCAACCAAAGCCACCGCAGAGGCAGTATGGTGCGGCGCGCGGTAGGGCCTGCGTTTCCAATTCACCACTTCAAACATGCCGCCCAGCGATTGCATCGCCGCGCTTTCCAGTGCTTCCTCCTGGGTCATCGCAGGCAGGATGCCGGGGAAACGAGTCGCCAGCATGCTCTTGCCGGTGCCGGGCGGGCCGGACATCAACACGCTGTGGCCGCCGGCAGCGGCGATCTCCAGTGCACGTTTGCATTGCGCCTGCCCTTTGACTTCGCGCATGTCGGGATAATGGGGGGCGGCGGGGCGCGTATCGGGGATGTGGCGCGTGAGGGCATCGCGTCCGGCCAGATGCGCGGCGACTTGTAATAACGACTGTGCCGGATAGACCACGGCATCTTCCACCAGTGCCGCTTCCTCCGCGTTTACAGCGGGTAGGATGAATGCGCGCCCGCTGTTGGCGGCGCGGTAGGTCATCGCCAGCGCACCGCGTATCGCGCGTAACTCTCCCGTAAGCGCCAGTTCTCCGGCGTATTCATATTCGGACAGTTTGTCGGAAGGTATCTGTCCCGATGCGGCGAGGATACCGAGTGCGATAGGCAAATCGAAACGCCCGCTTTCTTTCGGCAGATCGGCGGGCGCGAGGTTGACGGTGATTCTTCTGGCGGGAAATTCGAACTGGCAGTTCTGCAAGGCGGCGCGCACGCGATCCTTGCTTTCTTTCACCTCGGCTTCGGGCAGGCCGACGATGGTGAATTGAGGCAGGCCGTTGGCGAGGTGCACCTCGACGGTGACCAAGGCGGCCTCCATTCCCGCCAATCCGCGGCTATAGAGAACGGCCAGCCCCATGATGGGTTATTTTTGCGCTTCCAATGCAGCGAGGCGCGCTTCCAGTTTGGCCAAACGCTGTTCCAGCACTTCGTATTCTTCGCGCGAGACCAGATCGAGTTTGGCGAAGCCCTGTGCCAGCAGCGCGCGGGCGTTCTTCTCAAAATCTTTGGCGGGACCGCTGGTGACGGCTTCGTTCAGCTTTGACGACATCTCTTCAAAGAACTTGGTGTTCAACATGATGTGCTTTCCTTCGGTGACGGTATTAAGACGATGAGTGTAGTGTAGCAAAACACTGGCGCACCGCTTGGGTGCGCGCTGTAATAATTGTGCTTAGAGATGGTGCGGCTATGCTTCATTGCTACCGCGCTGCGCATAAAACTCATTGAATATAAAGCAATCTATTGTCTGGCACGGAATCTGCTGTAACGAGTGTGCGGAAGAATTCAAGTCCCGTTTTTTTAACTACCTAGAAAAGGAACCACCATGTTTAAGACTAAAGTACTCGTGATCGCTCTGGGCGCTGCATTCGCTCTTCCAGTCATGGCCGAAGAGGCTGCTGCACCTGCATCCGGTTTTACGCCTAGCTCGAACGTAAGCATCGTCAGCAACTATCTGTACCGCGGTATGGCACAGACCAACGGTGGTACTGCGATCCAAGGTGGTTTTGATCTGGCGCATTCCAGCGGTGCATATGCGGGTGTATGGGCATCCAGCATCAGCTGGTTGGCAACCTCCGGCTCCACCGGCGGTGAGTTCGATACCTATGCCGGTTACAAAACAGCAGTGAGCGATGTGGGCGTTGATGTCGGCTTCTTGCGCTACAACTACCCCGGTTCTTATGCATCGGGTTTTGTTTCGGCAGACACTGATGAGGTTTATGGCGCGGTCAGCTATTCCATCGTAACTGCCAAGCTGTCTTACTCGACCAGCAATCTGTTTGGTGTGGCGAATTCGAAGAATTCGACTTACCTGGAGTTGAATGCGAACTATCCGATCGCGGATACCGGCCTCACTGTAGGCGGCCATTACGGCAAACAAACCGTTGCCAACAATGCCACTGCTGACTACACAGATTACAAATTGTCCGTCAGCAAGGACTTCAGCGGCTATGTGTTGGGCTTGGCTTACAGCAGCACTGACGTTGCCAGCACCAACGGTCTGGGCGTAAGCACCGGTGTTGTGTCTCTCAGCCGCGCATTCTAATCACGCTTTCTACCTAACCCTCTCCCGCTTGCGGGCGAGGGGACAAACGAGAGCAGCGTAAAACCTCAAGGAGACTGAAGATGAAAATGGTCACAGCAATCATCAAACCGTTCAAGCTGGACGAGGTACGTGAAGCACTTTCCGCCATTGGCGTGCAAGGTATCACTGTTACCGAAGTTAAAGGCTTTGGACGTCAAAAGGGCCACACCGAGCTGTATCGTGGTGCGGAATATGTCGTGGATTTCCTGCCCAAGATCAAATTGGAAGCCGCCATCAAGGCTGACATGCTCGATCAGGTCGTCGAGGCTATCGAAAAGGCTGCCCAGACCGGCAAGATCGGCGACGGCAAGATATTTGTACAGAGCCTGGAGCAGGTACTGCGTATCCGTACCGGCGAAGTCGGCCCTGAAGCCCTTTAAGGAGATCTGAAAATGAAGAAAATAATCGCTTCTCTCATGCTGTTGGTCACTTTGTGTGGCTTGTCAGCGCCTGTTTTTGCCGAAGAGGCAGCGGCTCCTGCCGCAGCGGCGGCAGTCGCCGCCCCGGCAGCGGAAGTTGCTCCTGCCGCTATCGAGGTTGCACCGGCTCCGGCACCTGTGCCTAACAAAGGCGACACCAGCTTTATGCTGATCGTCACCGTGCTGGTCATCATGATGTCCATCCCCGGCCTGGCGCTGTTTTATGGTGGTCTGGTACGCAGCAAGAACATGCTGTCTATCCTCATGCAAGTGTTCAGCATCTTCGCGCTGATCACCGTGTTGTGGGCGATCTACGGTTACTCGCTGGCATTCACTACCGGCAACGCGTTCATCGGCGGTTTTGATCGCTTGTTCCTGAAAGGTATCTTCGATCCGGTCTCGGGTGCGGTTGCCAATGCTGCGACATTCAGCAAAGGTGTGTACATCCCCGAGTTCGCCTTCGTCGCCTTCCAGGCTACGTTTGCGGCCATCACGGTGGCGCTGGTTGTGGGTGCATTCGCCGAGCGTATGAAGTTCTCCGCCGTGCTGTTGTTCTCGGCACTGTGGTTCACCTTCGCCTACTTGCCGATCGCACATATGGTCTGGTTCTGGGCGGGTCCCGATGCCTATACCGACGCTGCCGCTGCTGAAGCTGCAACTGCAACTGCGGGCTGGTTGTTCGCCAAAGGTGCGCTGGACTTCGCCGGTGGTACCGTGGTGCACATCAACGCTGCTATCGCCGGTTTGGTTGGTGCCTTCCTGGTGGGCAAACGTATCGGTTACGGCAAAGAGCCGATGGCTCCGCACAATCTGGTGATGACCATGATCGGCGCATCCCTGCTGTGGGTGGGTTGGTTCGGTTTCAACGCGGGTTCTGCGCTGGAAGCTGGCGGTACAGCTACTCTGGCCTTTGCTAATACCCTGATCGCCACTGCTGCTGCTGTGTTGACCTGGTTGGCTTGCGAATGGCTGCTGAAGGGCAAACCCAGCTTGTTGGGTGCTGCTTCCGGTGCGGTCGCCGGTCTGGTGGCCATCACTCCGGCTTGCGGTTGGGTCGGTATCGGCGGCGGTCTGGTGATCGGCGCACTGGCTGGTGTGGTCTGCTTCTGGGGTGTGACCGGTCTGAAGAAGCTGCTGGGTGCGGATGACTCTCTGGATGTGTTCGGTATCCACGGCGTCGGCGGTATCCTGGGTGCGTTGCTTACCGGTGTGTTCAACAATTGGAGCCTTGGCGGTACCGGCATCGTTGATTATGTCAACAACACGATTGTTAACACCGAGATCGGTGCGCAAGTATGGATCCAGGCACAAGCTGTGGGAACCACGATCATCTGGTCTGGTGTAGTGGCTTTCATCTGCTACAAACTGGTTGATCTGACTATCGGTCTGCGTGTGAAAGAAGAAGACGAACGCGAAGGGTTGGATACCACGACTCACGGCGAACGAGCTTACAACAGCTAAGATTCAAGTCTCCTCCCGAAGCTGTCTATGCTTCGTTCAGGGGCTCCGCAAGGAGCCCCTTTTTTATGCCTGCTGTTTGTGTGTATCCCGGTTGACAAATAAGCATATGCTTATATAATGATGCGCTGTGGCTAACGCTACGGCACACTTTACCTCCCTTTTAGTGTGCGCCTTAACTCTCCCCCTGTTGTTAAGGCATTCGCCCCTGAACCGAATGGATCAGGGGCTTTTTTCTTACGGGCGAGCCGGGCAGGACAGGGGGATGTTCGGCGATCTGGAGATATGCAATGAATCCGCAAAAGAAGTTCCATCTGGTGTTTTCCATCGTCATGGCTGCGGCCATGGTGTTCATCATGACTTTCATCATCACGCTCGCCAATGTCGGCTGGATAGACGGGTTCGTGTCGATCTGGCTGCGGGCATTTGTGATCGCGTATATCGTTGCGGTACCGCTGATCTTTTTCCTTGCCCCGTTTGCCAGGAAGCTGACCGGACGGATACTGGGTATGCCGGCGTAAGCGACGAAATATCGGGAAGCTGGCGTTCAGGCGAATGCCGGAACTGCGCGGCAGAGCTGTTCGAACTCCGGCAGCGCAACCGGCCTGCCGAACAGATAACCCTGGAACTTGTTGCAGCCGTATTGGCGCAGGAAGGCCAATTGTTCGTCGGTCTCGACTCCCTCGGCAACGATTTCCAGTCCGAAGTTGTGGGCGATGTTGATGATGGTGCGCACCATCACCTGGCTGTTCTTGTCGCGGGCGATGCCGCGCACGAACGACTGGTCGATCTTGAGCTGCTCCAGCGGCAGACGCGAGAGATAAGCCAGCGAAGAATAGCCGGTGCCGAAATCATCCATGGCAAAACGCACGCCGCTGGCACGCAATTCCAGCATCTTTTCGATAGCCTCTTCGACATCGTTCAGGATAAAACTCTCGGTAAGCTCCAGCTTGAGATGCGAAGCACGGATACCCGTCTGTTCGATGGCCTCTTTGACCAGCTCGACAAAATAGGGTTGGCTCAATTGGCGGGCACTGACGTTGACGGAAAGGCGGATGTCGCGCATCGTTGGGTCTCTCTCCCAGCGTTTCAGCTGGGCACACGCCTGCTCGATCACCCAGTCGCCGATGGGCAGGATCATGCCCATCTCTTCCGCAAGCGGAATGAACTGCGCCGGCGATACCATGCCGCGCTGCGGGTGTTGCCAGCGGAGGAGCGCTTCCGCGCCGATCACAAGGCCGGAATCATCCACCTGCATCTGGTAATACAGCATGAGTTGTTGCAGGCGTAACGATGCGCGCAGATCCTGTTCCAGTTCGGCGCGGTATTCCATCTTTGCCTGCATCTCCGGATCGAAGAAACACACTTTGTTGCGTCCCGATGCCTTGGCCTGATACATCGCCAGGTCGGCCTGTTTCAATACTTCGTCCAGATTGCTCTGATGGCCGCGAAACAGGCTGACGCCGATGCTGGGTGAGCTGTGATGTTCGATGCCGCCAAGTTGGTAGGGGTGGCTTAATTCGTTGCGGATCTTCTCGGCGATGGTCTCGGCCTGTGCTGCCGCTTCCTGTGCGATGCTGTTCAGGGATTCCAGAGCCACCACGAACTCGTCACCACCCAGACGCGCAACCGTGTCACCCTCGCGTACATTGCGCGTCAGGCGGCTGGCGACCTCTTGCAGTAGCAGGTCACCGATGTCGTGCCCCTGAGTGTCGTTGAGTGACTTGAAATTATCCAGGTCGATGAACATCAGCGCGCCGTGTTTGCCGCTGCGCGCGCTGATAGACATGCTCTGTGCCAGACGTTCCTGTAACAGCCTGCGGTTGGGCAGGGCGGTGAGCGCATCGTAGAACGCCAGACGATGGATCTCGTCCTCGGACTGTTTGCGCAGGGTGATGTCCTGCACCATGAACAGTACGACCTGCTCTTCTCCCATCTGGGCCACGGACAGATCGGCAAGATAGGCATGTGCACCTGCGGCACATTCGCGTTCAAAAGCAACATCGTTGCGATGTCCGCCGCCTTGCAATATCACGCTTATCATCTCATCGAGCTCGGGGACGTCGAGGAATATTCCCAGACTCTGGTCCTGCCATGCCTGCCCGGCATCAAGGTCGAACATGCGCAAAACGGCGGCGTTGGCGAGGCGGATGATCCCGCGCTCGTCCAGCACGATGAAGCCAATCGGCATGTTGCCGCCGATCTCGGTGAGCAGAGCGGGAAGTTCGCGCATACGGGGGCCAATAATGATCTATAGAAAGGCCGGTGTTATATCTGGCGGACTTTAATGTTCAGCGTCTGGATGCGGTAAGCGATCTGGCGCGGGGTCATGTCGAGCAGGCGCGCGGCCTTGGCCTGTACCCAACCCGCCTGCTCCAGCGCGGCGATGACCTTCTCGCGCTCGTCCAGATTGGGATCGTCGAGATCCAGATTCTGTACCACACCGCGGCTGGCGGAGACCTTCTCGTCGATGCCGGTGAGCAGGATGGCATCGCGGTCGATCAGATTCCCTTCCGTCATCACCGAAGCGCGTTCCAGACAGTTCTCCAGTTCGCGCACATTGCCCGGCCAGTCGTGGTGCATCAGGATACGCAATGCGGTATCACTCAGCGTGAGCGGTCGGCCCTGCTGGGTGCCGATCTTGTCCACCAAGAAACGCGCGATCTCGGGTATGTCCTCCATGCGCTCGCGCAGCGGGGGCAGATACAGCGGCATCACATTGAGACGGTAATACAAGTCCTCGCGGAAACGGCCCATCTCGACCTCGGCCTCCAGATCGCGGTGGGTCGCGGCGACGACGCGCACATCGACCTTGACGGTCTTGGTGCCGCCTACCCGTTCCAGCTCGCCTTCTTGTAACACGCGCAATAACTTCGCCTGGAACGAAGCGGAGATCTCGCCGATCTCGTCGAGGAACACCGTGCCACCTTCAGCCTGTTCGAAGCGGCCTTTGCGTTGCGCCACCGCACCGGTGAAGGCACCTTTCTCATGGCCGAACAGTTCGCTTTCCAGCAAGGTCTCCGGCAGGGCGGCACAGTTCAGTTTGACGAAGCTGCCGCGCGCGCGCGGCGAGTTGTAGTGAATGGCGTTGGCGATGAGTTCCTTGCCGGTACCGGTCTCGCCGCGGATCAGCACGGTGGTGTTCCATTTCGCCACCAGCCGCACCTGTTCGAAGATGCGGCGCATCGGCTGGGTGTGGCCGATGATGTTGTCGAAGCCGTATTGTCCGCGCACGCTGCGGCGCAACACATCGCGTTCTTCCACGATCTCGCGCTTTTCCTGCGCCACTTCCTGCGACAGGCGCACGCTCTGGCCGATCAGGTTGGCGACCATTTCGAGGAAGTGCTGATATTCGTCCAGATTCTCGGTGATGCCGGGCACGGGTTGGGCAGCCAGCACACCGACCACTTTCTTGCCCTGGCGGATAGGCACGCCGACGAAGGCTCCCTGCGGATTGTAGATGCCGAGGCGGGAGAGGAAACGCGGCTCATCCATGATGCAGCGCACCACGATGCTGGTGCCGGTCTTGAGGATGGTACCGACCACGCCTTCGCCGGGCAGGTAGCTGACCTCTTCGGTGACCGTGTCCGATACGCCGTACACCAGTGAAACTTGCAATTCTCCGCTTGCTGCATCGATCAGGCTGACCATGCCGCGCTCCAGCGCCATACCCTCGTGCAAGGCATGCAACACCCCGTCCAGTGTCTCCTTGAAATTGAGCGAATGGGACAACACCCGGCTGACTTGATAGAGCGTCTCCAGCTCCGCGCGCAGCAGATCCAACTCGCTATTTCCTTTTGCCGATAGATTAGACATGGTTACCTCCCGCAACGCAGGGCAGTTGTACGCGTACCCGGCAACCCGTGTGATACGCCGGGTCGATATCTATGGTGCCGCTGTGGCGGCTCACCATTTCCTGTGCCATGGCCAGGCCCAGGCCGAGATGTTGCCGCGCCGCACCCTTGGTGGTGAAGAAGGGCTGGAACACTTTGTAACGCAGCGCCTCGGCGATACCGGGGCCGCTGTCTTCGACGAACACCTCGATGTGATCGGGGCGTGCATTGCAGAAGATGCGCAGTTCGCGCCGTCCGCCGCGCCGCTCGTTCACCGCCTCAATGGCGTTGGAGATCAGTTGTTTGAACAGATTGGAGAGTTGCGCCAGATGGCCGGAGACTATGGCAGGGCGGGCCGAGGGCTGCCACTCCACCACGATGCCCGCACCGAGCAGGCTGCCGGTGGTGAGTTTCAGCACATCCGCCAGCACCACGTTGAGGTCGACGTTCTGCAAGGCTTCGTCGCTCTCGTTCGGGATACAGGCACGCAATGTTTCGAGTGCCTCGCGGCTCTTCTGGATGGCTTCACCCAAAGCGCTGGCCGGGATACTTTCCGCAGCACTCTTGTGCGAGGCGGGAGCCTGGTTGGACAGGCGGCGCTCCAGCATGTGTGCGGCGGCGCTGAGCATATTGAGCGGCCCCTCCAGCTGATACACCGCACCGGCCAGCGTCTCGCGCAGTCCCTGGATACGTTCCTGTTCGGATAACAAGGCGCGCAGACTGTTGATGCGCAATGCCTCCTGCTGGCGTTTGAGTTCGCTGATGTCCTGAATAGTGAGCAACAGATAGTGGCGGCGCAAGGGTTCGTAAAAAGCATCCGCGCCGACATCGTGTTCCTCGAACCATGAGATCGCACACGAGAACCAGCGTGCCGGACGGTTGGCCGATTCGATGCAGACTTCGCGTGCGGCGATGTTGCGATGCCGTTCCTGCGCCTTGGTATAGGCATCACCCATCTGTGTGCGCACGGCGTCAAGCAATTTTGCGGCAGGCTCCTTGCCCAGATCGCCGATCAACTTCTTGTATTCCTGATTGTCCAGCAACACGCGCTCTTTCTCGTCCAGCAGCACGATGGCGACCTGGGCCGCGTCCACCACCGATTCGATCAGCGTCTTCTGGTTCTGCACCTGGCGTTCGAGACGGTGCACTTCGGTCACATCGCGTTGCATGCCGAGGTAATGCGTGGTCAGTCCATCCTCATTGACCACCGGAGTGATGGTGACATCGGCCAGATAACGGCTACCGTCCTTGCGTTTGTTCACCAGCAGGCCGTTCCACGGGCGTTGACGTTGGATCTGCGCCCACAGCGTCTCGTACACCAGCTTGGGCGTGACGCGGTAGGACAGAATGGACTCGTTGTGTCCCACGATCTCTTCCTGCCCGTAGCCGGTGGTGCGTTGGAAGGCACCATTGGCGTACAGGATGTTGGCGCGTGCATCGGTGATGGAGATCGCCAGGGCAGCCTGCTCCACCGCTTTGCGGAACAGATGCGGGGGAACGCCGTCGCCGTTGTCGGCTAGCGGGGCGGCGGGAGAGGGAGTGGGCTTGGACATTGAAGCTCCATTGTTTGAATGATGACAAACAATCAGCAATAACCATGCCCAAGCAGCCAAGAGAGCGAATGCACCGATGTGATGCGGGAAATGTCTGCTTTGCGACATCTGTGCAGAGCACACCATGACAAAGTGTGGCGATTTTTGCACCAGTACGGTGCGCGTCGGCAGCAAATGCCTGATTTTGTGCGGCGCGATTATTTGCCGGCAACTGGCACGGCGCTTGCAAGGAGGAGCACAGGAGAGCGTCGATATGAGTGAATACCTGTTGCTGTTGCTCGGTACCGCGTTGGTGAACAACGTGGTGCTGGTGAAGTTCCTCGGGCTGTGCCCTTTCATGGGTGTGTCCAAGAAGATGGACGGCGCGCTCGGCATGGGCATGGCCACCACTTTTGTGTTGACGCTGACGACCGCGATGACGTGGATGCTGGAGCATTGGCTGCTGATGCCGCTGGGCATCCAGTATCTGCGTATCCTCGCCTTCATCCTCACCATCGCCGCCGTGGTGCAGTTCACCGAGATGCTGATCCGCAAGTTCAGCCCCGCGCTGTATCAGGTACTGGGTATCTATCTGCCGCTCATCACCACCAACTGCGCCGTACTCGGCATCGCTTTGCTTAACGTGCAGGAGCAGAACGGTTTCATGCACAGCCTGTTGTACGGTTTTGGATCTGCGGTCGGTTTCATGCTGGTGATGCTGCTGTTCACCGGCCTGCGCGTGAGGCTGGCACTGGCGCAGGTTCCACCCGCCTTCAGTGGCGCTCCGATCGGATTCATTACCGCCAGTCTGCTGGCGCTGGCGTTCATGGGTTTTGCCGGCCTGACCGCGCATTAAGGAGAATCAAGATGCTGTTTGCCGTTGTCAGCCTGACCATATTGGGAACCTCCTTCGGGTTGTTGCTCGGTGTCGCCGCGCGTTATCTGAAAGTGGAAGGTAATCCTTTGGCTGCCGAGATCGAACAATTGCTGCCCGGTTCGCAGTGCGGGCAATGTGGCTTCCCCGGCTGCACCGGGGCCGCGCAGGCATTGGCCGAAGGTAGCGCCCCCGTTACCCTGTGTCCACCCGGTGGTCGCGCCGTGGTGCAGGCGCTGGCGGCCAAGCTCGGTATCGAGGCGGATCTGTCCGGTGTGGAAGAGAAAGGTCCGATGATCGCCGAGGTGAAAGAAGAGATCTGTATCGGCTGCACACGCTGCTTCAAGGTATGTCCCACCGACGCTATCATGGGCGCTGCACAGCAGATCCATGTGGTGTTCCGCGAAGCCTGTACCGCATGCGGCAAATGCGAAGCGGTATGCCCGACCGAATCCATCAAACTACAGCCCATCCCGGTGACGTTGCAATCCTGGCATTGGCATAAACCATTGGTGGGAGAATCCGTATGAAACTATTCGACCTGAGAGGTGGCGTGCATCCGGAAGGTCGTAAAGACTTGTCGGTAGGGCGCCATATTCGCGTGTTGCCACTGCCGGAAAAATTGTTTGTGCCGTTGCAGCAACACATCGGTGCACCGGCTGTGCCGGTAGTGAATATCGGCGACCACGTGCTCAAAGGCCAGCTCATCGCAACTGCGCAAGGCGCGGTCTCGTCATCTATCCATGCGCCGACCTCCGGCACCATCGTCGCACTCGGCGACCATGTGGCACCGCATCCTTCGGGTCTGCCGGTGCCGACCATCACGCTGGAGAGCGACGGCGCAGACAAATGGATCGCCACACAAACCGTGGATGATCCGTTCGCACTGACGCCTGAAGATATCGCCGCGCGCGTCGGCGCGGCGGGTATCGTCGGTCTGGGCGGGGCGACCTTCCCGGCGGCATTAAAACTCAACCTCAGCCGCAACAGCGGCGTATTGACACTGATCATCAACGGCGGCGAATGTGAGCCTTACCTCACCTGCGATGACCGCATCATGCGCGAACGCGCTGCTGAGATCATCGAAGGCATCCGTCTCATCGCGCTGGCGGTGGCGGCGCAAGAAGTGCTGGTCGGCATTGAGGACAACAAGCCGGAAGCCATCGCCGCGATGCAGGCTGCCGCACAAGGCAGTGTCGTTAAAGTCGTCACCATGCCGAGCATGTATCCGATGGGCTCGGAAAAACAGATCATTCAGGTACTCACCGGCAAAGAGATCCCGGCAGGCGGGCGTCCCGCCGATATCGGTGTGCTGGTGCACAACGTCGCCACGGCTTTTGCCGTGCAGCAGGCCATCCGCTATGGCAGACCTTTGCTTTCGCGCATCGTCACGGTAAGTGGTGGTGCGATCAAGACACCGTGTAATGTGGAAACCCTGGTCGGCACACCGGTGCGGGAGTTGATCGCTTTCGCCGACGGTTATGCCCAAGCTGCCACCCGGCTGGTGCTGGGCGGGCCGATGATGGGACAGGAGTTTACCGATACCAATGTGCCGGTGGTGAAAGGTACTAGTGGTGTGCTCGCGCTTACGGCTGCAGAGGTCGGGCAGGCAGAAGCCTCGCCGTGTATCCGTTGTGCCACTTGCGTGCGCGCCTGTCCGGTCGGTCTGTTGCCGCTGGAGATGGCCGCGCATATCCGTGTCTCCGATCTGTCCGGCGCGGTCGATCTCGGATTGAAAGACTGTATCGCGTGCGGCTCCTGCTCCTATGTCTGTCCGGCACATATCCCGTTGGTGCATTACTTCAACTATGCCAAGGGTGATCTCGCCGCGCAGGAACGCAGCAAACTGAAACAGGAAGCCACCAAGAAACTGGCCGATGCGCGCAACGAACGCATGGCGCGTATCGAGCGTGAACGCGCCGAAGCGGCAGCGAAACGCAAAGCGGCGAAAGAGGCCAGAGAGCGCGCTGCCAAAGAAGCGGCAGAAAAAGCTGCATCGGAGACTGTATGAATATCGCCCATTCCCCCCACGCCCACGCACCGGTTTCCATCGGCAAGGTGATGGCTACCGTGCTGCTCGCACTCACGCCCGCCACACTGTTTGGTTTCTGGTTGTACGGCTGGCCCGCAGTCAATCTTTGGGCGGTGTCGCTGATTGCCGCCATCGTTGGCGAGGCGTTCGTGCTGCGCTTGCAGAATCGCAAAGTGCGTACTGTCATCATGGACGGCTCCGGGATATTGACCGCATGGTTGCTGGCGTTGTCGCTACCACCCTATGCACCTTGGTGGATCGCGGTATTGGGCAGTCTGTTTGCCGTCATCATCGGCAAGCAGGTGTTCGGCGGGCTGGGGCAGAACGTGTTCAACCCGGCGATGGCCGCGCGTGTGATGCTGCTGATCTCCTTCCCGCTGGAGATGACCACCTGGGTTGCGCCCGCGCAAGCGCCCGGTCTGTTGGAAAGTCTGCGTATCACTTTCCTGAGCCAGCCCATCGACGGCATGGCCAGCGCCTCCTTGCTCGGCCATGTGAAAACCGAGTTCACGCGCGGTATCGGTCTCGATCAGGCGCTCACCGGTTATTACGCACCTATGGATATGTTGTGGGGCAGTCGCGCGGGCAGCTTGGGTGAAACAGCGGCAGTGCTGCTGCTCATCGGCGGCCTGTTCCTTATCGCGCGCCGCATCATCACATGGCATGCGCCGTTCGCCATGCTGCTCGGCGTGGCAGTGCCCGCGCTGTTGTTCAATGCTATCGATGCCAATCATTACGCCGGGCCGATGGTGCATGTGCTTTCCGGCGGCTTGATGCTGGGCGCGTTTTTCATTATCACCGATCCGGTGACCTCGCCCAATACTGCACTCGGTCAGTTCATCTTCGGACTGAGTTGCGGGCTGTTGACCTGGATCATCCGCACCTGGGGCGGATATCCGGAAGGTGTGGCGTTCGCCGTGTTACTGATGAATGCCGTCACGCCCATCATCGACCAGTATGTGAAGCCGCGCATCTATGGTCGCGACCGCAAAGGTGTCGCTTTACCGGCGAAGAAGGGAACGTGAGATGAAGCTGGAAGAATTACGCGGCAAACTTGCTTATCAGGGATTATTGCTTGGCGGGGTGGCTCTGCTCACCAGCGTGGCACTGGCGTTTGCCTCGCGTGCCACTGAAGCAGATATCAAGGCGGCGGAAGCGGCCGACCTGAAACAGTCTCTGGCCCAGGTGTTGCCGGGCGAATACGAAAACGACCTGCTCAAGGATACTGTCACCTTGGCGGGTAAAGAGGGTGACGTGCTGGTGTATCGGGGTCGCCGCGCGGGTAAGGTCGAGGCGGTAGTGTATCGCGTGATCGGTCATGGTTATGCGGGCAACATCGTATGTGTGATGGGTGTGTCGCGCGAAGGCAAGATATTGGGGGTACGTGTCATCGCCCACAAAGAGACGCCGGGGCTGGGCGATAAGATCGAACCCGCCAAAGCGAAATGGATATTCGATTTCGACGGTAAGTATTTGGGCGACCCCGTTGCGGAAAAGTGGGCGGTGAAAAAAGACGGTGGTGTGTTCGATCAATTCGCCGGAGCGACCATCACCCCGCGCGGTGTAGTCAACGCGGTGAAGGGCGGACTGGAGTTCTTCGCGGGCAACAAGGCGCAATTGCTGGATGAGACGGGAGGTGCGCAATGAAAATTCATAAAACCTTATCACCACAGAGACACATAACCAGCGACTTGGCTGGTGCTTTTACCAGCCTTAGTCGAATGGCTAGTAGTTTCATCAGAAACACAGAGGAAAAACATAGAGGGAATCATTTCTTTGTAGATGAAATAAGGGGTTCTGGCACTTCCCGTTTTTGCCTTTCTCCGTGTCTCTGTGTCTCCGTGGTGAAGGGTTCTGTTGGGAGATTTTTATGAACGAAAAATACGCCCACATCACGCGCGAAGGTCTATGGAGCAACAACGTCGTGTTCGCACAGATGCTTGCGTTGTGCCCGACGCTGGCAGTGACCAGCACTGCCACCAACGGCCTCGGTATGGGATTGGCGACCACGGCGGTGTTGTTGCTTTCCAATGTCATCATCTCCAGCGTGCGTCATCTGGTCAGTCCCGAGGTGCGCATCCCGGTGTACATCGTGCTGATCGCCACGCTGGTCACCTTGGTGGACATGAGTCTGAACGCATGGGCGCACGAACTGTACAAAGTGCTCGGGCTGTTCATCGCGTTGATCGTGGTGAACTGCGCCATCCTCGGGCGTGCCGAAGCGTTCGCATCCAAGAATGGTATGGCTGATTCGGCGCTGGACGGATTGATGATGGGTCTGGGATTCACCGCAGCACTGGTGGTGATCGGCGGGGTGCGCGAGATATTCGGCAGTGCCACCCTGTTTGCGAATGCACATCTGCTGCTCGGCCCGGCGTTCTCTTTCCTAGAGATGACCATCGTGCCGGACTATAAAGGTTTTCTGCTGATGATCCTGCCGCCGGGCGGGTTCATGGTGGTGGGGCTGCTGCTTGCCGCGAAGCGGGTGTCGGATCAACGCCGTGCGGCGCGCGCGCAGCTCGCTGCCGCCGAAGTCGCAGTGAATTAGGAGAACAACCATGCAGATCGGTGTCGCTTATTCCGAACCCGCGCAACAACTCTGGTTGCGTATCGAAGTGCCAGAAGATGCCACGGTACAGTCGGCCATCGAGCAGTCCGGCATCCTGAAGAAATTCTCGTCCGTCGATATCGCCACCTGCAAGATCGGTATCTTTGGTAAAGTCGCCGAACTTGATGCGGCGCTGAGACCGGGTGACCGTATCGAGATCTACCGTGCCATCACTGCCGATCCGGCCACTGTGCCCAGGCGTGTGATCGCCGGTGACGATGACGATTAAGGACACTCGCACACCATGGGCAGCAAAGACCGGTTGATCGACGACATTTCCTGCTCCAAGAGCAACGACAGTAGTGGCCTATGCTGATCGAACTCGTCATTCTCGTCGTGGTGGTCGCAGTGGTTGTGTTGGCACTGCGACCACCCAAGCAGTGAATCTGAACGCCAAGTTCCCCGTCTCGACTCCTTACAAATCCCACAACTGAGTGCGCAGTTATGTGCGCTTAGTCACTGACAAGCGCTTATATCCGCCTAGAATGAATCTTGTGGAGTGCGAATGAATCCCATTCGTCTCACAGTCACGGCAATACTGATTTGTCGGCTACTCACTTTAGGAGGCTACTATGTTTAAGCAAGCTATGTTGTTGACAGCGATCACCGGAATGATGGCCTTGGCATCCGTGTCCGTTAGCGCGGTAGAGCCGACACAGGCGCAGACGGCCCGGCAAACTCAGGAACAGGTTTATGGCAGTCAACTGATGACCAAGCAGGAGCGTATCGAATACAGGGCGAAGATGCGTAGTCTGAAAACCCAGGATGAACGTGATGCATTCCGTCTTGAGCACCACACGCTGATGCAAGAACGGGCGACAGCTAAAGGAGTGACATTGCCGAACACGCCCGCAGCAGGTGCGGGTATGAATCCCGGCATGAAACGTGGTGCTGGTGAAGGAATGGGTTCCGGCACTGGCATGGGTTCAGGACAAGGGGGGCGCGGACGTTAAGCGACTCGTTGCGGGCTCTGCGATGCAGGGCTCGCCAAACAATTCCGCCTGATTGACCCACATGAAGCTATTGCGGTTCTTGTTCTTTATCTTACTCCCGCTCATCAGCAGTGCCGCAGCTGGTGTCGACTTGGCAAAAGGGTCATTCTCCATGAGTGCCGGGGCAGAATTCAGCACGGGGAAGTATGGCGGCACAGCCCCGACGGATATCTTCTATCTGCCCGTTACTGCCAGATATGCCACATATCGCTATTCAGCCAGTCTCACTGTTCCATACATAAGCGTCACAAGTGATGGCGGAGTCATACCGAATAGTGGTGGTGCAGTTCGCGGCAACAGAAACATGACGACTACATCCTCTGCCATGCGGCGCTCGCTGGTGCAATCGGGTTTGGGTGATGTGATCGCAACTGCCGGATATACCCTGTACGACGACGATGAATTAATGCTGAGTGCCGTGGGCCAGGTTAAGTTCGGGACAGCCAATGCCGATAAAGACCTTGGTACCGGAGAGAATGACTATGCCGCGCAGATAGATTCCATTTGCACTACGGATTCGGTTTCAATCTATGCTTCGGTCGGCTACAAGTTCGTCGGGGTTCCTGCCGGATCTACCTTGAACAATATCGGTTATGGCTCCGTTGGAGTCGCTCGTGCAGTCGGAAGTGCCTCCAGAGTCGGATTGACGCTGGAGGTTGCGCAACGTACCAGTGCGATCAGCGAAGACCGTCGCAGCATAACCGCAGAAACGAGGCATGGAATCAATGAAAGCACCGCCATATCAGTGAGTCTTTCAAGAGGATTTTCTGCATCCAACGCCGATTGGCTTGGCGGATTGTATGTTGCAAATACGTTTTAAGAAGCTCGGAACGAGCTACTTGGAACAGGATGCCATGTGGAGTTACAACGAGTGCTGCAAGGAGTCGCGTTTGGCGACGTGTGCGACGGCTTCGGTCAGCACTCTTGTGCAGGAAGATGCTGACCATCCTTCATGATTTCCTCCCCAAGTGCCACAACCAAGCAAAACCGATTATTCCAGCCAGCAGAGATGCCGCCAGCACACCGGTTTTGGCCATCAGCAGATATTCCGGCTGTGCGGCAAAGCCCAATTCGGCGATAAAGATCGACATCGTAAAACCGATACCGCCCAATACCGAGACGGCGGCGATCTGGCTGAAACGTGTGCCGCTGGGAAGTTGGCCTATCCCCAGACGCAATGCTAACCAGCATGCCCCGGTGATGCCGATGAATTTGCCCAGTACCAGTCCACACATCACACCAAGCATCACCGGATGGGTCAGCGTCTCGCCCAGTGTGCCAAGTTGCAAGGGAATGCCGGCATTGACCAGTGCAAAGACCGGGATCACCAGGAAAGCGACCGGCAGATGCCAGCTATGCTCCAGACGCTGCAAAGGGGGCTGCACACCGCGCACGCCCTTTTCCAGCGTTTGCACGGCGGAATACAGACCCGCATTGGTCAGGATGTTGCCATCCTGTTGATGGCTGGCATCAAAACGTCCCATAGTCTCTTTGATGCG
>JAVBYO010000016.1 GCA_030823955.1 Gallionellaceae bacterium
AGCGGCGATCAGTGTGTTAGCTGCGTTGGTATTACGCGAAACGCGAGATCGGGATTTGGCATGAATCCGCACCACCCGTTAGCTCAAGAACCCACAGTAGGAGCACGCCCTGCGTGCGATTGTTCTTTCCATTCGCGAGCATGGCTCGCTCCTACAATGGCAACATCGCTGAATATCGAACGCCTCATCACGCAGGAATTTTTTCTGGGATGAGCACATTACCACCCGCCATCTTCCTGATGGGCCCCACCGCCAGCGGCAAGACCGGCATCGCCGTGGAGCTGGCGCAGCATTATCCCGTCGAGCTCATTAGCGTGGATTCGGCGCTGGTGTTCCGCGACATGGACATCGGCACGGCCAAGCCGGATGCGAGCACCCTCGCCCGCGCACCGCATCACCTCATCGACATCATCGCGCCGACCGAGGCGTATTCCGCCGCCGCGTTCCGCAAGGATGCGCTGCGTTTGATGGCTGATATC
The DNA here is from genome assembly GCA_030823955.1 of Gallionellaceae bacterium. Lineage (GTDB taxonomy): Bacteria > Pseudomonadota > Gammaproteobacteria > Burkholderiales > Gallionellaceae > PALSA-1006. Next base: position 480 of record JAVBYO010000016.1, read on the forward strand.
ACGACACGCGGCAAGATACCGCTGCTGGTCGGCGGCACCATGCTGTATTTCAAAGCGCTGCGCGAGGGCTTGAGTCCTTTGCCACAGGCGGATGCGGCATTGCGTGCTGAACTGGATGCCGAGATCGCGCAACACGGCATCGAACATCTGCACCGCAGACTGGCCGGGGTGGATGCCGAGACTGCTGCACGTTTGGCTCCCGCCGACACGCAGCGCATCCAGCGCGCGATGGAGGTGTATCTGCTCAGCGGGCAGCCGATGTCGGTGCTGCTCAAAAAGGCCCCCTCACCCCAACCCTCTCCCAGCGGGAGAGGGGGCGAAATTCAAAAGCCCCTCGCCATCGGGGAGAGGGGTTGGGGTGAGGGAGAGTTACCCTATCGCATCACCTCCCTCGCACTCATCCCTTCCGACCGCGCCGTGCTGCACCAGCGTATCGCCACGCGCTTCGAACAGATGCTGGAACAGGGGCTGCTGGCAGAGTTGCGCAGCCTGCGCGAGAAATATCCGCTGCACCGCGACATGACTTCAATGCGCTGCGTAGGTTACCGGCAGGCTTGGGAATTTCAGGAAGGCGAGATCACGCAAGATGAGCTGCGCGACAAAGGTATCGCCGCCACGCGCCAACTGGCCAAGCGCCAACTCACCTGGCTGCGCTCGACGCCGGATATCATCGAGCTGGATTGCCTAGCACCCGATCTGTATACACAAGTCGAGGCAAGCGTAGAATCAGTACTGCGTTGAACCTTTGGTAGGAGCTGACTGTCTAGCAGAGTGAATTCTCAAACAAGGAGCACCAACATGATCCGTCTCTGTTTTACTGTACTGATCGCCTTTTTTGCCGCACACAGCAATGCCCAACCGAAAGGAGCTCCCATGACACCCACCCATCAAACCACTTATCTCGCGGGCGGCTGTTTCTGGGGCATGGAAGAGCTGGTACGCGAAATACCCGGTGTGCTCGCGACCGAGGTCGGTTATACCGGCGGAAATGTTCCCAACGCGAACTACGATATCGTGAAGACGGGGCGCAGCGGCCATGCCGAATCGTTGAAGATCGTGTTCGATCCAAAGCTGCTCAGTTACCGCCATCTGTTGTTCGAGTTCTTCCGTATGCACAACCCCACCACGCGCAACCAGCAGGGCAACGATATCGGCACGCAATACCGTTCCGCGATCTTTTACCTGGATGACGCGCAACGGCTAACGGCGGCACAGGTGATCAAAAGCGTGGATGATTCGGGGGAGTGGCAAGGCAAGGTGGTCACCGAGCTGGTGCCGTTCAAGGAGTTCTATCGCGCCGAGGAATACCACCAGAAATATCTGGTCAAACATCCGCAGGGCTACACCTGTCACTTCAGGCGCCCCCTCAAACTGGGCGAGTGACGTGCTGGATCAGGCGTGGGGTTTATCGAGGTCGCACACGATGCCAGCATCCACTCCCAGCATCACCATCACCTGCTCCGGTGTCATGCGCAGCAATGTGGCGATTTCGGTGTAGTCATCCGGCAAGGCGGCATCGTCCCAACCGTTGGCGGAGTGGCGTGCCAGATTGACCGCCAGTACCACGTTGCGGACGCGCGAATGGTTGCTGTTGGCATCGTCCATCAAGGTGAGCAGCAATTCCGGCAGCGACCACTCCTTCACCAGCCGTTTCTGCATGTCGAACAGACTGAAGCCGAACACCTGTTCCTGTGCGGCTCGGGTACGCAGTGTCTTGTCCCGCTGCTGCATCGCATGGATCGACAACATCTGTTTGGATGCGAAGCACCACATCAGCATCTCGGCCAGATCATGCAACAGCGCGGCGATACGCACTTCTTCGTAGTGCAGGTCGCTGAGCCGCACGGCCCAGTCAAATGCGTATTCGGAAGCGCGGTGTGAGCGATGGATCACATGCAGCAACTGCACCAATGCCGCCAGCTCGCCCTGCATGGCATCCTGCACCAGCGGCTGCGGCGGGATCTTGTTATAGAAGGATTCCACTCCCAGCATGATGAGCGCCTGCTCGACCAGCACGACCTCATGTTCCTGGCGGCGATGTTTGTGCGCCTGCAAATAACGCAACAGTTTGATGGTCATCATCGGGTCGACCACGATGATCTGCGCCGCACCTCGGGCACTGAGTCTGTTCTCGTCCTCATGCAGGGTTGCCAGCTCGCGTGCGGTCTGCTTCAGCACGGGAATGTCGGCCCGACTCAGAAAGTCGACCCACTGCTCCAATCCTTGTATGTCTTGTTGCATACCCCTCCCCTGCATAGCCGTCCGCAAACCGCCGCGATATTACCGGAATCCGCCCGGTCAGGCTTGGATCATCACCGTCCCCGCGCGCCCGGCGAGCGCACCCGCCTTGACTTCGTGCCGGGGCAGAGCGGCTTTGACCTGTTGCCAATACTGCCGCAACGAGACCAGTTCGTATCCCTGTGCCTTCCATCCTACCAGTAGTTGTTCGAAAACAGGCAACCACTTGCCCCCTTCCAACTCGGCGCGCAGGGTGAACACATGCCCGGTTGCGGAGGGGTTCATACTCAACACCAGCAGGTGTTGCGCCACATTATCCAGCGTGTGTCCATCGCGCCCGATCAGTTCGTCCAGCGTGGGCAAGGTGGTGGGCAGTTGCGGGCAACTGATGATCTCGGCATCCCAGGTTGGAATAAAAGGGTGGCTACCGCGTGTATCGGACGCGTAATCGAACCCCAGCCGCTGGGTCAGGCGCAACGCGTCCCGGTTCATTTGCCAGCCCGGTGCGGCGTGTGCTTTGGGCGCTTCACCAAACACTTCGGTGAAACGCGCCACCTCAGCCTGCATCTGGCTGCGGGTCCAGGCCGCATCCCGGCATGCGACTTGGTCGCGCCAGTCGAGGCCCTCGTGACAGCCGACCTCAAAACCTTCATCGCGCACCCGACGCAAGATGTCGGCGCAGTGATGGGCGATATGCGGCGCGGGCAGCAAGGTACCGTTCAGCAGTGTCTTGATGCCGTAATGTTCGAGCAGGGAGACGCGCGGGGATTTGCCGAACAAACGCCGTCCGCTGCGATCCGCGCCCAGCGAGACGAAGAACGTGGCTTGTGCGCCATGCCGGCGCAACATCTCCTGCAAACGCGGCACACCTTCGCGGGTGCCGCGGTAAGTATCGACTTCTATTCTTAATGCGAGTTGCATATCTATTGAGTTACCCGTATTTGAACAAACGATATTGCCCCTTTATCGACCACACCAATAAAGTCGAGCTGATGATGACTTGGAACGCCCAGGTACCCGGCAGTCCGTTGTCGAAATAAAAGATCGCCCACAACGCCAGCAGTGTGACCAACACCGCCAGCACTTGCTGGAAGCGGGGGTTCAATCCCGCCTGCCAGCGTCGTCCCAGCGCCACACCGGCAACGGCAGACAACCAGCCGCCGAACATTCCGCCCAGGACATCCTGCGGCCAATGCACGCCGCAGGCGATACGCGACAGCCCGACGAGTATCGCCAACGCCAACACCAGCAGCTTGAGGCGTGCCTGCACCGGCTGTACGCAGAACAACCCCGCCAGTACAAAGATGGTCGTGGTATGTCCGGAAGGGAAGGCATTGTGTTCCAACGCCTGCCCGATGAGATGGAACGTGCCTTCCGGCAGCACTGCGGGGGGACGCAAGGAGGAGAACAGCTCTTTCATGCCGTGTGACCAGAGTGAGGCAAACAGTGCAGCCAGCACGAATTGCCAAGCCAGATCGGGGCGACGCCCCAGCAGCGGCAGGATGAGTAACAAACCAAGCGAAGCATCACCAAGCAAGGTGAGATGACTCCACCAAATGTCTGCCATTTGTGCCATGAGACGGTTCAACCACAGGAACAGCATCTCATTGCTTCCCGTCACCAGCAACAACAGCAATGCCAACAACGCAAACAGCGGCACGCCCCAGCGCCAGACAGCGTCAAATTGCGGGGTGACGTGCTTAGTTTCTGAATCCATGACAGGCATAAAAGGAGAAGGTGGAGAGCAGGTGTCCCTGCGCATCGACGGGCAGCCTATCACGCAGCTCACAGGAGGTAAACTGACCGCTGCTGCCGGTGGCGGGTGAGGCTTGTGCATCGGGCCAAAGCACCAGGATGCCGGATGCACCATCCTGCGGCGAGCCAAACCAGATATCAAACTGGTCGTAGCGTGTATCGGTCACCTGCACCGGTGCGGGACGTGCATACCATGCCAGCCGGCTGGCAAAGGTCCAGTTGCTGGTGAACAGCAAGGGTTCCTCTGCTCCGGCGACCACCATCTGTCCGCGCAGATCCTGGGCATGACGCGCGGCCTGCTGCCAGCCGTACAGGTCGCGCAGGGGATTATTGTTGTCTTTGAACAGCAGCCAGGGGGTGATGAACTGGCTGAACACCAGCACCATCATGAGCACGGCATACACCCCGGCAGCATAGACGCCGATACGCACCCACAGCGACTGCCAGTGACGGTGCAGCCAGCATGCCGTCAGCGGCGCCAACCCCGCCCAGCCCAAAGCGGTCCAGTGCGGCAAAGTCATCTCGTACCCCGCCCCCCAGCCGAACAGCAGCAACACCGGCAACGAGAGCGACAGACATAACCACACGCCGCTTTCGCGCCACTGCCGCAATCCGGCCAACACGGCGATCAAACCGAACAGGTACAGTCCCGGACCGTAGACCAGCAACTGCCCTCCCTGCGAGACGAAGAAGCGCCACGCGCTCCAGTCCGGTTTACCCGTGCCATGATGCAATTGGTACAGGAACGAGATCCACTCGTGGCGGGCATTCCAATACAGGATGGGTAGGATCAGGCAAGCGGCGATGAACACGGCCAGCCACGGCCAGGGGGTGCGCAACTGGCGCAACTGTTTGGAGAACACCAGTGCCAATACCACGGTCAGCAGCAAAGTGATGGCGGTATATTTGGACAAGGCCGCAAGCCCCAGCAACACGCCCAGCCATAACCAATCGCGCACACGGCCCGCGATGACGACACCGTGCAATACGCGCAGCAGCAACAGGCCCAGCAGCAACAAAGGCGTGTCCGGCAACATCGCCAGACCGATCAACTGGAACATCACCCCCGATTGCAGCAAGGCGACACTGGTGAATCCTATCCACGGCGAAACCTGCGGGAACAAGCTCAGGGTCGTGCGATACAGCACCCACCCCGTCAATGCGAACAGGAGGATGGGCAACATGCGCAAGACGAGATCGGAATCGCCGAACAACAAGGCGAACGCCTGTAGCCAGCCTATCATCGGCGGATGGTCGAAATAACTCCAATCCAGATACAGACCATACAGCGCATAGTGCGCCTCATCCACACTCAGGCCCACCCGGCCCGCGAACAACAGGCGCAGCAGAGCGGTGGCCGTGATGAGCAGTAGTGTGGCTTGCAGCGAATCGAGACGCTTGAGGGCAGCGAACATGGACGATCAAATGAGCACAGCGATGGAAGACGGCGCGGATTCTATCGCAAAATCACGCTTCAATCGCCGCCCTTTTCCTGCACCTCGGCAGTCGCCCAGCCCTGCGCGAAGGTCAATTGCAGGCGGCTGCCCGTGGCGATCTGCGCGCTGTCCACGATGATCCGGCCCTGCGCGTCGCGCACCATGCTGTAGCCGCGCCGCAACACCTGTCTGGGATCGAGATGTTGCAGATGTTGCTGTAGGGATTTGAGATGCAAAGCATGCCGCTCAAGATCGTTCATCATGAGTTCACGCAGGCGTTGTGCATAAGCCGCCTGCCGCATCTGATGCCCGCCCACATCGGGACACGCAGCCTGCCAGCGCTGGCGCAATGCCTGCCAGCGCCATTGGTGATTTTGTGCGGCGTAGGCCTGTGCATGCTGTAGCCGCTGCTGCAACTGCTCCAGATGTTGGCGCTGTTGCAGCATGCGTTGCGCGGGATGGATCAGGCGGCGCTGCAAATAGTCCAACCGCTGCATGTGCTGTTCATAACGGCTCGACGCGGCCCGTGCCAGACGTTGTGCGCTATGCTGCAAACGCTGCTCCAGTTCCGCACTGTCGGGCAACACGGCTTGCGCGGCGGCAGTCGGGGTCGCGGCACGCAAGTCGGCCACGAAATCGGCGATGGTGAAATCCGTTTCATGCCCCACCCCGCTCACCAGCGGGATGCGACTGGCAGCGATCGCACGCGCCACGACTTCTTCGTTGAAAGCCCACAGGTCTTCGATACTGCCGCCGCCACGGCACACGATCAGCGTGTCACACTCGCCGCGTTCGTTGGCTGCGCGGATCGCTGCCGCAATCTTCTGCCCCGCCCCATCTCCCTGCACGGGTGTGGGATATAACACCACCGGGACAGCGGGCATACGGTTGGCCAGGGTACGCAACACGTCGCGCAGCGCGGCCGCCTGCGGTGAAGTCACGATGCCGATCTGGCGCGGCAGGAACGGTAGTGTCCGTTTGCGTGTCGCATCAAACAAACCCTCCTGTTCCAGTTTGCGTTTGAGATTTTCGAATGCCTCATACAAGGCCCCCATACCTGCCGGACGCATCTTTTCCAGCGTCAGTTGGAAATCTCCGCGCGCCTCGTACAAGGTCGGCAAGGCCAACACTTCGACCGACATACCGTTGCCGGGTTTGAAATCCAGGTATTGGCTCTTGTGCCGGAACATGACACAGCGCACCTGCGCGGCTTCGTCCTTGAGCGAAAAATACCAGTGCCCCGAAGCGGCCCCGACGAAATTGGATATCTCCCCGCGCACCCACAACAGGGGCAACCCCGCTTCGATCACCTGCTTCGCCGCCGCGTTGAATTCGCGTACGTTCAACACCCTGTTTTTATCGATGGCCATCATTCACATCCGTCAGAACTTTTTATACAAATTAGGCCAAAAGGCATATTGACAATCGCAAATAACTCACAACCCCAGCAACAATGTGCCTTGGCGGGGCGAAGTCTTATCCACATCTGCATAACTTACGTTAATGCCATGTTTTAAATGGAATTTATTTAAGCCCAAAAATTAAGCAGGAGGAGAAAAACCGTTATCCGCTCAAAGGCTAAGCCCCCTTCTAAGAGAATCATCCACAAAGTTATCCACAGTTTTTGTGCATAAACCGATAATTCCTTTATGCCATGACGAGTTAGCCAAAACGGTGTATCCGGTTTCGAATGAATCTTGCTCTATCGGGGACGACAAGATACAGTTCCAGCTTCGGAATTTAAGCATATCTGGAGAAGTTGCGTGTTCACTATCGTCGAAGCAGCAGGTTGGCCCATCTGGTTTTTGATCGTTGCATCCGTCGTCGCAGTCGCCCTGATCGCAGAACGCATGATGTTCCTGCGCGAAAAGAATATCGTCCCCGCCGGATTACTGGATGAGACCGTAAAAGAACTCAAGCAGAGTGGCGTCACCCCGCAGATGCTCAAGAAGCTGAGCGAAGGCTCGCCGCTGGGGCGCGTATTGGCGGCCGGACTGCGCAATGTCAAAAGCTCCCCGAACATCATGAAAGAGGCCATCGAAGAGGCCGGGCGCACCACCACCCATGAGATGGAACGCTTCCTCACCACGCTGGGTACCGTGGCCTCCATCAGCCCGCTGCTCGGTTTGTTCGGCACCGTGGTCGGCATGATCGAGATATTCGGCGCGCAGAACGCCGGGGGGGCCAATCCCGCCGAGCTGGCGCACGGCATCTCCGTGGCACTCTATAACACCGCGTTCGGTTTGATCGTCGCGGCACCCAGCATGATCTTCTACCGTCATTTCCGCGCCAAGGTGGACAGCCTCACGTTCGAGATGGAGCAACAGGCGATCAAGCTGGTCGAGATCGTCCACGGCGAACGCAGATAAGCGAGACAAGATGAACTTCCAACGTGGACAGACGCGCGATGAGCCGGAGATCAATCTGATCCCGATGATCGATGTGCTACTGGTGATCCTGATCTTTCTGATGGTCACCACCAGCTACGCCAAGATCTCCGAACTACAGATCAATCTGCCGCAGGCGGCGGGCGAAGAAGGTAATGCCACCCCCAGCAAACACATCTATGTGGCGGTCGATGCGACCGAACACTATGCCATCAATAATCTGCATGCCCCCTTTTCCGGCATAGACGGTTTCGCCCAGGCCCTGCGCAAGGCCGCCGGTGATGAGGCGGAACCCACCATCATCATCAATGCCGATGCCAAGGCTCCCCACCAGGCCGTGATCAACATCATGGAAGCCGCGCGGGTGGCCGGTTACGGTCGCATCACCTTCACCACGCAGAATCCGGCGAAATAACGCGTTCAGATACCCCATGAACGGGCTGGAACAATACTGGTACCGCATTTCGCCGTTCCATCTCCTGCTCTGGCCGCTGAGTCTGCTGTTCCGCACGCTGGCCGCCGTGCGCCGTACCCTCTACCGTTGCGGCATCTTTGCCAGTTTCAAACTGCCGGTTCCCGTCATCATCGTCGGCAACATCAGTATCGGCGGCACCGGCAAGACCCCGTTCACCTTATGGCTGGCGCAACAACTGCTGGATGCGGGCTGGCACCCAGCCATCATCAGTCGCGGCTATAGCAAAGCCGGACAGCAAAATATCCATCCGCGCGTGGTAAGCGAAAGTGATTCGCCCGACGAGGTCGGCGACGAACCTCTGTTGATGGCGCAGCGCGGACTTTGCCCGGTATGGGTGGGGCGCGACCGGGTCGCGGCGGCACGCGCCCTGCTGCAAGCCCAGCCCGAGTGTGATGTCATCCTGAGTGACGACGGTTTGCAGCACTACCGCCTGCGCCGCGATGTCGAGATCGTACTGGTGGATGCCAAACGGCGTTTCGGCAATGGCTGCCTGTTACCGGCGGGGCCGTTGCGCGAACCGGTGTCACGCTTGGCATGCGTCGATTTCGTGGTCAGCAACGGCGGCGGCGCAACGGACGGCGAACAGGCAATGCATCTGGACGGTTCGGTGTTCTACAACCTGCTCAACCCGGATCAGACCGTGACGGCCTCCGCCTTTGCCGGGCAACGTGTCCATGCCATCGCCGGCATCGGTCATCCGGCACGTTTCTTCGCCCATCTCGAACGACTGGGGCTATCCGCCCAACCCCATGCCTTCCCCGACCATCACCGCTACCGTGCGACCGATATCGCTTTCGAGAATGCCGATGTGATACTCATGACGGAAAAAGATGCGGTAAAATGCACGGCGTTCGCCACCGAGCAATGCTGGGTGTTGCGCGTGGACGCGCAGATAGACCCGGCGCTCGCCCAACTCATCATAGAAAAGATCAACCGATAATGGATGCCAAGCTACTCGAAATTCTGGTTTGCCCGCTGTGCAAATCGCCGCTCATCTACCGCAAGGCAGAACAGGAGCTGATCTGCAAGGCGGATCGTCTGGCCTATGCCATCAAAGACGACATCCCGGTGATGCTGGCTGACGAAGCGCGCAAACTGACTGCGGAAGAGATCGAGCAGCTTTGATGTTCGCTTTCCACGTCGTCATTCCCGCCCGTTTCGCTTCCACCCGGCTGCCTGGCAAGCCGCTGCTGGAGATCGGCGGCAAACCGATGGTGATACGTGTCGCCGAACAAGCGGCACAGAGCGGTGCGCAACAGATCATCATCGCCACCGATCACTCGCCCATCCTCGCTGCCGCAGAAACTCACGGATTCAAGGCCAGTATGACCCGTGCCGACCACAGCAGCGGCACCGACCGTATCGCCGAAGTGGCGGCACAGCAGGGCTGGACGGATGACACCATCGTGGTCAATGTCCAGGGTGACGAACCGCTTATCCCGCCCGCTCTGATCCGCGCCGTGGCACAACACCTGCACCAGCATCCTGAATGTGCCATCGCCACAGCCTGCCATCCTATCCATGACGAAGCATCGATGCGCAATCCCAACATCGTCAAGGCGGTCACCGACAAAGACGGCAATGCGCTGTATTTCAGCCGCGCGCCCATCCCCTACCCGCGCGATGCCTTTGCGCAGGACAAGCCGCTGCCGTCCGATCTGACCGTGCTGCGCCATATCGGCATCTACGCATACCGCGCCGGCTTTCTGCGCGCGTTCGGCCAACTGGCTCCGGCCGCCATCGAGCAAATAGAATCGCTGGAACAACTGCGTGCGCTCTGGCATGGCTACAAGATCGGCATCACTGTCACACAGGAAGCACCGCCCAGCGGCGTGGATACCGAAGCAGATCTGACCGCTGCACGCGCATTATTCGAATCATCACTCACACAGGGAGCACACTCATGAGACTCATACTTCTCGGCGCACCGGGCGCAGGCAAAGGCACACAGGCCAACCTCATCAAGGAGAAGTTCGGCATCCCGCAGATCTCCACCGGCGACATGTTGCGCGCCGCCGTCAAGGCGGGCACCCCGCTGGGCGTGGCCGCGAAGAAGATCATGGATGCGGGCGGTCTGGTGTCGGACGACATCATCATCAATCTGGTGAAAGAGCGCATCAAAGACGCGGACTGTGCCAACGGCTTCCTGTTCGACGGTTTCCCGCGCACCATCCCGCAGGCGCAGGCGATGAAAGATGCCGACATCCGTATCGACCACGTGGTGGAGATCGACGTGGCCGACAGCGAGATCATCCAGCGCATGAGCGGTCGCCGTGTACACCCGGCTTCCGGTCGCACCTATCACATCGTATTCAACCCGCCCAAGACCTCCGGCAAGGATGACGTGACCGGGGAAGACCTGGTGCAGCGTCCAGACGATGTGGAAGACACCGTCGTCAAGCGCCTGAACGTCTACCATGAACAGACTAAACCGCTGGTCGAGTATTACACCGCCTGGGCGAAATCGGGCGATGCCAAAGCCCCCAAGGTCGTCCACGTCCCCGGTGTCGGCAGCGTCGATGCCATTCGCGACAAAGTGTTTGCCGCACTGGCAACCCGCTGAACATGGCCAGCAAACCCGTCCTCACGCTGGAAGATGCCAAGCGTGTCGCGGCGGCGGCAGCAGCCGAAGCTCGCGCCAACGACTGGAAAGTGTCCATCGTCATCGTCGATGACGGCGGACACCTGCTGTACCTGCAACGCGATCACGATACCCGCTTCGGCAGCGTCGAAACGGCCACGGCCAAAGCCCATATGGCCGCAGCGCTGCATATGCCAACCAAGATCTCCGAAGATGCAGTGATGAGCGGGCGTCTGATCCATCTCGCCCTGCCCGGCGTGATCCCCGCCGAAGGCGGTGTACCGTTGCTGCGCGACGGCATCGTCATCGGAGCCATCGGCATCAGCGGTGTGCGCTCCTTCCAGGACGGTCAGATCGCGGCGGCCGGAGTGAACGCACTGTAAACGGGTCTCACCTGGCCGCTGCGCTGGTCATCTCTCCCTGCTCTTGATTCGCCGCACCAAAGCCGACAGCCCCGATAAACGGGGCTGTCGGCTTTGCTACCAGTTGGCAAAAAAAACCGACAGCGTTAACTGTCGGCCGAGTCAACCTTCTTTGTTATTAACGTAATAGTGTCAGCACGGTGTTGGGCGATTGGTTCGCTTGCGCCAACATTGCGGTACCGGCTTGTTGCAGGATCTGGGCGCGTGTCAACGATGCGGTTTCCGCAGCGAAGTCAGTGTCCATGATACGGCTGCG
>JAVBYO010000028.1 GCA_030823955.1 Gallionellaceae bacterium
AGACCTGTGCGGCGACCATCGAGCAATACGAGGCGGACCGCAAGTTCTTGCGCTGGTGCAACATGGGTTCCGAGCGTATGGCCGACGAGCACCTGGAGCGCGTACGCAAGATCGCCAAATATGTGTGGCGCAACGAGGAAGGGGAAGTGGCCGACTTTCTCAGTGCCGACGAGGTCGAAAACCTCACTATCCGGGCCGGTACACTTACCGCGGACGAACGCGAGATCATCAATCATCATATCGTGGTCACCATCAAGCTGCTGGAGTCGTTGCCCTGGCCCAAACACCTGAAGAACGTGACTGCATACGCGGGCGCACACCACGAACGTATGGATGGCACCGGATACCCGCGCGGACTGACGCGCGAACAGATGTCGATACAGGCGCGCATGATGTGCATCGCGGACATCTTTGAGGCGCTCACTGCAAAAGACCGCCCGTACAAGGAAGGCAAGATGCTCACGGACGCGCTGACCATCCTCGGCAAATTCAAACTCAACGGGCACATCGATCCGGATCTTTTCGACATCTTCGTCCGCGAAAAGGTCTACCTCACTTACGCGCAACAGTTCCTTGACGCGTCGCAGATCAACGAGGTCGACGAGAGCAAGATTCCCGGTTACGTGCCTTAGTCGTGTGTAATTTCATATTGGCGGGCTGCGGACTCAAGAGCTCCGTGCTCTGAGTGTCCGTTTGATAGGCGGCGGTAAATAACAGGTGCGGCATGTCGGTTCTTCAATCCATGCCTTACCGCTGTAGGCTGGGAGCTAGGCTGCTTTTAGAAGGATTACATTGAACTGGACATCGTGAATAATCGATGCGGCAATGTCCAGATATGTTTGAGCCTCGTTGCTATCAAGCCGATTTTTTGCACGGCCAAGTGCTTCAATCGCAGCCGAAATCTGCTGGCTGACGACATCTTCAATAGCTTGCTCCATAGTCGCTTCTCCTATGCATGCATTTTGCAAATATCAATCGTGCCAGTCTAATAGAAAAGCGTGACAGAAATATTATGGCGAGAGAGGTTAACGCCTGCGTGAGATATCATTTTGCGGATTGAATAACGCGAAGATCGCATCTTTTTAGACGCTCAGCCATCACCCGCATGATTGCAATGGCAAATCCCGGAGTTTCATCAAGCAAAAAATGAAAACGCTTGTCATCAACCTGGGCAAACTTGCATTTTCCACTTGCGATAACCGTCGCATAACGCGGGGCTTTATCAATTACGGCTATTTCGCCGAGTATTGCTCCGGGAGTGCATTTTTCAAACAGTACCCCGCCGATAAAAATCTCGGCCTCGCCGTCAACTAGCACATACATCACATCGCCCGGGTCACCCTCCCGAAACAGCGTTTTTCCGCTTTCAATTTCAATGATGTCGGTATCATTCTTGAATAGGTCGAAAAATGGCATGATGTCTTTCCTGAAAAGATTATTTCGTCGTGAGCTGTATTAGCCCGTCAATTGATTGCTGCATTTCTGGCGTGTGCTCTGTTTCGATATCCTATTCGTCTTTAGAACTTTTCTTTTTGGCAGATTTTGATGGGGCGATATCTTCTATCGAAACTTGTGATTTTGCATGGGTGGCGGCTTTGGTTTTTTTATTTGCGAGGTCATTCTGTTTTTTTGCCGCTTTGGCGGTTTCCTTTTCTCGCAGTTCACGCATTACCCTGCGCCACTCAAGAAGTTGCTCGTCTTCCAATTCGAGCTGTATAGCCAAGGCTTCTTCGGTGGTGATCTTTTCTTTCTCCAGTCTATGGGGAAGCTTCCCAGTCATTCTGGATAATAAGCGTTCAGTTTCGGTTTTTGACAGCTTCGCGACCTTTGTCAGGTATTCTGGTTTGCACATTCTTGCCATGAGATTTTCTCCGTTATGTTTTTCCTTGAACCCCAAGCACAGGCTTAATAGCCGGCACCCTGTATTGATCCAAGTTTGTTCACTAATTCATGATGCGGAATGGTTTGATGTTGACTGATAAGCTGAAGTGAACCGGTTTGTCGAAAGTCATTCGGCCGGTGTTGTGCCTCTTCGGTTAAATTTAATGCATGTAACAAGCGGGACTCGAATGCTGCGGGTGTTGTTGAAATTAGCTCATTGGGAACGCCGAATTTTTGTGTCAGTCTGGCTAGGCTTTCAAAGCCGTAGGAGACAACGAAGGGATGCATCCCGGAATTGATGGCCGCCAGATAATCACTATATTCGTCCCCACACGCATATGAACATGCCGGGTTGATATCCATGTATTGCCTTGCCTGTTTCAGATAGGAGCATTTTTTCTCTTTTAGAGAAATACATGCAAAGTAATCGAACTGGTCGGTGTCTATGCCATGACGACGAAAAAGACACTTTAAAGTCTGCTCGGGTTCAATGGTGATATTGCGCGTTACCAGGCCAACGCGGGTATTTGGACATTCCATCAGCGTCCTTAATAGGGGCGCGATGCCGGGATACAGCGTCGCTTCATGTCGGTAAACTTCGGTCAGCGTTTCACGTAAACGCTTGCGGCTTTGTTTTCCGAATTGGCGGTGCAGATTCGTAGGGAACTCGCGCAATCCCCCGATAAACTTGAACAGCTTGCGTCGCTTCTGGAAGCGGTCAATGTCGCCGATATCCATGCCATGCTGAAGGAAGGCAAGTTCAATGGCGTGAAAAGCATCAATGGTCGTGCCATCGGCATCAAACAGTACCAGTTGCTCTCTTTTGTTGTATCGAGCCATGCCTGCCATGCTAGGTCGTTGTTGTGACAAACGTGTGAAGGTGGTATCGAAATTATACAAGATCGAGTTGCAGCGAAATTTACTGGTAATCATTCCAACTTAGAATGCACGGGCAATATCAAATTCATATCTCGCGCAGAGGAGCTGTTATGCAGTTAAAACATCATATGGTGATATCGATTGCCGCCGTTTTGGCAGGTATGGCGCTGAATGCCTATGCGGAAGGACTTGGGCGAAGTGAATCCCCGGCCTCTTACATGAAAGCATCTGTGCGCGGTGTCGAGTTCATCGCGCTTCTTTCTGCGGGAGACACTGTCAATGGTTATACGATGGCAGGCATCCCGGATGGATTGGGGGCTTACGATAATAAAGATGGCACATTCACGGTGCTGATGAACCATGAGGTGTATGCCGATGCTAACGGCCCGGCGGGTATTGTGCGTGCACACGGCGGAACCGGTGCTTTTGTTTCGGAATGGGTGATTGAAAAACGTAGCCTGAAAGTCCTGTCAGGTGCTGACTTAATGAAGAACGTCTATCAGCAAGAAGTCCATGCAGGCGTATGGGGCGCTGTGCCAGCCGTTGGCATATTGGGAAAAACCAGTTCGTTTGCCCGGCTGTGTTCTGGCGACCTGGCTGATCGCGATGCTTTCTTCAATAAGGCCACCCACAGGGGAACCCGGCACCGTATCTATCTGAATGGCGAGGAAGGTGCTCCGATATATCAGCGTGGCTTGGCACATGTAGTCACCGGCCCGAGTAGGGGTAACACATATGTATTACCTTGGACTGCGGATGCGAACGGTGCTTGGGAGAATCTGCTGGCCAACCCGTATTCCGGGGACAGTACCGTCGTGGTTGGCAACGCCGACGGCGGTAGCAATGGTATTTATGTCTATGTCGGAAAAAAGCGCAAGGCGGGTAATGATATTGAAAAGGCCGGGCTGATAGGAGGTAGGCTCTATCGTGTCGCAGTCAACGGGAACCTCCCGGAGACCCGTGCCGCCGATGCCGGTCTTGGTCTCACCATGAATGCAAAAGGTCACTATGCGGGGGCGTTTACCCTTGTGGCAGGTGCGGATGCCGCCAATACATCCAGCACCAGGTTCTTGCGCCCAGAAGATGGCGCTTGGGACAAGAAAAATCGCAACCGTTACTTCTTCGTTACGACCGACCGGATGGATGCAGCTAAAGACGGAAATCTGAATCCAGACATCGAGGCGGGCCAGATCGGACGTTCACGCTTATGGGCACTCAACTTTACGGACTCGGCTAAGCCTGAGCTCGGAGGCGAGCTGGAAATGTTGCTGGATGGCACAACGGCCCAAGGCGATTACCAGATGTTGGACAACATGAGCGTGAACGAAGATGGTTCAATCCTGCTGCAAGAGGATGTCGGTGATAACCAGCACAACGGCAAGTTGTGGCGGTTCGATCCTGTCGCCGGATCTCTGGTCAAGCTGGCCGGTTTTGATACGGCGTTATTCGGTGATATCGGTGTAGCTGCCGCGATCACAAAAGATGAGGAATCTTCCGGGGTGATCGACATTACTGACATCCTTGGGCGTAAGGACGGCAAGGTGTACAACCTGCTTGTCGCTCAAAGCCACGCATCCACTGGTGAGGCGAAAACCTTGCAGGGCGGCCAACTGCTACTGATGGTTCGTTCTATACAGAAACATAGCGAAGGAAGGCTGCCGCTAGCGGGAGCGCTGCGCTAGAGGGGCTTTATGCCGGTACGGTCTCTTCGCTCGGCATCCGGACGCAAAAAAAATGCATCCGGTTAGGGATGCGGAAAAAGGGGAGAAACTACAAAGACAAAAGCACAAAATACTTAAAGCATATATGCGCCTCGTCTTCGTTTAATAGGATGCCTGTCTTGTGTGAACAAGGCATTACAGGCAAGAAATAGTCGGCGACCTTCGCTTAGGCGTGTGAGGGGCCGCTCGCCAATCATCGGTTTCCCCCGCACTTGCTAAACCAATATTCCTAATATTCTGCGTTCGTCGAGCTCTCAGCCAGTGTCAGTTCGGATAAGGTGTTCGGCACTATAACGGAATGATAGAACCCCACCATACGCTCGGCCTGACGACTTGCCGACCAGGAATGCGCGTAGTCACGACCTGAGATGCTCAGTGCTTTACGTGCCTCGCTGTCCCGTAGCATGTTGACCACTTTGCCGGAGAAGTCGTCCAGCTCCTCTTTGGCGATCCACACGCCCAGCCCGTCGCGCAATACATCGCGAGTGCCCAGTTCGGCTGTCGAGACGACGGGAACTCCCTGTGCCATCGCCTCCAGCAAAACCAGCCCCTGAGTCTCGGTGCGCGAGGAAAAAACGAAGATATCGGCTGAACTGTAGCAACTGTTCAATTCGGTGTGGCGGTCCAGATAGCCGATGAACATGACGTTGTCGCCAAGTCCCTGTGTGGCGACCTCCTGCATCAAACTCTCGCGTGCCGGGCCTTCGCCCGCGATGACGAACAGCACTTCTGGGATCTCTGTCCTGACGCGGGCCAGCACTTTAAGCAGGAAGCCGATGTTCTTCTCGTGGGCGACGCGCCCGACGAAAAGCAGCACCGGCCTGTCTTGCGGGATGCCGTAGTTGCTACGGAAGGCCGCACGGTCACCCGCCACGAAGCTGCCCGGCTCGATGCCGGTCGGAATGACCTCGGTATGGGTATCGATACCGTAATTTTTAAGGATTTGCAGCATGGGGTGGGAGGGAACCACCATGCCGTCCAGGCTGTTGCCCTGATGACGCGAAAAACGTTTGGCCACGAAGCGCATCAGCATCTTGGGCACGAACGGTATGTAGTGGTACAGATATTCCTCGAAGAAGGTGTGGTAGGTCTCGATACAGGGGATGCCGAGGGATTTTGATAACTTGGTGCCCAGGTAGTGGGCTACGAACGGTGTCTGGATATGGATGATGTCATATTGTTCGGCGCGCAGTTTGTCGAGATGCCCCATCACCCAGCCATACTGCATGAGCCGGTCTTCCGGATCCATGGGCAGGTGGCGCGAGGGAACGCGCAGGATATCGGTCTCGTCCGCGCTCGGTGTCAGGTAATCTGGCGCGATCAGGTGCACGGTGTGCCCCAGCGCGCGCAGATTGCGGCGGAAGGTCTCTATCGAGGTGGAGACGCCATTGATACGCGGGAAATAGACATCGGAGATGAAGAGGATTTTCATGGTGTTTCTCCTTGGTGTGGGTTAACTCGTTTGCCGGGAAAGTGGTTCGGAACGGGCAGGCTGCACACCGTTCCAGAGGATGAGTTCCATGCGGCCATCCAGGTGTTCGACGATGGCGGTACAGCTGTCCACCCAGTCGCCGCAATTGATATAGGTGAGTCCTTCGACCTCCTTGATCATGGGCCAGTGGATATGGCCGCAGATCACACCGTCCAGTTGGCGTTCGCGGATATGGCGAATGACGGAGTCTTCGAAATTAAAGATGAAATTCACCGCCGTCTTGACCTTGCGTTTGGCGTAGCCGGCAAGCGACCAATAACCCGGTCGTTTGAACGTGCGGCGCAGCCAGGACAGGTAGATGTTCAGCCGCACCAGAATGTCGTAAGCGATGTCGCCGAGGACGGCCACCCACTTGTGGTGGCGCGTCACCTGGTCGAACTCGTCGCCGTGTAACAACAGATAACGGCGGCCATCCGCCGCGGTATGGACATATTCGTGCTCCACCAGCACATCGCCGAACGAGGTGCCCACGTATTCGCGCATCGCCTCATCGTGGTTGCCGGGAATAAAGAACACTTTCTCGCCGTGGCGTGCCCGGCGCAACATCTTCTGCACGAAGGTGTTCTGGGCGTGTGACCAATGTACCCCGCCGCGGCGCATGGCCCACAGGTCGACGATGTCGCCGAGCAGGAACACGTGTTCGGAGGAATACGCCTTGAGGAATTCAAGCAGGTGATGGGCCTGGCAGGCTTTGGTGCCCAAGTGGATGTCAGACAGGAAGATCGAGCGCACTTGCTGGATGTTCATGTCCGTGCCATCGGAACGGGAATGTGCGCTGCGGGTTCCGCGTTTGTCATTGTGAAGATCTTTTCCATACGCACAGCATGGCACGCGAATATTTCATCTTTGTTGCAGGCACATTTCAGAGTGATGAATTCACCCTTGCCGCCCGGCTAAGCAGCGAAGCCGGGTACTCATACATCATCGTAAATTCATCTCGACATCATAAAAGTGCAATGCCGAACGAATAGAGTAGTGGCGTGACCGACTTATCCGGAGGGAAGCGAAATGACTTATTTGATTCCGATGTTGTTCGTATTGCTGTTTGCGGTGGTCGTGCTGATGATGGGCATCCTGTTGAACCGGGAGCCGGGGCAAACTATCCACGAGGCGATCAGTGACAGTCTAGTATGGGGAACAGGATGTTTTGTTTCGTTCGGCGCTGAATTCCTGATACTGGGACATGTTTGAAGTCGGGAGGGTGGAGAGCCACCTCCCGTTAAATATCTGGCAGGAGGATTCTATGGCAAGCGAACCATCCGATAGTAACGATGCGACCGTGGAGCATCTGCTCAGAGCAGTTCCTTCGGTGCACGAGTCGACCAGCTGCGGCAAGGTGCTGGAGATATTCCATGAGAACAAGAAACTGTATGCGCTTCCCATCGTCAATGACAAGGACAGGCCGGTCGGACTGGTGGTCAGACAGGACTTGACCGAGTTCTTCAGCAAACAGTTCGTCAAAGAATTGAAGGGCAAAAAACCGATCTCCACCCTGATGGATGACGATCCCATCATCGTTGACCGCAGTACCGGCATCGAAGATGTCTCCCGCATCATTCTGGATGCCGGCATGGAGCATATGGTGAGCGGTTTCATCATCACCAGAGAAAAACGCTATCTGGGCATGGCCAACGGTTATGACCTGCTGGATGAAATGACCAGCCGCAAACAGCGTTACCTGTTTGGCCTAGCGCACTACGACCAACTGACCGGCCTGCCCAATCGTACTTTGTTGATGGACAGGCTGAATCAGGCGATCTATGCCTCCAGTCGCAATCCGCGCGCCTTGTCGTTGATGTTCGTCGATCTGGACGGATTCAAGGCGGTCAACGACACTTACGGGCATGGGATCGGGGACAGGTTGCTGAAAGAAGTGGCGGAGCGTTTATTGGCCTGTCTGCGCGAGGGCGATACCGCTGCGCGCTTGGGCGGGGACGAGTTCGTCGTGCTGCTGCTCGATTCCGATCTGGAGCGGGCGGTCACGGTTGCGCATCGCATACTCGGGATGTTGCGGGTACCTTACGAATTCGGCAAGAAGACCATATCGAGCATCTCGGGCAGTATCGGTATCGCGGAATATCCGGTTCACGCCGAAGATGTGGATGCCTTGCTGACTTCCGCAGACAACGCCATGTATGTCGCCAAGAAGTGCGGTAAGAACCAATTCGCGGTGTTCTGCGCAGAAACGGATAAATGACAGGTCGCAATAAACAAAGCCTCCGCGTATCGCGCGGAGGCTTTGTTTATTCGGCTGCGCGGAATCAGGAGGCCTTGCGCATGAAGTGTTTGGCGTAACGTTCGTTCATACGCGATACCGGCATCAGGATGAACAGATCGGCACAATTGAAATCCGGATCCCAGGCCGGCTCGCCGGCAATGTAGGCACCGAGACGCAGGTAACCCTTGATGAGCGGCGGGATGATCACTTCCATGTCCCCGTTCAGTGCCTCCAGCGGCAGAGGGCAGTGCGGGAACACGCGATATTCGGCAGGAGCCGCATGCAGTTTATGTACTTTGTTATACACACTTGCGGCGTAATGGCCGCCGTCGCTCATGCCTATGCTGGCACAGCCGATCAGATATTCATGGTTGTGTTTGCCGATATAGTCGGCCAGACCGCTCCATAACTGGGTGATGGTCGCACCATCGCGGTAATCCCGGTGTACGCAGGAACGTCCCACCTCCACCATGCGGTCACGCAGATGCGCCAGGCGTCCGATGTCGAATTCCGTCTCGGAATAATAACCGCCGGCCTTGACCGCCTGCTCGGGCGGCAGGATGCGATAAGTGCCGACCACTCTGTTCGCGTTATGGTCGCGCACCAGCAGATGATCGCAATAACGGTCATAACGGTCGATGTCCAGACCGGATTCTGCGCTGGGTAATTTTGCTCCCATCTCTTCGGCGAACACCTTGAAACGGATGCGCTGAGCCTCCTCCACATCGGCACCGGTGCGTGCCAGACTGTAAGTGAGTCTTCTGGGTGATTCATCGGCCTGTTGCTGGATCAGATCGAGCATATGGATCTCCTGTCGGGTTGATGGAGCCAGCTTAGTGCCGCGATGTTGCGGGAGCATGAAGAGATGATGAAAAATTGGTGAAGAGAGCCTTATGGCGCATCCGTCGCGGCTACGGGGAACAGGGTGGAGTGGATCTGTTGTCGAGCCAGAGCGGTCAGGGCACGCCTGTCGCCGAGTCGTGTATCCAGCGGTGTG
Organism: Gallionellaceae bacterium; assembly: GCA_030823955.1. GTDB lineage: Bacteria > Pseudomonadota > Gammaproteobacteria > Burkholderiales > Gallionellaceae > PALSA-1006. Next base: position 9,189 of record JAVBYO010000028.1, read on the forward strand.
AGAGTGGTGAGCCGGACATGCAGGCGGCGCGCACTCAGAATGTCGCGCAAAGACGAGATGAATGACATCTCGCCGATATAGGCAGGCAGCGTACTGTGTGCACCATGTTCATCCAGATAACGAATAGCGAGCGGCTGGATCTTGCCTGCGGCATCGATGGCGGGTTGCAGCAGAGAGGAGTGGAAATGTGCGAGCTGACTACCGTCGGTCGTGGTGCCTTCCGGGAATACTGCCAGTATCTCCCCGTGCCGCAGCAGTTCGACCATGCGGGCGTTGATCCGGGCGGCCGCGCGGGCTTTGCCGCGTTCGATGAACAGCGTCTCCGCGCGTGCGCATAACCAGCCCAGCACAGGCCAATGACGCACCTCGGCCTTGGCGACGAAACGCATCGGTACCACGGCGTTGAGTACAAAGACATCTAGCCACGAGATATGGTTGCTGACGATCAGTACATTGTGCGGTGTATGCAACTGATCGTCTTGGGCGAGTTCGATGTGCACGTTCAGGATTTGCAGCAGTTTGGCCGACCAGCTTTGCAGGATGCGCCGCTTGGCCATATGAGACAGGCGCGGGTAAATCAGCGCAAGAAGCAGTCCGTGCAACAGATGCAGCAGGAAACGCAGAGCACGTAGCGCGGTGTTCGGTACGCTAAACATCGGCTAGCGTTCGCGGTAGCAGGGATAGGGACATGTCGCAATGGGGCCGGAGCGCCTCACTCCGGGGTGTAATTGCGGACTTCACGTCCTTCCAGCATATACACGACATATTCCGAGATGTTCTTGGCATGGTTGGCGATGCGCTCGATAGAGCGGATGATGAAGGCCACATGCAGGGTGGTGGAAAGCTCACTGGTGTCTTCCATCATGTAGGCGATCAGATGACGCAGGATGGAGCGAAACTCTTCTTCGACCAGTGTGTCTTTGTGTCCTATTTTGCGCGCGGCCGCACTGTCCATCGCGTCGAATGCTGCCATGGCCCCCCCCAGCATGTCGAAGGCGATGCCGCCCTGATATTCGATCTGCAATTGGCGCGGCAGCGGCGCAGTGGTCTTTTGCGCGATGGTCTTGGACATGTGCGCGATGTTCTCGGCTTCGTCGCCGATACGCTCCAGATCGTTGACGGTCTTGATGACGGCGGAGACCAGACGCAGGTCGTTCGCCGTGGGCTGGCGGCGTGCCAGTATGTCGACACATAATTCATTGATCTCGACTTCCAGAGCGTTGACGACATGCCCCGCGTCGATGACACGATCTATCGACATCAGATCGCGCGTGACAAGTGAGTCGATGGCCTGACGGAACTGGCCGGAGACGATCGTCCCCATCTGTTGCATACGGATGCACACGGCGCTGAGTTCGGCATCGTACCGGGTTGAGGTATGCGTTGGATATTTCATCGGCAGGATAAGGCAAACGATCAGGGTGGCCGGATACGATACCTGTGCAATATGACAAACAGGTTACGCGACGAGCCGTGCGGTGAGACGCGGCCCGAACAGACCGGAGCGTTCCAACGGGTCGCCAGTCAGCAGTTTGGCGCATTCGGAGGGAGGCAGCGGTTTGCTGAAGAAATAGCCCTGCACCAGATCGCATCTGGCGGTATGCATGAAGTCAAGCTGCTGCTGTGTCTCCACACCTTCTGCCACGACCTCCAGACCGAGAGCATGTGCCACCGCGATGATGGTTCTGGCGATCTCGCCATTGTCCGAATCGGTGCCGATGTCGGTGACGAAAGAGCGGTCGATCTTGAGGATATCGAGCGGGAAACGTTTCAGATAACTCAGCGATGAATAACCCGTGCCGAAGTCGTCGATGGACAGGCGCACGCCCATTCTTTTCAGCTCGCACAACGTCCTGATCGTGTTCTCGACATCGTGCATCAGCATGCTTTCGGTCAGCTCCAGTTCGAGATAGGCGGGGTCCATATCGTTCAGTGCCAGCACATGGGCGACTTTGCCGGCCAGATCGCCGTGCAGGAACTGGAGTGCGGATAGATTGACGGCGATACGGATAGGGGGAAGACCGTCTTCCAGCCATGTCCGGTGCTGGCGACAGGCGCTTTGCAGCACCCAGTCACCGATCGGTCCGATCAGGCCGCTGCTTTCCGCGGCGGGAATGAATTCCACCGGGGGGATGTTGCCTTTCTCCGGGTGAGCCCAGCGCAGCAGTGCTTCGACCGCGATGACGACATTGCTGCGTATGTCCACCTGGGGTTGATAATGCAGATGGAACGCTTCCTGTTCCAGTGCATGACGCAGATCGCCCTCCAGTGTGAGTTTCTGCATCGCCTGGAAATTCATGTCCGCACAGAAGAACTGGTAATTGCCGCGGCCGATGTCTTCTTTGGCGCGGTGCATGGCCGCGTCTGCGTTCTTCAGCAGATCGTCCGCTGTGTCGCCGTCGTTCGGATAAACCGAGATGCCGATGCTGGCGGAAAGAAAGATGTCCTGCCCGCTGACCGGGAACGGCTGCTGCAATGACTGCATGACCTTCCTGACGATAGAAGTCGCATCCTGGCTGTTCTGGATGTTGTGTACCAGAATGAGGAACTCGTCACCGCCCACTCTGGAAACGGTGTCGATCTCGTACATCACCCTGCCCATGCGCGAGCTGACCTCCAGCAGGAGCTGGTCGCCGACAGTATGTCCAAAGCACTGGTTGATGGTTTTGAACTGATCGATCCCAAAATGGATCACCGCCAGGCATTGGCCGCTCTCCCTTTGCGCCAATACAAAAGCCTGCTGCAGACGATCCCGGAACAACGTCCTGTTGGGCAGTCCGGTCAGTGTGTCATGGTGCAGGGCGAAGGTTGCGAGTGATTCGCTGTGGCGTAGCGCGGAGATGTCGGTTGCGGCGCAAGTGATCCCGCCGATGATGCCATCATCGTCGAACAGGGGTTCGACCGAGATGTCGTAGAAATACAGATGCCCATCGCGCTGTATCTTTATCTCGCCCCGATTCTCTACGCCGTCCATCAGCGCTCTATTTTTCAGCTCGCTCAACTGTGCGGCATCTTCCGGCAGGAACAATTCGTGGTCACATTTCCCCAGCATCTGTGCCTCATGCAGCCCAGCCAGCGGATTGTAGACCCAGGTATAACGCAGTTCGCTATCCTGGCTGGAAACCGAGATAGGCGAATTACTCAGCGCCATGCGGAATCGTTTTTCGCTCTTCAGCAGCGCGCTCTCCATCTGTTTGTTCTGTAACTTGCTCTCGGTGACATCGGCGATCATCAGCATCACACCGCTGATCGCATCGGTTGGATTGTGCAGCGGTGTCGCCCACACATTGAATACTTTGGCCAAACCATAAAGTCCGAACGAGCCGGAGATCTCTTTTTTGAACACACTGTCGCCGGCCGAGACCTGTTCGTAGAGGTCCTCCAGCGGCGAATCATTGAAAGGAAAAGAATGGCCGCGCATCTCGGTTTCGTTCCAGCCGAAGATGTCTTCCGCCATCCTGTTCCACAAGTTCACACATCCGGCCATGTCCAAGACGATGATCGCCAGCGGTGACGCATTAATCATCGTTTTCAGACTGGCACTGGTTTTTTGCAACGACGACCTGATTTTGCCGCGTTCTGTGGCTGAGCGCAGGAACACAAGTTTGGCGGGTTTGCCTGACCATTCGATCTTGCGACTGCGCATCTCCACCGTGCTCACTTTGCTGTTGCTGGCGATTTCGATCTCGGCGACTTCGTTTTCGATCGGGTCGAAAGCAAAGATCTCGCCTTCCAGTTTCTTGGCCTTTTTAAAATGAAACATCTCGGCAGCCGTTTTGTTGGCAAAGCAGATAATGCCGTCGTCATCCACCACGAGTAAGCCATCGGCGTTGTTGTCCACCATCTCGGTGTACAACAGTTGATTGGCCAGCAACTCGTCGGTCTGCTGTTTGAGGGCTTCCAATAACGCGAGGATCTCGCTGTTGCGTTTACTCATGGCCGGGCCTAATTGATGTTGATAACCGCAAGCGAGACATCGTCATGCGGTTCGAGTCCCTCAAGGAAATGCAGGGCGCTTGATTTGACCCGATTGAACGGGCAGCTATCCTTCGAGTTCCGGGTAAGAGCCTGTGCCAAACGCTCTTCCCCGTAACATTCGCCAACTGCGTTTTGCGCCTCGATCAGTCCGTCGCTGCACAGGACGACGGAGTGGATGCCGGACAATTCGACCGAGCCGGTTGCCAGGGCGAACTCGGCGGGATCGACGATGCCCAGCGGTAGATGTGCCGATTCAAAGTTGCCGGCGATCTTGTGCTGGCGGTCCACAAGCAGGATAGGGGGCAGGCCGCCGTTCCAGAACTCCAGCCTGGAATAGTCGGCCTCCAGGCGCATGAACACGGCAGCGCAGAATTTTCCTGTTGGCATGATGTCGTACAACTTGTGGTTGATCGCGGCGATGATCTCCTCCAGGGGCTCCCCGTTGCGGGTCATGGCAAAAAAGATGTCCGAGACCGGCAAAGCACCCATCGCTGCCGCCAGCCCGTGCCCGGTGAAATCCCCCAGGAATACATGCAGATGATGCTCTGGAGTACGTTCAAAGATGAACAGGTCGCCGCAGAAGTGTCCCGCCGACAATCCCCAGAAGTGCAGGAAATCGACCTCTTGGGGCTGGCGCTTGGTGATGGAGTCGAACATGTGTTTGGCGAGCCTGATCTCCTGCTCCGCATGGCGGTGGCTGGCATCCAGACGATGGTATAACTCGCTGATATGCAGCAGCAACTTTACCTTGGCTTTGATGATATGCGGGAGCAGCGGGAGTTCGATGAAATCGTCCGCGCCGCAGTCCGAAAAACGCGCCCACGCGGTTGTGCCCTGTGTCGGCATCAGCAGAACGACAGGTTTGTGTTTGTTCTTGTCGTTATGTTTGATCTGCCGACAGCATTCGTAGCCGCTGATGCCGGTCAGTTCTGCATCCATGATCACCATGTCGGGTTTTTCCTGCATCGCGGTCAGTACGGCCTGACCATCGTGTGCCGTGCAGGGATCGTGTCCCTCGGCAAGCAGGACGGCGCGGACCATATCGAGGTCGGTGGCATCGGTTAAGGCTAGTAATATTTTCATGGTGTCCCCGCGGGTGATGTCCGGTCTGTTCGTGCCGTCGAATGCACAGGCTCAGTGAATGTGGAACAGTTCTTTGAAGCCTGCGATCTCGAAGGTGCGCGCGGCGATGGTGCTGGGTTGCGACAGGGTCAGCGACTTGCTGCAATCCAGCACCCGGTCACGCAGAACCAGCAACATCCCCAGTGCCGAACTATCCAGATATCGCACCCCGGCGAGATCGATGGCGATACGGGTGATTTCGGGATCTGCGAGTTGGTTCATGTAGGCGGACTTGAATTCGCGATGGGCATCGAATACGAATTGCCCGTTCAAATGGATCGTCGCGGTATCCCCCAGACGGGTGAGATGGATATGCAGTTTGGTGTTTGTCGCAGTGTTCATCGCTTTTCCCCAGGATGCGGTTTCGAGTCGTCACGGCGTTAAACCGGCGGCGAGTCGTATCAGGGAGCGGATACTGCGGGATGTCTGTGACAGCAATGTGAAGCCGAATATCTATATCCCGGCAGTAACAATTCTGTAAGACGGTGTGCCGCCGCAACAGGTGCGCGCGTGATTGCCAGTATTCAGGGATTACAGGTAGGGAACGGGCTTACTTGGCGATCGTGCAATTACGACCGGCGGCTTTGGCGGCATAGAGACGTTCATCCGCCTGTTGCAGCATCGCGTCGGCGTTCTTCAGGCCGGAGTTGGCGGAGACGCCAATGCTGACGGTAAGATGCAATGTCTTATCCTGTACTTGCAGCGGTTGCGACGCGACGTGCAGGCGCAGGCGTTCCGCATAATGGAAACCGGCTTGTTCGTCGGTGTCGATGCAGATCACGAGGAATTCCTCGCCGCCCAGCCGGCAGACGATGTCCTGTTTGCGGGCTGTCTGGCGCAGGCTGGCGGCGACCATCTTGAGTGCTTCGTCGCCGAACAGATGGCCGTAGGTGTCGTTGATGGATTTGAAGCGGTCGATGTCGACCATCATGCAACAGACTGGGCGTCCGCTCCGTGCTGCAACCGCCCATTCTTGTTCTATGCGTTCCATGCCATGGCGGCGGTTGGGCAGGCCGGTCAGTGCATCGGTCAGCGCCAGTGCCTGCAGGCGTTTGTTGGATTGCGCCAGTTCGTCGGCGAACTGGCGTAACTGCAAACGGTCTTCTTCCTGCGTTTCCTGCATCTGGATGATGCGTTGCGCGGCACGCAAGCGCGCTGCCAGCACGCGTGGATTGATCGGTTTGGACAGATAGTCATCCACGCCCGCTTCGAACGCTTCGACCAGTTTTTCCGTACTTTCCTGGGCGGTCACGATAAAGACGTAGATGCGCTGCCAATCGGGGTTCTTGCGCAGCTCTTTGCAGAATTCGATACCGTCCATCTCGGGCATGATCCAGTCGCTGATGATGAGCTGGGGTGGGCTGGTCTTGACGATCTCCAGCGCCGCGCGCCCGTTGTTGGCTGTGATGACTTCATGGCCGGCTTTTTCCAGCAGCGCTTTGTAGAGCAGTTGAATGGCACGGTCATCCTCCACCAGCAGGATGCGCAGCTTGTAGGTGGCATTCTGCCCACTCGGCAGATCATCCACTCCCAGCAGTTCCGGGGTGATCGAGGCTGAGTTGAGAATCTCTGCAAAGGGCGGGATATCGGGGGCGGCGATGTTCAGCAGCGCACCCCATTCGCGCAGCCCTTGGGCGACATGATTCCCGATCTCGATGAGAGTCTCCGTTTCGATACCGACCCGCGTGGCCAGTAACATCAGGCGCGGGATCTTGCGGTAACGCGCTGCGGGGGCGGCCACGCAGACCTCCGCCAGATGTTCGGAAAAGTGGAACAGTTGCAGTAGGCGCCAGTTGCGCTCGCCCTCTTTGAGCGGGCTGGCCTCGGGGCGCTCAATGTACAGCGCGACATCCTGAAAGAGCTTCGGCATGCCCCAGTCGGCGAGCATCAATGCGGTGATCTGATTATGGTCGAGGCCGAAGGCTGCGCCTTCCTGTGCGTTCAAGTCGTCGCTGTCGGTTATGCGCTCCAGTATCTGGCTGTATTCCGGCGGAAACGCCGTTGCCAAAGTCAGGCGGCCGATCTGCGCCAGCATACCGAGCAGAAACGCCTCGTCCGCGACACCAAGCTGGGTCTTGGTTACGACCTCCTGTGCCGCGAGACCGCCGCAGGCGGAATGTGCCCAGAACTTCTGATAGTCGAAACTTTTGCATGGGCCGGCACTGAAGTCGGCAACCAGGGACAGACTCAGTGCCAGTTGCCGCACCGACTTGATCCCCAGCAGCGAAACCGCATCCATGATGGAAGCGATAGGGCGCCCTTCGCGTCGCACCAGCAGATTGGCGGCTTTTATGACCCGTCCGGCCAGTGCCGGGTCGTTGTTGATGAGACGCGCGATCTGCTGGATCGTGGAGTCCTCTTTGTCGGCGAGCTGGATGATCTGCAAAGACACACCGCGGGGCGAGGGCAGATTGCCACGAGCCTTGAATGCTTCGAATTTCTGGTTGACAGATTGAGTCATGGAATCCCCGCGGTGCATGAGGCTGTTGCCCCTTGCTCATGGGGCGATTGTTCCATATTTACGGCAGGCTGACAAAGATAATTCGGCGGCGGGAGAAAAGGGTGCCGGCCTTGCTTGCACCGCGAAATGAAAGCCGCTATATTCCCGCCCATGCATTTCTCTAAACACATCTCGCAATCGCATTCCACTTTCAGCCTGCTGGCTGCACTTACCCTGCGCCAAGGCGCAAATTAAACCTACCCCACACGTATCAAAGCAGGCGGCTCGGTTGGTGTGAGCCGTGGATGAACAATTGCGATGGAGCACAAAATGACCGACAAATTAATCATATTCGACACCACCTTGCGCGACGGCGAACAAAGTCCAGGCGCGTCCATGACCAAAGAAGAGAAATTGCGCATTGCGCGCCAGCTGGAAAAGCTGGGTGTGGATGTGATCGAGGCGGGCTTCGCGGCGGCCAGTCCCGGTGATGCCGACGCCATCCATAGCATCGCCAAAGTCATCAAACGTTCCACGGTATGTTCGCTGGCCCGTGCCAGCGAAAAGGACGTGCGTGCGGCGGGCGAGGCGATCAAACCGGCCAAACATGGACGTATCCATACTTTCATCGCCACTTCGCCCATCCACATGCAGCACAAGTTGCGCATGAGCGAAGACCAGGTGGTGGAGCGCGCGATCCAGGCGGTCAAGTGGGCGCGCGAATACACCGACGATGTCGAGTTCTCCGCCGAAGATGCGGTGCGCTCGGATATGGATTTTCTGGTGCGTATCTTCAACGAAGTTATCAAGGCGGGGGCGAAAACCTTGAATGTGCCGGACACCGTGGGATACAGCATCCCCGTGCTGTGGGGCGAGCGTTTCAAACAATTGATCGCGCGTGTGCCGGATAGCGACAAGGTGATCTGGTCCACCCACTGCCACAACGACCTGGGCATGGCCTCGGCCAATTCGCTGGCTGCGGTGATGAACGGTGCGCGCCAGGTCGAGTGCACCATCAACGGTCTGGGCGAGCGCGCGGGTAATGCCTCGCTGGAAGAAGTGGTGATGGCGGTTAAGACCCGCCGCGACATCTTCACCTGTGATACCGGTATCGACACCACCCAGATCGTGCCGACCTCCAAACTGGTGTCCAGCATCACCGGTTATCCGGTACAGCCGAACAAGTCCATCGTCGGCGCGAACGCGTTCGCACACGAGTCCGGCATCCATCAGGACGGCGTGCTCAAACACCGCGAGACTTACGAGATCATGCGTGCCGAGGATGTGGGTTGGGGTGCGAACAAGTTGACCTTGGGCAAACTTTCCGGACGCAACGCATTCCGTACACGCTTGCAGGAATTGGGTATCGTGCTGGAGAACGAGGATGCATTGAATGCCGCATTCGCGCGCTTCAAAGACTTGGCCGACCGCAAGAGCGAGATCTTCGATGAAGACATTCAGGCGCTGGTGAGCGGGGACGGTGTCGCGCAAATCAGCGACCATTTCCGTCTGGTGGCGATGGGCGCGCATTCCGAGACCGGCAAGTTGCCCGTGGCGCGTGTGGTGATGAGCGTCGGCGGCAAGGAGTGCCATGCCGACTCGCAAGGCGGCGGCCCGGTGGATGCTGCGTTCAAAGCCATCGAGCAGATCGTGCAGAGCGGCACCGAGTTATTGTTATATTCGGTGAATAACATCACCAGCGGCACCGACGCACAGGGCGAAGTGACGGTGCGTCTGTCCAAGGGCGGTCGGGTGGTCAACGGGCAGGGGGCGGATACCGATATCGTGGTCGCTTCCGCCAAGGCCTATTTGAACGCATTGAACAAGCTGGATGCCGGTGCGGAAAGGGCTCATCCACAGGTGTGACCGGGATGCGCGTTCGGCTGAACGTCCAGATCGTTGCAGGACTCATGAGGAGGCTCCATGTTTGAAGTCAGGATACACGGGCGCGGAGGGCAGGGGGTCGTGACGGCCACCGAGATGCTTTCTGTCGCGGCTTTCGAGGAGGGGCGTCATGCGCAGGCCTTCCCCAGTTTCGGTTCGGAGCGCACCGGGGCGCCGGTGGTGGCGTTCTGTCGCATCGACGATAAAGAGATCCGCTTGCGTGAACCCATCATGCAGCCGGATGCGCTCATCATCCAGGATCCCACCCTGCTGCACCAGATCAACGTGTTCGCCGGTCTCAAGCCGGAAGGTTACGTGTTGCTCAACACTCATCACAGTTTTGAAAGTATCGGCCTCGGCGACTTTGCCAAAACACTCCGCCCGGAACGTCTGTGTACGCTGCCGGCCACCGAGCTTGGTCTGAAACATGTGGGACGACCTATCCCCAATGTGCCGCTGCTGGCCGGATTCGCTGCCTTGTCCGGGATCATCCGGCTGGAGTCGGTGATCAAGGCCATCAACGAGAAATTCTCCGGCAAGGTCGCCGAAGGGAACGTCAACGCGGCGACCGAGGCCTATGCACTGGTGAAAAAAGAGATGGAGGAACGCGCCCATGCTTAAACAGACCGAAGGCAGCAAAGCCGTCGCCGAGGCCATCGCACTTTGTCGTCCCGAGGTGATCTGTGCCTATCCCATCTCGCCGCAGACACATATCGTCGAAGCGCTGGGCGAGATGGTCAAATCGGGCGAGTTGCCCAAGTGCGAGTTCATCAACGTGGAGAGCGAGTTCGCCGCGATGTCGGTGGCCATCGGCTCATCCGCAGCCGGGGCGCGCTCTTATACCGCGACCGCATCACAGGGTTTGTTGTTCATGGTCGAGGCGGTCTATAACGCATCCGGCTTGGGGCTGCCCATCGTGATGACGGTGGCGAACCGCGCCATCGGCGCGCCTATCAACATCTGGAACGATCACTCCGATTCACTCTCGCAGCGCGACTCCGGCTGGATGCAGCTGTTCGCAGAGACCAATCAGGAGGCGGTCGATCTGCATATCCAGGCGTTCAAACTGGCGGAAGAACTCTCCATGCCCATCATGGTGTGTATGGACGGATTCATCCTCACCCATGCCTTTGAACGTGTCGACATCCCGTCGCAGGAACAGGTGGATGCCTATCTGCCGCCGTTCGATCCGCGTCAGATGCTCGACCCGGCGGAGCCCATCTCCATCGGTGCGATGGTCGGCCCGGAGGCATTCATGGAGGTGAAGTATCTGGCGCACGCCAAACAGTTGCAGGCGCTGGAACTGATCCCGCAACTGGCGGCGGAGTTCAAACAGACCTTTGGACGCGACAGCGGCGGTCTGGTGCGCACCTACCGTGCCGACGATGCCGAGACCATGATCGTGGCGATGGGCTCGGTGCTCGGTACCATCAAGGATGTGGTGGACGAGATGCGCGAGCAGGGCCACAAGGTTGGCGTGCTTGGTATCATCAGTTACCGTCCGTTCCCGCTGCAGCAGGTGCGCGAGGCATTGGTGAACTGCAAACGTTTCCTCGTGCTGGAAAAGAGCCTCGCCGTGGGCATGGGCGGCATCGTCGCCACCGATGTGCGCATGGCGGTGCGCGGCACCGGCTTGAAAGGTTACACCGCCATCGCCGGACTCGGCGGACGCCCCATCCCGAAGACGTCGCTGCACAAACTGTTCCTGGAAGCCGAGCAGGAATCGCTGGAGCCGGTCACCTTCGTCGACCTGGACTGGGATGCGGTCAACAAACAACTGGAACGCGAGCGGCAGAATCGCCACTCCGGCCCCATCGCCGAAAACATGCTGCACGACAAGGGCATGTCCACGGCGGCGAAATTCGGCTAGCCAATGTAGGAGCGTGCCATGCACGCGAAATGCATGTCGCGTGCATGGCACGCTCCTACGGATGACACGTTGTGGGAATTGCAGATTATTTAGGAGTAGCAACATGGGATTCCAAACCGTCAAGTTCTACCAGACCGGCACCTTCACCGTCGGTAACCGCCTGCTTGCCCCGGATGAACGCAGCGTGCAAGCGGGCGAGATGCGCAGCAACTCCATCAGCTCCGGTCACCGCGCCTGTCAGGGCTGCGGTGAGGCGCTCGGTGCGCGTTATGCCATCGATGCCGCCATGGCAGAGAGCAACGGACAACTGATCGCGGCGAACGCGACCGGTTGCCTCGAAGTGTTCTCCACACCGTATCCCGAATCGTCATGGCAAGTGCCGTGGATACATTCGCTGTTCGGCAACGCACCTGCCGTGGCCACCGGCATCGCCGCCGCGCTGAAGGTGAAAGGCAAACATGATGTGCGCGTGGTGGCACAGGGCGGCGACGGCGGCACCACCGATATCGGTTTCGGTTGCCTGTCCGGCATGTTCGAGCGCAACGACGACGTGTTGTACATCTGCTATGACAACGAGGCTTACATGAACACCGGTGTGCAGCGTTCGTCGGCCACGCCCCCGGCAGCGCGTACCGCGACCACCATGCCGGTGGGCAACGAACCGGGCAACGTGTTCGGCCAGGGCAAGAATCTGCCGGAGATCGCCATGGCACACGGCATTCCTTATGTGGCCACGGCGACGGTGGCCGATCTGCGCGACCTCGAATACAAGGTGCGCAAGGCGATGAAGATACGCGGTGCGCGTTACATCCAGATATTCGTGCCGTGTCCCCTGGGCTGGGGTACCGCCTCCGATGCCACCATCCTCATGGCGCGTCTGGCCAAGGAGACCGGCACGTTCCCGGTGTTCGAGGCCGAATACGGCGAAGTGACCGGCGTGCTGAAGATACGCAACAAACTGCCGGTGGAGGAATATCTCAAGCCGCAGAAACGGTTTGCGCACCTGTTTGGCAAACACGCCCATCCGGAGATGATCGCAAGACTGCAAGCCATCGCCGACCGCAATATCCGCAAGTACGGCTTGCTGCAAGACCAGGAGAGCTGAGATGGCGAACAAACCTTTTGCGATCACGCTCAAACCCGGCACCTCGCTGAATAATCTCACCGGCAGCTGGCGTACCGCGCGCCCGGTGTATCTGGATCGTTTGCCGCCCTGCAACAACGCCTGTCCGGCGGGCGAAGATATCCAGGGCTGGCTGTTCCATGCCGAGTCCGGCGATTACGAGCAGGCCTGGCGCGCGCTGGTGGAGAACAATCCGCTGCCCGCAGTGATGGGGCGCGTGTGTTATCACCCGTGCGAAAGCGCATGCAACCGCGGACAGCTCGATTCTTCGGTGGGCATCAATTCGGTGGAACGTTTTCTGGGGGATGAAGCGATCAGGCGCGGCTGGAAATTCGCCGCAGCGGCGGCTGCATCCGGCAAGAAGGTGCTGGTGGTCGGTGCGGGGCCTTCGGGTCTGTCTGCCGCCTACCATCTGGCGCGTATGGGACATAAAGTCGAGATACAGGAAGCCGGTCCGCTGGCGGGCGGCATGATGCGTTTCGGCATCCCCAAGTACCGTTTGCCGCGCGAGGTGCTGGATGCCGAGGTGCAGCGCATCCTCGATCTGGGTGTGACGCTCAAGCTGAACTGCAAGGTCGCGCATATCGAGCAGAGCATGCAAGACGGCGGCTTCGATGCCGCGTTCCTCGCGGTCGGTGCACACATCGGCAAGCGTGCCATGATCCCCGCCGGGGATGCGGCACACATCGTGGATGCGGTGTCGGTGCTGCGTTCGATGGAAGGTGAAGACAAGCCGATGCTGGGGCGCAAGGTGGTGGTGTATGGCGGCGGCAATACCGCCGTGGATGTGGCGCGCACCGTCAAACGTATGGGCGCGGAGCCCATCATCGTCTATCGCCGCACACGCGACAAAGCGCCCGCGCACGACTTCGAGATCGAGGAAGCCTTGCAGGAAGGTGTGATGATCAAGTGGCTGTCCACCATCAAGCAGGCGGGCGACAGCAGCATCACCATCGAGAAGATGGCGCTGGATGACAAGGGTTTTCCACAGCCGACCGGAGAGTTCGAGACACTGGAAGCGGACTCGGTGGTGCTCGCGCTCGGGCAGGATGTCGATCTGTCCTTGCTGGACGGATTGCCAGGACTGGAGATCAAGAACGGCACGGTGCAAGTCGCACCCAATATGATGACGGGTCATGCCGGAATCTTCGCGGGCGGCGACATGGTGCCGTCGGAGCGCACGGTGACGGTGGCGGTCGGGCACGGCAAAAAAGCCGCGCGCAACATCGATGCATGGTTGCGCGGAACGGCTTACCAGCCGGCACCGAAACACGAGCTTGCGGAAGCCGGCAACCTCAATACCTGGTACTACTCGGATGCGGACAAGACCGTGCGTCCCATGCTGGACATCATCCGCCGTCAGACCAGCTTCGACGAGGTGCAGGGCGGGTTGGATGAGACGACCGCTTTGTTCGAGGCGCGGCGTTGTCTGTCCTGCGGCAACTGCTTCGAGTGCGACAACTGCTACGGGGTCTGTCCCGACAACGCGGTGATCAAACTCGGCCCCGGCAAACGCTTCGAGTTCAAGTACGACTATTGCAAGGGCTGCGGATTATGCGTGGCCGAATGTCCGTGCGGCGCGATCAAGATGGTGCCCGAGGACATCTGAGTCGAGGTATGCCCTCGTTAAAAGTCATCCACTTGAAAATGTGGATTGTCCCCAACTCGGCCATGGCAGCCAACTTTCAGCATCGCAATTAATTTCAGAATCAAAGTGAAAGACAAAGTAAAGTTGCTATGAGCGTTGCTGAAAACCGTGGTCTGTCCCCTATTATGAATTCACGAATTTAACCACAGCTTAGTTTTATGTATGCTTGATATACTTAGCAAAAACGAGAAGATTATTCCGAATAACCTTTCCATATTCTATTCATTCGCTAGGCCAAACATTAAATGAAGATAGATGCGAAAAAGTTGCGAATTCTATTTGTTGATGACGAACACCTCGAAATTATCAGCTCGTTAAAGCATGAGGGCTATGACGTAGAGCACTGGCACGACGTTGACAACCTAGATAACCTTTGTGATGGAAGACATCAAATAATTCTGCTCGACGTTCGGGGGATTGGAGGTAAATATGGCGGAAATGGCTTAGACGTCTTGAAATATGTCTCAACTCACAACCCACTCATATTCACCTGCATTTTCTCTGCCAAACCATTTACCGGTGAAGAAGCCGAAATTATCAGGCGGCATGCAGGGAGATCAATCACAAAAGACTGCACTCTTTATGAACTGATTGAAGTATTTGAAGCTTATGCGTCAACTCTTTCTGACAAGAAAGTTATTGATGCTATTGAGAAAGAGTTTACTTTGGGGTGGCTGGACAAATGGAAATTGAAGCGTGGACGCCAACTTACGCAAGATCGATTAATTAAAATAAGCAAATCTTCTAGCATCGGTGTAGATGCCCTCAAAATTGCCAGCAACATGACGTCAATCGCTGTTGTTCTTTTCAAAATATTCGGCGGAATAAGCTCTTAATATTTCCCATGCAATTCCATTCTATTTACCTAACTGAAGACTCAAAACTAGATATCACATCGAGCTCGTTACAAGCCCTCACAAAATTTTGTCATGCAAAAAGAAATGAGACGAATTCTCAGTGTGAATTCTTCTATCAGAAGTGTTTTTCAGAACTTAACGATACTAATCGAAGTTTTATTAAATGCCCTTACGGCTTACATTGCGTGGGGCTTATAAAGTGGACACAGCAGGACAGGATTGCATCTGGATTTTTATTTGAGGCTGACTCACATCAGCATCAACTGAACGGAGCTATTGATACGTCCACAAAAGAACAAGTGCTAGAACTCCTTAGTGGATACGACAAAATCGCAGATGAACTGTACCAACAAAGTTATCGTTATCTTGAAGCAGCCATCCATGATGTTCGCCATCTTAACGCTGACGTTACCGCTCATGCTGAAAGACTGCTCAGCAATTTAGGGTATGCAGAAACCGCAGAGTGGGATAAGGCAAAATTAAATAGCCAAGAAACTGACAAGAGAACACTGTCGATATATTGCGCATCAAGAGATATTTCTGCCGCATTATCTATGCATGAAATTGCAATTGACCCAAGACGAGCATCGGGTGACGTTGCTCCAACCAATATTCACAAAATATTCTATCGCCAAAAACAAGTGAATCTGGAAAAATTAGAAAAGAAAAAACTCACGGTTCAACTCGAAAACACATCTATTACAAAAGGACTTACAAGATCCTTTCAGCTAATACCAATCATCTTGTTAAATAACGCGATAAAGTATTCTGAAAATAACTCAACAATTCAAATTAAGTTTCAGGCAACGGGGAATATTTTCCGCATAATTTTCACTAATTACGGGCCAATTGTACGAGCAAACGAACTATTACGTGTTTTTCAAAAAAACTATCGCGGCTCTAATCGCTCAGGAGTATCTGGCCATGGAATTGGTCTTTGGCTAGCATCGCTAATAGTCCACGCCAATTTAGGAACTATTGAAATGGAAATAGAGGAAACGGGTAGAGATATTGCAGGGCGTAAAACAGGCCGCACATCAGTAGTAATTCGCCTCACATAGTGGGGTGGAGAAAGGAGTCTGGTTTTTTGATTGTTCAACCATTCTATGGTCGCGCCCGTTTCTTGATTTATGGCTGCAAACGAATCTCGCCAGTTACTCTTCAGCGTTGCGATAGTTTTGGTAAAGATTGGCAGTAGAAAAAAATCGATGCTGATCATTAATCCCAAGTTCAAATAAGACTATTGCAAGGGCTGCGGATTATGCGTGGCCGAATGTCCGTGCGGCGCGATCAAGATGGTGCCCGAGGACATCTGAGCCACGCAGAAGTGGCTCAGGTGGCCGTGCGCGGGGCAGGGTGCGCTTGCGCAAAGGCGTTTCTCGCGCTCGCCGCATCCATAACTTTCTCCTGGAATTCGAAGCGCCCGATCCTTTGTTCTGTGCGCACATCGTAACCGTCGCAGTCAATGCCGATCACTCTGCCCTGCGCGGGTGACCGGTGCGCGTTGAGCTCGTCGAGCAGGTCATCTTCTGCCTCGATCAGAGCATGGGATGCGACCGCATACTGTTCCGCTTTCACCCAATGGATGTCACCGAAACCGCCGATATAGCGGATGGCCTGCGGCACGATGCGGTAGAACTGGAAGTCGTGCATGGCGAAGTAGGTCTGTGCCTCGGGGAAATAACGCAGGTAACGTTTCCCCGCCCCGTCGCGTTCGCTCACATGCGCTGCATTGCCGACCACCGTGACACGTCCCTGGGTCTGGATGTGCGCATCCTCCTGGTTGTGGGTGATGAGGCTGACGCGGGGATCGTTGCGGATATTTTTGGTGTGTTCGGCCAGATCGCTGATGAGAATGAGCAGGCTGCCGTCATGATCGGTCAGGTAGGGAGTGATGGAGCCGAACGGATGGCCGTCGAACTTCTTTGACAGGGTGCAGAGTGAGCCATAACGGTGGGCGCGCAGCATCTGTCTGGCCGCGTGCGCGTTGTCATGGGCAGGGTGTATCTTTTCGTTGTCGGTTATCATGTGGGCATTGTATTGGAGTTAAGTGGAAGATGAAAACAGCAGGGCAGGATCTGATTCAGTTCGCGCGCTACGTGATAGCCAAATTCAAGCAGGACAAGTGTACCCAAATGGCGGCGAGTCTGACCTTCGATACGCTGTTGTCGCTGGTACCGCTAATCACCATCGCGCTGACATTGTTCTCCGCTTTTCCGGTGTTCGCCGATTTTTCCGACCAGATCAAACACTTCCTGCTGACCAATATGCTGCCGGAGACGGGCGGCAAGATGATCTCCCGTTACGTCGAGCAATTCGCCGAGAGCGCGACCAAACTGACCGCTTTCGGCCTGGTGTTCCTGGCAGTCACCGCCATGCTGATGATGATCACCATCGACAATGCCTTCAATACCATCTGGCGGGTATCCAAACCGCGCCCGCTGATGAAGCGCGTACTGGTCTATTGGGCGGTCATCACGCTGGCTCCCCTGTTGATCGGGGCGAGTCTGTCGCTGACCTCGTGGCTGGTCGGGCTGTCGATAGGTTATGCCAAGAACACGCCGGTGTTCGGTGTGCTCACCCTCAAAGTCGTGCCGGTGATCCTCACCACGCTGGCGTTCAGTCTGCTGTTCCGTGTGGTACCCAACCGTTATGTCCCGCTGCGTCACGCACTCATCGGCGGGGTGGTGGCCGCTGCGGCGTTCGAGAGCATGAACCGGGGCTTCGGTTTCTTCATTGCCCACTTTCCCACGTACAAGCTGGTGTACGGCGCCTTCGCCAGTATCCCCATCTTCCTGCTGTGGATATACCTGTCCTGGTGGACCATCCTGTTGGGGGCGCTGATCACCGCGTCACTGTCGCGCTGGCGGCACCACGGGTTGCAGGAGCTCAATGCGGCCGGTCAGTTCTATTTTGCCGTGCGCATCATGGAAGCGATGCAATCCGGGCTGGAACGCGGCGAGGTGCAGTCGCTGGCTTCGCTGTCCCGTCGCCTGCAACTCTCCTTCGAGGAAACGGAGCTCATTCTGGAAAGGCTACAGCAGGCCGATATCGTGCGCAGACTCTCCGATACCGACTGGACGATGATCCGCGCGCCGCAATACATCTCGCTGCGCCAGATGTCAGATCTGTTCCTGCTGGATATAGGCACATTACCTACCCAGCAGGGTGACGCAAAGATACATGAGTGGTTCGCAGCGGTGATGCAACGCCTGGAAGACCCCCAAAATATGACGTTGCACAGTCTGTTCGAGTCGCGCGCAGAACCGTCCGGCAGGCCTGTGACCGAGTGATGTTGTGGCGATTTTCGGGGCAAGTTATGCTAACCTACGCGCCCCGATATCAGGCAATCAACGGCGTTCACGGCACGGCATGGATCATCTCAGTTCGTATCAGCAGTATTGCATGTGCCCCAGTCCTGTCCCGGTCGCTGTTTTTCCTTCTTTAGTGCAGTCCAACGAGATGCCCCCTGCTCAAGATGCGTATCCTGCTCAGTAACGACGACGGTTATTTTGCTACCGGCCTGGCCTGTCTGGCGACTCATCTCGCCGCTATTGCCGATGTGGTGGTGGTGGCGCCGGAACGCGACCGCAGCGGTGCGAGCAATTCACTCACGCTGGATCGACCGCTCAATCTGCGCCGTGCCGCCAGTGGATTTAACTATGTGAACGGTACGCCCACCGACTGTGTGCATCTGGCGGTCACCGGCATGCTGGACTACCAGCCCGATATGGTCATCTCCGGCATCAATTCCGGTGCCAACATGGGCGACGATACCATCTATTCCGGCACCGTCGCCGCCGCTACCGAAGGTTTCCTGCTGGGTATCCCGGCCATCGCGATCTCGCTGGCCGGACATGAACTGGCGCATTACGAGACCGCGGCCAAAGTAGCGGTCGAGCTGGTGCGGCGTTTCGAGAAGAATACACACAGCGCCCCCTGGCTGCTCAATGTGAACGTGCCGGATGTGGCTTACGAACAATTGCAGGGGATGGAAGTCACCCGTCTGGGAAAACGCCACAAGGCAGAGCCGGTGGTCAAAGCCCAGAATCCGCACGGGCAGACGGTGTACTGGGTCGGTGCCGCAGGCAAGGCGCAGGATGCGGGCGCGGGGACGGATTTTCATGCGATCGGCAATCGCCGCGTGTCCGTTACTCCACTACAGATCGACCTCACTCAATACGGGCAGCTTGATGCGGTGCGCTCCTGGATGGCGGGCACAGTATGAAACTAAAAACAATCACACCACAGCGGCACAGAGGAGCAGCCTCTGCCGTGCCGATGATGGCATGGTTTGGTTTTTCTCTGTGTCTCCGTGTCTCTGTGGTGAAAGGTTTGCAATGAACGTGCGCCACGCGGGAATAGGCATGACTTCGCAACGCACACGCGGGCGCATGATAGAGCGGCTGCGCACCCAGGGCATCCGCGACGAGGTTGTGTTGGCGGCAATGAGTGCCGTGCCGCGCCACATCTTTGTGGATGAAGCTTTGGGCACACGTGCTTACGACGATGTGTCGTTGCCCATCGGTCATGCGCAGACTATCTCCCAGCCTTACATCGTGGCGCGCATGATCGAGATATTGCGCAACGGCGCACAATTGAACCGCGTGCTGGAGGTCGGTACCGGGTGCGGCTATCAGGCCGCAGTGCTGGGCCAGGTGGCGCGCGAAGTCTATTCGGTGGAACGTATCCAGCCCCTGCATAAACGCGCACTGCTTTCGCTGAAAGAACTGCATGCACGCAACGTGGTGTTGAGTTATGCCGACGGCACGATGGGGCGGCCTGAGATCGCGCCGTTCGACGGCATCATCATGGCCGCGGCGGCGACACATGTGCCGCAGGCATTGTTGGAGCAGCTTGCCGTCGGCGGTAGAATGGTACTGCCGCTGGGCGCGCAGGAGCAGATATTGACGCTGATCGAACGGGATGAGCAGGGCTACCGCGAGACACGTCTGGAAGCGGTGAAGTTCGTGCCGATACTGATGGGAAAAGCATGAGAGTGAGCAAGGCAAAACGAAGCATGACCGGTAGCCGGTTGGCGCGGGGCATCCTGCTGTTGCTCGCTGCATCGCTGCTGGCGGCCTGCGCCAACTCCGGCAAACGCCGCCAGGCCCCGGTACCGGTGGTGGAGCGCGGTGTCGAGATGAAGAAGTCTGCCGCTGCGGCAGCGAAACGCCGGAGAGCCGCCAATGTGGCGACACAGACCTATGTGGTGCAGAAGGGCGACACGATGTACAGCATCGCTTTTCTGAACGGGGTCGATTATCGCGATGTCGCCGAATTGAACGACATCGACAATCCCAGCGTGATACAGGCCGGACAGCAGTTGCGTATCCCGGTGTCCGCGCCGGCGAAAATCGCCGAGAGCCGAGTCGGGACACCCAAAGCCGCCATCCCGCCGGGTGGGATCAAGAGCCAGCCCAAGACCGGTAAATTGCCTTACTCCGAGTCTGCGTTGGCACAGGCCGAGGCGATGCAGGAGGAGCGTAAAGAGGCTCCTGTTGCCGGCGCTGATGCCGAGGAAGAAGAGAGTCTGGAATGGGGTATGCCGTCTAGCGGCAAGGTCATCGCCGACTTTTCCGAAAGTGCCAACCGCAAAGGAGTGGACATCGCCGGCAAGCAGGGGCAAGCAGTGGTGGCCAGCGCACCGGGCAAAGTGGTGTACAGCGGCAGCGGCCTGCGCGGTTACGGCAAACTGGTCATCATCAAACACAACAACACCTTCCTCAGTGCCTACGCACACAACGACCAGATTCTGGTGAAAGAAGGCCAGAGCGTGGGCAAGGGACAGAAGATCGCCGAGATGGGCAATAGCGATGCCGACCAGGTCAAACTGCATTTCGAGATCCGCAAATTCGGCAAGCCGGTCGATCCGGCGCAATATCTGCCGCTGATCAAGTCTTGAGACCGATGTGGATGAGAGCACACTCAAGGTAAGCGAACACAGCCGCGACACTGCCGGGTTGACCTATGTCTATCCCGTCATCTCCCGCCGCGCAGGCGGTGTCTCGGTGGGGATCAATCTCAATACCAACAATGCCTGCAACTGGCGCTGCATCTACTGCCAGGTGCCCGACCTCAAACTGGGCTCCGCCCCCCCCGTCGATCTGCCCCTGCTGGAAAAAGAGTTGCGCGGGTTCCTGCACGAACTGCTGCACGGCGATTTTATGTCCAGCCGCGTGCCGCAAGACGCGCGCCGTATCAATGACATCGCTTTCTCCGGCAACGGCGAGCCGACCAGTGCAGCCGAGTTCGCGCAGGTGGTCGAGCTGGTCGCGACGCTTAAACAGGAGTTGGCACTGCCGGAACATATCAAGCTCGTGCTCATCACCAACGGTAGTCTGCTACAGCGTGAGAACGTGCAGCAGGGCTTGCGCCGTATGGCACAGGTGAACGGCGAGGTGTGGTTCAAACTCGACCGCGCCAGCGAGCAGGGCATGGTTAATATCAACGACACACGCACCACATCGGACAAGGTGCGCGAGAACCTCGCCATCGCGCTGTCCTGCTGTCCGAACACATGGTTGCAGACCTGCTGGTTCGCGCTCGATGGACAGGCGCCGCAGACGCGCGACGAAGACGACTATCTGGCTTTTCTGGAGACTTCGATCCGACTCGGCATCCGGCCGCGCGGGGTATTGTTATACGGGATCGCACGCGCTTCCATGCAAGCCGAAGCACCGCGTCTGGCAGCTTTGTCACCGCAGCAGATGGCGCGTTTCGCGGCACGTATCCGCGATTTAGGACTCACGGTAAACGTGGCACAATAGACTTTTTCATCCAGATCAGGGAATACCGATGAGCATGATCCATTCCTCCCAGTTGACCTTCTTTGCCGCCCATGCCCCCTTTGACCGTATGGAGCCTGCGCATCTGCTGTGGATGATCGAACACATGAAGATGGGGTATTACGCCGCAGGGGAGATCATCGTCAGTCCGGAGCAGGGCGCGGTGGATCGCTTTCTGGTCATCAAACAGGGCATGGTGCATGGCGAGCAGAACGTCGCCCATGCTTCGGATGCCGATACCTGGCTGGAACTGGCCGAAGGCGAGTGTTTCCCGCTCGGTGCATTGCTGGCCAATCGTTCCGTGGCGAGTATCTATCGGGCGGGGGCTGATGCGTTCTGTTATGAGCTTCCGGTGGCCGATTTCCATGCGCTCATCGGCATGAGTGCCGCGTTCCGCGATTTCTGCACACGCCGTATCGCCAATCTGCTGGAGCATTCCAAGCAGGTCATTCAGGCGCAATACAGCAACTCCAGTGTCGAGCAGCAATCCCTGGCCAGCCCGCTGTCGGGCATCATCCGGCGCGCGCCGGTGACCTGTGCTCCCGACACTCCGGTGCGCCAGGCACTGGAAGTGATGCGTGAACAGCGCATCGGCTCCATGATTGCGGCGGATGCGGACGGGCACCCGCTCGGTATCCTGACGCTGCACGACGTGCGTGACCGTATCGCGATTCCGCAGATCGATCTCGACCAGCCCGTGATCAATGTGATGAGTACGCAGCTGTCCAGTCTGCCGCCGCAGGCGCTGGCGCACGAGGCGGCGCTGATGATGGCCAAACAGGGGTTCCGTCATGTGCTGGTGGTCGAACACGGTAAGCTGGTCGGTCTGGTCTCGGAAAAAGACCTGTTCGCTTTGCAACGGGTCGGCCTGCGCCAGATCGGTTCGGCCATCCGCCACGCCGAAACGGTGGAGATGCTGCAACAGTCTGGTGCCGATATCCGGCGCATGGCACACAACATGATGGCGCAAGGCGTGGCGCCGGAACAGCTGACCCAGTTCATCTCCACCTTCAACGATCTACTCACCGCGCGTGTGGTCGAGCTGGAGTGCAAGGCCAGCGGGCTGGTTGGCACCCCGTTGCACGATGGATTATGCTGGTTGGCACTGGGCTCGGAAGGGCGTTTTGAACAGACACTGAACACCGATCAGGACAATGCCATCCTGTTCACCGTGCCGGAAGGGATGGATGCGGAGCAGGTGCGGGCGAAGTTGTTGCCGGTGGCGCGCCGCATCAATGAGACATTGGCCCTGTGCGATTTCCCCCTGTGCAAGGGCGAGATCATGGCGAGTAATCCGAAATGGTGTATGTCGTTGGAAGAATGGAAGCGGGCGTTCTCGGCCTGGATCAGCGGCGGCTCGCCGGAGTCGTTGCTGCATGCCTCCATCTTCTTCGATTTTCGCGCGCTTTACGGCGCTCATGCGCTGGCCGATGATCTGCGTAGCTGGCTGGCGCGTGTCGCGGGCGAGAACAGCCGCTTCCTGCACATGATGGCGGAGAATGCCCTGCGCAACCGCCCGCCGCTCGGTGTGGTGCGCGACTTCGTGGTGGGCAAGGGCAACACGCTGGACCTTAAACTGAACGGCATCACCCCGTTCGTGGATGCGGCACGCATCTTCAGCTTGGCTGCCGGAGTCACCCAGACCAACACCATCCAGCGCCTGCGTTCGAGTGCGGCGAAGATGAATCTGCATGCTTCGGAGATCGATGCCTGGATCGATGCCCTGTTGTTCATCCAGGTGTTGCGCCTGCGCCATCACGATGAGGCGCACGAGCAGGGCACGCTGGATAATCTGATCGACCCGGAGAAACTCAACGAACTCGACCGGCGTATTTTGAAGGAGGCGTTCCGTCAGGCGCGCAAGTTACAGGCGCGCCTGGCGCTGGAGTACCATCTGTGATTTTCTGGTTGAAGCACTGGCTGGGACGCGCACCGCAACTGACCGCGCCACAGCAGCAGCGTTTGGATGCCTGGCGTGCC
This sequence comes from Gallionellaceae bacterium, assembly GCA_030823955.1. Taxonomy (GTDB): domain Bacteria; phylum Pseudomonadota; class Gammaproteobacteria; order Burkholderiales; family Gallionellaceae; genus PALSA-1006. Next base: position 32,879 of record JAVBYO010000028.1, read on the forward strand.
TTGCCCCGTGTCGCTTTGGACGTTCCGCTGAACGAGGCCCGTTATGTGGTGGTGGATGTGGAGACTACCGGCCTCAATCTGATGCAGGACAGGTTGATCTCCATCGGGGCGGTGGCAGTGGTGAACGGCAAGATCGATTTCGGCGACAGTTTCTACGTGGTGTTGCAGCAACAGGCGGCCAGTGAAAAAGGCAACATCCTGCTGCACGGTATCGGTACCTCGGAACAGCTCGACGGCGCTCCGCCGGTCGAAGCCCTGTTGTCTTTTCTGGAGTATCTCGGCAAAGCGCCGCTCATCGCTTTCCATGTGACCTTCGATGAGACCATGATCAAGCGCGCGCTGCGCGACCACCTTGGTTTCACGCTCAAGCATCCCTGGCTGGATCTGGCTTATGTGATGCCGGGACTCAATCCCCCGCTGGCGCGCAAGTATCGCGCGCTGGATGACTGGATCGGCCACTCCGGCATTCGCATCGATGTGCGCCACAATGCACTGGCCGATGCACTGGCCACCGCGCAACTGTTCCAGGTCGCCGCAGTGCAGGCTGCCGCCAAACACATCGCCGATATGCAGGGATTGCGTGATCTGGAAAAAGCGCAACGCTGGGTGAGCAGTGTAAGCTGAGTGTCAGTTTTTCGATGCATCCTTGCGCCTGTCGGATGTAGGCAGAATCATGCAAGCAGTCCGGTTTGGTGGTTTTTCCGACAATCGGTCTCCGCGCTGGTGTATGCGGTAGCGGTGCCAGTGGTGCGGAAAGCCCGTGCTGTCGAACGAAGGCGCGTACGCGGGAAGCATGAGATAGTCAGGCGCGATTTTTGCATGGTCAAGCGCGGACATTTTTATTCATTTGCGGGATATTCAGAGAGAGTCGAATTATGGAGTCATTGTTAGTCGCGATATTCGTCATTGCTTATGCTGCCATCGCCTTCGAGCATCCGCTGAAGATCAACAAGAGTGTGCCCGCCCTGATTGGCGCAGGACTGCTGTGGACCATCTACGCTGTTTACACTGGCCATGTCACGGAACAGTTGAACGAGACGCTTTCGTCAACGGCACAGATTATCTTCTTCCTGATGGGCGCCATGGCCATCGTCGAGGTGATCGATGCCCACGACGGCTTCGAAGTCATCACCGACCGCATCAAAACCACCCAACTGGTCACGCTGCTTTGGCTGGTCGGACTGGTCACCTTCTTTTTGAGCGCGGCGCTGGACAACCTCACGACCACCATCGTGATGATCTCCGTGATACGCAAGCTGTTGGGCAACCGGGACGACAGGCTGTTCTTCGCCGGCATCATCGTGATCGCCGCCAATGCGGGCGGCGCGTGGTCGCCCATCGGCGACGTGACCACCACGATGTTGTGGATAGGCGGGCAGATTACCGCGCTCAAGATCATGGAAGGCGTGTTCCTCCCTTCGCTGGTGAATCTGGTGGTACCGCTGCTGGTGGTCAGTTATACGCTGCGGGGCAAGTCGGTCGTCACGCCGGCCAAAGCGGAAGGCCATCAAAACGAACTGCGCAGGACGGTGTTCGAACGCAATCTGATGTTCTATGCCGGTATCGGCATCCTGTGTGCCGTACCGGTGTTCAAGACGCTCACTCATCTGCCGCCGTTCATGGGCATCCTGTTCGGTCTCGGCCTGCTCTGGTTGTTGGGCGAACTGGTGCATCGCAACAAGAGTGATGAAGAGAAGCAACAGCTGACGCTGGTCGCTGCGTTGCAACGCATCGATATGCCGTCACTGGTGTTCTTCACCGGCATCTTGCTGGCTATCGCGACGCTGGAACACACTCACATCCTGGCTGCATTGGCGCAATGGCTGGATACGACGGTGGGTAATCAGGCCGCCATCGTGACTCTGATCGGGTTAGCCAGTGCGGTCGTGGACAACGTGCCGCTGGTCGCGGCATCCATGGGTATGTACCCGCTGACGCAATATCCCGCGGACTCGTTCATCTGGGAGTTCATGGCGTATGCAGCAGGGACGGGCGGCTCTATCCTGATCATCGGCTCGGCGGCCGGTGTCGCCGCGATGGGTCTGGAGAAGATCGAATTCTTCTGGTACGTCAAAAAGATCAGCCTGCTGGCTATGCTGGGATATTTCGCCGGTGCGGCAGTCTATGTTTTCATTTGATAGCGTTCAGGCAAGTGCTGTAGTGCAGTCGCACCCTTGCAGGAGACAGCTCCTGCAAGCGGTGTAAGTTGGACGTAAGTCTCTTCACGTAACCTCGCTCCCCGTTGTGATAAGCGGGTCAGGCCACAAGTCCTGACCGATTTGTTTTCATAAAAGGAGCGAGTGTGTCTAATCCGAATATCAATTGGGCGGCGATCGATAGCAATCCCAAGTTCCAGGCGTTGCACCGCAAGAAGACGTTCTTCCTGTGGGGCTTGATGGTGTTCTCCATCATCTATTACTTCATGCTGCCCATCGGTGCCGCGTATTACCAGGAGCTGTTCAAGACCAAGGTGTGGGGTGTGATCAACGTCGGCATCCTGTTTGCCTTGTCCGAATTCGTGGTGGCGTGGACCATCGCCTTTGTCTATTCGCGCAAAGCTAACGCTGAGTTTGATGCCATGGCGCAAGAGATCATCAATGACGTGAACAGCGGGAGCATGAAATGAGCAAGAACGTGACCTATTTTTTTATGGCGGCCATCGCGCTGCTGGGTAGTACTGCCGCCTACGCGGCCGGCGGCGCGGTCGCCGACGAGTTCAAGTGGATGACCTTCACCGTGTTCGGCGTGATCATCGCGATCACCATGGCCATCACTTTCTGGGCGGCACGCAGCACACACACCACTTCCGAGTTCTATGCAGCGGGCCGCTCGGTCAGCGGTATCCAGAACGGTTGGGCCATCGCGGGTGATTATTTGTCTGCCGCGTCCTTCCTCGGTATCGCCGGTCTGATCTCGCTGTACGGTTACGACGGCTTCATGTATTCCGTGGGCTGGCTGGTGGCGTACATCACCGTGTTGCTGGTGATCGCCGAGCCGTGCCGCAACATCGGCAAATACACCATGGGCGACATCCTCGCCTTCCGTAACGATCCGAAGAAGACCAAGACTGTGGCGGCGTTGTCTACCATCACCGTGTCCACCTTCTACCTGACTGCGCAGATGGTCGGCGGCGGTGTGCTGATCAAAACACTGATTGGTATCGACTACGAGATCTCCGTGATCGGCGTGGGTATCCTGATGCTGGCCTATGTGGTGTTCGGCGGTATGAAAGCGACCACCTGGGTGCAGATCACCAAAGCGGTGTTGCTGGTCGCCGCATCTTTGATCCTCGTGTTCCTAGTCTGGATGCCATACGGTTTCAGTCTGCCCGGTTATCTGCAATCTGTTGTGGGTGACGCGGATGTGCAGAAACAGGTCGCCAAGTTGCTGGGCGACAAGGCTGCCACCATGACACCGGAAGAACTCGGTCAGCGTTTCCTTGAGCCGGGCCTGTTCCTGAAGAACCCGATCGACCAGATATCACTGGGCTTGGCACTGGTGCTGGGTACCGCGGGTATGCCCCACATCCTGATGCGCTTCTTCACTGTACCGACGGCTCAGGCTGCGCGGACTTCCGTGATCTGGGCGATGGGTATCATCGGAGGTTTCTATGTGCTGACCCTGTTCCTCGGTACCGGTGCAGCGATGCTGGTCGGTCCCGATAAGATCGCCTCGGTTGATGCGGGCGGCAACATGGCCGGCCCGTTGCTGGCGCAGTTCCTCGGCGGTGGTGCGGATTCCATGATGGGTAACTTCATGCTGGCCTTCGTGGCGGCGGTGGCCTTCGCTACCATCGTTGCGGTGGTGGCCGGTCTGGTGCTGGCTGCGGCCTCCGCGATGGCGCACGATATCTATGTCGGCGTGATCCGTGGCGACCATGCCACTCCGAAAGAGCAGGTGGTCGCGGCGCGCGTAGCTTCCGTGATCGTCGGCATGATCGCCATCACCGTGGGCATTCTGGCCAAGGGCCAGAACGTGGCCCACCTAGTGGCGCTGGCGTTCGCGGTTGCGGCATCATCCAACCTGCCAGCCGTGTTCCTCACCCTGTACTGGAAGAAGTGCAACACCACCGGCATCCTCCTCGGCATGGTGGTCGGTTCCTTGACCGCCATCGGTCTGGTGATGGTTTCGCCCAACATGACTTATCCCAAGGCGGTTATTGCTTCGGCTAACAAGGTCTTGAACGGTGAATCCGCCGTGCCCGCCAAGGAAGCGCAACCCGCCGTCGAGCGTTCCAGTTTCATGTGCGAACTGTTCGCTCTGGACGGCTGTGTATTGGCCAAACCGGCGCAGGCTGCGACCGCCGAAAAACCCGCCAAGCTCGGCGCCGCCGAGAAGCTGGCCGGATTGAACGCCAAGCTGGCGACGCTGGAACCGGCACTGGTGAGCATCTCCGACGCGACAGCCAAGGCAACGGCTGAAGCCGACATCGCCAAAGTGAAGAAAGATATTGCGGCGACCGAGAAAGCCAAGGCCAAAGCCGAGGATGACCTGAAGAAATTCGAAGGCCAGACCACCAGCATCATGGGCTTGGAGAAACCGTTCTTCCTGTTGAAGAACCCCGGTTTGATCTCCATCCCTCTGGGTTTCCTGCTGGTCATCCTGGGTTCGCTGTTCACCCGCGACAAACGTGCGGAAGAGATGTGGGATGAACTCTACGTGCGTCAGAACACCGGTATCAACGCAGAAGCTGCATCAGCACACTAAGCAGCCCGGTAGTAAGCAGCACTCGACCCCGCCGACTCCTCCCGGCGGGGTTTTTTATTTGATAGCACGATTGGAGCAGATGGAATATTCGGGTAAATGATGCGGATATGGGCGCCTCTGCCACTCCCGCTTTAAGGCGAGTCCGCCAATTGCAAAATGAAACGCACCAGTTGGCGGATGTCGTCCTGCTGGAGTTCATCCATGTCATTGGGTTTCATGATGGCATGTCCCCAGTTGCTTCTGCCGCCAAAAGATACTTTTCTGACCAAACCGTCTTCCAGCGAGTATTGCCGTCCCGAGTACACGAAATCTTTTTTGTTCCGATACTGTACGGCGATATCCCGCCAGGCTGGGCCTTTCAATTTCTGCTCCATTGCGTGGCAAGTTGTACAGCCGTGTTTAACGGCAAGCTCGGGGAACTCTTGTGCGTTACTGCCTGCGGCAAACATCATCAATATCGATGCGATCAACAAGGTCTTCATGAGGCTCCTCCATTCTTGAGCATTAGGGCGCTTACGTGCATAAGCTGCGATCATCCGCAGATGTGATGGGTGGGGCGCCTCACGATCAACGGGTCAGATATTGTACTCGGGCAGATGATGCGGGAAACGGATGCGGATGTGCGCGCCGATGCCGCCTCTGCCCGCATCCAGCCTGAGGCTGGCATCGTGGCGCTTGGCGACTTCCGCGACGATAGCGAGACCGAGGCCGCTGCCGCTCTGTCCCGTGCCGAGGACGCGATAAAAACGTTCGAACACACGTTCGCGATATTGCGGGTCGATACCGGGGCCGTTGTCTTCCACGCACAGTTCTGCGCCATATTCCCCCTCATTCACGCTGACCGTGATGTGGCCGCCGTTCGGGGTATAACGGATGGCGTTGTCGATCAGGTTGTTCAGCATCTCAGTCAGGCTGTTTGCATCGCCGAGGGTCACGATGATGGTTGGAGGGCCCTCGTAACCGAGGTCGATGTTTTTCTCCAGCGCCGTTTGCACCCAGTTCACCGTGCATTCTTGCGCGAGCTGATTGAGATTCAGCAGGGTGAAATTGGCGCGGCCCTGTCCTTCCGGCTCGTTGCGCGCCAGTGCCAACAACTGGTTGACCAGACGGATGCCGTGTTTGGTGCTGGCCAATACGCGCTCAAGCGCGTGTTGTTTGCGCTCCGGGTCTTCTTCGCGCAACGCCAGTTCGGATTGGGTCTTTAATCCGGCGAATGGGGTGCGCAGTTGGTGCGCGGCATCGGCGACGAAACGTTTCTGTGCCGACATCACCTGTTTCAGGCGTTCCAGCAGGTCGTTCACCGCGTCGATCAGCGGGCGCACCTCTTCCGGTGCCTGGCTGGCGTCCAGTTTACTCAGGTCATCGCGCTTGCGCAGCACCACTTCCTGGCGTAAACGTTCCAGCGGTGCGAGCCCGTGTTTCAGGGCGAACCACACGGCGGCGACGGCGATCAGGATCAGCAGCAGTTGCGGGATGACGATGTTGGCCAGGATGCCACGGATGAGTGCCTGGCGCTGATTGATGGTCTCCGACAGATAGAGCTGGTACAACTGCTGGCTGTCCGGGTTGTAGAACACCATGCTGATGGTGCGCGTCTTATGGCCGTTGTGTTCACCGTTGCTGAACAGCGGGCCGATCTTGCCGTTGCGGTAATTTAGCGACCGCCCCAGATTGACGTTGCCGGCGAGTTTGTTGCCGTCACGGTCACTGACCGTATAGAACACCTCGTCCGGCATGGTGAGTGACTTTCCGTCGGGCAGTTGCAGGTCGAGGTCGAGGCGCTCCTTGCCCCCCCCCAAGCGGAGTTGTTCACCCACCGCCTGTGCGCGTTGTAGCAGGACTTCGTCATAGGGTTTATTGGCATAGTTCAGGGTGGCGACGTAGCCAGCGATGGTGCTGAACAGCCACAACACGAACAGGGGCGTGAGCAGCCAATTGATCAGGTGCGCGCGTAACGAGGGGACTCTGCCGTCCATAGGTGGCCTGTCAGCTCTGCGGTTCGGCGACTTTGTCGATGATATAACCCAGTCCGCGGATGGTGCGGATGGTCACGCCCGCCGGCTCGATCTTCTTGCGCAAACGGTGGATATAGACCTCGATGGCGTTACTGCTGGCCTCTTCCGAATAACTGTACAGACGTTCCAGCAGTTGTTCCTTGCTGAACACCCAGCCGATGCGCGACATCAGCGCTTCCAGCACACTGAGTTCGCGTGTGGTGAGTTCCAGCGTCTCGCCGTTGATCATCGCGCGCCGTCCGACACTGTCGAAAGTCAACGCGCCGCAACTGAACACCGGATTCACGCCGCATTGCCCGCGCCGCAACAGGGCGCGCACCCGCGCTTCCAGCTCCGGCAGGCTGAACGGCTTGATCATGTAATCGTCCGCGCCCAGATCGAGTCCTTTGACGCGGTCACCTTCGGCATCACGCGCGGTGAGGATGATGACGGGAACCTGGCGGTTTCCCTCGCGCACACTCTTTAACACACTGAAACCGTCCATCTTGGGTAGTCCCAGATCAAGGATGACCAGATCGAAAGGTTGTTCGCCAGTGAGGATGAGTTTGGCCGCTAAGCCGTCTTTGACGCAGTCCACCGCGTATCCGGACTGGCGCATGGAGCGGCTCAAGCCGTCGGCTAATACTTCGTCATCTTCGGCGATCAGGATACGCATGGCTATGTAAGCTCTATGTAAGGATGAGGCGTTAAGGTTCGTCCGCGACAGGCGGGTAGGGGATGTTACACCCGTCTCTCGGTGGGTATTCTAAGTGGAGGCTGTGAATTGTCCAAGCAGTACCAGGAAAGCGGGGGTATGGTGCGGCGATTGCAGCTTCTGTTTGGTTTCCGGTTCACCTTCGTGGTGTCCCTGCCCGGCCTGTAGGCTTGGGTGGGGGACGCAGTGGTTATTATTAACAGGGGGAAAAATGCAACTTACTGAAAAACACAAACAGTATTGGCAGAAGAATCTCCGCTTGACAGGGATATTGCTGGCGGTTTGGTTCATCGTCACCTTTGTCATCGGTTATCTGGCGCGCGATCTGCAATCCATCACCATCCTCGGCTTTCCGTTCCCGTTCTATATGGCGGCGCAGGGTTCGCTGGTGGTTTATGTGCTGATCATCTGGTATTACGCACATGCCATGAACAAGCTCGATCAAGAGTATGGCGTACATGAAGGAGACGACTAATGGCCACGCAATCTACCGCATCATTCTCCGCCCAGCTCACGCGTTATTATTCCTTCTACACCGGAGGTTTTGTCGCGTTCGTGATTCTGATCGCCATCCTTGAACAGATGGGTGTGCCCAACAAGATTTTGGGTTATATGTTCCTCGGTGCCACCGTCCTGCTGTATGCGGGTATCGGCATTATGTCCAAGACCGCGGACGTGTCGGAATATTACGTGGCCGGACGCCGCGTACCGGCGCTGTTCAACGGTATGGCGACCGGCGCCGACTGGATGTCCGCCGCCAGCTTCATCGGTATGGCCGGTACTTTGTACCTGAGCGGTTATGACGGCCTCGCCTTCGTGCTGGGTTGGACCGGTGGTTACTGCCTGGTGGCGTTGCTGCTCGCACCGTACCTGCGCAAGTTCGGCCAGTTCACCATTCCCGACTTCCTCGGCGCGCGTTACGGCGGCAATATTCCCCGTTCCATCGGTGTGTTCGCCGCGATCCTGTGCTCCTTCACCTACGTGATCGCGCAGATCTACGGTGTGGGTCTGATCACCAGCCGTTTCACCGGTCTGGAATTCAGCGTCGGTGTGTTCGCAGGTCTGGCCGGTATCTTGGTGTGCTCGTTCCTTGGCGGTATGAAGGCGGTGACCTGGACGCAAGTGGCGCAGTACATCATCCTGATCGTGGCTTACATGATCCCCGTGGTGTGGCTGTCGGTGAAACACACCGGCAACCCCGTACCGCAGATCGCCTACGGTTATGTGCTGGAGAAAGTCACTGCACGTGAACAAGTGCTGAACGATCCGACCACGCCTGACGGTGCGAAAGAAGCCGAAGTGCGCGCCATCTTCAAACAGAAGCAGGAAGCTGCCGAAGGCAAGCTGAAGGCACTGGAAGCGGGTGGTGCTGCTTATCTGGCTGAGGAAAAGGGCAAGCTGGTACAGGCCGCCGCCGATCTGAAAGCCAAGCCGGATGCCGATCCAGCCGCCGTAGCTGCCGCCGACAAAGCCGTGGCTGACTTCCCCGTGGACGCAGCAGCAGCGACAGCGGCATGGAAGAAAGCCGCCGCAGGTGCGAAAGCCAAAGCAGGCCCGATCGCCGCACATGCCGAGCCTTTTGCGGGCAAGGACGATGAGGCACGCAACAAGAAGCGCAAAAACTTCCTGGCATTGGTGTTGTGCCTGATGGTGGGTACGGCCGCGTTGCCGCACATCCTGATGCGTTACTACACCACTCCATCGGTGAAGGAAGCGCGCAAGTCGGTGTTCTGGTCGCTGTTCTTCATCTTCCTGCTGTACTTCACCGCGCCTGCTTTGGCGGTGTTGGCCAAGTTCGACGTCTACACCTTGCTGGTCGGATCGAGTTTCTCCGAACTGCCAAGTTGGGTCTCGGCGTGGGCGGCGGTCGATAAGACGCTGATGAGTGTGACCGACATCAACAAGGACGGTATCGTGCAACTGGCCGAGATCACCATCGGTGGTGACTTGATCGTGTTGGCGACTCCCGAGATCGCGGGTCTGCCGTATGTGATCACCGGTCTGGTGGCTGCGGGTGGTCTGGCTGCGGCGTTGTCCACCGCCGACGGTCTGCTGCTGACCATCGCCAATGCCTTGTCGCATGACGTGTACTACAAGATGATCAACCCGCATGCCGCGACGACTCGTCGTCTGGCGATCTCCAAGGGCCTGTTGCTGGTAGTAGCCGTGTTCGCCGCCTACGTGACATCGCTGAAGCCGGGTGACATCCTGTTCCTGGTCGGTGCGGCGTTCTCGCTGGCTGCTTCCGCGTTCTTCCCGGCCTTGGCACTGGGTGTGTTCTGGAAGCGTGCCAATAAGTGGGGCGCGATCCTCGGTATGTCCGCCGGTCTGGGTACTTGCATGTACTACATGTTCATGACCTATCCGTTCTTCGGTGTGAATGCACCGTTGTGGTGGGACATCAACCCGATCTCTGCCGGTATCTTCGGTATGCCTGCCGGTATCATCGGCGTGGTGGTCGGTAGCTTGTTGACCGCGGCACCGAGCAAAGAAGTGCAGGATCTGGTTGACCATGTGCGTTACCCGAACCTGGAAGGCGACATCAAGACCGAAGCTGCATAAGCTGAAGTTGTCGTAGTAATGCAAAACGGCCTGCGCAAGCAGGCCGTTTTGTTTTTGTGTGTGGAGCAGCGAAACTATTCAGCTGCTACCCTGTAGGAGCGAGCTTGCTCGCGAAAGGACTTCGTGGACTAATGGACTATCTGGATTTCAAACCACCAAGTCGGAAACCAGATGTGCCAGATCGCTGCGCTCAGTCTCTTTGATGAGCTGGCGTGTCATGATGGGATCGAAACAGTGCAGATGTTTGACGATCTCGGTCACGCGTTCGGCATCGTGCAGGTGATGGTGTGCCATGCCCAGTGCGTACCAGGCATGAGGGTTCATCGGTTGCAGGGTTGCCGCCTCGTGCAGGGCCAGTGCCGCCTCATTATGTTTGCCGAGTCTGGCTTGGGTGATACCGAGGCCGTACCATGCGCGGTCGAGCTGCGGCTTCAGGCGCGTGGCGGTCTGGAAGGCTTCTATCGCGTGATCCAGCTCGCCGCGTTTGTCGCAGGCAAAGCCGAGATTGAAATGTAATTCGGCATTGTCGGGGGCGATACGCAATGCTTCGCGGAAGTATGTCGCGGCATTGGCGAAATCGCTACGCTGGGCATAGATGAAAGCCATGGATTCGGCGGCGCGGGTAAAATCCGGTGCGGCCTGCAAGGTCTGGCGATACTCTTGTAATGCGGCGTCCTCCTTGCCCATGAATTGAAAAAAACGTGCGCGCAGATAGTGTTGCCATTTCTCGTAATTCATCGTGAAACCCTGTGATTGGATGCGTTGTGCATTCTCCGTAATGCCGCGCGAAGTCGCAAGCATAATCGCGGCGTGATGTTAAAATCGCAGCCTGTCCATACCGGTCTTTTAAATCATGTTTTCTCTCGAACTGTTTATCGTCAGCGCACTGAAAGCACTGGCCGAAGTCGCCCTCATGGCATTGCTCGCGCAGGGGCTGATCGGCCTGATGTCGGGCAAAGCGAAGGAGAACAACTTCGTCTATCGCCTGTTCCAGGTAGTCACCGCGCCGATCTACAAAGTGGTGCGCGCGATCACGCCCAAGCTGATCGCCGACCAGCATATCGGCCTGGCCGCTTTCTTCGTCGTATTCTGGCTGTGGATCGCGCTGATCTACGCCAAAGGTTATGTGTGCCACGCGCAGAACCTTGCCTGTATCCCCAATTGAACCGACGCCGACCAGCCGATTAACGCATACAGGATGGGCTAGCCATGAATACTCAGAAACGCACCGTCATCTATGTGTCGGATGGCACCGGCATCACCGCCGAGACACTGGGACACGGCTTGCTGACGCAGTTCGACAATATTGAATTCAAACCTGTGCGTTTCCCGTTCCTCGACAGCGAGGAAAAAGTCAGAGACTGTCTGGCGCGTATCAACGAACTGAGCCGCCGCGAAGCTGTGCGACCCATCGTCATCATGACGCAGACCAACTCCGATTTCAGCGCCATCCTGCATCAGGCCGAAGCGTTCTTCATCGACTTGTTCGATGCCTTCATCGTGCCGCTGGAACAGGAGCTCGGCTCGCGTTACACCCGCGCCGTCGGGCGTTCACACGGCCATGCCAACCCGGAATACAACTCGCGTATCGCCGCGATGAACTTCGCGCTGGCGCATGATGACGGCGTGTCGGACACCGATCTGAAGAATGCCGATATCATTCTGGTCGGCGTCTCGCGCAGCGGTAAGACACCTACCAGCCTGTACCTGTCCTTGCAGTTCTCTCTCAAAGCCGCCAACTATCCGCTCATCCCGGAAGACTTCGAGCGCGGCGAACTGCCGTCCAGATTGCAGCCTTATCGCGGCAAACTGTACGGGCTCACCATCGCCCCGGAACAACTGCAACGCATCCGCAACGAGCGCCGCCCGAACAGCAAATATTCCTCGCTGGAAAACTGCCGTTACGAAGTCGCCGCCGCTGAAAAGATGATGCGCCGCGAAGGCATCAAATGGTTCGACACCACCGCGAAGTCGATTGAAGAGCTTTCTGTGCAATTGATGCAGGAGCTTGAGCTGGGGCGGTGAGGGCGGGCGCTGAATTTATAAATCCCAGCAGAATTATTGCGAGCCTGAAGTTGCCAGATTTTTTGGACAGGGATAGCATCTTGCCCGGAAACCGGAGGAGTTCATCATGCCAGTCCGGAAATCTCCCAGTAAAACGAGGTTGGCCTATAAGTTCATCGAAGAGTACAGAAACGAGTTTTGCGTGCAGACCATGTGCCGATTTCTAGGGCTTGCGCGAGCTGGATGCTATGCATGGCTTCAGCATCCAGTGCATGTCGAGCACAAGAAGATGCTCGGCTGCTCAAACTAATTCGAGCGTCATTCATTGCTAGCCATGGCATTTATGGTGCCCCCAGAGTTCTGCAAGATTTATGTGAATGAGGAGAAGTTTGCAGCAAGCATCGAGTCGCACGGTTGATGCGGGAGAATAGTCTGCGCGCCTTACATGGGTACCGAAAAAGCATATTCCCACTCCCAAGACGCCGACCTTAATACTCAATTTGTTGCAACGTCAATTTACCGTATCGCGGAAGAATCAAGCATGGGTGACAGGCATCACCTACATCCGGACGTGGTAGGGCTGGTTTTATCTGGCCGTGGTTATGGATTTATTCTCGCGAAAAATCGTTGGATGGGCCGCTAGGTCAACTATTCATCGAGAGTTGGTCTTGGAGGCTGTTACGAAAGCAGTAAGGCTCAGGCGTTCTCGGAAGACGGTGATTCATTTAAATCCTGGTAATTCCATCCCGGATCAGCGATACCAGTTCCTCGGTGGTCGGGATGTTCACCGCATCACCTTCGCCCAAGATGCTTTCCGCCAATGCGCGTTTGTCGTTGTGCAGACCGACGATGTGCTCCTCCACCGTACCCTGGGTGACCAGACGGTACACGGTGACCGGACGCAGTTGCCCCATGCGATGGGCGCGGCCCATGGCCTGATCTTCGGCGGCGGGGTTCCACCACGGGTCGGTGATGACCACGTAATCGGCCGCAGTCAGGTTCAAGCCGAAGCCGCCCGCTTTTAGGCTGATCAGGAACAGGTCGCTCTTGCCGGACTGGAACGCCGCCACACGTTTGCTGCGTTCGGTCGCCGGGGTGGCACCGTCCAGATACTGGTAGTCGATACCGACCGCATCCAGCGCCTGACGCAGCAGGGTGAGGAAATCGACGAACTGGCTGAACACCAGTGCCTTGTGGCCGTTGGCGACCAGTTCGATGGCCAGTTCGGTGAAAGTTTGCACCTTGCTGCCGCTGACCGGATAGGCCGGTGTGACGATGCGCGGGTCGCAGGCGGCGCGGCGCAAGCGGGTGAGTTGGGCGAGGATGTTCATACGCGCCTGTCCGCTCTGGTTGGCGGCGAGTGCTTTGTCCGTTGCGGCGATGGCTTGGCGGCGCAAAGCCTCGTAGTGCGAGAACTCTTCCTGGCTGGGAGTGATCTTGATGACCAGTTCGGTGCGCGGCGGCAGTTCCTGTAATACCTGGCTCTTGGTGCGGCGCAGCAGGAAGGGCGAGATCAGGCGGCGCAGGGTGTGTTGTGCATCGCGATCCTTGTCGCGTTCTATGGGCACGGCGAAGCGTTCGTTGAAACGCGGCAGGCTGCCAAGCAGGCCGGGATTGGCGAAACGCATGATGGACCACAGTTCCGCCAGGCGGTTCTCCACCGGTGTGCCGGACAGGGCGAGGCGGAAATCGGCATCCAGTTCGAACACCGCCTGACTGCGTTTGGTGGTGGCATTCTTGATCGCCTGAGCTTCGTCGGCGATGAGTGTGTGCCAGTGTTTCGCGGCGAACTGTGCGCCGGCCTGCTGTACCAGATTGTAGGAGGCCACCACCACATCGAAGGCGGCTGCCGTTTCGATCACGGTGTCGCGCTCGACTTCGCTGTACAGATGCAGATTCAGGCTGGGTGCGAAGCGTGCCGCTTCGGCGATCCAGTTGCCGCACACCGAGGTGGGCGCGATGATGAGCGCGGGGCCGCCTTCGGCGCGCGCCAGCAGCAGTGCCAGCGATTGCAAGGTCTTGCCCAGACCCATGTCGTCGGCGAGGCAGGCACCGAAGCCCGCCTGCGCGAGACGCGAGGCCCACAGGTAACCGTCTTCCTGATAGGGGCGCAGTTCGGCTTGCAGGGCGCCGGGCAGCGTGATGGTCTGTTGCTGCGCGGTGCGCAGGCGTTCGACAGCGGCGGAGAAGTCCTTGTCGGCGTGGATGTCGGCGCCTTCCAGCGCATCGTCCATCCATATCGCGGCCAGATGCGGGATACGTGTGCCGTGTTTGTCAGTCTCGGCCACCGAGGCCAGATCGGACAGGCGTTCTTTCAGTTTGCGGGTGAGTGCGGCATACATGCCGTTGCCCATGGCGATGAAACGGCTGCCCCCTTGCGCGGCTTTCAGCAGTGTCTCGAAGGTGAACACCAGCCCTTCGTCGACCTTGGCTTCGCCTTCCAGCTTGAACCAGTCGCGCTGGCTTTTGACCTGTACGGAAAGTTGCGACAGGTCGACCGGAACCACGCGCACGGCCTTGCCCTTGGGCCAGTCCAGCGCGACGATAGCGGGCAGCGCGGGTAACACTTCCACCAGGGCCAGAGCGTCTTCCGGCTCGCTCACGTTCCACTCGCATTGCGCCGCGTCGGAAGTGTAGTTGTCGAGGAACGGCAGGGCATCCAGCACGGCTTCCAGATGGCTGCGTTCTTCCTCTGTCTGGCGGGTGGTGCCGATACTTTCGCCGCCGACCAGTGCCATCAATCGTGTGCGTCCGCTGCCCGGTATCAGGCGCGGGCCTTCCGCGCCCAGCGGTGTCGCCACCAGCCGCAGCAGCAGGCCGTCGTTCAGCGGCGAGAGTTCGGCGCGCAGGCGTGCCTCCGCCGGGATTTCGCGCGCTGCCTGAAGATGGTCGGACTGCAATTGGAAATGGCTGGTCAATGCCTGCATCGCGGTGTGTAATTCCTGCTGCGCGCTGGCCGGGATGCTCACTTTGTCGGCGAGCAACTGCGCGGCACGGCGTTGCGCCGGAGTGAAGCGGAACAGGCGTACCCGTTGCGAGGAGTCCTGCACCAGCGTGATCAGACGCAGCGCCTCGGCTTCACGTTTCTCGTCCTCGTCGAAGTAGTGTCGTTTGGCGGGGCCCTCGCGCAACGGAGGAGTGACCCGCAGCGAGATCTGGGCCCCCTGGTGGATGACCTCGATCTCGGGGGTACCTGCACTTAATTCGACGAATGTATCTATCCTGCCGTTCACCGTGATCGCCGGATGACCTACCAGTGCCTGTATGGCGTTGGGCAGATCCAGCACGGCATTGCGGCTGCTGCCCCGGTCGGTGCGGATGCAGGCGGCCAGCTTGGCATCCCACGGCGGGAGTTGCGGGTTGCCGACAAAGCGGGTGAGGCTGACCGGTTTCGGGGTTCCCCAGCCGCGCGCACCCTGGCGTTGTTCCAGTGCCTGGATATCCATCAAAGCGCCGTCTGTGCCGATGTCGATCTGCCACACATAGCGTATCTCATCACTTTGTTTGCCTCCGGATGGAGCCTCGTGTTCCAGTGATTGCAGGGAGGAGAGCAGCTCGCGCCAGTGTTCGGTCTTGCCCGCGACGAAGAAGCCGGGCGGTGGTGTCTCGCCATTGATGAGGCTCAGTGCTCCTTCGGCCATCTGTGCCAGCCAGATGAAGCCGCACTGCCGCAGGCGTTCCGCCTGTAGTTGGCACATGCTGGAGAGTGCGCTTCGGTAGGTCGGGGGTGCGTCGCGCAGGGTGTCTATGCCCAGCCATGCGGCCAGCAGCACGCGCCACAGGTGATCTAGGCTGACATGTTGTTTGTAATACTCCGCCGCGCGGTACAGTGCCGGATCGGGTTCGCTGTCGCCGCGCCGGATGTCGATGCTGTGTACCCATTGTCCCCAGCCCGAGGATGTGTCCGGGTCGCGTTTGCCGGATTCGCTGAGGCAGAATTTGCGCGCTGCCTCCAGATGTTTCGGGTTCTGCTGCGCCAGCAGTGTCAACGGATAGATCCATGCGAGGCTGGTGGGCAGGGCGCGTTTCTTGGCGCCCGTTTCGGCGGCCCGTTTTTTTAGCGCAAGTTCGAACAGCGTCTGTGCCTCGCTCCAGCGTCCCTCCTGTGCCAGGGCGTAGGCGCGCAAGGCATCGGCTGCGCCGTCCTCCAAGCCGTCGAGCGCGGCCAGCGCAGCGGCGCGATCTGCGCGATGCAGCAGCAGTTCAGCGATGGCGCTGCGCAGCTCGGCGGGCATCTGCGTGCGGGCAGAGGTCATCTGTGCCAGGGCCCAGTCCGCTAGCGGCAGCAGATCGGTATCCCAGTCCAGATTGATCTTGCGTATGCCGGAACAGGCGATATCCCAGCGCAGCGCGGGATCGATACGCGCGAACGCGGCTTCGCTGAAATGCTGTAACAGTGCGGCTTGCAGGATGCCGTCCCAGTCCATCGAACGCCCGATCAGCTCACCCATGCGCTCGATCTCCGCGCGTGATGCATGGGTCAACAGTGTCAGGCGCACGATGGCCACGGTGGCATCGCGGTCATGCAGCGGCCAGGCATACAGGGTGTGTTGCGGGTTGAACGCCAGCACGTCGTACAGCGCGCGCCGCAGCAGCGGTGTTGTCATGCTACTCAGCAGCAGTTCGTACAGCGGCTCGCGCTGCGTGTCGGCCAGACGGTAATAACCCGGACGCAGGGTCGAGGTGCTTACGATCTTTCTGGCGACGAGATCCTGCACATAATGTTTTACCTCGTCATGGGTGTAAGGGCGGTGGCTGCTGTGCTGGAGATCGAGTTTGCGCAGCAGGGTATAGAGGATGGACAAAGGATGCGGCGACCACAGCAATGCCATGGCGAGCATGATCTGGCGATGCTCGGGATCGACCTCGTTCAGGATCGAGGGTGCGTGTTTATCTCCCAACCGTTCTTCCATCTGCGGACATACCTTGTGTAGTAAAAAAATACGACCGCACAGGGAGTCGTGGCGGCAGTCAAACCGCCATTCTAGCTGGGGAATCCGCGCCAGTCCGGAATTTTTATATGTTGGCAAAAAGGTATTGCCGGTAGCGAGAGGGGAGGCAAGCGATATCCTGTCAGCGGGGCGATGCCAGTTATAATGCGCGGCTTGATCTACCCGTGAATCGTTATGCGCCCATCCCATTCTTCAGCGGGCTTGCACAGCCCGACATCCGCCTCCCGTGCCGACTGGCGCACGATACGTATGCTGTTGCCCTATCTGCTGGAGTTTAAGGGGCGTGTGATTCTGGCCATGGTGTTGCTGGTGTTGGCCAAGCTGACCAGCGTTGCGGTACCTTTGGTGCTCAAGGATATCGTCGACGCGATGGCGCAGCCCAAGGCGATGCTGGTCGTCCCGGTGATGCTGGTGGTGGGCTACGGCCTGTTGCGCCTGTTCAGCACGCTGTTCGGCGAACTGCGCGATGCGGTGTTCGCCAAGGTGACGCAGCGCGCCATCCGGCGGGTGGCGATCCAGGTGTTCGCCCATCTGCACAATCTGAGCCTGCGTTTCCATCTCGAACGCCAGACCGGGGGCGTGTCGCGTGACATCGAGCGCGGCACACGCGGCATCAGTTTCCTGCTGACCTTTTTGCTGTTCAATATCCTGCCGACCCTGCTCGAGATCGGGCTGGTCGCGGCCATCCTGTTCGTCAAATACAACCCTTGGTTCGCCATCATCACCTTCGTCACACTGGTGGTGTATATCGTGTTCACCCTGTTCATCACCGAGTGGCGCATGGTCTATCGCCGCACCATGAACGACATGGATTCCAAGGCCAACACCCGCGCTATCGACAGCCTGCTCAATTACGAGACGGTGAAATATTTCGGCAACGAGCAATACGAGGTGCGCCGCTACGACGAGCAGATGAGCAAGTGGGAAGTGTCCGCGGTGCAGAACCAGACTTCGCTGGCTGCACTGAATGCCGGGCAGAGCACGATCATCGCCGTGGGGATCACTTTGCTCATGCTGCTGGCGGCGGACGAGGTGGTGAAAGGCAACATGACGCTGGGCGATCTGGTGCTGGTCAATGTGTTCATGATACAGCTCTATATGCCGCTGCACTTCCTCGGTTTCGTCTATCGCGAGATCAAGAACGCGCTGGCCGATATGGAGCGCATGTTCACCCTGCTGAACGAGAATCGCGAGGTCGAGGATGCGCCGGATGCGCGGCCTCTCGGTTTGCAAGCCGGGCGGGTGGAGTTCAGGAACGTGGCGTTCAGTTACGACCCAGATCGGCAGATATTGTCCGATGTGAGTTTTGAGATTCCGCCGGGTGATACCGTCGCGGTGGTGGGTGCCAGCGGGGCGGGCAAATCGACGCTGTCGCGTCTGTTGTTCCGCTTCTACGATGTCGCGTCCGGCAGCATCGCCATCGACGGGCAGGACATCCGCTCGGTCACACAGGCAAGCCTGCGTGCCTGTATCGGCATCGTGCCGCAGGACACCGTGCTGTTCAATGACAGTATCTATTACAACATCGCCTACGGGCGCCCGGAGGCCACGCGCGACGAGGTGTTGCAGGCGGCACAGTCGGCGCACATCCATGCCTTCATCGAGTCGTTGCCGCAGGGTTACAACACGGTTGTCGGCGAGCGCGGGTTGAAACTGTCCGGCGGCGAGAAGCAGCGGGTGGCCATCGCGCGCGCCATCCTCAAACGTCCCGCCATCCTGATCTTCGATGAGGCGACTTCGGCGCTGGACTCCAAATCGGAGAAGGCGATCCAGGACGAATTGCGCAACGTCGCGCGTGACCGCACCACGCTGGTTATCGCGCATCGTTTGTCCACTGTGGTGGATGCCCAACAGATATTGGTGATGGATAAAGGCCGTATCATCGAGCGCGGTTCACACCGTGAATTGTTGATGTTGCAAGGGGTGTATGCGCAGATGTGGGCGCTCCAACAGCAAGAAGAGCATTAATACTTTGTTTTTACCGCTTGATTTATTGGATTTTTAAGGTATGCTTCGCGCCGTGAACCTACTCCCCAGAGGAGCTATGAAGAAAAATATCGCTATTTTGCTGTTGTCGTTGGGGCTGATTGTGCCGGCCTACGGAGCGACCACGCCGAAACAACAGGATGAAGAACTGGCCAGTGCCGTCTTCAAGATGACGGCTGCGCCCAAGTTGCAATCGGCCATCGCGCTGATCTACGACGAGCAGGGTATGCGTCCGCTGTACACCAAGAACGCCGAGAACGTCGCGCCGATCGCCTCCATCACCAAGCTGATGACCGCGATGGTGGTGCTGGATGCACAATTGCCGCTGGACGAAAAGATCACCATCACCAACGCTGACGCCGACCATCTCAAAGGATCGAGTTCGCGGGTGCGCACAGGTTCGGTGCTGACGCGCGGTGAATTGCTCAAGATCGCCCTGATGGCCTCGGAGAACAGGGCTGCCGCCGCATTGGCACGCACTTATCCGGGCGGTACCAATGTCGCCTTGGTCAAGATGAATGCCAAAGCCAGGGCGCTGGGCATGGACTCTACCCGTTTTCTCGATCCCACCGGATTACACAGCGGCAACGTATCCACCGCGCATGATCTGGTGTTGATGGTGCGTGCCGCACAGAACTACCAGCGTATCCGCGAATTCACCACCGCATCCTCGCATGTGGTCAAAGTGGCAAAACATCGCCAGTTGCGTTTCAGCAACACCAATCCGCTGGTGAAGAGTGCCTCCTGGGACATCGGGGTGAGCAAGACAGGTTACATCAGTGAGGCAGGGCGTTGTCTGGTGATGAAAGCGACCATATCGAACCGTCCGGTGATCATCGTGCTGCTGGATTCTTGGGGAAAACGCACCCGCGTGGGGGATGCCAACCGCATCAAAAAATGGATGGAGAGTTCATCCAACCGCTCCGCGCGTAACGCGAACCGACGCGGCTGAGCTGCGGCGGTACTGGAATGAAAAAAGGGAGCTTCGGCTCCCTTTTTTATCGTCCGTCCCCCGCATGATTTTGCATCACGGGGTGGGAGGTGTGTCCGGCGTGCGCGCTTTTTTGTATTCGTCGTAACTCGGGGCCGGATTCATGGCGCGTTCCTGCGGTGTGCGTTTGGCCTCGTTCTGGGCTTTGATCCCTTCATATAGCCCCTGATACGGGTCGCTGCTGCAAGCCGACAACGTCGCAGCGAGCAGACTCAATACGGATAACATTCTCACCAAAATAACACCTCACCTTTCTTCCATGTTACATAGACCGCTGCGGCCGCACCGGCGGATGTAAGCAGGAACAGCGCCAGCGATTGTAGACGGACGCTCCACTTTGCCGCTAGCGGGACATGTGCGGCGAGCGGAATCAGGCCCAGCGCGACCAGACTGTACCAGGGCTGTTGTGTGGCGACGAGCGCGAGACAGGCGCTCAGGCCGGCGATCAGCGCCAGCGGCAGGGTAAAGCTGCGGCCGCAGGGAAGTGTGCTGTTGGTAACGAGCTGGATGGTCAGGTAGGCCAGCGCGGCAGCCCCGAGGGCTAGGCCGAACAGGCCGGGCAGGGTAGCCGCAGCGAACAATGCTGCCAGACCGGTACCCAGCCCCAGTGCGATCCCGGCATTCGCCGCCGCTACCGGGCGCTCGCGCAGTCCGTCGCACCAGTACACCAGCCAAGCGACATACAGCGCACTGCCGGCGCACCAGCGCAGGCTGTCTACCAGCGGTTGTGCCTGCAACAGGTCCCAGACCACCCATATTGTAGCCAGCGCGGCCAGCGTTGCGAGCAGGTGACGCCAGAAACGCCAGTCGATGAGTGTGAGCGGCAATGCGAGCAGCGCGGCAGCGAGGCCGAGCCAGATCACCTTGCGTATCTCGGTAAGTGGTGCAAAGTCGAAATCGGCGGCGAAATAGACCGTTGCCGCAAATCCGGCGATGAGGGCGAGGCCGCTCAGGCGCAGACGCTGGAACAGTTCCGCGCTGGCCAGCGCGACGATGAACGGGAGCAGACCGGCTTGTACGGCGGGGTGGCTGAATAAAGCGTGCAACTTTTTCTCCTGACGATGCTCCAATGCCGCGCGAGTGTATCACCCCCGGCCCAGGACTTGAAATCCGGACAGCAGTCCCCATCTCGGGAGCCGTGGGGCGGCATGTTAGACTGCGCGCCGTTTTGCCGGGCCGCTGTGCCGCCCACAAGATCAATATCATTTCGGAGACGAAGCAATGAAACGTATTTTCCTGTTTATCCTCACCAACATCGCGGTATTGCTGGTTATCAATATCACGCTACGCCTGCTGGGCGTGGACCGCTGGATGGATCAGAACGGCGGCATCAACTTCGGCGCCTTGCTGGTGCTGTCGGCAGTGATCGGCTTCTCCGGTTCTATCGTTTCGCTGTTCATGTCCAAGTGGATGGCAAAACAGTCGGTCGGCGCACAGGTCATCACTAATCCTTTCGATCCGACCGAACGCTGGCTGGTCGACACGGTGCGCCGCCAGGCTCAAGCCGCCGGTATCGGCATGCCGGAAGTGGCGATC
Organism: Gallionellaceae bacterium; assembly: GCA_030823955.1. Classification (GTDB taxonomy): domain Bacteria; phylum Pseudomonadota; class Gammaproteobacteria; order Burkholderiales; family Gallionellaceae; genus PALSA-1006. The sequence continues at coordinate 54,326 of JAVBYO010000028.1, forward strand.
TATGACGCGCCCGATGTGAACGCCTTCGCCACCGGCTGGAACCGTAACGATGCACTGGTGGCGGTGAGCACCGGGCTGCTCAATAGCATGAGCAAAGACGAAGCCGAAGCCGTGCTGGCGCACGAAGTCAGCCACATCGCCAACGGCGACATGGTGACGCTGGCTTTGATCCAAGGGGTGGTGAACACCTTCGTGGTGTTCTTCGCCAAGCTGTTCGGTTATTTCGTGGATCGAGTCCTGCTCAAGAACGATGGTCGCGACGGTCCCGGCATCGGTGCCTTCGTGGCCGAGATCGTGGCGCAACTGGTGCTGGGTGTACTGGCCAGTGTTGTTGTCATGTGGTTCTCGCGCCAGCGTGAGTTCCGCGCCGACGCGGGCGGTGCTAACCTGGCCGGACGCCAGAAGATGATCGCCGCTCTGGAAAAACTGAAGGCCAACCACGAGAAGGCGGTGTTGCCCGAGAATATGGCGGCGATGGCCATCTCCAGCAGTGGCGGCTTCTCCAGGCTGTTCATGACCCATCCGCCGCTGGATGAACGCATCGAAGCGTTGCGCGCCGCGCGTTGAGCGTTCCCTGCCGCAAGCAAAAGGCCCGGTTCGACCGGGCCTTTTTTATTCGAGGATCTCGTCTTCCTCGTCGTTGAATTGCGCTCTGGGCGGGTCGCCGTCGTAGACCAGGTTCTGGCGGCGCGCGAGATAGAAGTCGCGAATGAAGGCATAACGGTCCGACACATCGTCCAGAGTGGATTCATGTTTGATCAGCGCCGCACGCTCGCCGATCTTGTCGGTGATGAACAGGCTGTTGCGTGTGGTCACATCGGGGATGTTGGTCACCACACCGGTCAGGCCGTCGCCGGCCAGCCCGATGCCATCCCGTGCCGAGCTGGGGCCAAAGAAAGGCAGCATCAGATACGGGCCGCTTTCCACCCCCCAATAACCCAAGGTCTGGCCGAAATCTTCGTTATGTTTTTCCAGTCGTTCGGTCACGTTGATCAGGCCGAAGATGCCGAACGTGGTGTTGATCAATACCCGGCTACCATCCGATGCCGCCTGTTTGAATTTTAATTGCAGCAGGTCGTTCAGAGTGATGGTGACATCCTCCAGATTGGAGAAGAAGTTGTCGAGCAGCGTCCGCACCGGGGCGGGAAGGTAGCTGTTGTAACCCTGCGCGACGGGCTTCAGTACCGTCTTGTCGAGACTATCGTTGAAGGCGAACACCTTGCGGTTGTAGGCCTCATAGGGGTCTTTCGGATCGCCGGGAGATGTCGAGGCGCATCCCGCCAAAGACAGCATCACGAGGAAAGCGAAGAGGGGCTTCATGCCGTGTGGCGATGCGCTCAATGGGGGCAGTTCTCGTGTCCGTGCCCCGGTACGGACAGGTCGGCGTTGAAGAACTTGAAATCCCCACTTCTGCGCTCGGCGAAGAAATGCTGCAAGGTGTATTTCACCGGGCGGAAAGCCAGGGTGTCCCAGGGAATGTCCTCTTCGGCAAAAAGCGCCACCTCCAGACTCTCCACGCCGGGAAAAAAATCGAGATCGAGCAGACGGGCGCGGAACAGCAGATGCACCTGGTTGATATAGGGCAGGTTGTGCATGGAATACAGATCGCCGATGAGCACACGGGCATTGGCTTCTTCCAGAGTCTCGCGCGCGGCCGCCTGAGCGGTGGTCTCGCCATTCTCCATAAAACCGGCGGGCAGAGTCCACAGGCCGTGGCGTGGCTCGATGGCGCGGCGGCATAACAGGATGCGCCCGTCTTCCCATTCCGGGATGGCGCCGACGATCAATTTCGGATTGTGATAGTGGATGGTGGTGCAGACGGTGCAGATGTGGCGTTCGCGATGATCGTCCTGCGGCATGCGCAATTCGACGGGAGCTCCGCATTCAGGACAATATTTCACGGCCGCGCTCCGGTCCTAGTTCCAGAACTTCCACCATGCGGCGGATTTGTCGGGGAGGGCTTTGGCGAGCGGGGCGGCCTCGCTCTTGGCGAGGTTCAGTTCCAGCACGCGCCAGGCATCGTCGCGCAGTTCGTACAGCCCCATCGCATCGTAGGCCTGTACCATGATCTGTAATGCATCGCGGGTCTGCGGGGTGCGCGGGTAATCGGTCAGCACGCTCTTGGCGCGGTTCACCGCCGCCACATAAGCACCGCGGCGCAGATAATAACTGGCGGCGTGTACATCCGATCCCGCCAGCGTGTTGAGCAGGTATTGCATGCGCAAACGGGCATCCGGGGCATAACGGCTGTTGGGGAAGCGTGTCACCAGTTCTTTAAAGGTATCGAACGAATCGCGCAACGATTTCGGATCGCGCTCGGCCGGGTCCTGTTGCGAGAGCGAGTTGACCACCCCGCCCAGATTCTCGTCGAAATGGATCAGTCCCTTCAGGTAATACATGTAATCGAGACGCTCGTTGTTGGGATATTGCTTGTAGAAACGTTCGATCGCGCTCAGAGCCGGAGCGGGCTCCCCCTGTTTGTAGTAGGCATAAGCGATCTCCATCTGCGCCTGCTGCGCGTAGCGGCCATAGGGGTAGCGTGATTGCAGTTTCTCCAGCTTCTTTACCGCCTGCTCGTAGTTGTGGTCTTCCATCGCCTCCATCGCCTGCGAGTAGAACTCTTCGGCGGTATAGTTCTTGTCGTCGGGAGTGGAACTGCATCCGACTAACGTGAGCAGCAGGAAAACGTATAAACTGTGGCGCATGACACGATCCGATAAAAATTTGCACGATTATACCAAAGATACCCTCCCGATTCCGCCCGGTATTCCCCCGTCTGACGAAGATGCCGAAGCCGATATCGACTTGATCGCCTCTCCTGCACAAGCTACTGCGCTGAACTTCAAGGTGCCGCTGGAATACGGCGGTTCGCGTCTCGATCAGGCGCTGGCCAAACTGCTGCCGGAATACTCGCGCAGCCGTTTGCAGGAATGGGTGGCGCAGGGACAGGTCACCCTGAACGGAGCGACGGTGACTTCCAAACAGAAGGTGTGGGGCGGCGAGACGCTTGCTGTCGTGCCGCAGAGCCATCCCGCCGAACAACCCTATCAGGCCGAAGACATCGCGCTGGATATCGTCCATCAGGACGACAGCATCATCGTCATCAACAAACCGGTCGGGCTGGTGGTGCATCCCGGCAGCGGCAACTGGCAGGGCACCTTGCTCAACGCCTTGTTGCACCATGACCCGGCACTGGCCGAAGTGCCGCGTGCCGGCATCGTGCACCGGCTGGACAAAGACACCAGCGGTTTGCTGGTGGTGGCGCGCACCCTGGTGGCGCAGACCTCGCTGGTGCGGCAGTTGCAGGAGCGCACCGTGCGCCGCGAATATCTGGCGCTGGCGCACGGCGAGATCCTGCGCGGGGGCAAGGTCGATCAACCGATAGACCGCCACCCGTCGATGCGCACCAAGATGGCGGTGGTGGAGGGCGGCAAACCTGCCGTCACCCATTACGCCATCGTCGAATCCTTTCCCGGCTGCACATTGCTGCGCTGCAAGCTGGAAACCGGGCGTACCCACCAGATACGCGTGCACATGGCCTACCTGCAACACCCTTTGGTCGGCGACCACATCTACATCAAAGGCGCGCAAAGATGCCCGCCGCAGATGCGCGACACCTTGCTGGCGTTTCCGCGCCAGGCACTGCATGCCGAACGTCTCGGGCTGGAACATCCGCACACGGGTGAATGGGTGGAGTGGCAGCGCGACATGCCGGACGATATGCAGCAGTTGCTGGACAGGATAAGAGGGGTCGCGCGTGAGCTTGATTGACCGTTGCCTCGTTCCGGAATGGCCCGCGCCACCCCGCGTAAGGTCATTGCAGACCAGCCGCCACGGCGGAGCGAGTCTCGCCCCGTATGACGCTTTCAATCTGGGCGACCACGTGGGTGACGTGCCGCAAGTCGTGGCGCATAACCGCCAACTGTTGTCCGCGCTGATGCCGAGCGAGCCGGTGTGGCTGCAACAGGTACACGGCACGGCGGTGGTCAATGCAGATGACGCATCCTGTCTGCCGCAGGCCGATGCCTGCATCGCGCGTCATCGCGGTGCGGTATGTGTGGTGATGACGGCGGACTGTCTGCCGGTATTGTTGTGCGACGACGCGGGTACTGTCGTCGGTGCGGCACATGCGGGCTGGAAAGGTCTGGCAGCCGGAGTGATCGAAGCGACCGTCGTCGCCATGGATGTCGCGCCGCATAGTCTGATGGCATGGCTGGGGCCTGCGATCAGCCAACCCGCCTTCGAAGTGGGTGGCGAAGTGCGTGACCTGTTCGTTGCACAGCATGCCGACGCGGCAAAGGCTTTCTTGCCGGGAGTGGGCGACAAGTGGCTGGCCGACATCTACCTGCTCGCGCGCCAGCGTTTGCAGGCCTTGGGTATCACCCGCATCCACGGCGGTGAACTGTGTACCTACAGCGATCCTGAAAACTTTTTCTCCTACCGGCGCGACGGCGTGACCGGACGCATGGGCACATTCATCTGGCTGGAGTGAAGGCACATCTCGCACCGAAGTCGTTAATGGTTTGCGGATGGCATTAGGTATAATCCGCGCCCTATCCATTTTCAGAACCAGCACATGAGCGTCTTTGCCTGGATCATCGTAGCTAGCCTGTTCGGCGGCGTGTTGAGCGTGATATGCGCCGGACTGTTCGCCCTCAATACCCGTGCACAATGGGTCGGCGGCCTAGTGAGTTATGCCATCGGTGCATTGTTGGGCGCCGTGTTTCTCGACATCCTGCCCGAGGCGATCGAACTCAGTCCCAGCATCACCTCCGTCAGTGCCACGGTGTTGTTCGGCATCCTGCTGTTCTTCACGCTGGAGAAGGTGCTGATCTGGCGTCACTGCCACCACGACCATTGCGAGGCGCACGAACCCCACGAACATAGCGCGCACGATCACGGTCGCAGCGGCACGATGGTCATCGTGGGCGATACCTTTCACAATTTTGTCGACGGCATCATCATCGCGGCGGCGTTCCTGACCGATGTGCAGCTCGGCATCGTCACCTCGCTCGCCATCATCGCGCACGAGATCCCGCAGGAAGTGGGCGATTTCGCCATCCTGCTGCATTCCGGCTACAGCAAGGCCCGCGCCTTCCAGATGAACCTGATCTCCAGCTTCGCCACCGTAGTGGGCGGCGTGCTGGGTTATCTGACCTTGCAGACCATGCAGTCGTGGATACCCACATTGCTGGCGTTGGCGTCAGCCAGCATGATCTATGTGGCGGTGGCGGACCTCATCCCCGGTTTGCATAAACGTACACAGATGCGCGACACCATCCAGCAGGTCGTGCTGATCCTGCTGGGCGTGGGCACGGTCGGGTTGCTGAGTTCTGCTTTGCACGTCTAACGGGAAGATCTATATGGCATCCGCTCAATTGCTTCGTTATGCGTATTTGTCCATCGCGGCAGCGATCGCCACCATTCTGCTCAAGGGTGTCGCATGGTGGCTCACCGGCTCGGTCGGCCTACTCTCCGATGCACTGGAGTCGTTCGTCAATCTGGCCGGGGCGCTGATGGCGTTGGCGATGCTGACGTTGGCCGCCGCACCGGCGGACGACAGACATGCCTACGGACACGGCAAAGCGGAATATTTCTCCAGCGCCTTCGAAGGTTTCCTCATTCTGCTCGCGGCGGTCGGCATCGCCTACACCGCCATCGAGCGTTTTTTTAATCCGCAGCCGTTGGAAGCCGTCGGTGTCGGCCTACTGGTGTCGGTCGTGGCCTCACTCATCAATTTGTTCGCTGCGCGTGTATTGCTCAAAGCGGGGCGCGCCAATAACTCTATCACGCTCGAAGCCGACGCCAAACACCTGATGACCGACGTGTGGACCTCGGTCGGTGTCATCATCGGCGTGGGCCTGGTATGGCTAAGCGGCTGGCTGTGGCTTGATCCGGTGATCGCTTTGCTGGTGGCGGCGAATATCGTGTGGACGGGGTGGGAATTGTTGCATCGCTCCGCTTCCGGCCTGATGGACGAGGCGATACCGCAAGAGCAGCTCGACGCAGTCGAGGGCGTGTTGCAGAACTATCGCCAGCAAGGCCTGGATTTTCATGCGTTGCGCACGCGCCAGGCGGGCAGGCAAGCTTTCATCTCTTTGCATGTACTGGTGCCCGGCGAGTGGACGGTGCAGCGCGGTCATGATCTGGTCGAGCAGATCGAAACGGATATCAGAGCGGTGGTGATGTTCAGCCATCTGACCACCCACCTCGAACCCATCGAAGACCCGCTGTCGCATTCCGACGCGGTGCTCGAACGCGAAGAGGGCCAGCCGAGAACGTAGCCAAGAGCCGTGTAGGAGCGTGCCCTGCATGCGACAGAGTGCTCGCGTGCACCCGCAGGGAGTACGCCGTGGTTGTACGGGGCTGAAGCCCCAACAACACACGCAGCAGGGCACGCTCTTACGGATGATTCAGATAAATGGAACAAGGAAATAAGCATGAGTAAAACAAATCCCAAGATCGGTTTCGTCTCGCTCGGCTGCCCCAAGGCCACGGTCGATTCCGAGCACATCCTCACGCGCATGCGCGCAGAGGGCTACGAGATCACGCCGAGTTATCAGGAAGCCGATCTGGTGGTGGTCAACACCTGTGGTTTCATCGACAGCGCGGTGGCCGAATCGCTGGAGGCCATCGGCGAAGCGATCCAGGAGAACGGTAAAGTCATCGTCACCGGCTGCCTCGGTGCCAAAGGCGACATCGTGCAGAAGACCCATCCCAAGGTGCTTTCCGTCACCGGGCCGCACGAGACCGATGCGGTGATGAACGCGGTGCACCAGCACCTGCCGCGTTTGCACGACCCGTACACCGACCTGGTGCCGCCGCAGGGCGTGCGTCTCACGCCGCAGCATTTCGCCTATCTGAAGATATCCGAAGGCTGCAACCACAGTTGTTCGTTCTGCATCATCCCCGCGCTGCGCGGAGATCTGGTCAGCCGCCCCATCCATGAAGTGATGAATGAAGCGGAAAAACTGGTCGAGTCCGGCGTGAAAGAATTGCTGGTCATTTCGCAGGACACCAGCGCTTATGGTGTGGATGTGAAATACCGCACCGGTTTTTGGAACGGCAAACCGCTGAAGACACGTATGACCGATCTGGCTGGTGCGCTGGGCGAGCTCGGTGTGTGGACGCGCCTGCATTACGTCTATCCCTATCCCAGTGTGGATGAAGTCATCCCGCTGATGGCGGAAGGCAAGATACTGCCGTACCTCGACATCCCGTTCCAGCATGCCAATGAACGTATCCTCAAGCTGATGAAGCGTCCGGCCAGCAGCGAGAACGTACTCAAACGCATCAAACAGTGGCGCGAGACTTGTCCCGACATCGTGCTGCGCAGCACCTTCATCGTCGGCTTCCCCGGTGAGACAGAGGAGGAGTTCGAAGAATTGCTCGACTTCATCGAAGAGGCCAAGCTGGACAGGGTCGGCGCGTTCAAATATTCGCCGGTGGAAGGGGCTGCGGCCAATGCACTGCCCGACCATATCGACCCCGACGAACAGGAAGACCGCCTCGCCCGCCTGATGTATCTGCAGGAAGAGATCAGTGCCGAAAAACTGGCGAAGAAAGTTGGTCAGACCATCACCGTGCTGGTCGATGACGTGGACGAAGACGGCTCGGTCGCACGCAGCGCCGCCGATGCGCCCGAGGTTGACGGTCTGGTCTATATCGACGGCGTAGAGCTGGAAGTGGGCGAGTTCGTCACGGTGAAGATCACCGACTCCGATGAACACGATCTGTGGGGCGAGGTAGTTTCTTAAAAACACTTGCCCGCAGATTACACAGATTAACGCAGATTATTTATGTCTGGCGTTATTGATAAATACTTATGGTATTAATCTGCGAAAATCTATGTAATCTGTGGGAAAAAAGATTTTTCAATGAACAGCCCCCTTAATCCCTGCCTGACCTGCGGCGCCTGTTGCGCCTACTACCGCATTTCGTTCTATAGGGATGAATGCAGCGAAATGCCGGGTGGCAGTGTTCCTGTCGAGTTCACCGAAAAAGTGCATGAACACATGCTGTGTATGAAAGGCACCAACGACTATCCTCCGCGTTGTGCCGCACTGCGCGGTGAGGTTGGCAAACAGGTCTCATGCGCCATCTACCAGAACCGTCCCAGCCCCTGCCGCGAATTCAACGAATATGAACTGGACGGCACGCCCAATATGCGCTGTTTCAAACTGCGCGGCCTCGTCCCCCCTGCTACAATCTAGCCACTATGCTTTACGCCTTTATCGCTATCGGTCTTGGAGCAGCCATCGGTGCATGGCTGCGCTGGGGCTTGGGGCTGTGGCTCAACCCCGCGCTCACCGAGCTGCCGCTGGGCACACTCGCGGCCAATCTTGTCGGCGGATATATGGTGGGCTTTGCGGTCGCCTTCTTCATGCAGCATCCCGGCTTGTCGTCCGAATGGCGGCTCTTCATCATCACCGGCTTCCTCGGCGGGTTGACTACCTTCTCCACCTTCTCCGCTGAAACCGTCACCCTGCTGCTGCGCGGGCAATACGCTTGGGGCAGCGCCATCATCGCCGCGCATCTGGGCGGTTCCCTGCTGATGACCGTGTTGGGCATCCAGACCGTCAAATGGGTACAGCAATAGGAGGCAACATGCAGACCGTCAATCTCAAGTTCTATCTCACCGAAAAACAGAAACACGGTGAACATGTGTTGTATGAATGGTTGCTGGAGCATGCTCAGCTCACTGGCATCTCCGGCGGTTCGGTGTACCGCGCCATTGCGGGCTACGGACGGCACGGCAGCTTGCATGCCGAGACGTTCATCGAGCTGGGGGGCGAGCTGCCGATACAGGTCGAATTCGTGCTGGATGAGCAACAGGCGGAGGCCTTCCTGGCCACGCTGCGCGCGTTCGAGTTGAACATCCGTTATGTGAGTTATCCGGTGACGACCGGGGTGGTGTAGCCCGTTTCAACGCCGCAATGGGCCTTTCCGTGCTTTGTGATGCAGAAAGATTAAAGCACTAACATCCCGCCCGGACATGTCTGCGCCTGCTCCAGACGCACCAGCGTCGGCAACAGATTCAGCCCGGTCTTCTCCTTCAGTTCGACAGCCTGATCCTTGAGATCGTCCAGCGCCACGTTGATGGCATCCCCCGCCGCCGCGAAACAGATGGTGTTGCCGCTATCGCAGGAAGGGAAAGCGATGGCACGACCGTCGAAGGCCAGCCCGATACGCTCCACACTTGCCGCAAAACCTTTGCTGCGCCCCAGCAGATTCACCGCCATGATGCCGTTGTCGTTCAAGTGTGCCCGCACCGCCTGATAGAACGGCTGGGTGTCCAGTGCTCCGGCGCGCGCATCGGCATCGAAGCCGTCCACCAGGATCAAGTCGTAGGTCTGCGTACTATCCATCACGAACTCCGCCCCGTCGGCGATCACCAGCTTCAGCCGCAACGGATCTTCCGGCAACTTGAAGAATTGCCGCGCCGCCGCCACGACGCTCGGCTCGATCTCCACCACGGTGAGTTTGGCCAATGGATAGTTGCGGTACAGGAATTTGGTGAGCGAAGCCGCGCCCAAGCCGATGAGCAATACCTTGCGCGGAAAGTGCGAGTCCTCGCGCAACAGCAGGCTCGCCATCATCTCCTTGGTGTATTCCAGTTCCAGGTTCCACGGACGCGCGATACGCATCGCGCCCTGTATCCAGGATGAACCGAAGTGCAGATAACGCACCCCGGCTTCTTCGCTGATGTCGATAGAGTGAGCCATTATGTGAAGGTAAATGAATTGATTCCGGTACAGGCGCGGTGCTTTATTTGCTTGCCCACTGGTTCAATAACCACCTGGCCCATTCGGTCAATTCGGTGGCACTCATGCCGATAGTCGCCTGTTGCTGGGCCAGCGCGTCGCCCGCCGCGCCGTGCAGATGCACACCGAGTAACACGGCTTCGTCCGCGCTCAGGCCCTGAGCCATCAAGGCGGCGATCATGCCGCTCAACACGTCACCCATGCCCGCGCTGCTCATGCCGGGGTTGCCGGTCTGGTTGAGGTACAACTTGCCGTCGCGCGTGGCGCAGATGCTGTCCGCACCTTTTAACACCACGCTGGCGTTGAAACGTTTGCACAGCACGGTGGTGGATTCATTGCGTCCGTTCTGGATGTCATCGCTGCCGCAGCTCAGCAGGTGGGCGGCTTCACCGGGGTGCGGGGTGATCACGACGGCGGTTTTGCGGGTGAACAACATACCGCGTAGGTCGGGGCGTTGCGCGATGATATTAAGCGCATCGGCGTCCAGCACGGTCGGCACATCCAGCAGCAGCGCGTCGTACAGCAGTTTCTGCGCCGCAGGGTTCTGTCCCAGGCCGCAGCCGATGACCAGCACAGAAGGAACGGGGAGTCTCAGTGCCTCGGTCGCTGTATGCAGCATCAGCTCCGGCATCTGCGTGTCCAGCGCCGGGATATTGTCGGCCAGCAGCCCGACATGTACACAACCCGCACCCAGCTTGAGCGCCGCGCGTCCCGCCAATAGCGCGGCACCGGCCATGCCGTTGGCGCCGCCGATCACCGTCACCGTGCCGAACAGGCCTTTATGGCTGTCTTTGGGGCGGGGCTTGAGGTAGGCGGAGACTTGTTTGCGGGTGATGGGGGTGGGGCGTGCAACGGACATTGTCGTTTTCCTGAGTTTGTAGGGGCGGCTGCATTATAATTGCATCCTGTCCTCAACGCTTTCATGAGATCGATCTATGTCCCGCGTCACTAGCAGCAAAATCTCCATCGGTAATCCCGCGCTTTCCGCCTTCCGTCTCGAAAAACTGCGCAGCGCCGTCAAAGCCGCCGCGCCTAACGTTTCGGTCGAGGAGACCCGGCACTGGTATTTCACTGAACTCAAAGCGGCACTGAGCGCGACCGAGGACGGCTTGCTGGATCGTTTGCTGAACATCGATGCCAAACTGGACAAGCCTGCCGTGCGTTTGCAGGGTTTTTTGGTCATCCCGCGCCTGGGCACGATCTCGCCGTGGTCGTCGAAAGCGACCGACATCGCACAGCATTGCGCCTTGCCCAATGTGGCGCGCATCGAGCGCGGCGTGGTGTATTACCTCAGCACCAAGAACGGCAAACTGCTCAGCGAAGCCGAGAAAAAAGCCGTGTTGCCGCTGCTGCATGACCGTATGACCGAATCGGTGACCATCGATATCGCCGGTATCGAAAACAAGATATTCCAGCACGGCAAGCCGCAGCCGCTGGCCAGCGTCGATATCCTCAAGGGTGGCAAGAACGCGCTGGAAGCCGCCAACCGCGACATGGGGCTGGCGCTGTCCACCGACGAGATTGACTACCTGGTGGAGAATTTCCGCAAACTCAAGCGCAACCCCACCGATGTCGAGCTGATGATGTTCGCGCAGGCCAATTCCGAACATTGCCGCCACAAGATATTCAACGCCGACTGGATCATCGACGACGAGCAGCAGGCCATCTCGCTGTTCGGCATGATCCGCAACACCCACAAGCTGCATCCGCAGGGCACCGTGGTGGCGTATTCCGACAACTCCTCGGTGATCGAGGGGGCCGAGATCGAACGTTTCTACCCGCGTGGGGGTGGCGCATACGCCTTCAGTAGCGAGCTCACCCACACCCTGATGAAGGTGGAGACGCACAATCACCCGACCGCCATCGCGCCGTTTGCCGGTGCGGCGACCGGTGCGGGCGGCGAGATCCGCGACGAAGGCGCCACCGGCTCCGGTTCCAAACCCAAAGCGGGCCTGACCGGCTTCTCGGTCTCCAACCTCAACATCCCCGGATTCGAACAGCCGTGGGAAGCCAACCCCATCGGCAAACCGGGGCGCATCGCCAGCCCGTTGCAGATCATGATCGACGGCCCGCTCGGCGGTGCGGCGTTCAACAACGAATTCGGGCGTCCCAACCTGACCGGTTATTTCCGCACCTTCGAGGAAACCGTCAACGGCGAAGTGCGCGGCTACCACAAGCCCATCATGCTGGCGGGTGGGCTCGGCAACATCCGCTTCGACCACACCCACAAACACGACCTGCCCGCCGGTGCCTTGCTTATCCAGCTCGGCGGCCCCGGTATGTTGATCGGTCTGGGCGGCGGTGCAGCATCCAGCATGGACACCGGCGCGAACGCCGAGAATCTGGATTTCGATTCGGTGCAGCGCGGCAATCCCGAGATGCAGCGCCGCGCGCAGGAAGTCATCGACCGTTGCTGGCAGATGGGCGTGGACAATCCCATCCTCTCCATCCATGACGTGGGGGCGGGCGGTATCTCCAATGCCTTGCCGGAGCTGGTGCACGGCGGCGGCAAAGGTGCCAAGTTCGAATTACGTGCGGTGCCGTCGGAAGAGCGCGGCATGTCGCCGATGCAGATATGGAGCAACGAAGCGCAGGAACGTTACGTGCTGGCCATCCCGCCCGAGCGGCTGGACGAATTCAAAGCCATGTGTGAACGCGAGCGTTGCCCGTTCGCGGTGCTGGGCAAAGCCACCGTCGGCGAACAGTTGACCGTGCACGATGCCGAATTCAACAACCATCCGGTGAACATGCCGCTGTCCGTGTTGCTGGGCAAACCGCCCAAGATGACACGCAAAGTGGCGCGCGAAAAAGTCGCGCTGCCCGGTTTCGACACCACCGGGCTGGATCTGAAAGATGCCATCAGTCGCGTGTTGCGCCTGCCTTCCGTGGCCGACAAGACCTTCCTCATCAGCATCGGCGACCGCACCGTTGGCGGCATGACCGCGCGCGACCAGATGGTCGGCCCGTGGCAAGTGCCGGTGGCCGATGTGGCCGTCACGCTGATGGGTTACAACACCTATCGCGCCGAAGCCTTCGCACTGGGCGAACGCACCCCCATCGCGGTATTGAACGGCCCGGCTTCGGGCCGTATGGCCATCGGTGAAGCCATCACCAACATCGCCGCCGCGCGTATCGAGAAGATCGGCGACATCAAACTCTCCGCCAACTGGATGGCCGCCGCCGGACACCACGGCGAAGACGCCGCGCTGTTCGACACCGTACATGCCGTCGGCATGGAGCTGTGCCCGCAACTCGGCATCAGCATCCCGGTCGGCAAGGATTCGATGTCGATGAAGACCACATGGAAAGAGGGCGAACAGAACAAGGCCGTCACCGCACCGCTGTCGCTCATCGTCACCGCGTTCGCGCCCAGCCCGGATGCGCGCAAGACCCTCACCCCGCAACTCGCGGCCGACACCGACACCGTGGTGCTGCTATTCGATCTGGGTGCGGGCAAGAACCGTCTGGGCGGCTCGGCACTGGCTCAGGTCTACAAACAGGTCGGCGATGTCGCGCCGGATGTGGACGATGCCACCGCGCTCAAAGCCTTCTTCGACTTCATCCAGCGTTACAACGCCGCGGGCAAACTGCTGGCCTACCATGACCGTTCCGACGGCGGCATGCTGGTGGCCCTGTGCGAGATGACCTTCGCCTCGCATATCGGCCTCGACATCAATCTGGACGAACTCAAGGGTGACGATTTCGCCGTCCTGTTTAACGAAGAGCTGGGCGCTCTGGTGCAGGTGCGCCGCGCCGATCTGGCCGATATTTTCGTGCAATGCGAGGAGGTGGGGCTGCACAACGTGCACGAAGTCGCGCGTCTCAACACCAGCGGCACAGTCACCATCAAACGTGCGGGCAAGGTGCTGTACAGCGAAAACGCCATCACCCTGCGCCGCACCTGGTCGGAGACCACTTACCAGATGCAGAAGCTGCGCGACAATCCGCTCTGCGCGCAGCAGGAGTTCGACCGTACGCTGGATGCCGGTGATGTCGGCCTGCATGCCAAGCTCACCTATGACCTTAACGAGAACATCGCTCCTGCTTTGTTGTTGAACCGTCCCAAGATGGCCATCCTGCGCGAGCAGGGTGTCAACGGACAGGTCGAGATGGCCGCCGCGTTCGACCGCGCCGGATTCGCCACCGTGGACGTACACATGAGCGACATCATCAGCGGTCGTGTGAAGTTGGCCGATTTCAAGGGCGTGGTGGCTTGCGGCGGATTCTCTTACGGCGACGTGCTGGGTGCGGGCGAGGGCTGGGCCAAGTCCATCCTGTTCAACCCCAAGGCGCGTGACGAGTTCGAAGCCTTCTTCAAGCGCAACGACACCTTTGCACTGGGCGTGTGCAACGGCTGCCAGATGATGAGCAACCTGCACGAGATCATCCCCGGTGCGGAACACTGGGCGCACTTCGCGCGCAACCAGTCGGAACAGTTCGAAGCGCGTTTCGTCATGGTGGAAGTGCAGCAGTCGCCCTCCATCCTGTTTGAAGGCATGGCCGGTAGCCGCATGCCCATCGTGGTGGCGCACGGCGAAGGTTATGCCGACTTCGGCAACGCCGCGAAACTCAAAGCTGCGCAGCCGCTGGTGTCGCTGCGTTATGTCGACCACAACGGCAAAGCCACCGAGACCTATCCGCTCAACCCCAACGGTTCACCGCAGGGCATCACCGGACTCACCACGTCGGATGGCCGCTTCAGCATCATGATGCCGCACCCCGAGCGTGTGTTCCGCGCCGTGCAGAACTCCTGGTATCCGCGCGACTGGCAAGAGAACGGCGCATGGCTGCGTATGTTCCAGAATGCAAGGAAGTGGGTGGGGTAAACGCGGTTTGTTTGAAAGAAAAGGCGGCCATCGGCCGCCTTTTCTTTTGTCGTTTTGTGTAAGCGGTCTTGTTACAACGCCCGCACCTTCACCGTCTTGCCCTTCACTTTGCCCGCCGCCAGCCTGCGCACCGCCTCGCGGGCGATGTCGCGTTTCACGGCGACATAGGTGGACATATCGGTCACGTTGATCTTGCCGACCTGTTCGCGGGTGAATCCGGCTTCGCCGGTGAGCGCACCCAGCACATCGCCGGGGCGGATCTTTTCCTTGCGGCCACCGAGGATTTGCAGCGTCACCATCTCCGGCAGCAGCGGCGCTTCGTCTGTAGTTTGCAATTCGTTCAGCTCGTGCCACTCCGGTTCGATGCGCATCATCTGCGCGATGGCGATGATACGGTTGCGCTCGGACGGGCCGACCAGATTGAGTGCCCAGCCGTTCTCGTCGGCGCGCCCGGTGCGACCGATGCGGTGGATGTGTATCTCCGGGTCTGGCGTCACATCGACGTTGATGACCGCTTCCAGTTGCGTGATGTCCAGCCCGCGCGCTGCCACATCGGTCGCCACCAGCACCGAGCAACTGCGGTTGGCAAACTGGATCAGCACCTGGTCGCGTTCGCGCTGTTCCATGTCGCCGTTCAGCGTGAGCGCGGTGATACCCTGCGCGTGCAGCACTTCCAGCAAGGCACGGCATTGCTGCTTGGTGTTGCAAAAGGCCAGCGTGCTGGCCGGACGGTAGTGCTTGAGCAGCGTGGCCACCGCCTGCAAGCGCTCTTCGTGCGCCACCTTGTAAAAGCGCTGGCGTATCTTGCTTTCCTCGTGCTGTTCCGCCAGCTTTACTTCCTGCGGTTGGCGCATGAACTGGCGCGCGAGGCGCATGACACCGTCGGGATAGGTCGCCGAGAACATCAGCGTCTGGCGCTGTGCCGGGCAATGCTCCGCAACCCAGGCGATGGCATCGTAAAAGCCCATGTCCAGCATCCGGTCTGCCTCGTCCAGCACCAGTGTTTCTAGCGCATCGAGCTTGAGGCTGCCGCGTTCCAGATGATCCATGATGCGGCCCGGTGTGCCGACCACGATATGCGCGCCATGCTCCAGACTGTCGCGTTGCGGGCGCATGGTCGTGCCGCCGCACAGCGTGATGATCTTGATGTTGTCCGCCGCGCGCGCCAGACGGCGCAGCTCTTGCGTCACCTGGTCGGCCAGCTCGCGCGTGGGACATAGCACCATCGCCTGCACCGCGAAGCGGCGCGGATTCAGTTTGGTGAGCAGCGGCAGCGCGAACGAAGCCGTTTTGCCGCTGCCGGTCTTGGCCTGCGCGATCAGGTCATGCCCGGCCAAAGTGATCGGCAGGCTGGCTGCCTGGATCGGCGTCATGCTCAGGTAGCCGAGCTGCTGCAAGGTGGCCTGCATGGCGGGCGACAGCGGCAATGCGGCGAATGATGTGCTGTTTGCGGCGGAGGAAGTAGTGTCAGTCATGTGTATCACGCCTTGCGCTGGCGCGCGGCAAATGCCTGGTTGGACTTGCGCCGTACCACGCGCTGGTCTGTACCCTCGGGCAGCTTGGGTTTGAGCGAGATGTGTTTGACCGCATCGTTTTTTGAGGCGCGATGTTCGCGCACCGCAGGTGCGAGCTGCTCCAGCGTCAAGTGGATCAACACCGGGTCTTTCTTGATGCGGCATTCCGTCAGGCTTTGTTTGATGGCGAGGATACGCGCTTCATGGGTGGCGTTCTTCTTCTGACCGGACACGATGTTCAGCGCATACGGCGACAGCGTATAGCCGCCATCCTGCGCGATCACCAAGCCGAACTGTGAGAGCCGATGAAACGCCTCGGCGAATCTTGCCGCGATGGGAATGTCGCCGCTCACCAGGTCGAAGGCCGCAACGATCTCAAGCAAAGCCGCCGGACGGCGCTTGGCGGCAAGCGATAGCGCCAGCAAAAAGGGAGCATCAAAATCGTGGTCTGGGCGCATCGGGTAGCCTTGCAAAGAATTGGAGAGTGCCGCCGAAAGGGTCGGGGGCGAGAGTGTAATGGTTTGCGGGGAAAAACCAAAAAGGAATAATCGCGGGACGTGTTTGGGCTGATGTCACTGTCGCAGACAGGGTCTTGGCGCAGCGATTTCTTGTTAGACTTTGCCATCTTTATCAATGGGAATCGCCGCTATGAGAGCTTTGTTATCCATCGGTCTGTTACTTGTCACCTGCTTCGCGTTCGCGGGTGAGATACCCAGCGGCGAATCAGCCGGTGTGGTGAGCGGTGTGGTGCTTGAGGTGAAAGAGGAGGGCGGCTTTGCATACCTGCGGCTGCGTACCGCAGAAGGCGAAATGTGGGCTGCGGTGCTCAGCGCGCCAGTGAAAAAGGGGGCTGCCGTCACCATCGAGAATGCGATTCTGATGAAGAACTTTGCGAGCAAGGGACTGCACAAGACTTTCCCCTCCATCATCTTTGGCACCCTGCGCGGCGCGCAAAGCGACATCCCCGCTGACGCGGGCGGAGCCGGGACGGCGGCTGGCGGCCGTGCGTTTGGCACATTGATGCCTATTGTGCCGGTGCAGAAGCTGGAGTCGATCAAGAGTGTGCGCGTGCCGAAGGCGCAAGGCGCGAACGCGTATACCGTGGCGGAGATCAACCAGAAGGCGCTGACGCTGAAGGACAAGACGGTGACAGTGCGCGGCAAGGTGGTGAAATACAACGCCGGTATCATGGGCAAGAATTGGCTGCATTTGCAGGATGGCACCGGTTTGGCAGGGGGCGACGATATCCTGGTGACAACGCAGGACGAGTGTCGTGTGGGTGAGGTGGTGACGGTGCGGGGAGTGGTGCGCAACGATAGAGACTTCGGTGCGGGTTACGCCTATGCGGTATTACTTGAAGAGGGGAGCTTGAAACGATGAAAAAAGAATTTTGGCTGGAACGCTGGGAGCGCGCGGAGATCGGCTTCCATCAGGACGAGATCAATCCTTACCTGCGCCGCTTCTGGCCCGAGGTGCAGGCCAAGCGCGCTGGCGAAGTGTTCGTGCCGCTGTGCGGCAAGAGTCTGGACATGGTGTGGCTGCGCGAGCAGGGCAACTTCGTGCTGGGGGTGGAGCTGAGTGCCATCGCGGTGCAGGATTTCTTCCACGAACAAGGCCAATCGCCCGAGCGCGTGAGCGGCGGCGGATTCGACAACTACCTCGCCGGGGGCATCTGCCTCGCATGCGGCGATTTCTTCGATCTGAGCAAAGCGGACATGGCGCAGGTGAGCGCGGTATACGACCGCGCCTCGCTGGTGGCCTTGCCGCCGGACATGCGCGAACGTTATGCGCGCCATCTGACTAACATCCTGCCGCGCGGCACGCGCATCCTGCTGGTCACCTTCGATTACCCGCAAGCCGAGATGCCGGGGCCACCGTTCGCCGTATCGGTGAGAGAGGTCGAAGCACTCTATGGCAAATACGCCGAAGTGAAACTACTGGCGCAGGAAGACGTGCTGGCGCAGAACCCGCGCTTCAAACAGCGCGGCGTGACACGGATGCAGGAGAACATCTTCTTGCTGACGCTGCGCTAGGGATGCACTGATTTAATTCTCTCTCTCGCTGGGAGTATCAGTAGGTCGGGTTAGGCGCGGTTTTTTGCGCCGTAACCCGACACTTGTGCAAAATCAGACAGTAGCGCGCAAGCGCGTCAGATAACGGTCAGTCCCAGCGAGCACCAGTCCTGCATGCCGCCGCGATACCACTTCAACTTGGCGGCAGGGTAACCCAGCGCAAGCAGCGTGCGGATGTAGTTCGGTGTCTGCCCGCACCACGGCCCATTGCAGAAGATGGCAAGTGTGCGCGCATTGCTGAAATCGAAAGTCCCGGCAACCTCCCGCACACCGAACAGCTCGACCAGCGTCTGCTTCACACCGGGCAGATCGGTGGCAAGCCCCGCCATGTTTTGCGCATAAGGCACATTGATCGCACCGGGGATGGTGCCTTTTGCATACCAGTCCGGTGTGCGCGAATCGACCACCATCAACTTCTCATCACCGCCGCGTATGCGTTTCAGACAATCCAATACTTCCAACTCGCCCAACGTCTCCACCCCCGATGCCAATTGCATATGCTGGATGCAATAAGGTGGGCACTTGCGCGCAGTCGCGGCATAGTCCGCGCGGATCGTGGCAGCGGGGTCTTGTTCACGTTGGATGATGACGGGCTTGCCGAGGTGGAGCACTTCCACCGTCGATATATCCAGAGTGATGTTGTTGAGCATGACGATTCAGTAAGGTGATTGAGCGTGGGGAAATTGTAACGGACTCGTGCCTGTGTCGTGATGCAGAAAAATGGTGACTGCGAGGTCGCCTTGTGTTTTCAATGACAGCTTCCGACCCGTTGCGGTCATTCAAGAACGTCTGACATAACCGGCGCTGCACGGTTTCATCGCGAAGCGTCCGCGTTGACGGATGGGTTATGCATCACGTTTCTCAATAGCCTCTCGCGCAGCCTCTGGCAATTTTGCGTAGAGAGCAGCAACGTGTTTCGGCCGAGTAATACGGTCTTCAATGATGAAGTTGATCATGCTGAATAGATGCTGTCCCATTTCCGGTGAGTCATTTAAGTTGATCTCCCCAGGATGTACTGCGTTGTTGCCAACCACCCTGCAATAGTCGAAGGCTTGTTGAACTTGCAATGGCAATCCTTTTGCGACCAACGACTTAATGTCAGCATTGATATTTTCACCTTTTTCGCCGAGTTCAATCATCAGCTTTTGAATTGCAAGACGAAGCAATGCAACAGCGGCTCTAGGCGATCTGGAAAAGATGGAACGCGCTTCGTTGTACTCTGCTTGTAAGCTTTCCGGCATGTCTGCATGGGGCGGCGGAACAGGCGAGTCTGCGGGGATTATCATTTGTTGGGTATACCAGAACGAGACATTCTTACAGTGCTCGCAGACGCAGTATGAGATCGGGGAAACATTTGCGTTGTGATAGCCGTAGTAAAGGTTACCCCAATTCTGTTTTGCAAAGACTCCGCAATGAATGCAGTGGAATTTGTCTTCTTTAAACGTGGGCGGATAGTATTTGGTCATGGTCTAAGTGATGCATAACGTGAAATAGAATTTATTTTTGCTGGCATGTTGCCTATTTCGTCATTGTTCTGTCAACGAAGAAAATGGCCTATATTATTTTTGTAGTGCTAACAGTCTTGCTCCCTTCGCCGTCCGAATTAGGCAAGTTAATAATTTAAGGATGGGACTTCATGTTCTTGCTCAGGATTCCTGTCAGTAGTTCTATCGCGCTAGAAGTGATTATGACTACTTCTTAGTCGGCCGCTACTGGCACATAGTAGATATTTAGTCTGAACAGGCCGGAGGAATTCATTTATCTACGAACAGTTGATCCAGCGGATTCTTCCCCGCCGCCGCACTTCCCGAAACCTTCTTCACCGCAAACTCTTCTTCGATGTTGTCGCGATAGAAGCTCCATGCCGCGCCTGAGCTGCTGAGTCTACGCCACAGGTCTTCGCTGACGTAGCTGTGTTGCAGGGTGTCGCCGTTGTCGAGCTGCACTTGCAGGGTGCGCGTCCGTGCGTCGTAGCCGATGGCGCGCAATTTGCCGGAGTTGATTTTTTTCATTTCCATGATGGGCTAGGCTGTGCATCCATGCGGTGCGTTGATCGGTGGGTGTTTGTCTGCCGGGTTGGCGGCGGGGGCGGCGAACAGTCGGACGCCTTGATAGACCCACCATGCGCGCAATGACCACATGCCGTCTTCCTTGCAGATCTTTTGCAGGATGCGATCTGCCGCTTCCCGGTGGATGTTGTGGTCGAGTGCGCTGTCGCGCATGAGTTGATATAACGCGTCATGTATGAGTGAGCCGCGCATGAAGTTAAGGGTGTCGATGGTCGGCCCAGAGGGGCCGTCCCATGCGTAGCCTTTGGCCAGGGTCAGATTCCCGGCAATGTCGAGTTTGATGAAGTCGGTGTCGATCTGGCAGGTGGGTTTGATGTCGATGGCGACGGTGTAGTCTGCTTTGAGCTGGTATTTGTAGCCGTCGTTATAGGTGATGCACTGCATACATTCCCCTTTGTAGAACAAGTGCTGTCGGCGCTGCCCCCGTCGTTGCGGGGTTGGTCTTGCGCCAGGCTCCTGTTCCGGGGACTCCTTCAGCAGGTTACGCGCCGTGCTTGGCGGTGCGTATACCTGTCGATGGGTTTGCAAGTGGGTGCAACTTTAGGCGAGCGGGGCGGGTGGTGTCAATGACGACGTGAGCAGCTTATTCGAACGGGAACGACAGGCCCACGCCCCAAGTGTCGTGTCTCTGGTTGTAGTCGATGAGGCTTTCGCCGTAGCCGCTGAAATATTGCAGGTGGATGTTGGTGTTGTGCGCTCCGGGGGCGGCCAGGGTGAGCAGCCGCCATGCGCTCCACGGTGCGGCAAGGTCGAGTTGTACCGAGCGCGGTTTGAGGATGAGGGTGGCTTCCCAGTAGCGGTTCTGCGAATACCGCAGTTCGAGGTCGCCGTGGCCTTGGTAGTCGGTGATGTCGGCGTTGTCGTCGACAATGGGGTCTTCGTTGATCTTGCGCCAGCCGCGCAGCAGGGCGATGAATCTGCGCTCGCCGGGGTAGCTGCGTTCGATTCCGGCCTGGACGTAGAGCCGGTTCCAGCTGCGCGATCTGGGTTTAGCTTGACCGTTGGACTGGTGTACGAAGCCGAAGTTGAGGATGCCGGGATTGAGCGGGGAGTCGCCGAACAGTTCGTTGGGGCGGATGGAGTAGATCAGCTCCGGTTCGTAGTTGTTTTCGCGGAAGGGGCGCGAGTTGGTTTGGTCGTACACCTGCCAGAAGGAGAGTTGGCTATAGGCGAGCCAGAGTGAGCCGTAACGCTCGAAGTCGGCCAAGTCGTGTTTGATGCTGAACTGGAACTTCATGTCGCGGTCGTCCAACTGCGAGGCGGCCATCTGGTTCAGCGGGTTGGGGCTGGTGGGGGCGTTGTTGGGTTGCGAGGAACGGGCGTAGATGAGCGCGTAGTTGAGTTTGTAGAGCGAGAGCGGGGCGTTGCTGGGTGTCCATTCCTGCTCCAGCCCGGTCGCCCGTTGCGGCATCAGGGAGATCTTTTGCGGCGCTTCACCGGCCTGTGCCAGTTTGCGGTAACAATCGAGTTCGCTTTGCGCAGGGGCTTTGTCCTGCATCTCCACGCAGTGCTGCCAGGCGGGGGCGGTGTCAGCCGCATGGCTGTTGCTGAGGGCGGGCAGTTGCAGGAGTAATGCGCAGCAGAGGGTGATCCGTTTCATGTGTTACAGGTTCCGGTTGGTTCGGCCCGCGCCGGGCGGGTGTTGGAGGCGGTAATGTTACTGGTTGGCGGGCGGTCTTGCACGTTATACCCCGCTGTCAGGTACGGGAACTGTGCGGGCGGTACGGGTATAATGCGCGCCTCGGTTCGCGGGCCACGTCCCGTGCGGTCATTTTCTTTTGGAGTCGTCGTGTTCAAGCTCATTGGTGTCATTGCGGGTTATTACTTCTTCGGTTGGATGGGGGCGTTCTTCGGCCTGATCCTTGGTTCGGTCATCGACCGTATCCGTGCATTGGGGCAGGGGGCATTGAACCCCATGCAGAATGCGCTGCGTCAGGCGGTGTTCCTGGAGACGATCTTCCTTTCCATGGGCAAGCTGGCCAAGGCGGACGGGCGTGTCTCCGAGGAGGAGGTGGCGCACGTCGAGGGTTTCATGCAGAAATTGGGCATGACGCAGGAGCATCGCCAGCAGGCGATCGCGCTGTTCAAGCAGGGCGCTACGACCGATTTCGACATCGAGCCGACGCTGAAACGTTTCAACTCGGTGTGCGGACATACCAAGAGCCTGAAGCAGATGCTGCTGGTCTATCTCATTGTGATGGCGCTGGCCGACGGGCATCTGCATGAGGCGGAAGAGGCACTGTTGTCGCAGATCGCGGGGCATCTGGGTTACGGCCCGAACGCGTTCAAACAGTTGATGGACATGGTGCGCAATCAGGCGCATTTCGGCGGCGCGCAGATCGATCCGGCACAAGCTCTGGAAGATGCCTACAAGGCGCTGGGGGTGGGCAAGGACAGCAGTGATGCCGAGGTGAAACGCGCCTACCGCAAATTGATGAGCCAATACCACCCGGACAAGTTGATGGGGCAGGGCGTGCCGGAAGATATGATCAAAGTGGCGACCGAACAGGCCAAGGAGATACAACTGGCCTACGACCTCATCAAGAAGACACGCAGCCTCTGACATGTTGTTCACCTCGAAGCACTCGCGTCCGCGTTACAGCGGACTGCACGGTTCATCCGATGCTTTGGCGCTGGCGCAATACGCGGTAAAGAATTCCCCTCTGGTGGTGATCGCGGCCAATGCGCTGGAGGCGCAGCGGCTGATGGAAGAGATCCCGTTCTTCGATCCCAAGCTGCGCGTGCATCTGCTGCCGGACTGGGAGACCCTGCCTTACGACCATTTCTCGCCGCATCAGGATCTGGTCTCCGAGCGTCTTGCCACGTTGCACCACATCCGCAGCAATGCCTGCGACGTGGTCATCGTGCCCATCACCACGGCTTTGTATCCGCTGCCGCCGGTGGAGCATCTGGCGGCCTATACCTTCTTTATCAAGCGCGGCGAGAAGCTGGATCTGGCGCAACTGCGCGAGCAGCTCACCTTTGCCGGATACAGCCACGTGCAGCAGGTGCTGACGCCGGGTGAATATTGCGTGCGCGGCGGCATCGTCGATCTGTTCGCGATGGGTAGCCTGCTGCCGTACCGTATCGACCTGTTCGACGACGAGATCGAGACCATCGCCACTTTTGACGTGGACACCCAGCGCACGCTTTATCCCGTGCCGGAGATCCGTATGTTGCCCGCGCGCGAGTTCCCTATGGACGAGAAGGGGCAAGCCACCTTTCGCCAGAACTTCAGGGACCGGTTCGAGGGTGATCCGTCCAAGTCGCGTATCTACAAGGATGTGAGCAAGGGCATCGCTCCGGCGGGTATCGAGTATTACCTGCCGCTGTTCTTCGACAAGACCGCCACGCTGTTCGACTATCTGCCCAAGAGCGCCACGCTGTGTCTGCATCATGATGTGGACGAGGCCATCGCCACTTTTGCCAAAGACACCGCCTCGCGTTACAACCTGCTGCGCGGTGATCCGCAGCATCCCTTGCTGGAAACCAAGGA
The DNA here is from genome assembly GCA_030823955.1 of Gallionellaceae bacterium. Lineage (GTDB taxonomy): Bacteria > Pseudomonadota > Gammaproteobacteria > Burkholderiales > Gallionellaceae > PALSA-1006. Next base: position 78,067 of record JAVBYO010000028.1, read on the forward strand.
ATTGTTTTTGGATGGGGAGCAGTTCTTTATTCGCGCCAAGGAGTTTGCGCGGGTGGACATACTTCCCTCACCCCCCGCCCCTCTCCCAGAGGGCGAGGGGAGTTTAGTACCCTCGCCCTCTGGGAGAGGGTGGAGCGAAGCGGAGGGTGAGGGGCGTGGAGTACCCAAGAATATTGTCTCCTGTGCCACCGCCCCCATCCCGCCCATCGCCGTAGACCGCCGCGCCGAGATCCCCACACAAAGATTCGCCGATTTTCTGAGCGGATACACGGGCCGCACCCTGCTGCTGGCCGATAGTCTCGGTCGCCGCGAGATCATGTCCGGCTATCTCAAGGAATACGGCCTCGCGCCCGCTGTGTGCGAAGACTATGCGACCTTCCTTGCGAGCAAAGACAAGTTCATGCTCGGCATCGGCGCGATTCAGAACGGTTTCACGCTGCCGGACGAAAAATTCGCTATCGTCACCGAGACCGAGTTGTACGCCGCGCAGCCGCGCAGCCGTGCCACCCGCGCCGCCAAGAAGAGCAACGTCGAAGGCATGTTGCGCGATTTGTCCGAGCTCAAGCCGGGCGATCCAGTGGTGCACGAGCAGCACGGTATCGCGCGTTACCACGGTTTGGTGAACCTCGACCTCGGCGAAGGTGAGAACGAATTCCTGCTGCTGGTGTATGCGGGTGATGACAAGTTATATGTGCCGGTGTCGCAACTACATGTC
>JAVBYO010000022.1 GCA_030823955.1 Gallionellaceae bacterium
GATCCCAAACAACTCGATATCGAGCTGAACATCTTGTTCGACTGGTGGCGCCTGTTGCGTTCACCCGCCCTTAACAGCCTCGTTGAAAAAGGTTTCGCCGCACATCCGACCGTCGCCGACGCACAAGCCGTGCTGCTGAAGATACAAACACACAACATCGTGCGCGCGGGTTATTTCCGCCCTGTCGTCAACATCAGTCCGGCAGCGGATGGGCAGGATGTCCTCTCTCTGCCCGCCGACCCGATAGATCAGGGCGCGGCAAGGCTACCCGGTGCTGCCTATTACGGCTTACACACCCGGCAACTGGAACTGGCTTATCTACCCGAGCTGCTGCTCACCCGCGAAGCGACAAACGGCGCAGCACAGCCCGGACAGGAATTGCCGGGCTTGCAGATGGAAGCCACCTACCACACACTCGCCAACAATCTGATCGCCGGCCTTCTGCAGGAAGCCAGTTTGCGCAACCAGATGACCAGCCTGCGCAAACTGGTCGCCATCGATCAAAGTCTGCTGACGATCTCGCGCAAACGGCTGAAAGCAGGCCTGGCCACTCCGGAAGAGCTTGCGCTACGGCAAGCCGCCACAGCCCGCTCTGAACAGGCCTTGCAACGCAGCAAGGAACAATTCGAGTTGACCCGCTCCTTGTTGCGCCTGTTGCTCGCCCTGCCCATAGATGCCGAGCTACCCGACACACTGGCACTGGCGACACTGCACCCCGCGCAGGAACTGCCACTGGAAGTCGCGGCGACGCTGATCGAACAACGGCCCGATGTGCGCGCGACACATTTGCACCCCGCCGCCACGGAAGCACACCAGAACGTGAGCGACATCGCCCTGAAAGAGACTGAAAACAGTCTGGTCGCGATCTATCACGACGCGCTCGCACTCAAGGCCGCCGAAACGGTGGCACAAGAGCGGCTCGCCGCACTCGAAACGACACGGGCGCGCCACACCAGCCAAACGATCCATTATCAGGAAGTGCTTCTTGCCGAACAGTCCGCCCTGCTGGCAGGACTGCGGGTGATGCAGGCCCGCGCCCAGCATCTGGGAGATGCCATCGCGCTCTACCACGCGCTGGGCGGTACCTGGTGGGACACTGCCGTTGCCCTGGAGATCTCCGCCGAATTGCAGCAGAGCCGGGCTCACTATTGATCCGGCACGAATAAAGTTTCTCGTCTGCGCATATTGAACTGGCAAACTCCCTTCCCCCGCAAGCGGGGGAAGGGCCGGGGATGAGGGGCCGTGCGCACCTCCAAAACTTGCTTCAACCTGCCGTCCCTCACCCCAGCCCCTCTCCCGCTTGCGGGAGAGGGGCTTCCTGCGACTTCATACTTTATGCGTGCCGGATCACTAAAGTCACATCAGCGCAACGCTTTTTACCTGGGTGAAGACCGGCATCCCCACTTTCAGCCCAAGCTGGTCACGTGAACGGCGCGTGATGCGCGACAGCAGCATGTGTGATGCACCTATTCTGATGCGCAGAATGACCTTGTCCGGCCCTTCATCGCTGATCTCGTCGATGATCCCGCCCAGAATATTGCTGATGCTGGAACCGCGCGGCATCGCGGTGGCGATACTCACGTCGCGCGCCAAGACACGCGCCCGCACCCGGCTACCGGGCGCCTGCTCCACCTTGCCCACCCACAGGCTGCCGCCCACGAATCCCAGACGCGAAAGGCTGTAAACCTCATCGTGCTCGGCCACCGTCGCCTCGATCACCGCCCCCGCATCGTCAAAATGGGCGATAGGCAGATCGAGCCGCGCCAGCGTCTCGTGCAACGCCGCGCTGGCGATGACGCGCCCCTTGTCCAGTAACACCAGATGGTCGGCCAGTCGCGTCACCTCATCCAGCGCATGGCTCACATACAACACGGGGATATTCAGTTCACGGTGCAGACGTTCCAGATACGGCAGAATCTCCTGTTTACTGGTGGTGTCGAGCGCGGAGAGCGGTTCGTCCATCAGCAGGATGCGCGGGCTGGTGAGCAAAGCACGACCGATGGCGACACGCTGGCGTTCACCACCGGAGAGGCTGGTCACATCGCCGCGTTCGATGAGATGACTCAACCCCAGCCACTCCACCACCTGATCGAACTGCACCGTGCGCGCGGCGGGCGCGATGCGTTTGTAGCCATATTCCAAGTTGGCGCGCACCGACAGATGCGGAAACAGGCTGGCCTCCTGAAACACGTAACCCAGCGGACGTTTGTGCGTGGGCACGAAGGTCGTCTCGTCCTGCCACGTTTCGCCGTTCACCCGCAACGCTCCCGATGCACGCTCCAACCCCGCGATGCAGCGTAGCAGCGTGGTCTTGCCGGAACCGGAAGGGCCGAACAGCGCGGTGACACCTGTCGCAGGCGCTTCAAAAGTCGCATCCAGCACAAAGCTATCCATCTGCATCCTGAACTGTGCGCGGATGGAATTCATTTCACCACCTTGGACAACTTGCCGCTCGACAGATACAAACCAAGCAGAACAAGAAAGGAGAACAGCACCATGCCGCCCGCCAGCACATGTGCCGCACCGTATTCGACCGCCTCGACGTGGCTGTAGATCGCCACGGAAAGTACGCGCGTCTCACCGGGGATGTTGCCGCCCAGCATCAGCACCACGCCGAACTCGCCGACGGTATGCGCGAAGGCAAGAATGACCGCAGTCAGAATGCCGGGGCGCGCCAGCGGCAACGCCACACTCACGAAACGATCCCAGGTTCCCGCCCGCAAAGTCGCGGCCACTTCCAGCGGTCGCTTGCCCATAGACTCGAATGCGTTCTGAATGGGTTGCACCGCGAACGGCAGCGAGAACAGCACCGAACCGACTACCAGCCCGGCAAAGCTGAACGGCAATCGTCCCAGTCCCAGTGCGGCAGTCAACTCACCCACCGCACCCTGCGGCCCCATCAGCAGCAGCAGATAGAAACCCAGCACGGTGGGCGGCAACACCAACGGCAGCGCCACCACCGCAGCCACCGGCCCTTTGTACCAGCGACGGTTATGTGCCAACCACCATGCCAGCGGCGTGGCTACACACAGCAGAATCAGTGTCGTGACACTCGCCAGTTTGAGCGTGAGCCAGACAGACTGAATATCGAGAGGGTCGATGTCGAACATAATCACTTAGGCAATTCGTAACCAAAACTGCGGATGACCTCTTTGGCTTTCTCACTCTTTAGGAAGGTGAGGAATGCCTGGGTCGCGGCCTTGTCTTTCGCGGCACTCAATTGCACCGCACTCTGCTTGATGGGGTTGTAGAGATGCGCGGGCACGATCCACCATGAACCCGCCGTCACCTTGCCATCCTTGGTGACTTGCGACAGCGCGATGAAGGCCAGCTCGGCATTGCCCGTCGCAGCGAACTGATAGGTCTGCGTGATGTTCTCGCCCGTCACCAGTTTGCCCTGTATCACACTCCACAGCCCCAGATCTTCCAGCGCCTCCTTCGCTGCGGTACCGTAACTCGCCAGCTTGGGGTCGCCGATAGCGAGTTTGTTGTAGTTGCCCTTGCGCAAGATCGCGCCTTTGGCATCCACCAAACCGGGCTGTGCGCTCCACAACACCAGCTTGCCGACGGCATACACAAAGCGCGAGCCATCTAGCGCCAAGCCTTCTTTTTCCAGACGTTGCGGCACTTTTTCATCGGCGGCGACCAGCACATCGAAGGGAGCGCCGTTCTGTATCTGCGAATAAAACTTCCCGGTGGAGCCCAAGCTGACTCTGACCGTATGCCCGCTCTCCGCTTGGAACAATTTGACGATCTGCTCCATCGGCTCGGTGAAATTGGCTGCCACTGCGGCATTCACTTCGCCCGCATTCGCCGCCTGCATCGACACGCCGAATAGCAGCGCACCCAACAACCATTTTTTGCTCGATTTCATTTCAAACTCCTTACGCATTCACAGCCAAAATCACATGCGACGCCTTGATGAGCGCACACGCCTTCACACCCTCTTTCAACCCCAGCGTCTTGACGCTGTCATTGGTCACGATGGCTGCCACACTCTTGCCGCCCGCTAGCTCGATGATGACCTCGCCGTTGATCGCCCCTTCGTTGCAGCGCACCACCGTGCCGTGCAACTCGTTGCGCGCACTGGTCTTGATTCCCTCGGATGTCGTCACGATCACCCACGGCGCTTTCACCATCGCATACGCCTCACCGCCCACCTTCAAACCGAGATGATCCACACTCTCGTTGGTGATGACCGCAGCCAGCGTATCGCCGCCGCCGATGTCCATCACCACCTCGGCATTGATCTGCCCGACCTTGATGCTTTTGATCTTGCCCAAAAACTGGTTGCGCGCACTCGTCTTCATATCGAATCTCCTGATCAAATGGTAATACTCGTCAAAATCGTCCATCACCTCGGCCAGCTTCTTCAGCACCTGTTCGCGTTCCTGCTCCAGCCGCCGGTATGCTCCCGCCACACGGCGACCGTAAGTGGTAAGTGTCGTGCCGCCCCCTTTCGATCCGCCGGTCTTGCGCTCCACCAGCGGCTGCTCGGAAAGATTGTTGATACCCTCCACCGCTTCCCAAGCCGCCTTGTAACTCATGCCCATGGCACTCGCCGCCGCCGAAATCGAGCCTGTCGCGTCGATACGTTCCAGCAATTCCAGATGATCCCAGCGCCGTCCCTTGGCGATCTTCAACTTGGAAACGACTGCGGGCTCCGCCTTCTTCACCGTTTTTTTCACTGCCACTGATTGAGTCATGTTGTCCCGTCCTCACTCGTTATAACTCTATGCCACCTAACGCTTAGCAAAAGCGATGCCACCACGCCATCACAAGCCACCAACCCCGCCAATAAGCACTTTTGGCAGAACGCCCCAACTTGCCCACAGCCGCCGCCAACACTGCTGCCTGTCAGCTTTTGAACAATTTGGCGGGTTCGTTACATCCCATGATACATAACGGTACGCATATCTACCCACCAAGTAGGCACAAGGCCTATGGCCGCCTGATTGGCACGCCCCTTGCTGAATCGCCATTGCGTTATGCACTAACTTACATAACCGAATTTAACCACATAGGAGTCGATAATGTCTCAACATGAACTGCTGAAATACCTGCTTGCTGCATCCCTGACACTCTCGCTACCCGCCCTCGCCGACACCGCCAACGTGTCGGTCTATGGTCTGGCGAATGTTTCTTATGACTTCATCAACACCGGCACCGCCAGCAATGGCACCAAAGGAACGGACATCGACAAGATATCGAGCAATGCATCGCGCGTGGGCTTCAAAGGTGCGGAAGAGGTCGGTGATGGCCTGTCCATCAATTGGCAGATCGAATCGTTGATCGCACTGGACAATGCGGGCGGGACTTTCGCCATGCGCAACAGCTTTGCGGGGATCAGCAGCAAAAGCTACGGCTCGGTATTGCTGGGACGCTATGACACACCGTACAAGATCATCACGCGCAAGCTGGACAATTTCAGCGACACCATCGCTGATAACCGCACGCTGTTCGGTACCGTAAAGAGCCTGTCGGCGGGAACTTCGTTCGTCACCAAACAGCCGGATGTGTTCTCCTACACCACGCCGAACCTGAATGGTTTTGTCGCTTCGCTCGCCCGTGTGAATCTGACCGAGACCGCCACCAAAGCCAGCGACAAGAAAGATAACGCGACCTCGTTCTCCGCCGCTTATGACAACGGCACTTTGTATGGCGCGCTCGGATACGAACTCCACCAGCTCGACACCGTGCGCGTCGGCGGCACAGAGAGCGCCTGGAATGTCGCTTTGGGCTACACGCTGGATGATCTGTCTTTCGGCGCCGCCTATGAAAACACGACCGACACTTTGGGCAAATCGAGTTCGCTGACCACCTGCTCGGCACTGGCGAACGGGGCGGATTGTTTCGGCCATAGCGCCGCCTATCTGACCGCGAAATATCAATTCGGCAGCGGCGCAGTGAAACTGGCTTACACCAAAGTCGAGCGTCTGGCCGCAGCGGCCAACACCGGAGCCGATCACGCCACGATCGGATACGACCATAGACTGAGCAAACGCAGCACGGTGTACGCGCTCTACACGGTGTTGACCAACCAGAGTGGTGCTAACTACAGCCTGGGCGGTGCCGCCTGGAGCAGCGGGTTGACCAGCTCCATCGGCGCGGGGTCCACGCTGTCCGCGCTTTCATTCGGGGTGAAGCAGACGTTCTAAGGATGCACTGATTAAATCCCCCTGCAGCAAAACAAACGGGCACCGCAGTGCCCGTTCTGTTTTAACCCTCAACCATTCATCTCAAGGCGCTTCGTACCCGAATCCCCTCAGCACTGTTCTGGCTTTCTCGCTTTTCATAAAAGTGAGCAAGGCTTTGGCCGCCGCCTGATCTTTGGCTGCGGACAACAACACCGCACTCTGCCGGATCGGCTGATGCAACTCGGCAGGTACCAACCACCACGAACCTTCACCCACTTTACCGTCGCGCATCACCTGCGCTAACGCGATGAACGCCAGATCAGCCTTCTCGATGAGTGCCAAACGATAAGCCTGCGCCACATCATCCTCTTTGCTCAATTTACTTTGCATAGCGTTCCACATGATCAGCTTGCCCAGCGTCTCTTTCGTTGCCGCACCGTAGGGCGACAGCGCCGGATTGGCGATAGCCAGCATATTGAAATTGCCTTTGTTGAGCACCTTGCCTTTGTCATCCACCAGACCGGGCTGCGCACTCCACAACACCAGCCTGCCCGTGGCATAAACAAAGCGTGACCCGCCGACTGCGCGTCCCTCCTGCATCAGCATCTTCGGCCACTCCTCGTCCGCAGCGAGGAACACATCGAACGAGGCACCGCCCTTGATCTGCGCATACAACTTTCCGCTCGCGGCAAACGTCAGCTTCAAGGTATGACCGCTCTCCTGCTGAAACAGCGCAGCGATGCGCTCCATCGGCGCGGCAAGATTCGATGCCGCCGCCACACGCACCTCAGCCGCATACGTCGGCACAACCGCCAACCCCAGCAGCATCACCGCTGTAACAACCAAACCCTGTAAGGTAATACGCATCACTCAATTCCTCCTGCAACGGCTGACATGATAACAAGCAAGACACACCCATAGCGCGTTAGATTATCTATACATTTTTAGATATTGACCCTCCCCGCTCGGACAGGTACGGTACGGCTTGTTGAATTTGGATGGGTGCGCCATGTTTTCCACCCGCAATAAAATCAAGGCATCACGAAGCCTAGGCCAGTTATGCGCCGTAGCGGTGTCTTTCTCGGCGGATTTTGGAGTGTCTACTATAACGTTGGGTTCTCAGATGAATAAGAACATATTGGCACTACTCCTGATTGGCTTTCTTGTCGGATGTAGTAGCGAGAATACTGAAGGAGTTAAAGGCGCCAAAGGTGAAACCCCTGTGAGGTATGTAATTTGTGGGGCTGGTGAGACTAGCTGCTTTGTTGATGCAAGGTTCAAAGACCTTGATGGCTGCGAGAGTCACAAGAAATGGTCTGAAATGCTATGTGATAGCCAATCACACCCTGGGAAAATGATTTGTGAGAAAGATAGTGGTGCCCAAATTGCTTTTTCCTATTGCACCCTGTAGTTCCGCACCTATCCTGACGCTCAACCTCGCTCTCTTCCATGAAGGATCACCATGAAATCTGAAGTTGTCGCAGAAGCTGCTCGTGCCACGCTTGACGGCAGTATTCCATTTCCGGAGGTTGTCAGGCGGCTCATTGAAACAGGGGTTGAGTATTACCATGTCGATTATGTTGCGTTGCAACAAACATACTACAGCGCCTCTGGAGAAATCATCAAAACACCCATCAATTTCGAAGGTTTGCCTTCTGTTGCGGCAGATTTTGATCTTGTCGCACTTAAGGCGGCAATTCTCGATAGCCAACAAAATGGACAGCACTACAGGGACTTTAGCAAACGTGTGATGAATGCCGGGGTGCAAGGTTACATCGCATTTCTACGTGGCAAGCGCGTTACCTATTGGGCGCGTGGCGGTGATAATCATACTGAATGGTTTCCTGGTGCAAAGTAAAATGCCCATCGAAACGCACACCCTAGCGTATTAAGGATTTAAAGAGGAAGCCACGATTCACTTTCCTCAAACATAAATGCCCACCACTTCTCAGCCATCTTGTTGCGCCGCCACCTTCACGCTCCCGCTCACCCGCGAGAGGAGTAGCGCATGGCGGCATTTACACACCGGCTTGGCTCTTGGCTTGCTGCTGTTGCTCTCCGCCTGCCAGACGCCCGATGCCGAGTGGCAGAAGGCGGCTATCGCGCCGGTCAAGTCCGGGCAGCAGGTACAGCTGCGTGTGTTGCATGCGGTGAATCCGCGTTTTCCGCGTCTTACTCCGGAGCAGTTGCGCGACATGCTGGCCGCCACTCAGCGCACGGTGAAAACCCATTTCGGTGTGGAAGTCGTGTTCACCGAAGTCGCCGAGTCCGATCTCGCGCAGTTGTTCGCGCTGTTGCCGCGCTCCATCCAGAGCGTGAGCAGCGGATCGATCTACGATTTCAAATCCGGCACGGGTGACCGTATCAAACTGGCCGACGGAATATACAAGACGCTGCAACAACGCGGGACGAAACTGGCCGAGGCGATGGCGTTCGCCCGCCCGTATCTGCCCGCCGCAACCGCCCCCAAAGACCTGCGCGAATTTTCCACGATGCTGGCGCGGGTGATGCTGGAGCGTCTGGAATACTGGCGCAAGATCAGGGCGGCGGACGGTGCGCCGGTGCTCGACGGTTCGCCGTATAACGAGTGGGTCTATTGGGATGCACTGGGATACAGTGCGCTGTCCTACGATCTGGTGATCAGCAACCAGCTCATCGCCAGCGCGGAATATATCGATGTCGATGTGCATTCGGCGATACGCGGCGGAGTGTCGGTGGGCACCACCAGTTACAGCCGCAACAGCCGCTACGGTACCTTCGTGTTCTGGAGCACCTTCCCGTTCACCGATGATTCCGCGAACACCCGCTTGTTACGCGGCGGCGAGGAATATTCGCCCGCCGAGGCGGCGGAACTTTCGGGCATGTATCTGGCCCACGAGATCGGCCATGTGTTGTTCCAGTTCGGCCACCCCTTCGGCCACGCTGCCTGTGTGATGAACCCGGTGAGTATGTTGCGTTTCCGCGAGTGGTCGCGCCAGATCGATGCGGCAGGTTGCCAGATCGGCAGTCTGCCGGAGATGAAGCCGGGTGCAGTGTCGGTCTATTTCAACGCCGAATGGCAAAAACTCGCCCCCAAACCCTGAACCCTTACTTAGGAAAACGACCATGCCGTACGTGAATCTACAGATCACCAAAGGTGCAACGAGAGAACAAAAAGCGCAACTGGTGCAAGAATTCACCGACTCGCTGGTGCGGGTGCTGGGCAAGAAACCGGAGCACACCCATATCGTGATCCAGGAGATCGAAGAAGCAGACTGGGGTTATGCGGGGATGCTGACGGACGACTGGAAGAAGGCGCAGAAGTAACTAATCTGCATCCACTTCAGCCAGTACCACACCGATGGCCTGCAAGGGGTCGTCGGTGAGACTGAGGCAGTGTTCGCTGCCGTTGACCAGATAGAGATTGAAGCTTTCACGCCGCAAAGCGGGCGGCATGCGCGCGGGCATATCGTCATCGCTACAGAAGGTGAAACGCAGATCGGGCCAAGTATGCTTCAACTCGGCCAGTGTCGTGTCACTCAAGTCGCCCATCGCAGCGGCGGTGTTGGCGATATGCTCCAATGTTTCCGGAACGATCATCGTCTTACTCTTCTTCAGCTTCCGAGAAACGGTTCAGCGACTTCGCTTCCACGCCGAGGATCTTGGCCAGCCAAGGCGGAGGCGCATCCAGCACGGCTTGCAGGCGCTGCAAAGCGATGTCCGCCTTGCCGCCTTCCGGTGCTTTTACCGGATGCACATTGGCGCGCACGGCTTTGGCTGCGGCAGGGCCGCCGATGGATTGCACGTAGACGATCTGGCAATCATTGATGAGTTGGGCACGCGCGACGTTCTTGTCTTCGGCTTCGTCGGTGAGGGCGGTGGAACGGATGTCGATGAGACGTATCTCGTTGCGCCCGACCTGATAGACGAGGAAGCGCGGGCAGGAACCGAAATGCCCGTCGAGGTTCTCTTCGCTGTTGGAAGCGACCGCCACACGCAGGCTGCCGGGCATATCACCTTCGGCATACGCGGCCTTGGACGGCAGATTCTCTTCTTCGGCGGTGGCACCCCACAGGTGGCGCACGGCCAGTTTGATCGAAGCACCATCCACATCCGGCTCGACGGTCTCTTCGCCGGAGAGGATGAGCTTGATGTCCGCCACGGTCACTTTGGCCAGTTTTTCCTCGGTGATGGGCAAGCCGATCTGGTCGCCCAGTTTGGCCGCAAAAGCCCCCGCATTCACATCCGCAAGCGCGCGCGCAGCCTGCGCGATGCGCAATGCTGCTGCTTTGGTGATGACGGTGCTGGTAGTCATGTCGATGCCTCTTGTTTGTTCGACGCGCCCGGAGCGGGCCCGTCGAAGGCTGTTTGTCCGATCACTCCGGCGCGTGTTTCTGCACCGGGATGATCGGGAGTTTTGTTACTTATGCGGGAACGATGCAACCCTTGATCGGGCACACCTTCACACATTGCGGCTTGCTGAAATCACCTTCGCACTCGGTACATTCGCTTGCGTTGATGATGTACAGCCCTTTCTTGACGCTGATGGAAGCCGTCGGGCATTCCGGTTCGCAGTCACCGCAGGATGTACACAGATCCGTAAGGATTTTCATTGCCATGATAGTTCTCCTTTTTCAAATTCAAGGAAGGGGGAAGAGTGAAGGGAGAAGGGTAA